>JAWKON010000054.1:0-63457 GCA_041391125.1 Caldilineaceae bacterium
CTGCTTGTGGGCGCGCAAACGAACAGGAAGTGGCCGTGGCCGTGGCGCTCACGCAGACCGCCGCCGCCCTGGAAACTGAGACCGCGGCTACACCCACCAGTGCGCCACCAACTGCCACCGCGCAGGAGCAACCAACCGTGCAAGAGCAGCCAGCCGCCATCGAACCGACCACAACACCAGCGCCAGCCGCCGAAGCCGCAGCCCCGGCGACAGCTTCCGCCGAGGTCGATCCTGCCGTGGCGGATTTGCTGGAGCAAGCCGGCAAATGGCTAAACGTCCAACCTGCCGATCCGGTGTTCGAGGGTTTGCAGGCGCTGCGCATCTTTACACCGGATGGCGAGGAGCGCTGGCTAGTCCACACCGTGGGCATGCGTGACTTTGACAATGAGCGCGACCACGGCATGGCCATCTTTGCGCCCAATGCCGCCGGCGCCTGGCAGTTGCTGGCGCAAATTGCTTTGAGCGGCAATACCGCCGATGAAAATGCCCCAACTGGCCCCGATTACCTGCCCGCCAATGGGGTGACCCAGGTGCAGATTACCGACGACCGCATCTGGCTGCAAGTGGAAGGCGGCGCCGGCGCCCACAGCGGCGTTTTCCAAATTTACAGCTTTGACGGCGCTGTTTTTAAGCTGGAAGCCAATGGTTTTAGCTCCAGCCCCGGCGTGGGTGCGGTGCGCGATCTCAATGGCGACGGCGTTGGCGAAGTGCTGCTGGACGCCACAGACTATTACGTATTCTGCTATGCGTGCGGCGTGCGGGCGGTATCCACCCAAATTCTACGCTGGGATGGGGCGGCGCTGGCTCCGGTTGAACTGGCGTTGCTAGATGAAGACACGCCGGCCGAACTGCGCGACTTAAATAATCATGCGGTGGAGCTAGCCAACGCCGGGCTTTGGAAAGACGCCCAGATCACCATTTCGGAGGCCGAATCGTTGAGCACCGGCAATGAAAATCCGGCCTTCGCCTGGAACGTGATCAACATCGGGCTCAATGCGCAGGAGCGGCAGTTGGCCATTGGCAGCATCAGCGCCGATGAGCAGATCGGCTATCCGATTCTGGGCAACATCTTTTATGGCGATTACGCCGCCGCCGTCGACGTGATGCGCGCCTATTCGCCCACGCAGATTTTCAGTGAAACCACGCCGCTGATTGTGGGGACCGTGGCCGACGGCTGGCAGACCGAGCTGGCAGACCGCATTGATGCAATGGTGGGATTGGGGCTCAGCGCCGAGCCGGACAATGCGGCCGGCCGCTTCTTGCGCGGCTGGGCGCTCTGGCTCAAAGAGGCGCCGCCGCTGGACGCATTGGCCGAGATCACCATTGCTGCCGAACTGGCGCCCACTGATACGTTTTATGCCGCCGCCGTGGCCCTTTTGAGTGGCGAAGAAACGCCCGCCCCCGCCTCCGCCGCACCGGCCGCGACCGGGCGCATCTATTTTTCCGCCCAGGATGGAGCCAGTAGCCAACAGAATATTTACGTCTTTACCATCGGCGATGCGGAGGCGAAACTGGTCGTCGAAGAGGGCATCCAGCCGCGGCTGCGGCCCGATGGCGGGCTGCTGGCGTTCCACGGCTTGCGCGGCGAAATGCTGGGCTTGAACGGCTACAATCTGGAAAGCGGCGAGCGCATCCGCATCAGCACCTTTGTGGAAGACAGCTACCCCACCTGGAGCCCGGCGGGCGATGAACTGATCTTTGCCTCCAATCGCGAAGGGGACCGCGCCTGGCGGCTCTATCGCAGCAAATTGGGCGCAGCACCCGATGCCAGCGCCAATGAAGAGCAGGTGCTCACCTTTGGCCAGGAGCCGGACTGGAGTGCCGACGGGACACAGGTGGTCTATCGCGGCTGCGACAACAGCGGCGACGTGTGCGGTCTGTGGCTCATGGATGCGGCGGGCGGCGAACCTCAGCTTCTCACCGATAACCGGGGCGATGCCCGGCCGCGCTGGGCGCCGGATGGTTCGTTCATCATCTTTATGAGCGACCAGCGCGACGACAACTGGGAACTCTATCGCGTCGACATTGCTGAAAGCATTTCCGATAGCCCGGTCACGCGTTTGACCGACGATCCGGCCAACGACGGTCTGCCCGCCATCAGCCCGGACGGTACGCAGATCGCCTTTGTGAGCAACCGCGGCGATGCGTGGGGTATTTGGCAGATTTCCACGCAGGGCGGCGACGCGGAACCGCTGTTCACCATTAACGGCCAATTGCCCAATTGGTTAGAGGAAGGAATCGAGTGGGCTCGATAAAGAGCATTCTTCTTGTCTGTATTGCTGAATTGCCAAAGAATAGATCACATAGTACGATTTGCCCATGAGAAAATATACAAAATATATTCATGAAGGGGAATATGTAGCGCAGGTTGAAGTAGAGCTGATCGATACCAACGATGGCTGGTCACCCTATCTGTCGCTGACAGATGCCTACAGGTTGGACGACATTCGCCGAGCATTGCGCTTAGGGGATATTGCCCGCGCCGCAAAAATGGCCCAGGTTTTTACTTTGACTCCTGTTGCCGCATAAATTTGTTTTTCCTATCGCCTCACTAATTTGGACGGCAACAAACGGCTACGATGGTGCGTGTGGTTAAATCAGATCCAACCAAACTATCGCCTTCGAGTGTACTGAAAGTCCCCAACTTCCAGGGCAGCTTGCCGCCGCGTCCGCTTTACATTTATCTGCCGCGCGGCTACAATGAGCACGTTGAGCGGCGCTATCCTGTGCTCTATATGCACGATGGGCAAAATGTTTTTGAAGCCTTTGTGCAGGACAGTTATGTAGGTTCCTGGCGCGCCGATGAAATTGCCGACCGGCTGATTGCGGCCGGCCAGATGCGCGAATGCATTATTGTGGGCGTCAGCAATGGCCAGGCGGCGCGTTTGGCGGAATATCTGCCGCCTTATGCCGTTTATCCCCCCCCATCACCCAATGGCGCGCAACCCAATGGCGCACACAAAGGTCGGCGCAAAGTAAGCCCACTTTCCCCCACTATCCAAGGCGCGGCGGACAAAACAGTGCGCTATTATCAGGAAGTGGCGGCCTACATTGGCCAGCACTATCGCGTGCTGACCGGGCGAGAACACGCCGCCACCTGCGGCTCATCGCTGGGCGGGCTGCTCTCGCTCTACATGGCTTGGGAGCATCCCGCATTTGCCCGCCACCACGCCGTCATGTCGCCCTCCTTCTGGATCACGGCGCAGAACGGCGCCGGTCAATACGCCGCCATCGAGCGGCTGCGCACCGGTCCGCCGCCCGACGTGCGCCTCTGGCTGGACAGCGGCACGACCAGCGACGCTGGCGATGATGGGTTGGCGCTGACCAAGCTGGCCAATCAAGCGCTGCTGGCCAATGGCTTTCATTCCGGGTCCAATTACCAATTTTACATCGACCAAGGCGGCAGACATCACGAATCCTCTTGGTCGGCCCGCCTGGATCAAGTGCTTAAATTTCTCTTTCCGAAAGAATAAATTTTGGATGGTGTAAAACACTCACTTCGTGATCAACAGATTGCACAGATTTCCAAGATTTCGTGTGGGGAATCCGTTGTAGTGTTCACCTATGGGCATAAACCCAAATTTGCTAGAATCATAAAATCTTTAAAATCCATATAATCTGTTGATCCAAAAAACTGTAAATCTATGTTACGTCGCTACGAAACCATCCACAGCCCCGCCGTGGGGCGCCCTATGCAGGTGTTGGCCTTTGGCCACTTTGGCCGTCCGCTGATTGCTTTTCCCTCGGGCGGCGGACAGTTTTATGACTTTGAAAACAACGGCATGATCGACGCCATTGCGCATTTAATTGACGCTGGCAAGCTCAAAGTCTATTGCCCCGAAGGGCTGGACAACGAAAGCTGGCTCAACCAGGGCATTGATCCACACTGGCGCGCCGTGCGTCACAACGCGTATCAGGACTTTATCCTGCACGATCTGGTTCCCGCCATCCGCACCGACTGTCGCGATGAGCAAGTGCAGATCGGCCTCACCGGGTGCAGCCTGGGTGCATATCACGCCGCCAACTTTGCGCTCAAGTTTCCACATATCTTCCCCTATGCCCTCTGCATGAGCGGTCGCTACGATCTGGAAAAGATTACTGGTTCCAGCGATTCGCAGGATGTATATTTCAACAATCCCGTGGCCTATGTTGTGAACCTGCATGGCGATGCGCTGGAACACGTACGCCACCATGCCCATCTCGCTGGTCTGCGTCAAGGCGCCTGGGAAGACAAGTGCCTCGAAGAGACCAACCGCCTGGCCGATCTACTCGCCCAAAAAGGCATTTCTCACGAGCGCGACCTTTGGGGCCACGACGTCGAACATCACTGGTACTGGTGGCGCAAGCAGATTGCGCAACATCTGGAAAAGCTGACAGAGTGAAGGGGTGAAGAGGAGCCCCCTTTCCCCCTTCCCCCTTTCACCCTTTCACAACAAACAAGCCCAATGGAGGAACCATGAACACCAAAAAGATCGGTCTGCTGCTGGGGGATGAGGAGGATTGGCCGACGGCGTTTGAATTGCTGGCCCGGCGCTTTCCCTCCATCGAATATGGCGGGCAAAACTACAAAATCGACGTAGAGCGCATCCGCATTCACCCCTTTCCGCTCAACGCCGCCACCAGCTACAATTTGGTCATTGATCGATTGGCCTATTGGCACTTTAACCCGCGCGAATGGCTCAAAAAGGCGGCGCTGATCAACGGCGTCTATCTGCTCAACAACCCGTTTACGTTCCAGAGCATGGAGAAACACTCGGCCTATTGCGCCATGATCCGGCTGGGGCTCAACATCCCCGAGACCTGGCTCATCCCCTCTAAGGTTGGCCCGGACACCGAAAAATATCGCATCACCGCCCGCAACTATCACGATCTGTTTGATCTGCCTGAAATTGCCCAGCACATCGGCTACCCGCTCTATATGAAGCCCTTTGACGGCGGCGGCTGGCGCGGCGTCAGCCGCATTGGCAATCAGGATGATCTGTGGCGCGCCTATAACGAATCGGGCCAGACGCTTATGCATTTGCAAGCGGGGCTGGACAATTTTGACGTATTCGTGCGCTCGCTGGGCATCGGCCCGCAGATCAGCAGCTTCCGCTACGATCCGGCCCAACCCATGCACGGGCGCTACATCATCGACCACAACTTTTTGAATGCCGAAAAGGGCCGCGAGGCGCGCATTATCACAAAGGTGATCAACGCCTTTTTCCGCTGGGACTTCAACTCGTGCGAGGCGATACTGAAGGACGGCACGCTCTGGCCCATTGACTTTGCCAACGCCTGCCCGGATATTGCCGTCACCAGCCTGCACTATTATTTCCCCTGGGCCATCAAGTCGCTGTGGGCGTGGAGCATCTTCTGCCTCGTCACAGAACGACCTATGCACATCACCATGAATATTGATGACTATTTTAAAATTGCCGACTCGGATCGCTCATACGATGAAAAGCTGACGGCGTACGAAAAGCTGGCCGATGCCCATTTGGAAACCGAACGCTTCAACGAATTCCGCGCTGCCGTGCTCACAGATCTGGACGAGATCATGTGGCAAGTGGTGCAGAGCGCCGACTTTGACAACATGCTGGTCAACACGGTGCGCACCACCTTCCCATCCCACGAGCACGATCAATACATCGGCCACTTCCGCGGCCTCCTGCGCCACTGGGTCGAATCAGAAGCGACAAGTCATCAATAGATGTAAAATACATTTGATGGTGTAAAACACCCACTACGTGATCAACAGATTACACAGATTACACAGATTTCTTCTAATCTTTTAAATCTGTTTAATCTGTTGATCAAAAAATCAAATCTTCTGATATCCTGGAAATCAATTTATGAAGTGGCAAGAGTTTCGGGCGGCGCGGCAGGCGCAGGGCAAGCCGTTTGTGGTGGCCCACCGCGGCGTCAGCGCGCTGGCGCCGGAGAATACGCTGCGCGCGTTTGCATTGGCGCTGGCGCAGGGCGCCTTTGCGCTGGAGACCGATCTGCGCTTTACCAAAGACGACCAGATCGTGCTCTTTCACGATGACACGCTGGCGCATGACCAATGACGCTGCTACGTACGCGACTATACGCTGGCCGAGCTCCAGCAGCTCCGCACCATTCTGCCCGCCAGCAACCAGCCCGGTGACGACCGCATCCCCACGTTGCTGGAGCTAATCGAAGCCACCCATGCCCAAACACCGCTGCTGCTGGAGCTGAAGGATCCGCTCTTTCAAGACCGCCAATACGCCCGCCGCTTAATCGATCTGCTCATGGCGTGCAATATGTTGGAGCGCTGCGCCATTGTGTCGTTTCAGCACAGCCATATTGCCACGGTGGAGGCGCTCTGCCCGGCCATTCCCACCGGCAATATCACATTGACCAATGCACTCCCCCAACGCGGCGTTGAACTACTGGGGCCAGCCTGGCCGCTGCTCTACGCCAATCCGCTCTACGTGGCCTGGGCGCACCGCTGGGATTCCATCGTCTGCCCATTAGACACCACGCCTGAAAAGCGCATGAGTTATTACTTGAAGCTGGGTGTCGATGCGGTCTTGGCCGATGATCCGGCGGCAGCCATTGCGGCCATGGGATAAACTACAGATTTTACAGATTGCACAGATTTTGTAATCTCCAGAGGGGAAATCTGTAAAATCTGTGAAATCTGTGGTTTATAAAGTATTTCTTTGTTTGACTCGGACCTCGATAGACATTTGTCATCACCCGAAGGAGCAACCATGACTGGCCCATACGTTATCGGCATTGACTTTGGCACAGAAAGCGTGCGCGTAGGCGTCTTTGATCAACAGGGCGAACCGGCGGCTTTTGCTTCCAAGGAATACAAGCTTTATCACCCGCGGCCGGGTTGGGCCGAACAGCAGCCGGATGAATGGTGGAGCGCGCTGGTGCAGGCCACGCGGGCCGCCGTGGCCAAAAGCGGCGTGCACAAAGAGGAGATCGTGGGGCTGAGCACCGACTGCACAAGCTGTACCGTGGTGGCCCTGGACGCACAGTTTCGCCCGCTGCGCCCGGCCATTTTGTGGATGGATGTGCGCGCCGCCGACCAGGCCCGCCGCATTGCGGCCAGTGGGCACCGCGCCCTTAAATACAACGGCTTTGGCAATGTCTCCGCCGAGTGGATGCCCTGCAAAGCGCTCTGGATCAAAGAGAATGAGCCGGAGCTTTGGGCGCGCACGGCTTATTTGGGGGAATGCGAAGACTGGCTCACCCATCGGCTCACCGGCGAATGGGTGGCCAGCATCAACAACACCAGCATCCGCTGGTACTATGACCGGGCCGAGGGCGGCTGGCCGGACAGCTTTTATGCGCAGATTGGGCTGGCGGATGCGCTGGCCAAATTCCCGCCGCGTGTGCTGGATATGGGGACCGTGGTCGGGCCGCTGCTGGCCAATGTGGCCGCGGAGTTGGGATTGCCCGCCGGCATTCCCGTGGCCGAGGGGGGCGCCGACGCCTTTGTGGCCATGATTGGGCTCAACGTGGTGGCGCCGGGCAAGGTGGCGTTTATCACCGGTTCATCGCACCTAGCGCTGGGGCAGACCAGCCAGTCGTTCCACACCAAGGGCATCTTCGGCACATATACCGATGCGGTTATGCCCGGCCAGCAGACGGTGGAGGGCGGCCAGGTGTCCACCGGCTCGGTGGTCAAGTGGTTTAAGGAGAATTTCTGCGGCAAGGAGATGCAACAGGCCGCCGCCCGCGGGGTGGATATTTACAGCGTGCTCAACGAACTGGCGGCGGCCATCCCGCCCGGCTCCGAAGGGCTGCTGGTGCTCGATTATTGGCAGGGCAACCGCACGCCGTACGTGGACCCGGAGGCGCGCGGGATCATCCGCGGGCTGTCGCTCAAGCATACCACCGGCCATCTTTTTCGGGCCATTATGGAAGGTGTGGCCTATGGCACCGAGCACATTTTGCGCGTCATGCGCAGTAATGGCTTTGCGGTGCAGGAGATGGTGGCGGCGGGTGGCCCCACCAAGAGCGCGCTCTGGATGCAAATCCACGCCGACGTGAGCAACGCGCCCATTAACTTTACCAAAGTGGCCGATGGACCGGCGCTGGGTTCGGCCATCCTGGCCGCCGTGGGCGCCGGGCTCTATCCCGATGTGCAAACGGCCGCGGCGCACATGGTCCACGTCACCGGGCGCATCGAGCCCAATCCCGCGGCCCATGAAGCGTATCAATTTTATGTGGACCAATACATTGCCACCTATCCGGCGCTGCAAGAATTAACGCACCAAATGACACGCCACGTGGCAGAGTATCATGCGTAGGTCACACATGTTGTGTGACAAGCCCGGTGAAATCAATGCGTCGGCGCGCACCGGTGGGTGTCACTCTGCAAGAGTGACCTACGAAGGGACGATGTCAATGCGTAGGTCACACATGTTGTGTGACAAGCCCGGTGAAATCAATGCGTCGAAGGCGCGTCCACGGGCGTCACTCTGCAAGAGTGACCTACGAAGGGACGATGTCAATGCGTAGGTCACACATGTTGTGTGACAAGCCCGATGAAACAACGTCGGCGCACGTCGGTGGGCGTCACTCTGCAAGAGTGACCTACGAAGGGACGATGTCAATGCGTAGGTCACACATGTTGTGTGACAAGCCCGATGAAACCAACGCGCCGGCATCGGTGGGTGTCACTCTGCAAGAGTGACCACGAAGGGACGATGCCAGTGCGTAGGTCACACATGTTGTGTGACAAGCCCGTGAAATCAACGCGTGGCGCGTCCACGGGTGTCAATCTGCAAGAGTGACCTACGAAGGACGATAGTGCGTAGGTCACACATGTTGTGTGACAAGCCCGGTGAAACCAACGCGTCGGCGCGTCCACGGGCGTCACCTGCAAGAGTGACCTACGAAGGGACGATGCCAGTGCGTAGGTCACACATGTTGTGTGACAAGCCCGGTGAAACCAACGCGTCGGCGCGCATCGGTGGGTGTCACTCTGCAAGAGTGACCTACGAAGGGACGATGTCAATGCGTAGTCACACATGTTGTGTGACAAGCCCGGTGAAACCAACGCGTCGGCGCGCATCAATATAAGTTCATTCGTATTTGTCAAGATCTATGTCGTCTAATGTATCCGGCAATGACCACCCCCAGCGATCTGCATATGCCCCCTGTGTTTTCCACCATGCAAAACTGCTATGAGGCCAATCCTCCGGTTTGCTTACTAGCCCATGTTTGACAGGATTATAATGGATGTAGTCCAAGTGTGCGCGAAAATCCTTATCGTCCCGAATGATATGATCGCGAAATCGCTTCTGCCAAAACTTCATCGGGCTGGTGATGCCAATCGTATTTTTATATACCTTGGTGAAATTCGTTTTGAATGACTGCATGATTTTGCTGAAATTGCTTGCTCCTGTAGGTTTGAACATAATATGCTGATGTTCGAGCAAGAATACATAGGCCGTCATTTCAAACGGATGCAGTTTCTTCACTTCATGTAGAACATCACGCAACATTTCCATGTATGCAGGATTCTGGAAGATTGGTTCGCGCAGATGCACTACGTTGGTAACAAACACAGTAGCATTCGGTATATAATATCGTCGAAAGTTCATAGTGGTCCACCATGTGTCCATGAATCGTTATCTGATTCTGGGGTTTAGTTTGAGGCGAAAAACTTCTCCCACGGAATCGCCACCTCCGCATCGTTACACACAATATTAATCATGGTGCGCAGCAGGGGCAAAGCGTCGCCATTGAGCTTTTGCTGATAGACCATCTTCTCCACGGTGGCGCCGATGGCCAGCGCCAGTTCGGCGCCTTCGATGGTGTCTGCGGGCATGTGGGCGCGCTTGGCGTCGGTGTAGCGCAGGCCCAGGCCCAGCAGCCGACCCATGCGGCTGTTGCGCCCGCCCTGGCAGGTCACGTAGAGATCGCCGGCGCCGGGCAGGGTTACCACGCTGCGCTGCCGCCCCCCCATAAACTCGACCAGATAGGATGTCTCATAGAGCCCCTGGGCAAAAATGGCTGCGGCCAAATTGTGCATCACGTCCCTCCCTTGGGAGGGGGCCTGATTCTCCGCCTCGCCCGCCTTTTCCAATAGCCCAGCCGCCAGACCCACGGCCAGCGCGTAAACGTTTTTCATGGAGACGCAAACCTCCACGCCGATCAGATCGCTGTTGGGCCAGACGTGATAGTAGGGCGTGCGCAGCAATCCCGCCAACCGGTTGAGCAGTTCGCCGTCTGTGCCGGTGACGACCACGCCGGTGGGGTGACGCACGGCCAATTCGCCCGCAATGGAGGGGCCGCCCACCGCCGCCAGTTGCACCCGCTCTTGCAGCCGCTCGGGAAGCTGGTTGCGCAGCGCATGGGGCAAAATGTGTAGATTTTCGCCGTCGCCTTCCAGCCCTTTGGTCAGAAAGAGCAGCGGCGTGGTTTCGGGCAGCCGGTCGGCCAGCATATCAGCGGCCCAATCGATGCCCAGCGAGTTGACGCCCAGCACCACCAGGTCGGCATCCACCAGTGCCTCGTCCAGCCGATCATAAGTATAGGGCTGCACGGTTTGCGGCAGTTGGGCGCGCAGCCGTGGGTGGCGTCCACTTTCGTGAATCTCCTCAATTATATCGCCATCCAAAAAAGTGCCGACCAGCCGCACGGCGTGGCCGTTGTCGGCAAGGGGGACGGAAAAGGCGCTGCCCATAACGCCGGCGCCGAGGATTACGATGTTTGACATGGGGTCTCCTGTGTTGCGTGTTGCGTGTTGCGTGTACTGGTTCAGAAATGATTGGGTCGGTCGAAATATATCCGTTTGTGTAACGGGTGTTGCGCGGCCCCCCACTCAAGCCAAAATAACCACTTTCCCTGCCGCCCCGCTGTGGGCCAGCGCAAACGCCTGTGGTCCTTCCCGCAGTGGAAAAGTATGGCTGATCGTGCTCTCCAGGCTGTATTCCTGGCGCCGCAGCAAAGCCAGGGCGCGCGGCAACAGATCCGGCGTGGCGGAGTAGCTGCTGACCAGGTTGATTTCACGCCGCCACAGCGCCCACAGATCGGCTGCGGCTACCGTTTGCGGCTTGACGCCAAAGAGCAGAATTGTCCCTCCATCGCGCACAGCGTTCATAGCCAGCTCAAGTGTGGTAGGCGTGGCCACGGTGAGCATCACCAGATCGGCGCCGCGGCCATCGCTTTGGGCGCGCATGATGGCCGCCACATCATCCTCGGCGGCGTGGAGGGCCTGATGCGCGCCCCAGGCCGCGGCCAGTTCCAGCCGCTCCGGGCGGATGTCGCTCATGATCACGGTGGCGCTGCGGTCGCGCAACAGGGGTGCAAAGAGCATGCCCACAGCGCCGGCGCCAACCACGAGCACGGTGTCCCCTTCCAGCACCGGTGCGCGATCCAGGGCGCGCAGACAGCAGGCCAACGGCTCCATAAAGATGGCGCGCAAGGTGGGCATGGCAGATGGCAGGGGCAGCACGGTATGGGCAACGTGTTCGGTTGGGATGCGCATATATTCGGCAAAGCCACCGGGGTCGATATTGGTCTGCTTGAAATGCGGATCCATGGGGGCGCTGCCGCGGCGGCTGTAGTGCGAACCATAATCGGGTACGTGGTGGGCCACGGCCACACGTTGGCCAATTTGAAAATGGGTCAGACCCGCGCCTACTTCGACGATTTCCCCCACCAATTCATGCCCCAATTGCATGGGCCGCGCCGCCGCGCCGCCGCCGGTTTGATACACCTTCATCAAGTCGGTGCCGCAAATGCCGCAGGCCAGCAGCCGTACAAGCAACTCACCCGCTCCAATGGTGGGAACGGGTGAGTCAATTAGTTCAAGTTGGCCGGGGGTCGGGCTCGTCAAAAGCATCATGGAGCCAAGTATACATTTGGTGCGATGTGAGGACAAGTGGGGAAGGAGGGCGTGTTGCGTGTTGCGTATTACGTGTACCGGGAGAGGTTCTCGTTGGGCAACAAGTTTCTCAACCGGTTCACGCAATACGCAATACGCACCCCTCCCCCGCAACTTTCCGCTTCCCCTTCCGTACTGTTCTCTACAAATTGCGATAGCCGCCGCGCAGATAGCGCAGGGGCGTGATGGCGCCGATCAGGCAGAGCAGGAAAACGGCCAGCAGGATGGCCAGGCCGCCGACAGTTAGCTCGGTGAATTCGCGTTGCAGATAGGCCAGCAGCAGCACAATGGCCAACAGGCTGTGGGTGATGACGGCGGTAAAGGCGGCGGCGGGGGAAATCACCCGTTCGGAGGCGGCGTAGAGGAAGAGGCTGCCCACGCTGATCAGCAGGGCGCCGGCCAGGCGGATTGGCCACAGCGCGCCGGCGACGGCAACGCCTGCCGCCTGCAATTGGCTTGGGGGCAGGAAGAGGAGCATGGCGCCGCCGCCCAATCCCAATACGACGCCACTGAGTCGCAAGGTGGTGCGCAGTCCGCGAAATTGGTCGGTGAGTGAATAGGCCATGCCGGATATTATACTTGGCTGCTGGAGATATGGATATTCCGGTCAGGTTGTAAACACGGATGGGAGGAACACGGATGGGGAATCCGCCCAATCCGCATCCGTGTTCCTCCCATCCGTGTTTATAATTTCGGCCAAACTTCAATAACAGGATAGTGCGATTGTGATTACCAAAGTGCGAACAGACATGCTGAAACGCGAAGCGCTCAAAAACATTACGGTTCTGGGCGTTTTCGTGGCTTTTCTGTGGATTTTAGAAGCGGTGGATTGGATATTCTGGGGCGGCCAATTAGATGGCTTTGGCATTCGCCCGCGCACCATGATTGGCGTGCGCAATATCCTGATTGCACCCTTCCTGCACAACGGCTGGGCGCATTTGCTGAGCAATACGGCGCCGCTGCTCATATTGGGCGCGCTGGTGATGATCCGCGGACGGAGTGATTTTTTCACAGTGACCATTGTGTCGATTCTGGTTAGCGGCGCGGGCGTTTGGCTCTTGGGCGGCGCCCACACGCTGCACTTGGGAGCCAGCGGCATCATCTTTGGCTATCTCGGCTATCTGCTCACCCGCGGCTATTTGGAGCGCAGTGGGGCCGCCATCCTCCTAGCGCTGGCAGCCATCTTTCTCTACGGCGGCATTATTTGGGGCGTGCTGCCGCTGCAAAATGGCGTTTCCTGGTTGGGGCATCTGTTCGGGCTGATTGGCGGCGGCGTGGCGGCGCGAATGCTGGTGGAAAGGGGATAGATGTACGAATTACGATTTACGAGGGTTTAGGAGCTGGATTCGGAACGAGGGGGATGGGTGGTTGACCGGCTGTTTTCTGATGTTAAAAGGCGGAAAAAGGTGCTTCGTCGCTCCTTTTTCCGCCTTTTTGTTTCATCCCAATAACGCTATGGTTCATTCGCTCCGTCCGAAAACCGTTTAAATTAGTAGGGAAAGCGTTTGGTATAGGTCTGCGTTCACACCGCACAGGCGGCCCCAATTCCTGGTATCCTGTGCGACATACGTATTAATCATCCCCCACACAATTTTACGACATTCGATGGAGGGAAGCTTGGACAAGCTGCTGTCCATACCATGGAGGTTATATGAGATGTCCGCAATTCTGACTGTGTAATATCCGTTTCCGCTGTTAATTCACCCATCCCCATTGACAACGCAAGCTTGCTACCCACCTGCCACCCACCTAATTCCCACCCAAGTATCGTTCAACATCCATTATTTCACTACCGATAGTCTACAACCCAGTTGACACACAATGTCATTAAGTTAGCAGTTATCAGTCCCCAGTTTTCAGTTATCAGTCCCGAATCACACCCTGAAAACTGCGCACTGAAAACTGGTTACTTTGACAAGTTATTTGCTTAACTTAACGACATTGAGTTGGCACATCTGCGCACTGGTTCTCCCTGCGCGCCTTGGATTTCCTTTGCACATGGTGTGCTGGTTGGACACTTGTGGCCTATCTCCAATCATTGGAGCTTATCATGTTTGAACAGTTACTTGCGACCTTATCTGCGATCTGGTTACATCCCACAGAATTATTGCGTATTTTAGGCTGGAGTAGTTTCCTGCTGCCTATTGGCACAATCGGGCTATGGCGGTGGGGCATATGGCTGATGCGCCAGGTGCTTGGCCGCAGCTACCGGGCGCAGGCGCCGGTTGCATCCTCGCTCAGCGTCAGCCTTGTGATCCCCGTCTACAACGAGAATCCCACCGTTTTTGCCCAAGGTCTGCGCTCTTGGATACAGGAGAATCCCAAGGAGGTCATCGCCGTCATCGACCACACGGATAAGGCCTGTCTGCGGGTCTTTCGCGCCTTTATGCAAGTTTATACCGGCGCCCGCTTGATTGTGACCAAAAAGCCGGGCAAGCGACCGGCGCTGGTGGATGGCATTCGGGCGGCCACGGGCGACATTGTGGCCCTGGTGGATAGCGACACGATTTGGGGCGAAGGGGTATTATCCAAAGTGGTGACGCCCTTTGCCGACCCCAAGGTGGGCGGTGTGGCCCCACGTCAAAATGTCCTCAAGCCGCGAGGACTGGCCCAGTGGCTCTTTGATATTCACATGGATATTCGCTACAACGATGAAATGCGCTTTCTGGCGGCCACCGGTGACGCGTTGACCTGCATCTCTGGCCGCACCGCCGTCTATCGCCGTGACGCGGTGCTGCCGCTGCTGGATGAACTGCTCAATGAAACATTTTGGGGCGAACCCGTCATCAGCGGCGACGATAAGTGTCTGACGCACCTGTTGCAGGGCGCCGGCTGGTCGGTGCGCTATCAGCACAATGCTCGCGTCTATACGCCCGCCTTCCCCCAAATGAGCGTCTTTCTGCAGCAACGGCTGCGCTGGGCGCGCAACAGTTGGCGCGCCGATCTGAAGGCGTTGGGCTGCGGCTGGCTCTGGCGCAAACCTGCCTTGGCCTTTCACCTGATCGACCGGCTCTTTCAGCCTATTACGGCGCTCCTGGCCCCCACATTTTTCCTGCTTTCGCTCTACCACCAGGAGTGGACGGCGGCTGTGGCCATTGTGGGTTGGTGGCTGGTATCGCGCACGATCAAAATCTGGCCGCATCTCCTGCGTCGCCCAGCGGGTATCCTCATGGTTCCCGCCTATACCTTCTTTAGCTGGATTTTTGTGATTGTGCGCATCTATGCCTTTTTTACCATGAATGCACAGGGCTGGATCACGCGTTGGGATAGGAGCCGCTTGAAGCACGTTCAGTTTTTGCGCCTGATCCCCAGCTATGTGGCCACGGCCGCCGTGATCTGCACCGTTGTTGTCGTCATGAACACGTTTATTCGCCCCCGCACGGCACAGGCCGCGCAGCCTTACGTCTTTGGCACGGAAGCGGACTTGCCCAATTATTCCTTAGTAACAGCAGATTCAGAGGTCGACCAGCTTTCCCTGTCGACCAGCAGTATCGAGGTGACAAACCGGCAAGACGCGGTCGCCGTGTATCAATTCAAGGGTGGCGACACTGCCGAGCGCGTGATGCGGCGCTATGGCGTCCAGCCGGCGGCTGGGCTGCTGAGCCTGCTCGCCGCTAAGCAGGGGGCGCCCGTGCAATTTCCGCTGCCGTTTCTTGAACCGGCTCTTTATCGCCAAAGCTTGCCAACATTGGCAAAACCGGGCCAGATTGCGTTTGAGTCAGCCACAAATACCATTAGCATCAAAGGCTATGACGCCGTCGTCACAATGCCCGCGCTTTATGCCGAGTTGCAGGATGAAACGTTGCTGGCCTACGAGGGCGATGGCGTCTATTTGCTCAAGGCCAACCTGGAACTCAGCGCCCACACAACGCTCCTGATCGAAGGGCCTAAAGTAAGCTGGCTCAAGCTGCAAAGCAATGACGCACAAAGCGTGCGTATCTATAGCCGCAGCGGTAGCATTCTGATCAGCGATGTGAAAATTAGTTCGTGGGATACCCAGCGGGGTGATTACGATCACAACTATGCCGACGGGCGCAGCCACATCCGCATTAACGACGGCCGCATGGACATTGTGAACGCCGATATTGGCTATTTGGGGAGTCCGATTTTAAACCCGAAAGCTGGCGGCTCCTATGGCCTGTCCTGGCGCATCGTAAACCCAGAACACTTTGGCCAACAATTAACCACGGGCTATGTTGAGAACAGCCGCATCCACCATAACTACTTCGGCATCTACACCTTTGGCGCCACCGGCATGGTGATCCGCAACAACAAAGTCTATGAAAATGTGCAATATGGCATCGACCCCCACGACGACTCCAACAACTTTCTGGTCGAAGACAACGAAGTCTATAACAACGGCAACCACGGCATTATCTTTTCCAAACGCTGCTTCAACAATGTGATTCGCCACAACCGCGTCATCCATAACCGGCTGCACGGCATCATGCTTGACCAGCAGACGAACCGCAATTCGGTCTATGAAAACTATCTGTTGGATAACGTCGATGGCGTAACCCTTGTGGATTCACACGACAATGCGATTTATGATAATCAGATTATCAACAATCAACAGGGAGTTCGCATCAGCCGCGATTCTACGCGCAACCTCATCTCTGAAAACCAGATCAGCAACTCTAAAAAGCATGGCATCCATCTCTATGCGGGCGCCGCGCACAACTGGATTGTGAAGAACCAAATTGAGCGCGGCGGTACAGGCGCCTATATACGCTCTTCGGACAACTATGTCGTCAGCAACCGGATCGCCGAGACCCGCCGCGGCGTTTATCTGCGGGGCGACGAAATAAGTGGCAACCACATTCAGGGCAACACATTCATCGGCGCCGCCACAGCCATCTATCTTAAGACCACGCCCGCCAACTTTCTGGCCAAAAATGAATTTGGCGGCGCCGACGCCAATGCAGAGCATATCCGCGTTGGCCGCGACTGGTATACTACGTTGGCGGTCCAAGAGAAAGCGCCTCTTGGCGCCGGCTACACCCTATGCGAATCTGCGTTGCAAATCGCCGCCTTGGCAGACGCGCATCTGCTTGCGCCATTGAACGCCATTCACGGAGTGGGCGATACGGAAATTTACAAGATGGTGCGGGATTTCAGCGGCAATCTACAATGCGAGACGCCTCAATTCGCTATGCAACTGGAGAAGGTGGCGGGTGGCGAGTAGCGGGTGGCGGGTGGTGGGTAGCGGGTGGCGGGTGGCGGGTGGCGGGTGGCGGGTGGCGGGTGGCGAGTAGCGAGTAGCGGGTGGCGGGTGGCTAGGCGCACTACCCGCTACTCGCCACCCGCCACTCATCCCTCACCCCATCGTGGCCTCAATAATCCCCTTGTATCCCCTAGCTGCCGCCTTCAGCTCATCCAGCTTCAGCCGTTCGTTGATCACGTGCGCATCGCCCTCCTCTGCCGGACCGAAGCCGACGGTGGGGACGCCCGCCACGCCGGCGCTGTAGGCGGCATTGGTGCAGAAGCGATAGGCGCGCGTTTGCGGCTTCAGACCGGCGGCGTGCAGCCCGTTGAGTGCACTCTGTACAAAGGGATGCTCTTGCGGATAGAGCCAGGCCGGGAAAAACTTTTCGCTGCGCAGCGTGGCGCTCGTGTACGCTGCGTGCTCACCCTGGGCAATCTTGGCGTTGAGCTTGATGCCCTGCACGCCGGGCAATTGCAGCACGCCGTTAAGCACATCTTCTTTGGTCTCACCGGGCAACAGCCGCCGATCGTACGTCGTTTTGCACAGGCTGGGGATGACCGAATAGCCCGGATACGGCTCCGAAATAATGTCGGTCAGCGCCAAAATGGCCGGCCCCATAAGCGGATGCTCGGGCAGTGCAATGTCCTCAATCGCGGCCACCACGGTCATCATGTCCAGCACCGCGTTGTGCCCCAATTGCGGCGATGACGAGTGCGACGGCTTGCCAATGGTCTCCAAATGCACCTCGGCGCGACCGTCCTCCGCGCGCCAGGTTCAGCCCGGTGGCCTCGCCAATGACCACAAAATCGGGCTGCACGGCGTCCATGATCGTTTGCAACGTGACGCCCTCCAATACCTCTTCCAACGTGGAGGCGCTGACCGCCACCCGCCCATTGATTTGCGACCGGTCCAGGCTGGCCGCCGCGTAGATCATGGCGGCCAGCGCGCCCTTCATATCGGCGCTGCCGCGGCCCACAATGGCGTCATCCACAATCTGGGCGGCAAACGGATCGTGCGCCCACGGCACGCCCGGCGAAATGCCCACTGTGTCGATGTGGGCGTCCAGCAGCATGGTCTTGCCCGGCTGTGCGCCCTGAATCACGCCAATAACGCTGCCGTTTGCATCTACAGACACCTCATCAAAACCCAGGCTGCGCATCTCCGCTTCCACGCGCTTTGCCACACCCTCTTCCTGCCCGCTCAGGCTCTGTATCTGCACCAACGCCTGCGTAAACTCAATCAGTTTATCAAACTGCATAAATCGTCTCCCTTTTTGAACCACAGATTGCACAGATCGCACAGATTTAGCTGTGTACCTGTTACAGTCCCGTGGTCTATCGTTCGAACTTCAAAATGACTGAATTGTACAGATTATACAGGCTTTTCATTTCAACCAAAAAGGCAGACAAGACAATTTGCAGGGCTGATTTCTGCTCATCGCCCCGGGGCATCACGCGGGAGCGACAGTACAGGCCACTTGAGTGGACTTGCGTTTTGGGGCCTGGTGCTTGAGTAAGTTTAGAAATAAAACAGGGAAATGCGCGGAGGCTGAGCTTGTCGAAGCCGAAGCAGCTCCGGCTTCAACAAGCTCAGCCTCCGTTTGCGCGACCATTTTCTTAAATTGTCAGGTCGCTATCGATAAGGATTCTTGGGGCTGCGGTCCGCAGAAAGCGAACGGGTGGTGCGCGTGGTCAGGTTTTCAATGGCGTCGGCCAGGTGCTCGTCGGCGATGGCATAGGCGCCAGCGGCCACGCGCAGCTTGTGCGCCTCCATCAGCACCGCAGAGGCGGCGACGCCCACCGGCGGTATAAACTTGTACGAGGCCAACTCAAAAAGCTGCCCCAGCGGGTCGCGAAAATAGATCGAATCCATAAAACCGCGGTCCACCTCGCCGCTGTGCGGAATGCCGCGCTCGTCCAGCCGCTTGGCCACCTGGGTGTAAACGGCCCGCGAAACGGTAAACGCAATGTGGTGCAGATTGCCAATGCCCTCGGGGTTTTCGGTGGGGTCCGGTGTGCGGTTTTCATTGGTAAAAACGGTGACCAGGCTACCGTCGCCCGGCTCAAAATAGAGGTGGTTCTCGGCGGGTACGTCCAAATTGGGCTGCTCAAAAATCAGGGGCATGCCCAACACACCCTCCCAAAAATCGATGGACGTCTGCCGGTCCGCGCCAATCAGCGTAATGTGGTGGACGCCCTGCGTCTGTATCTTGCGCATATGGATTCCTTTCATTTTTTTGATCAACAGATTATACAGATTTGAAAGATTTTCTTTTTGGCTCAATATGGATACCAAGGAACTGGAAGGCAGCGCACTCAACATTCCGGGAATGGGCCATTTTCAGGCAGAGAATCTCTATTGCCGGCGAGAAACTTGAATCTTTAAGCGGCCCATTCCCGGAATGTAACCCGTAGATCCTGGCATTGCATAATGAGCCTTCTTTTTTAATCTGCGTAATCTGTTGATCACTCTTCCAATTGATCAATAATAGCTTGCGCCTCTTCAATTTCGTCCTCGATAATTGTGTGATCCATGCCCGGATAAATGCGTTCGGTGACGTTGGCGCCTAGGCTGGTCAAAACCTCTGTAGTTTCGTGGACGCGGGTCAGCGGAATGTGGAAATCGGTATCGCTGCAGCCGATGAAGGTGGGCGTGCCGGCCAGCGCACCGGCATATTCAAACGCCGCGCCGGGCGGTCCAATCAGCCCGCCGCTAAAGATGAGCAGGCCGCCCCAACGTCGGGCATGGCGCGCCGCATATTCTGCCGCCACACAGGCGCCCTGTGAAAAGCCGCCCAGAATAATTTGTGCGGATGAAATACCTGCGTCATTCAATTGCGCGACGATTTCATCAATACGCTGCAACGCCGAAGAGAGATAGGGCTCATTGCGCGCCACCGGTTCCAGAAAACGATAGGGATACCATCGATTGCCCGCCGCCTGGGGCGCCAGATAGGCCAGATGGGGCCGCGCAAACGCCGCGGCTAGGGTCAGGATGCCCTCGGCGGTGGCGCCGCGCCCGTGCAGCAGAATCATGGCCGCGGCGGCTTCGGCGGCGGGCGCGCCCCAGCTATAGAGCGGCTGATTGCCGTGTGGATGCGCAGGTAAAGTTGTCGACATGGCAAAAGGCTCCTATAAATGAATCGGCGGCAGGACTTGCTCAATTTGCGCGCGTGATCGCTCCAGCCACGGCGGCAGTTTGAGCTGCTGGCCCAGCGTACCCACGCTTTCATCGGTGGCAAAGCCAGGCGCATCGGTGGCGATTTCGTACAGAATGCCGCTGGGCTCGTGAAAATAGATCGAGTGAAAGTACTGGCGGTCGCGCACTTCGGATACGCCATAGCCGCGCGCAGCCAATTCGGACTGCCACGCGATCTGCGCCGCATCATCCGGCGTGCGAAAGGCCACGTGATGAATCGAGCCCGCCCCCATGCGGCCGCGCGGCTGATTGGGTCGCACCATCAAGTCCACAAAGTGGCCCAATGCGCCGTTGGCCTGAAAACGCAGGCGCGCCCCTTCTTCGCCCACCAGCCGATAGCCCATCACGTCGGTCAACAGCGCGGCCGATTGAGCAGCGTCGCTGACCCAATTGGTGATGCCGTGAAAACCGGCCAGGGCATGCTCCGGCGGAATGGGGCCATCCGCCCAATACTGCGGCGGACCGGCTGATTCAGTGGCGACCAGTTCCACCACCATGCCATCCACATCTTGCAGCACCAGCACAGTTTCGCCAAAGCGGCTCTGCGTTTCAAATGTGGTCACCCCGTGCTGTTGCAGCCGCTGCTGCCAATAGCCCACCGCTGCCGGCGCAATCCGATAGGCCGCCGCGCCCACTTCCCCGTTGCCCAGTCTGCCGCGCGGTGCCCCCGGCCACGGGAAAAAGGTCAAAATGGCGCCGGGGCTGCCGATCTGATCGCCATAATAGAAGTGATACGTACCCGGATCATCAAAGTTGACCGTGCGCTTAACCAGGCGTTGCCCCAACACCTGACTGTAAAAATCGATGTTGCGCTGCGGGTCGCTGGCGAAGGCCGTAATGTGATGGAGCCCTGCAATTGTCTGATTCATTCGTCCATATCCTCTTTGGTGAACATTACCCATAAAATAGTTTAACATTAAACTATTTTAATGGAAAATCCAGTCGGAAAATGTCAGAATGCTCCCAATGTGCTGCCGGCGGGCAATTGATGCATTGGCCGCGGTCCAAGTGGCATAAAAACGCTGTTTTCCAACAACCGTCCCCAATTGTATAATATGTGGCATAATTCTTAAGCAATTTTGTTTAATATTGGCGCGTGACGTGTGCGCTTTTTTGAGGTACACTGTAAGTAAATGTAAGTATTGAGTATATCGGTAGACTTTCTGGTCGCGAAACAAGTTTCTAGTTCCTGTATACTCGATACTCGATACTCGATACTGAGAA
This sequence comes from Caldilineaceae bacterium, assembly GCA_041391125.1. GTDB lineage: Bacteria > Chloroflexota > Anaerolineae > Caldilineales > Caldilineaceae > JACKBC01. The sequence continues at coordinate 21,489 of JAWKON010000054.1, forward strand.
GCGCCGTCGATTTAATCTTGCAGAGGAGATCTATTTGTGACTATTACACAAGCATTTGCATCGCCAGCGGAGACCAAAAGCGCGCTGAGCAGTCAGCAATATATTGCCAGCGACGAGATCGCCACCACCACTTATTTGAGCCAGCGCCTGGGCAAGCCGCTGCTGACCGAAGGTCCGGCCGGCGTGGGCAAGACCGAATTAGCCAAAGCCATTGCCGGGGCCACCGGGCGTAAATTCATTCGTCTGCAATGCTACGAAGGGCTGGATGAAACCAAGGCGCTCTACGAGTGGGAATACGCCAAGCAGTTGCTCTACACCCAGCTTCTGCGCGACCAGCTCAGCCAGACGCTGCAGGGCAGCACCGGCTTGGCCGAGGCGGCGGACCGGCTGGCCGCTGAGGAGGATGTCTTCTTTTCCATGCGCTTCCTGCTCCGGCGCCCCTTGCTCAACGCCATTTTAAGCGAAGAGCCGGTGGTGCTGCTCATCGACGAAATCGACCGCGCCGATGCCGAATTTGAGGCGTTTCTGCTTGAAGTGCTCAGCGATTTTCAGGTCAGCGTGCCGGAGCTGGGCACCCTCAAAGCTGTGCATCACCCCATTGTGGTGCTCACCAGCAACAACACCCGTGAATTGAGCGAAGCCCTCAAGCGTCGTTGCCTTTACCTCTTTATTGGCTATCCCAATATAGAACAGGAGCTGGCCGTGGTGCAGCTCAAAGTGCCGGACCTCTCCAAAAAGCTGGCCCGTCAGGCCGTGGAATTAGTGCAGGCCCTGCGCGGTCTGGACCTGCGCAAGTCGCCCAGCATCAGCGAGACGCTGGATTGGGCGCACTCGCTGGTGGCGCTCAACGCCAAGCAGCTCGACGCCCAAACGCTGGAAACCACCATGAGCGTGCTGCTCAAACACGAAAGCGACCTGCGCAAAGTCAAACGCCGCGTCAATTACGACCGCGGCAGTGCTCAAATTGACGAAGACGACCTGAGTCAATTCCGCTGGAACGATTGAATGGGAAAGGATCAACAGATTTAGCAGATTTAAAAGATTTTTTATTTGCTGCACACAAAGCCAACCAAAATTGGACGCAAAATTCACAATAGGTCAAAAATTTTTGTGACTTCTGGGTTTTTGTAACCATGAATAATTGTTGCCGTAGATTAGGCTTAATCCTGGAAATCTGTGTAATCTGTTGATCCCGCAGAAGTTGCCGTTGCTTGGAAGACGGCGTGGGAGCGATGATGGACGACCGCATAATTCGTTTTATTTCGGCCCTGCGCGCCGGCGGCGTGCGCGTGAGCATGGCCGAGAGCGCCGATGCCTTTAAGGCTATCGAAGAGATGGGCGCCAAAGAGCGCGAGGCGTTTCGGCTGAGTTTGCGCGCCACGCTGGTCAAAGATATGAACAGCCTGCCCACCTTTGACGAGCTGTTCCCCCTCTTTTTCGACACCGCCGACAATCCGCCCATGAGCGACATCACCGAAGACATGTCGCCCGAAGAGGCGCAGATGCTGGCCCAACTGCTGCGCATGTTTGGCGATCAATTGCGCCAGATGATGGAAAAGCTGCTGCGCGGCGAACAGCTTTCGCAGGATGAGCTGAACCAGTTGGCGCAGATGACCGGCCTCAACCGCATGGATGACCTCAAATATCGCGACTGGATGGCCAAACGCATGATGCGCGCCATGCGCTTTGACGAAGTGCGCGAGGCCATGCGCGACCTGATGAAGCTCATGGAGCAGCTCGGTATGACCAAAGAGCGGCTGGAGCAGATTCGCCAGTTGATCCAGGCCAATCAGAAGGCCATGGAGGAGCAGATCAACCAGTTTGCCGGCCAGCGCATTGCCGAAAATATGAGCGAAGAGCGGCCCGACGACGCCATGGACAACCTGATGGACAAGCCCTTTGGCGCTCTATCCGACCGCGACATGGACAAACTGCGCAAAGAGGTGCAGCGGCTGGCCAATCGGCTGCGCAGCCGCGTTTCGCTGCGCCAAAAGCGGGCCAAAAGCGGTCAGCTCGACGCCAAGGCCACCATCCGCGCCAACTTGAAACATGGCGCCGTGCCCTTCGACATCAAACACCGCAACCGCCGCCTCAAGCCTAAACTGGTGGTCATCTGCGACATCAGCACTTCCATGCGCCACTGCTCGGAGCTGATGCTGAGCCTGGTCTATGCGCTGCAAGATCTGGTCACCAAAACGCACGCCTTTGCCTTTATTGACCACCTGGAATACATTTCGCCCGACTTTGTGGGCGCCACCGCCGATGAAGCCATTGGGCAGGTGCTGGTGCGGATGCCGCCCGGCTACTACAGCACCGACCTGGGCTATGCGCTGGAGAACTTTTCGCAAGGCTTTATGGACACCATCGACAGCCGCACCACCGTGATCATGGTGGGCGACGGCCGCAACAACTACAACGACCCGCGGCTGGAGATCTTCCAGACCATCGCCCGCCGCAGCCGCCGCACCATCTGGCTCAACCCCGAGCCGCCCATGCTTTGGGGCAGCGGCGACAGCGACATGCTCAAGTACGCCCCGCTGGCCGATTCAGTCCTCGTCGCCGCCACCTTGGGCGAACTGACCGACGCCGTGGACCACATGCTTTCACAGCCATGACCGAACGCAATTGAGGGAGCAAAAAATGGGGTATATTGCGCCGCATCTGGGCTATAGCATGAACATAAGGGGAGCTATCCCCACCAATGCACCCCTACCAGCAGCACACCAACAGCGGCCAGCAAAACCCAGATGATCACGATTAGCAGGCCAGCAAGCCGATTTACTGGCTTGCCTTGGCCCATTAGTTCGCGCGCCTTAACGCGGCTATCGGCCAGCACGGGCGGTGGAATCATGCGGATGGCTAACGCAATACCCAACGGCACCAGCACCAGATCGTCTAAATAGCCGAGCACCGGAATAAAATCGGGGATCAGGTCGATGGGGCTGAAGGCATACGCTACCACACAGGCCACAAAGAGACGCGCATAGAATGGCGTGCGCGGGTCGCGATAGGCCAAATAGAGCGCAAACACCTCTGATTTTAACTGCTTCACCCGCCGCAGCCACGCTTCTTTCCCCTGCATCATAGGATCTTTTTTTCGGCGTAATCTTGCCACGCCGCCAATTAATTTGTGTCTTTGTAAAGTGATTTGGTGTACAGTTTGTTTTTATAAAAAGATTTTCCACCCTTACCCCTCGACAGGCTCAGGGGGCGGGTGGAAAATCTTTTTCTTGAGGTCTATAGCTTTTACCCAACTGCGGTTGGTATTAGCGGCGATTGAGCTGCAAGAAGAGCCGCAGCACATACCAGAAGAGCAGTGCCACCGAGGCAAAGAGCGACAGCGCCGCCGCCACATAGCGATCCTCGGGATAATGCATGAGCACATTGGAGGTATCGCGCAGGATGGCGCCGCCCGCCAGCCCGATCATGGCCACCGAAAACCAGGTGCCCAATTCAAAGCCAAAGAGCACGCTGGCCACGATCAAAATGAGCGCCACAATGCCCGCCCACATGAGCACGCTGTTCATAAATGAGAAATCTTTGCGCGTGTAAAACACAATGGCGCTCAACCCGATAAAGCCCATTATGGTGACGCTGGCCGCACTTTGGATAACACCCGGCGCCGTAACTTCGGCAATCACCAGCAGGGGCACAAAAATAATGGCCTCCGCCACCACATAGCCGGCCAACGCCGCATATTGAGCCGCTGGCGACTCTGCACGATGGGCCACGCTGCTGCCAATCCAGGCCACGAGCATAAAGGCGCCCAGCACCAGCAGCCAGGGGCCACCCAACATAAAACGCGCCAGTTCATAGGCTATCCCCGAGCTAAAGAGAAACATTTCGATGAGCGTAAAGCCCAAAATCGCACCCGCCAGATGCATATAGGTGCGGGTAATAAAGGTGGAACGCGTGTCGGCATCCAGTCCAATAACCGGCATGGATTGTGGCATGTTAAAATTAGACGACATAAGCTGATCGGCTCCTTTAATTAAATTTGTGAGTATACATTCACGTTTTTGCTGGCAAGATGGTATCATCATAGAGTAGGGATAACCTGACATTACGATGACAATCTACGATGACAATCTATGATGACAATCTACGATGACAATCTACGATAACAATCTCTAAAGTAGACAGTGCCATTGAATCATATTTACCGAACGTGTACCATTGTCAAATGGCTTACACGCCATACCAGAACATACGTTTTAGCGTAACCCCTATTGCATGGAAATCGCATGAAACTCAGCCATTTAGAAACAGGCGCTGGCCAGCCACTCATCTTTATCCACGGCATAGGCCTAAACGCCGAGAGCTGGCGCTACCAGCTTGCTGAATTCGGCCAGCAATACCGCGCCATTGCCGTCGATCTGCCCGGCTATGGCGATTCGGACGCGCTGCCCAACGCCACCATTGCCGGATATACGCAGGCCTTGCGCGACTTTGTTCTCGAGCGCCGACTCGACCGCCCGATTCTGGTGGGCCATTCATTGGGCGGCATGATCGTCCAGGAATATCTGGCCGCATGGCCGGGCGAAGTGGCGGCGGCTGTGCTTTATGGAACCAGCCCAGCTTTTGGCCCGCGTGAAGGCGAATGGCAGCAGCGCTTTATCCGCGCCCGGCTGGACCCGCTGGACGCCGGCCAAACCATGCGCGACCTGGCCCCCGCCATCGTGCGCCACATGATCGGTTCGGCTGCGCAACCGGCTGGCGTCGAGCTGGCCATCCGCTGCATGGCACAGGTGGCGGACGACACCTTTCGCGCCGGTGTGCTCAGCCTCATCGATTTTGATCAACGCGCCAATCTGGGCCAAATTACCATTCCCACGCTGCTGATCGTGGGCAGTAAAGATCAAAATGCCCCCCCACCCATGGTGGAAAAAACGGCCGGCAAGATTCCCGATGCTGCATACATTTGCCTGGCAGGGCTGGGACACTTGGCACATTTGGAAGATCCGGCTTTGTTCAACCAGGCTGTCCACGATTTTTTGACGAGGGTAACTATTCAGGTACGTGAGAGCTGAGCTTGTCGAAACCCGTTGCCCCCTTTGACAAACGTTCGACTGAGCTCACGCCGCAGTCTGAGACTGCGGCTGGATAGTTACCGAGGTCATAAGCTTAAATTCCCATGTACGTTTGAAAGGATCAACACCATGACAATCCCAACCCTCCCGCTCAACAACGGCCACGCTATACCCCAAATCGGTCTGGGTACGGCGTCACTCAACGATGAGCAGATTGCGCCCGTACTCGTGACGGCCATCGAAGCGGGCTATCGCCACATCGACACCGCCTTTCGCTATCGCAATCAGCGGGGCGTGGGCCAAGGCATCCGCGACAGCGGCATCGCCCGTGAAGAGCTGTTCGTCACCACCAAATTGGATGGCGAGTTTCAGGGCAACGATCTGGCCATTGCCGGTCTTGATGAGTGTCTGCGCCAACTCGAGCTGGACTACGTTGATCTGCTTCTGATCCACTGGCCGCTGCCCCAACGTGATGAGTATATTTCTACCTGGCGGACCTTCGAGAAGCTGCTGGCAACCGGCAAAACCCGCGCGATCGGCGTCTCCAACTTCAAACCCGCCCATCTGGATCGGCTTGCTGCTGAAACGACGATCCGCCCGGTGGCCAATCAGATCCAACTGAACCCGCGCATCACGCGGCCCGATCATGTGGCCTATGGCCGCAACCATGATATTGTCACGGTCGCCTGGAGTCCCCTGGGTCAGGGCAAAGAGCTGCTCAACGAGCCGACGCTGGCCACCATCGGCGCCACTTATGGCAAAACGCCGGCCCAAGTTGCCTTGCGCTGGTTTATTGAACTTGGCGTAGTGGCGATCCCGCGGTCATCGAACCCCGCACGGCTGCGCCAAAACATCGACATCTTCGACTTCACGCTCACCGCCGCTGAAGTCGCCGCCATCTCCGCGCTCGACACCGGCGCCGAGAAGCGGGTCGATTCCGACATGATGGGCCACTAATGGGTAAACCATTTAAACATGGCATAAATGGCCTCACATAAACACAACTTGCATTTGCGCCACGTTTAAGGGTGATCCTGGTTGACTGAAAAATCTTATTTTACCGCGCAGATCGCTAAAGAAACGCAAGGAGAACACCATGACCAACTGGACCTCAGACAAAATTGCTGCCAACGGCATTACGCTGCACTACACGCGCACCGGCGGCGACAAACCGCCGCTTGTGCTCGCCCACGGCTTCTCGGATGACGGCCTTTGCTGGACGCCCGTTGCCAAGGCATTGGAAGCAGACTACGATGTGATCATGGTCGATGCGCGCGGCCATGGGCGCTCCGACGCACCGGAAGCGGGCTATAATCCACCGACCATGGCCGCCGATCTGGCGGGCGTGATCACCGGGCTTGGCCTCAGCAAGCCGGTTGTGATGGGCCATTCGATGGGTGGATCGACGACGATGGCGCTGGCCGGTCTTTATCCGGATCTACCCGGCGCGATCATCATTGAAGATAGCGGGGCGAGCAATCGGATGGGGGGCAACAGTGCCGAAGCCAAGGCGCGCCTCCAGCAGTGGCATGATCGCATGGTCAATTTGCAGAGCAAAACGCGCGCCGAGGTGCTTCAACAGGGGCGTACCGACAACCCGACCTGGTCCGATGCGGAACTAGAGCCTTGGTCCCACGCCAAGCTGCGCTTCAACCTCAATGCGCTCAATCGCGAGGGGGCTGGCGATGTGAACTGGGAACACATTCTGGGCCACATTACCTGTCCAGCGCTCCTGCTTCATGCCGATCCGGACCGGGGCGGCGGCGTGACTGCGGAACGGGCCGCCGAGATGCAGGGCATGATGGCGCAATTGCAAACGGTGCATATCGCGGGCGCGGGGCATAATATTCGGCGGGAGCAGTTTGGGGCCTATATGGAGGCGGTGAAGAGCTTTTTGGCGCAATTGGGCAAAGGAGCTTGAGGGGGATCAATTGTTAATGGTAAATGGTAAATGGTAAATGGTAAATGGTAAACAGTGAATTGTGAATTGTGAATGAGCAGCGCCCCAGATGCATGGGAGAAAGAGGAATATGGCCGAAACTGTGACGATCAAAGATGTGCAAGTGATCACTACGCAGCCCAATCGGGCGCGGCTGGTGATAGTCAAGGTGATCACTTCGGAGGCGGGGCTTTATGGCTTGGGCTGCGCCACCTTTACCCAGCGCTTTCATGCGGTTGTGGCGGCGCTGGAAAAGCACCTCAAGCCCTTTCTGATCGGGCGCGATGTCTCGCGCACTGAAGAGATTTGGCAGATGGCGATGGTCAACAGCTACTGGCGCAATGGCCCGGTGTTGAACAACGCCATCTCCGGCGTCGACCAGGCGCTGTGGGATATTAAGGGCAAGATGGCCCATATGCCGGTCTATCAATTGCTGGGGGGCAAATGTCGCGAGGCCGCGGCCTGTTATGTGCATGCCAGGGGCAGCACGCCGGAAGCAGTGGAAGAGGATATCCGCCAATTCATGGAACAGGGGTATCGCTATTTGCGCGTGCAAATGGGCGGACGCGATGATGCGCCTGCGCATCTGGCCAAGCCCGATGGCGCGCCGGCTGGCGCCTACTTTGACCGGCGGGCGTATATGCGCAAGACGCTGAAGCTCATGGACCATCTGCGGGCAACCTTGGGTGACGAAGTTGAGCTGATGCACGACATTCACGAGTGTTTGCACCCAAGTGAGGCGGTCCAGTTTGCCAAAGCCATGGAGCAGTATGACCTCTTTTTCTTGGAAGACGCCCTGGCGCCGGAAGATAATGGGTGGTTCGCCAACATCCGCCAGCAGTGCGCCACCCCGCTTGCCATGGGCGAACTCTATAACAACCCCGGCGAGTGGCAACCGCTGATCACCGGCCGGCTCATTGACTTTATTCGTATGCACGTCAGCCAGATGGGCGGCATTACCCCAGCCCGCCATGTGGCCGCCTTTGCCAATATGTATGGCGTGCGCACCGCCTGGCACGGGCCGGGCGACACCTCGCCGGTCGGCCACGCCGCCAATCTGCATCTCGACCTGTGGGCCCCCAACTTCGGCATTCAGGAGTGGTGCCGCTTCCCCGAATTGGTCTATGAAATGTTTCCCGGTCTGCCCGAGGTGCGCAACGGCTACATGTATCCCAACGATCGGCCCGGCCTGGGCATTGACATCGACGAGAAGCTGGCCGCCCACTACCCGTGTCAGGATGCAGTCGAGCTGTGGACGCAAAAGCGCCTGCCGGACGGCAGTCCGATTCGACCGTAAAGTTGCTCTTGCGCGTTGCGGGGACAGGCGAGAATCGGGGCTGATTTTTGGGGACCGCAAGCGATGATGATTGGGTTGAGCGGCATTGCCGGCGCAAGTGCCGTTGTGGCATACCTGGGCACGCCGATGATTCGTGAGTATCGGCTGAGTGAAGCAATGGCTGAAGGGAAATAAAATCGCAATGAACGCAATGACATCTTGGCAGTTTTGGGCAATTTTATCTGCGCTGTTTGCCGCGTTGACGGCAATCTTCGCAAAAATCGGGGTGACGGAGATCGATTCGAACCTCGCGACATTTGTCAGGACAATTGTTATATTGGTGGTGCTTGCGCTGATCTTGTCTTTCACAGGTAAATTAGAGATCAGGTCGATCTTGCAGGCCTCACACAAGGGGCTGCTCTTCCTGCTCTTTTCGGGCATGGCGACCGGCGCGTCCTGGCTCTGTTATTTTCGCGCTTTATCACTTGGGGAAGCCTCAAAGGTAGCGCCAATCGATAAATTAAGCGTTGTCTTTGTTGCGCTTTTGGGTGCAACGCTGCTGGGCGAACAGCTTTCGGCATTGAGTTGGTTTGGCGTCGCCCTCATCGGCGTCGGCGCCGTCGTGGTGGCGATGGGTTAAGAACTATGCGGATTTGGATGGACAATCAGTGAACGATCGATTTAGGACAATTGACTACGCAATGTCATTAAGTTAGCAGTGCTCAGTTAGCAGTAGGCAGTTCGGAACTCACACTGAATACTGCGCACTGAAAACTGTCAACCATGGACACGAAAACGCTTAACTTAATGACGTTGAGTGACAACTTGGAGGAAACCATGAAACCAATCACCTTTGGCATTAAAACCGCCCCCCAACACACGACCTATGAAGCGATCTTGAAAGTCTGGCAGCAGACCGACGCCAACCCCGCCTTTGACCACGCCTGGCTCTTTGACCACTATGCACCAATTTACAGCGACGTGAGCGGCCCCTGTCTGGAGGGATGGACGACCCTTGCCGCCCTGGCCGCCGAGACCAGCCGGATTCGCATTGGCCTGATGGTCACCGGCAACACCTACCGCCACCCGACGGTCCTCGCCTCCATTGCCGCCACGGTGGACATTGTCTCCAATGGCCGGCTCGATATTGGCATTGGCGCCGGCTGGAATGAATACGAACACGCCAGCATGGGCATTCCGCTCTACGCACCGGGCGAACGCATCCGCCGCCTGGACGAATCCTGCCAGATCATCAAGCAGCTCTTTACCCAAGATCTGACCACTTTTGACGGGCGTTACTATCAGCTCAAAGAGGCCCGCCGCGAGCCCAAACCGGTGCAGAAGCCCCATCCGCCTTTTTTGATCGGCGGCAGTGGTGAGCAATTAACCCTGCGCGTCGCCGCCAAACACGCCAATATCTGGAATTTTGTGGCCGGTCCGGTGGATGTATTCCAGCACAAGCTTGATGTGTTGAAGGGACATTGTGAAGCGGTGGGGCGTGATTTTGACGAAATTGTGCTTTCGACACAGGTGCGTGTCGACTACGATGATCTTTCCAGCGCCCGCGAACGGACGCAAACCTTTATCGACGCCGGCGCGACTCATTTTGTTTATACGTTGAGCTATCCGTATCCAGAGAATATTGTGGCGCGGGTGGCTGATGAAGTTGTTGGGGCTGTCGGCAAAGGCTAAGTGCAGCAGGGTATCTATCCATGAACAGGGCATTCTCGAACGATGGCAAACACGTTTGACAATGCCCTATACGCACCCTACAATGCACGTACACAAAGGTTTGCAGGCTATGTTCGTCACTGGGCTCAGGCAAGATGAAAAGCATCGCTTCCGGCGCTGATGAATCAACCTGAATGGGCAATCTTTATATTATCTCTCTTAAGAGTACGCACCATGAAAAAACGGGTTCTATATAGCGAGGCCAATTACGCCGCCATTGTGCGCAAACAGGGCTATTTTGTTGACAAAACTGCCTTCATAGAGCAATTGGAACAGGTGCAAAACCCCGTTTTCCTGCGCCCGCGCCGCTTTGGCAAGTCCATGTTCTGCTCCATCATGCGCTACTATTACGACCGTAACTACGCCGCCGACTTTGACGAACTCTTTGGCCACACTTGGATAGGGCGCCACCCAACCGGTCAACAGAATCAGCATCTGGTGCTCTTTCTCAACTTCTCAACCATTGCCACAGGACCAACCATCCAGGACATTGAAGCCAGCTTCAAGCGGCAGTGCAATCACATTCTCAACACCTTTTGTTACGAGTTTGCGCCTTGGCTGGCTGGCCTCACCGGCATCGACTTAGAAGCGGCGGTCGCGGACAACCTCAGTGTGATCCTCGACCATATCCGCGGGCGACGCTTGCCGCAGATGTATATCATCATCGATGAGTATGACAACTTCGCCAACCAGCTTGTCACTGGCCACAAGGATCTGCTCTACCGTCAATTGACGGCTGAGGACAGCTTTTTTAAGTCGTTTTTCAAAACACTAAAGGAAGGACGCGAGACGGGCGGAATTGCCAATGTCTATATAACAGGCGTGCTCCCCATTCTGATTGATGAACTGGCATCCGGTTTCAATATTGCCACTATCCTAACGTTGGATCGGGATTTCGAGGCCATGTTGGGCTTTACCCAATCCGAGGTTGACCAACTGTTGGATGAGGTCTATGTAGATTATGAGATTGACCCAGCGACCCGTTCTGAGGTCGATGCTGTGATCAAGAATCATTACAACGGCTATCACTTTGTGGATCCGCATGGCGAGGCGCTCTACAACTCAACGATCTTGATGTACTTTTTGAACGATTTCACCCGTTTCAAACAGATGCCCGAATATCTCACCGATCTCAATCTGCGCACCGATTTGGGCTGGGTGCGCCGCCTGACCAGCGCCAACCCCGGCGACACGGAAGCCTTTGTCACCCAACTGACCACCCACAATCAGATCGCTTACGACAAGAATTTCCTGACCACCAAATTCAACACATACCAGTTCTTTGAGCCAGGCTTCTATCCGATCTCATTCTTCTATCTGGGCATGTTGACCCAACAGGATAATTTTTTCCTGCGCCTGCCCAACCAGAATATGCGCCAAATTTTTGTTGAATATTTCAACGAACTGCACCGCATCGACGTCTCCACACGCTATTCCGAGCTGATGCAATCCTTTGTCAATCAGCCGGATCTGGAACAGCTCTTTGCCGGTTATTGGCGCGAATATATCTCGCAGTTTCCGGAAGCCATCTTTACGCAGGTCAATGAGAATTTCTACCGATCCACCTTTTTTGAACTCTGCAGCCGCTATCTCTCCCGCTGGTTTACGTGGAACGTCGAGCGTTCTTATCCCACCGGCAAGAGCGATCTCGAATTTGTGGGCAAATTCCACGAGAAGTTCGCCGGTCTGCGCTGGGTGATCGAGTTCAAATATTACTCCAACAGCGAGTTCCGTCGGCTCAACACCACCATCGAAGACTTCGAATTGCAGCCGGCAGATACAGCTCAGGTTGCCGGGTATGTGCAAGGACTGCGCGCCGAATATCCCGAAGCGCAGATTGCTCAATATGTGATCTACTGTTTCGGCAACCAGGGCTATCGCGTCTTCACACTCGAATAATCTTTCCTTGCTTATTCCCCCAATAAGAACGGCTGCACCGCCGTCATATAAGCCGCAAACTGATCACGCCGGACATTGTGCCCCGCCCCATCAATATAGGCCACCCCAATATTCGGATGCTTGCTAGTGAGTTCAGCCGCGGTTTCCGGTGTGACAATGCCGCCACGGGCCGGGTCGGCGGTGACCAGCAACGTGGGACAGCTGATCTTCGGGACCACCGTGCGCCAGTCGGTCAGCAGCCGCGAGGTATCCTGCACGACGCGAGGGCTGACCAGCGTCTTGCCCAGCGTCCACAGCCACAGTTCTTCGTCATCCCAGGTTGGAGTATTGCCGCGGCCATACTCGGCAATCTCTTCACGCGTCATGCGCTGATACATGGCAACCAGTTCCTGCATCTGTGCGCCGCGGTTGCCCGGCATGGCTGGCGTTTCCCGCCAAGGTGGGTCTTCGAGGACAATGCGGCGGGTGAGTTGGGGATAATCCGCCGCCAACTGGGCAACGGTGGCCGCGCCCATGGAATGGCCGATCAGCGCGGGCTGGCCGAGGCCGAGCGCGGCAATCAGCCCCGCAATGTCGGCGGCGTGGTCGGTGGAGCGGTAGCCGCTTTCCGGCTTGTCCGAATAGCCATGCCCCCGTGCATCGACTATAATCAGGTCGAAAGCGTCTTCCAGCGCTTGGGCTGTGCGCGTCCACGCCACGTGGCAATCGGAGAAGCCGTGGCACAGAACCACGGGCGGTTTGGCGCCGCCGGTGCGCTGGTAATGCAGGGTAATGCCGTTGGTTTGTACGGTATTGGATGCCCAGTCAGTCATCTGTTCCCTCCTTTGATTTTATGGTGATTGTGGCTGCTTTCTACTATAACACAGATACAAACATTTCCCTTGCATATCGACCCAACAAGAAAGGAATCATCGTCAATGCTGCTGCCCTTAACCACCGCACAACAACAATGGGTGGACGCCACCCTGGATGCCCTGACCATCCCCCAGTGCCTTGGCCAACTCCTCTGTCCGTCCAGCCCGCGCTCGACTACTGAGGATTGGCTCGACCTCATGCAGAAAGTACCCTTTGGGGTAATCTCTTTGCGGGGCGCAACCGCCGCCGAGACGCGCGAGCGGATGCAGCGCCTGCAGGACGCGGCGACTGTGCCAATTCTCGCCGGCGGTGATATGGAGCAAGGGGCCAACACGCTGACCGACAGCACCGAATTTCCGCGCCCCATGGCCATGGGCGCAGCCAATGATCCGGAGTTAGTGCGCGCAATTGGCCAGGCCACTGCTGCCGAAGCGCGCTATGCCGGCATGCACTGGACCTTTTCACCGGTCATCGATCTGAACTACAACTTCCTTAATCCCATCACCAACGTGCGTGCGTTTGGGGATGAGCCGGAACGCGTAATCCGCATGGCCACCGCCATGATCGAAGGGCTGCAAGGCGGCGGACTGCTGGCGGCCACGGCCAAACATTTCCCCGGCGACGGCCTGGATGATCGCGACCAGCACCTGGCCACCACCATCAACAACCTGCCCTTTGCCGATTGGCAGGCCACCTATGGCAAGGTGTGGCGCGCCGCCATCGACGCCGGGGTGCTGTGCGTCATGCCCGGCCACATTTCGTTGCCCGCGTATCAGGGCTTTGCTGACCGCCCGGTCGATGCACCGCCGGCCACGCTCGATGCCAAATTACTCAACAATCTCTTGCGTCAAGAACTCGGCTTTGACGGGCTGATCATCTCCGACGCCACCGGCATGATCGGCATGACCACACGCGTTCCCACGGCGCAGCGCGTGGTTGAATGTATCAAAGCAGGCTGCGATGTCTATCTTTTTCCCGAGACCATTGTGGATTACAACCGGCTGCTCGACGCCGTCAAAGAGGGTCGTCTCTCGGAAGAGCGGGTGCGCGCCGCCGCGCGCCGGGTGCTGGAGCTGAAAGCGCGGCTCAACATTCACATCGACCCCTTTGGCCCTAAACCGTCGTCCGCTGACACCAGCAGCTATCAACAGACCGCCCAAGCGCTGGCGGACAAAAGCATGACCATGCTGCGCGGCGGTGACCAGTTGCCCATTCACCTGCAACCGGGAAGCCGCGTGCTGACCGTCACGATTGGCGCCATGAGTCAGTTCAACCGCTTTATGCCGCCGCGGGAACTTGCGGTCTTTGATGGGGAGTTGCAGGCGCGCGGCTATCAGGTCGAGCATCTGCTCAACCCTGGCGACGACGAATTGCTGGCCCGAGCCGCCGCGGCCGACGTAGTCTTCATGAATCTGCTGATGCTGCCCTACATGGTCATGGGCTCGATCCACAATCTGGTTGGCCACTTGGGCCACTGGCGCTGGCGTTCGCTCTTTATGGACCATCCGCATGTCTGCCACACCGCCTTTGGCAACCCCTATGTGCTGCATGAAATGCCGCACCTGCCCAATCTGCTGGCCGCGTACAGTGACAGCCCGGCCTCGCAGCGGGCCGCGGTCAAGGTGTGGTTGGGGGAGATTGGGGCGACGGGGGATTGTCCGGTGCGGCTGCCGGTGGTGCGGATTCAGGGCAACATATAGCCATGTAAAGGGAAATAGCCGTGTAAAGGGAAAAGGTGGCCAGAAGGCAGCAGGTCGCACCAACCGACAATTGTTGGCCCAGCGTGGACTTGCTGCGCAATGTCATTAAGTTAGGGCAGACTGCGCTGCACCGGCGCCTAACAGTGTGGACCTGTTCCTCTTCCCTCACTCTTCATTCTTTTCTGTTGTTTTGGTTATGTTTACTGCCAGACAACCGCTTCTTATCAATCCTCGCACGCTCGATCCACATTCGATCCACATCTCTTCCACGCCATAGCGCTATACTGCTACATCAAGTCACCTCAACGATAACCAACGATAACTATAGCCAGGAAGTGATAATCAATGGCCCTTTTTGCAGCCTTAACGCTGGCCGGCAGTGCGCTTGCGATGAGTATGACCCTCCGCTCTAAACGCAAATCCCCTCTTTTAGTCGATGTTCTGATTAACAGCGAACCCAAACAGGCAATGCTATTGGCGCCGCAAACGCAGCGGACGATCACCCGCGTCCAGGACCTGGTTCAGGATCTCTTTGGCGACACGCGCCGGCAATATCAACAGACGCTCAACACCACCTATACTAACGACGCCGAACAGAGTGCCGAAGCGATCGGCAAACAGGATCTGCGGGTAGCGGCAGTCGGTCTGGGCTTGGCGACCGCCGGCGCGCTGGCGGCGCCAATTTTATATCTACCCAGCGCTCTCTGCACGCTCTACGTAATGCGCAGTTGGTTCAGCATTGTTTATTCCGCGTTGGTCGAAGAACGGCGTGTGGACTACCGGTTGATCTGGGCGCTCACGATTCCGGCCGCGCTGGCAGGCGGTTTCTACTGGGCCGCCGCCTTCGGCTCCCTCTTTGGGCGAGTCAACTGGTATCTGGCCGCAAAAACAGAGAACCGTTCCAAACGCACCGTGGCCGACCTTTTTGGCGGTCAGATTCGTACGGTTTGGCTTTTGATCGACGGGGTTGAGATTGAAACGCCTTTTGAACAAGTGCAGCAAGGCGATACCGTAGTCATCTATGCCGGTCAGATGATTCCTGTGGACGGGACCATTACGCAAGGGACAGCCACCATCGACCAGCACATGTTGACCGGCGAAGCGCAACCGGCGGAAAAGGGTGTCGGCGAAACCGTGTTGGCCTCCACGGTGGTGCTTTCCGGCCGGCTCTGCATTCAGGTCGAAAAGGCGGGCACTGCCACCGTGGCCTCGCAGATCACGGATATGTTGAGCCAGACCACCGATTTCAAACGCACACTCCAATCGCGCACCGACCGCTGGCTCAACCGCCTGGCGCTGCCCATTCTGGGGGTCAGTGCACTGGCGTTGCCGGTGGCCGGCGTCAGTGGCGCGGTGGCTGTGCTCTGGTACTATCCCGGCGCGCGCATGATGATCTTTGGCCCCATGAGTATGTTGAGTTATTTGCAGGTGGCGGCGCAACGGGGCATTTTGGTGAAGGATGGACGGGCGTTGGAAGCACTATATGAAGTCGATACGGTTATCTTTTACAAGACCGGCACCTTGACCTTGGAGCAACCGACGGTAAGCCGCGTGCTCTGTTACAACGGCGTGGCGGAACCTGATGTGCTGCGTTTGGCCGCGGCTGCCGAGGCCAAGCAGAGCCACCCCATTGCCCGCGCCATTTTGCACGCCGCACATGAACATGGCCTGGATCTGCCCCTGTTGGAGGATGCCCAGTACAAGGTTGGCTACGGTCTGAAAACCCAAATTGCGGGGCGCACAACCCGCGTCGGCAGTGCGCGCTTTATGACCACGGAAGGCATTGCCATGCCGGCAGATGTTGCCGCCCAGCAGATCGAGAGCCATGCCCAAGGCCATTCCCTCGTGTTGGTAGCATTAGATGGGGAGGTGGTCGGCGCCATTGAACTACGACCGACCATTCGCCCCGAGGCGCAGGAAATTATCGACCGCCTGCACACGCGCGGCATTGAGACAGTGATTATCTCCGGTGACAACGAGGCGCCAACCAACCGTTTGGCCGCGGAACTTGGCATTGACCGCTACTTTGCCGAGGTATTGCCGGAGGATAAAGCCAATTTGGTGGCGCAGTTACAGGAAGAGGGTCATAGGGTCTGTTTTGTGGGCGACGGCATCAACGACTCGATTGCGCTCAAAAGCGCTGATGTGGCCGTTTCCTTGCGTGGCGCCACCACCATTGCCACCGACATGGCCGAGATCGTCTTTATGGATGGCTCGTTGCGCCAACTGCCCACCCTCTTTGAACTGGCCGATGACTTTGCCGCCAATATGCGCACAAACTTGCTGGCCGCGGTGGCGCCCGGCGCGATTGGGATTGCCGGCACGCTGCTCTTTGGCTGGGGCATGGGACTCTGTGTTCTGCTTGCCCAAGGTAGCTCACCGGCAGGAATTTACAATGCCGTGAAACCGATGTTGGAGGAACGCAAACAGCGGGAAAAATTGACGGCGTAACCATTGGGGTATCTAAATCATTTCATAACTATTCAGGTCTTCACTAGTCGCGCTTTGGTTTCGATACGCTCCTAATCGGGCTAGCTGGATAGTCACATCATTTCAAAAAAATTTATCACGCTAAGGAGAATCGAATGTCTAAGCAGAAGTCAATCGTATACTTGTTGCTGCTCGTGATTGTCATGCTAGCCGGGTGCGCTCCGCCCGCGGCAGAGACCGCACCGGCGACAAATTCTGAGAGTGCAACAGGGGAGGGGGAGACGGCTGCGCCGGCGGATGCCGGTGTGCGCGGCACATTGCGTTTTTCCCACCCGCTGATCTACAACGGCAGCGAGAGCTTGGATCCCGCGTCACCGACCCAATTTACGGCCGCCATGACTCTTCTCTACAATCGCCTGGCGCGCCTGGATCAATCAGGCGTACCGCAGCCGGAGTTGGCGGCTGCATGGCAAGCGAATGAGGACGCCACGGAGTGGACCTTCTCCCTCCGTGATGATGTGACCTTTCACGATGGGAAGCCCTTTACCGCCGCGGATGTTGCCTATACTATTGCGCATATCCTTGATCCCAATACGGAATCCCCGCAGGCGTCACTCCTTGGGCTTATCGCGAGTGTGGAGACGCCCGATGACCAGACCGTTGTCTTTCAACTCAGCCAGGGCCACGCCGATTTTCCGTTATTGCTCACCCACCGCGCAACGGCTATCATCCCCGAAAACAGTGCAGAAACCATCGCTACCACAGGCATCGGCACGGGCCCGTTTATCTTGGAGACGCTGGCGCCGGATGGCGCGACAACCTTTGTCGCCAATGATGCCTATTGGAAAGGCGCGCCGCTGTTGGCCGGCATCGAATTGACCGCGCTGCCGGATGGCGAGGCGCGTGTATTGGCTGCACAATCCGACCAACTCGATTTTCTCTATGATGTAACCCCCACACAGGCTGAACTCTTTGCGAATGACGATAATTTTACTGTCGTGCGGTTTCCCAGTAGCAGTTGGGCGACACTTGTAATGCGTACCGACACGCCGCCATTTGATGATGTGCGTGTGCGCCAGGCATTGCGCATGGTTGCCGATCGCGAAGCGATTGTTGCCCTGGTCATGAATGGCGAAGCGACAGTTTCCTGTGACACGCCGGTGGGGCCGAATGATGCCTATCGGTGGAATGGGGAATGCCCCCAAGATATTGAAGGAGCCAAAGCGCTGCTGGCCGAGGCGGGCTATCCGGACGGCATTGAGGTAACGCTCTATGCCACATCCACTAGCTCCCAACTCATTCCGCTGGCCGAGGTCTATCAACAGCAGGCCGCCGCCGCCGGTATTAACGTCTCCCTCGAAATTGCCCCGGCCGACAGCTTCTGGTCTGAGGTCTGGCTGGTGGAGCCTTTTCTTACCTCTTTCTGGCGCGAGCGACCGGCAGACCAAGTTTTGAATGAAGTATGGCGCTCGACCGCCAAATGGAATGAATCATATTACAAAAATCCGGCCTACGACCAGTTGCTTGATGACGCGCACCGAGTTGGACTTTGAAGCCCGCCGCGCCCTCTATCAAGCCGCCCAGCAACTGATCGCCGAAGAAGGCGGTCACCTGATTCCCTACCACGTCAATCAATTTCATATTGTGAACAACCAAGTCAGCGGTGTGTCCGCCCAGGCATTCACAGAGATTGAGTGGCATCTGATCAGCAAGAGCGAGTAACGAATGGCTCTTTTCACGGCCTTAACCTTGGGCGGTGGCGCACTGGTCGCCGGTGCCGCCGCCCGCCGCAAGTCGAGTCCATCACGGTTAGTCGACGTCCTCATCGGCGGTCAACCCAAGCAAGCAATGCTATTGGCGCCCAAACTGCGGCAAGCGTTGACGCGCGCGCAGCAAGTGGCACAGGAACTCCTTGGTGACACACGGCAACAGCAGCAGCAGGAACTCAATACCACCTATGAGGCCACTGAGGAACAAGCTACCGAAGCGATCCGGCGCCAAGATTTAATGGTGGCCAGCGGTGGTCTCGGTCTTGCCCTGCTCGCTCCCGTGGCGGCTCCACTTCTATTTCTCCCGAGCATCGCCTGTAGCTTATTCGCCTTTCGCTCTATCTTCCAAGATGCCTATCGAGTCTATCGAGAAGAGCGAAAACTGGACTATCGGGCTGTGTGGGCCATCACGATCCCGCTTGCCTTAGGCAGCGGCTATGTGACGGCAGCCAGTTTCGGCGGGGTATTGGCGCTCTTGAACTTCTATCTGGTTGCCAAAACGGAGAGCCGTTCCAAGCGCCACATTGCTGACCTCTTCGGCGGACAGGTCAGCACGGTTTGGCTACTTGTTGATGGCGTCGAAGTGGAAACGCCCTTTGCGCAAGTTCGGATTGGCGATACAGTCGTGGTCCATGCCGGGCAGATGATTCCGGTCGATGGCACGATTGTCGAGGGCATGGCCACCATTGATCAACACATGTTGACCGGTGAATCAAAGCCGGTGGAGAAGGAGATTGGCGAGCCGGTCCTGGCATCGACGGTGCTGCTCTCCGGCCGCATCCACATTCGGGTGGACAAAGCGGGCGATGCTACAGTGGCGGCGCAGATCGCCGACATGTTGAGTCAGACAACCGACTTTAAGCGCACCCTTGAATCGCGCACCGACCGTTTTATGAATCAACTCACCTTGCCCATTTTGGGCCTGAAGCGCTGGCGCTGCCATTCGCCGGCATGGGAAGCGGTTGCCGTGCTCTGGTATTACCCCGGTTCCCGCATGTTATTCTTTGGCCCCATGAGCATGTTGAGCTATCTGCAGGTGGCGGCACAGCGAGGCATTCTCATCAAGGATGGGCGAGCGCTGGAGAAGCTTAGCGCAGATTGACACCGTCGTCTTTGATAAGACCGGCACCTTGACGTTGGAACAACCGACAGTCAGCCGCATCCACTGTTACAACGGTGTGGCCGAACCAGAAATCTTGCGCTATGCCGCAGCCGCTGAAGCCAAACAGAGCCACCCGATCGCCCGCGCCATCGTACAGACTGCGCGGGAGCATGGGCTGGATTTACCGCGGTTGGAGGACGCCCACTACAAAGTCGGCTACGGTCTCAAAACCCAAATCGAAGGATGTACCACCCGGATCGGTAGTGTACGCTTTATGACGCTGGAAGGCATTCGGTCCCACCGGAGATCACCACGCAACGGGCGGAGAGCCATGCGCTTGGCCATTCCTTGGTGCTGGTGGCGTTTGAAGATGGAAGTCGTCGGCGCAATCGAGTTGCAGCCGACCATCCGCCCTGGAGGCGCGCCAAATCATCAGCGAACTGCATGAAGCGGCATTGAGACCGCCATTATCTCCGGCGACAACGCTGCACCCACCCGCCGCTTGGCTGCGGAACTCGGCATTGACCGTTACTTTGCTGAAGTCCTGCCGGAAGAAAAGGCAAGCTCGTTACCCAACTGCAAGAGGAAGGCCACAAGGTTTGTTTTGTCGGTGATGGGATCAATGATTCGATTGCGCTCAAAACAGCCGACGTTGCGGTTTCGCTGCGTGGCCACGACCATCGCCACCGACATGGCCGAGATCGTCTTTATGAACGGCACGTTGGGGCAGTTGCCAGAATTGTTTGAACTGGCCGACGACTTTGCCGCCAACATGCGCACCAACATGCTCGCCTCGGTGCTGCCTGGCGCAATTGGCATTGCCGGCACATTGCTATTTGGTTGGGGCATGGGTATTTGTGTGCTGCTTTCCCAAGGCAGCACGCCGGTTGGGGTGTACAATGCGGTGAAGCCGATGCTGGATGAACAGAACCACCGGGCGAACAGCGTTGTTTGCCAATGAATAAAGGTCCAACGCACAGAGCAAAACGCTCATATGAACATGAGCCTAATGTCATAAGGAGATTCAAGTGTACAAACGATTATCGATGCTGCTTTCCCTGCTGCTGGCATTCGCCGTGTTGAGTGCCTGCGCCCCAGCACCACAGGGCGCAACGTCGTCGACTACTTCAGATGAGATGGCAGAGGAAGTGGAGAAGGAGCTACGGAGAATGACGACGCGGGATTTTGCGGATGCCCCATCAGCTTATTTGGGAGGGTAAAGAGAACCTGGATCCCGCTGGTCCAGTAGACTTCCACTTGCGAATTTCATGCTCTATAACCGCCTGGTGCGCCTTGATGCGGATGGCGTACCCGTTCCTGATCGGCAACTGCGTGGGAGGCCAATGAGGATGCCACCGTGTGGACCTTTACCCTGCGTGACGACGTGACCTTTCATGACGGCAATCCGATGACCTCTGCTGATGTGGCTTACACCTTTGCCCACATCGCTGACCCCGCGACTGAGTCTCCCGGCATCCCTGCTGAGTCTGATTGCCGGCACCGAGACGCCCGACCCCCAAACAATCGTCTTCCAGTTGTCGGAAGGGCACGCCGATTTCCCGTTGCTGTTGGTCAGCCGCCTTGCCGCAATTGTCCCTGCTGATAGCGCTGCGACCATCGGAGAAACTGGGATTGGCACGGGTCCGTTCAAACTCGAAAGTTTTGTCGCGGATGGAACCAGCGTCTTTGTCGCCAATGATGAGTACTGGAAAGGTCGACCGGGATTGGCGGGTGTCGAACTCGTGGCCATGGCCGACAGTGACAGCCGTGTGTTGGGCGCGCAATCCGGCCAATTCGATCTTGTGTTCGATCTCTCTGCCACGCAGGCGGATCTCTTTGCCGGTGACGATACGTTCTCTGTCTTAGAATTTCCAACGGGTAAGTTCGGGACGTTGGTCATGCGTACCGACACGCCACCCTTTGACGACGTGCGTGCGTCAAGCCATGAAGATGGTCGCCGACCGACAAGTGCTCGTCGATCTAGTCCTGAGTGGCGCAGTACGATCTCCTGTGACACGCCCGTTTCCCCGCGATGTCTATCGCTGGGAAGGCGAGTGCCCACAGGATATTGAAGGTGCCAAGGCGCTGCTGGCCGAAGCCGGGTATCCCGACGGATTGGACGTTACCCTCTATACATCCGATGTCATCGCGACGCTGATCCCGTTGGCCGAAGTCTACCAGCAGCAGGCCGCCGCCGCCGGCATCAATGTCACGCTGGAAGTACTGTCCGCAGACAGTTATTGGTCCGAAGCGTGGATGGTAGAGCCCTTCGTTGCCTCCTTCTGGTTTGAACGACCGGCGGACGACATTCTCAACACGCTCTGGCGTTCGACCGCCCCCTGGAACGAAGCTTATTTTCAAAATGCCGACTTTGACCAACTGTTGGATGACGCCCGCAGCGCCCTTGATTTTGAAACACGCCGTACGCTCTATCAAGAGGCGCAACAGTTGGGCGCAATGGAAGGCGGTCATCTAATTCCCTTCCATGTCAACCAATCCATTGCAGTTAGCAACACTGTCACCGGCGTGCAGCCCGGGCAGAGCAACACATGGAGTGGCACTTGGTCAGCAAGAGTGAGTAGCGACTCCATGTCGGTACGGTAAGCAATTATCGTGTCAGCGTAATCAGTTGTCAGTGTCAGTCCCGCCAGGGCGCTAGCGCCCTGGCGGGACTGAGCACTGTTATCCATATTAAATCGATCCCGCAATGGTTAAGGAATCGTCACACATGGCCCTTTTGACGGCCCTGACCTCGCCGGTGGCGCAGTTACCCTAGGCGCTGTCGCTCGCCGCAAACCGAACCCGATCTGCTTAGTCAAGGTCCTGAATAACGGCACGTCCAAGGCGGTACCGGTAGTGCTGCCCAAAACGCAGCGCGGTCATACGTATCCAAAAACTGTTCAAAGAGTTCGCTGGTGAACCGCGCCAACAGTATCAACGGGCGATTACGAGCGACAGCACCATGCAGCGTGAACGCATTGAAGCAACCGGGGAATCGGCACTCAACGATGTTGAGAAACGTGTGCAACGCGATTTCACCGTTGCATCAGGATCGCTTGCGCTATCGATTCTCGGTAGCCTTGTCTACGCCCCGTTTGCGCCGCTGAGTGCCTTGCCTTTAATGTATGTAGCCCGTCACATTTTTCACGATGCGTATCGCGCGTTGTTTGAAGAACGCCGGATTAAGGCGAGTGTTGCCGATTCCGTTATGATCATCGGCTGCCTGCTCACTGGCCATTACTTTGCCGCGCCGCTTGGTGGCTGGATCTATTTTATTGCGCGAAATTGATTCTGAAGACAGAAGATCACTCACGCAAGAGCTTGATCAATGTCTTTCAGGAACAGCCTCAATTTGTCTGGATTTTAGTCAATGGGAGTGAGGTGCAATCCTTTTGCCGACCTGGCGGTTGGCGATATTGCACTCTTCCATGCTGGGCAAACCGTGGCGGTAGATGGCACAATCGTGCAGGTCATGCCACCATTGATCAGCGAATTCTAACGGGTGAATCGCAGCCGGTGGAAAAGCAGGTTGGGGATCAGGTCTTGCATCAACGGTGGTTCTTGCCGGCCATATTCAGGTGGCGATTGAGAAAGAAGGTACCGAGACCATTGCTGCACAATTGGCCAGGTTCTCAACAACACGACCGATTTCAAACTAGCGACCCAATTGCGCGGGAAAAAATCGCTGATGGCTTGGCCTTGCCGATGCTGTTGCTGTCAGCCCTCTCGCTGCCCATGATTGGGCCCGGTGGTGCACTGGTTGTGCTCAATGGCAATGCCGTCTATCAGGTGCGGATCCTCACACCGCTGGGTGTTCTAAATTTCTTGAACCTGGCGGCGCGCAGTCACATCCTAATCAAAGATGGCCGTGTCTTAGAGCTACTCAACCGAGTCGACACCGTTATCTTTGACAAAACGGGAACACTGACCCTCAACGAGCCGACTGTCACCGAGATCTATACGGTGGGAGAAATTTCTGCTGACGAGTTGTTGTGGTATGCGGCAGCGGCAGAGCGGAAACAATCCCATCCGATTGCCCAAGCAATTTTGCAGCAGCGAGCGCAAGTTCCAACTGCCGGAAATTGCAGAAGCGAGTTATGAGGTTGGCTACGGACTCAAGGTGACAGTCGATGGGCAACTTGTTTGTGTGGGTAGCGACCGCTTCATGGCGCTGGAAGGTATTGCTATCCCCACAACGATCAGCGCACAGCAGCAGCTTGGCCACGAAGAGGGCTATTCGCTTGTCTTTGTTGCCATCAACGCAACCTTGCGGGGGCCATCGAACTACGGCCCACCATTCGCCCAGAAGCTGGCTGGATCATCAGTGCATTACGGCAGCGGGGCATTGCGATGGCGATCATCTCTGGTGATCATAGCAGCCTACGAAAACGCTGGCCCACCAACTTGGTATCGAGCAATATTTTGCAGAAACATTGCCGGAAAATAAGGCTGCGATTGTCAAACAATTACAAGAAGAAGGCAAATTTGTCTGTTTCATCGGTGATGGGATCAACGACTCGATTGCGCTGCAACAAGCCGATGTCTCGATCTCCCTCCACGGCGCATCGAGCGCAGCCACAGATACTGCCCAAATTGTGCTTATGGACAAAAGTTTGAATCAACTTCTACGGGTATTTGATCTCGCAGATGCCTTTGAAAAAAATATTAAAACTATGTTGGCCGTCACCTTTGGTCCATCGGCATTGATCATTGGTGGCGCTTTTTCCTCCATTTGAATTTAGTTGCCGCCATTGCACTGATTAATGCCGGTCTACTCGTCGGGATTGGCAATTCCATGTTACCCTTACTTCAAAATGAATTTGCGAAACATGAATAGGACTTACGCAGAACGCCGGTTGAGTAGGCAGCTTTGGGCCAGGTGCCCCCTGGGGCG
Organism: Caldilineaceae bacterium; assembly: GCA_041391125.1. GTDB lineage: Bacteria > Chloroflexota > Anaerolineae > Caldilineales > Caldilineaceae > JACKBC01. The sequence continues at coordinate 46,114 of JAWKON010000054.1, forward strand.
CGTAAAGCAGCGGGCGGCGTAAGTCCTAATGAATAGATTATCAGGCAAAGTGACGGGAAATTTTATCCACAAGGATTCATTATGGGCAGATTGTTAGTGCAACGTTTTTCCTGGCGCTCATCGTCCTGGCATTGGTATCGTTGATTGTCTTTGTCATGGTCGAACTGCTGCCCGGCGATGCAGCCACGGCCTACCTAGGGCGCAACGCCACCCCGAAGGGTTGGAACGGGTCGCGCCACCCTTGGCTTGGATCGCCCGGCAGCCCGAGCGTTTCTCAATTGGGCCGGTGGCTATTGCGTGGTGATTTCGGCATTTCGCTGGCGCGCCAAGAGCCGATCAACGACTTTCTCTGGCTACGGCTACGCAACAGCCTGCTGTTAGGAGTCATTGCGGCCCTGGTCGGTTTTCCGCTGGCGATTGGGCTGGGCATCATCGCCGGACTTACTCGTGACCGGCTGCCCGATCTGCTGCTCTCGACCATCTCGCTGATCGGCATGAGTCTGCCCGAATTTGTCACGGCGACGCTGCTGATTTATCTCTTTAGCATCAAATGGCGGCTCTTGCCGGCGGTGACATTGGTTAATCCGAATGCTCCGCTCTGGGAACTGCTGCCCAACATCGTGCTACCGACCCTGACGCTGATCATCCTGCTCACGGCCTACATTCTGCGCGTTGTGCGCACCAGCCTGATCGAGGTGATGCGCAGTGACTATATCCGCACGGCGCGCGGCAAAGGCATGGCCTCGCGTTGGGTTATCTTGCACCATGCGCTGCCCAATGCGCTGCTGCCCACGTTGACCATTGCCGCATTGACCATTGCCTGGCTCATCGGCGGCCTCTTTGTGATCGAAGCCGTCTTCAACTATCCCGGCATCGGCACGCTCTTACTCACCGCGATCCAAGATCGCGATCTGCCATTGGTGCAGAGTATTGCCGTGGTGATGGCAGTGATCTATATTCTGGCCAACCTGGGTGCGGATCTCTTGACGTTGATGCTCAACCCGCGCCTACGGTCAGTGCGGGCAGGTGGCCACTAACGCTATTCCACGCTGATTTGCGCTTCCTCGTTGTATTTAGCGGGACGCGGTGGTATAGTCTATATTGCATACAGCACATACAGCCTTACCCTATTCACAAGGAGAAATAGTTTCTATGCAAACATTGGAATCATTAAAATCGCGGGGACAAGCAGGGTTTTGGAAGTTGAAGGAAACTCTCCAAGAGCAGCCAGAAGATGTCAAAGTTTGGGGAGTCACAGCAGGCAGCGCACTCGTCGGTGCGGTGGCGGTAAACGCGACCGCGCGCGGGGTGATCGCGATTTTGGCAACCTTGGCCTCACCACCCGTTGCCTTGACAGTCGGCGCCGTGGGCGGCGGTTACTTGGGGTGGACCTATCTGCGCAACTGGCAGGTAGGCGAACAGGACGCAGCAGCAACCATGCCGGAACCAGCAGCAACCGAGATCCCCGTGACCCTGGCAGAGAGCGGAACCGCAGCAGCATTTGCAGCAGAGACAACGCTGGCAACAGCACCGGTGGTTGACGAATCTGTTGTCGTTGTCCCGCCAGCGATGAACAATGAACCTTCTGTGGTTGTGCCGACCGCGGACGCTGGCACAGCGACAATGCCAGACAATTTAGAAGCGATCAACGGGATTGGCCCGGTCTATGCCAACCGTCTCCAGAATGCTGGCATTCAGAGCTTTGCACAGTTGGCCGAATGCTCCCCTGAGCAGATTCGGGAGATCATTGGCACGATGCGGTCTGGACACATGATTGAGCCGGAGAAATGGATTGCCGAGGCAGGACAACTGGCTGCGACATAAGAACTAAAATTTCGAGGTTGAAGAGTAGAGACTGGTTACGCGAATCTCCACTCTCCAATCTCCAATCTTCAGTCTCGACAAAACGCTGGATTTCATGCTGAACTGAGGATAATTCCCAAACCAAGAGGAACCCTTAGAGATGACAATTGCAGTATCAGATAAACGCATGGCACAGATGCCGCCTATGGCTCAAACTGCGGGGCAATCGCCAGCGTGGGAGATCTGGCTGGGGATACGCCGCTCCCTATCGGGGGTGATTGGCCTGTTGTTGGTCACGCTGCATCTTTGCGTTGCTGTCATGGCCCCGTGGCTGGCGCCCTATGATCCGGTCGAATTCGACACCGCGGCGATCCGTGCGGCGCCTTCGGCGGAGCATCTCTTTGGGACGGATAAGCTGGGGCGCGATGTCTTTACCCGCACGCTGTTGGGCGGGCGCATTGCCCTGCTGGTGACAATTGTGGGGACGGGGTTGGCGATTGCCTGGGGTGGGCTGGTGGGGATTACGCTCGCGTATCTGGGCGGCATTGTGGATGAGATCGCCATGCGGCTGGTCGATGCGATCCTGGCGCTGCCACGGCTGCTCATCCTCCTGCTGATAGCCAGCCTCTTTGGGACTGAGACTGGTGTGCTGATCCTGGCGCTTGGCTTCCTCTCCGGCATCGCCGTGGTGCGGATTGCACGGGCCACGACGCTCGATTTTGTGGCCCGTGAGTTCATCTTGGCGGCCTATGCCCTGGGCGCGCGGCGGCGCACGATTATCTTTCGCGAACTATTGCCCAATGTGCTCGATATTTTGCTGGTGGAAGGTGCGTTGCGCTGGTCGTGGATGTTGCTCTCGTTCAGCGCACTCTCCTTCCTCGGCTTTGGCGTCACGCCGCCGACGCCGGATTGGGGGCTGATGATCGCCAATAGCCGCGATATACTCGCACTGGCGCCGTGGGCCACTTTCTTCCCCATCGGTGCCATCAGCACGCTGATCATCGGCGTGAATCTGTTGGCAGGGGCGTTGGCCAAGGCGATTGGGTTGGATCGGGGTGGCGGCGCCGCCGTGTGACACCCCTCGGCTCTACGGCAAACGCTACGGCAGAACTTAGGCTTTTGCCCGGTGTAACCGCTCATTCAACAGCAGAACCAGCCCAACCAACAATGCGATGATGGCCGGCGCCATGGCGACATTCTTCACGATACTCAGCGCCGAACTGACGCCAACCAGCTCCGCCGGTAGATTCGGATAGCTGCGGGCCAGCAAAAACAGCGTCAAGTTTTCGGCGTAGTCCAAGAGACCGGCCCATAGAGGCAGCAGCGCAACCCACGTGACGTTCCGTTGGCGCCATAACAGATGGATGATGGCGGCAAAGAAGAGTGAATAGAGGGCTGGATTCAACAGATCCAATAACTGGATGCGTGTAGAGCGCCATGCCCTGTGTACCATAACTGCCGAAGACTTCGGCCACCCGTTCTGCCGTGTAGCCGCGGTCAAAATCGAGAATGCCGATGCCGCCGGTGTGCGCAGTGAGCTGTGCGAGTGTCAACAGAATGGCGCCAAAGACAACGACATAGAAAGCAAATAGGATCGCCAATCCCTTGGGGTGGCGATTTTTTGTATAAAAGCAGAATTGGATTCATGTTCATACGCTCCAGCGAAACACCGAGGAAAAACTGACAGTTGTGTCATTTTTTATGGAATCTAACACGAAACACAGATTTAAACAAAGTAAGTGATCAGAATTGACATCTCTGTCAGTTTCTGCGAAGCTATCACTGTCGTTTCAAAAAAAATGCAGAAAAGGTTTCACATGGTCAATTCGAATCCAAGCCAAGAAACCGCCCAAACCCCCAAGGCCAAAAGGACGCGCGCCAGTATCCTCGTTGCTGCACGTTATCTGGTGGGAACGGAAGGAATAAACGGTGTAACCGTAATGGCCGTTTGCCAACGCGCAGGCATCGGGCGTACCTCGTTTTATAATTACTTCGCCGATGTGCCTGCTTTGTTACGCGCCATCGTCGACGAGACGGCGCAGACGGTGCAGGCGCAATTTGAAGCGCTACATGGTGAACAGCCTCGAGGATTAGCACGCTTGGAACGCTGCCTGCAGATGGTCTTGCAATTGGCCGCCAGCGACCCGGAATTGGGCCTCGTGCTGACAGCATTAGCTGATCATTATCCTGAAACGACCGATCTGTTGCGTGAGCAGATCCGTCTGGAACTATCTGCGGCTCGGGAGATGGGAGATCTGCTCTGCCCCCAAGAGGCGTGTGCAGCGCCAGCAGATTTTCTGACGACAACGACGCTGGCGGTGGCGCGCGACCTGGCCGCGGGCCGTTTGGATGCCGCGTTGGACGAGACGTATACTGGTTATCTCATGCAGTCCATAGGCGCAAAGCGATAACTGAAAATTGACAAATACAAATGGTGATACTCAACAAAATAAAAAGGGTTCCTGAAGTTCTTGGAGCAATTCGCTTCACAGCACCCATCAAACTCTGAAGAAACGAGTACATTTATGACAAACCCATCCATCTCCTCCCTCCAAATCGAACACCTGCAAGAAACTCTCGGCATCGGCGCACCGACGCCCCGTCTCTCGTGGCAAGTCGAAACGTCGGCGCAAAATTGGCGTCAGCAGGCCTATGAACTCCGCAGCCTAGGCAGCGATGGCCAAGTGCGCCAAACAACGGGACAGGTCAACTCCGATCAATCCATCTTGGTCACCTGGCCCTTTGCGCCGCTGCAATCGCGCGAACAGGTCAGTGTACAGGTGCGCGTGTGGGGGAGCGACGGCAGCGTCACCAATTGGAGCGCGCCGTTGCCCATCGAAGCTGGTTTGCTCACCACCGACGACTGGTCGGCCCGATTTATCACCCTCGATAGGGACGAAGATACCACCATTGCGAACCCGGCCCCCTACTTGCGTCACAGCTTTGACCTGGGCGCGGGGATCCGCGCAGCCCGCCTGTATATCAGCGCGCTGGGCGTTTACGAGGCGCAGCTCAACGGCCAAACCGTCGGCGATCACGTGCTGGCGCCAGGCTGGACGGTCTACAATTCACGGCTGCGCTACCAGACCTTTGACGTGACCGATCTGGTGCAGGAAGGGCCGAACGCGCTGGGCGCGATTGTCGGCGAAGGCTGGTACCGCGGGCGGCTGGGCTTTGGCGGCGGGCGGCGCAATATCTACGGCGAAAAAGCCGCCCTGATCGCCCAGCTTGAAGTGGAATACGCAGATGGCCGCACCGAGCGCATCGTCACCGATGAGCGTTGGCGCGCGACCACCGGCCCCATTGTCGTTAGCAGTATCTACGACGGCGAAACCTACGACGCACGTCTCGAACTGAGCACTTGGTCGGAGGCTGACTATGACGATGACGCGTGGTCCGGTGTGCGCATCCACGACCAGCCGTTGACTGTGTTGGAAGCGCCGCTTGGCCCGCCGGTGCGCCGGATTGAAACGCTTGCACCGGTCGCGATCACCCAATCGCCAACCGGCAAAACGCTGGTTGACTTTGGCCAAAACCTGGTCGGCCGCCTGTCGATTCGCGTGCAGGGGGAAGCCGGGCAAACTGTCACGTTGCGCCACGCCGAGGTGCTGGAGCACGGCGAATTGGGCACGCGTCCGCTGCGCCATGCCGAGGCCACTGACCGCTACATTCTGCGCGGTGAGGGTGTTGAAACCTACGAGCCAGTCTTCACCTTTCATGGCTTCCGCTATGTCGAAGTGGAGGGTTGGCCCGGTGAGTTAACACCAGATAACATTACCGCCATCGTCATCCATTCCGATCTAGCGCGCACCGGCTGGTTTGAGTGCTCCGACCCCATGCTCAACCAACTGCACCAAAATGTGCTCTGGGGCATGCGCGGCAACTTCCTCGATGTGCCCACCGACTGCCCCCAGCGCGACGAGCGCATGGGCTGGACCGGCGACATCCAGGTCTTTGCGCCCACGTCGGCCTTTCTTTACGATGTGCATGGTTTTCTACAATCATGGCTGCGCGACTTGGCCGTGGAACAGGCCAAGTTCAACGGCTCAGTACCCTTTGTGGTCCCCGACATCATGGGCGGCAACGGCGCCGCGGCTTGGGGCGATGCAGCGGCTGTTGTGCCGTGGGTGCTCTACCAGCGCTACGGTGATCTGGCGATCCTGGAGGCCCAGTTTCAAAGCATGTGCGATTGGGTGGACCATATAGCCAGGATTGCCGGTGAAAGCTTTCTCTGGGATACCGGCTTCCAATTTGGCGATTGGCTCGACCCGACCGCGCCGCCCGACAACCCCTTTATGGCGCGCACCGACGGGGTGATTGTCGCCAGCGCCTATTTTGCCTATTCGGCCGCGCTTGTGACGCAGACGGCCGCACTGCTGGGGCGAGAGGACGCGCGCCAACGCTATGCTGAGATTGCGGCCAAGGCCAAAGCCGCCTTTGCCAACGAGTATATCACCCCCGCCGGCCGCATGATGAACGATGCCGAAACCGCCTATGCGATGGCCATCATGTTCGACCTATTTGATACACCCGAACAGCGCCAACGGGCCGGCGACCGGCTGGCCGAACTGGTGCGCGGCAGCGGCTATCAGATCCGCACCGGCTTTGTGGGCACGCCGCTGATGTGCGACGCGCTCTGCGCCACCGGTCATCATGCCAAAGCCTATCGGCTGCTCAAACAGGAGGAGTGTCCTCGTGGCTCTACCCCGTCACTATGGGCGCACCACCATTTGGGAGCGTTGGGACAGCATGTTGCCCGACGGCTCGATCAACCCCGGCGAGATGACTTCCTTCAACCACTATGCGCTCGGCGCCGTGGCCGATTGGATGCAGCGCACGATTGGCGGCATCGAAGCAGTCAAGCCGGGCTATCGCACGATCCGCTTTGCGCCGCGGCCCGGCGGCAAATTGACCCATTGCGAAACTCGCCTCGATACCCCTTATGGCACGGCGGAATGTACGTGGCAGATTACTGATAGTACATTTGAGATGAGCGTGACCGTGCCGCCCAATGCCCGCGGAGTTGTTGAGTTTCCGGGGCGGGAGGATACGATTGAGGTTGGCTCAGGGCAGTGGCAGTGGTCCGCGCCCTATTCGGACCCCGACGCCCGCGGGCCGTACACCGTTGATGATCCCATTGGCGACATCCTCAGCGCGAAGAATGGGCGCGCCGTCATTGAAGAAACACTCGATCGGTTGAACGCACCCCGGTTCATGCGCGGCATGATCTATCGAGATGGGAACGTATCGCTGCGGCGGGCGTTGCAGCGGGTGCCGGAAGAGGCGGCGGCCACGATGAACGAGGCGCTGGCGAGATTGGGCGGGTAGCTAAGAGGAAACATGACACAAGCAAATCAACAGTGGCTCAATACGCTAACCGGCCACAACGTACGCATCAAAACGCATGGCGATGCAACCAGCGATCAGCTATGCATCATCGAATACGTGGAAGGACCGCACACCATGCCACCCGTTTTCACGCGCCATGCGTTTATCGAAGCCTTTCACGTGCTAGATGGCGCGTTGATCTTCCAATTTCTGGATGAGGAGCCCTTCGAGGTTGCCGCCGGATCCACTGTGACCTGTCCGCCCTGGAAGCCCCATTCATTTTGGAACCAGACCGACGAACCGGTTCGCGCCTTGCTGATCTGCACACCGGCGGGTCTTGAACGCTTTTTTGAAGAATCATCGGCGCTGATTGCGCAAATGCCCCCCGCGCAAACGCCGCCGGACATCATGCAGACCGCAATGAAAGCGCTGCGCGACAAATATGGCCTGGAGCACGTTGGCGCGCCGCCTGCCCTAAAATAATGAACATTTTGGCACTTTGGGGGGCATGTGATTGATAGGGCTAGCGGCGGTTGAGTAGGCTGGAGCAGTTTCCAGCCGTATCGAAACCAAAGCGGGTCAACCACGTGGGATCCTATTGAATCACAAATTCCCAACCGCAACTAACCAGGTGGGTATTTCACCATGATTATCGACTTCCATACCCATTTCTATACCCAAGCCTATCTCAATGAATTGGAACGAGGAAGTGCGCGGGCGCAGCTTGTCCGTGCACAGGATGGCACGCAACGCATTCAACTCGATGGGGATTACAGCCTGATCGACCCCGCGCATGTTCAGGTAGCGCCGATCCTGGCGGTCATGGCGCAGCATCAAGTCACGCACCAACTTTTGACCTTTTCGATTCCTGGTCTGCAGGTCGAAGAGCCGGCGCAGGGCGTGCGCCTGGCCCAACTGGTGAACGATGAATTTGCCGCCGTTGTGCAGCAGCATCCGACCCAACTGAGTGCGTTGGCCGCGCTGCCGCTGCAAGATCCAACGGCCGCCACGATGGAATTAGACCGCGCCGTCACGCAATTGGGCTTGCGCGGCGGTCAGCTCTTTTCCAACATCAACGGCAATACGTTGGATGATAAGGTGTTTTGGCCGCTCTATGCGCGGGCGGCAGAGCTTGACGTTCCCCTCTTTATCCACCCGATTTCGCCGCCCTATATCGAGAACATGCGCAACTATCGCATGGCGCCAATGATGGGCTTTATGTTCGACACGGCGCTGGCCGCGGCGCATCTCGTCTTTAGCGGCGTCATGCAAAGCTTTCCCAAGCTGAAAATTGTGTTGGGCAATCTAGGCGGTGCGATTCCCTATTTGGCCGGTCGCATGGATCGGGCCTTCGCGGCCTACCCCGAGTCCCAAGGCGTGCTCGCCCAAGCGCCCTCGGTCTATCTCAAGCGCATGTATTATGAGTCCGCCGGGATGCCGGACGCCGGTGCATTGCAGCTTGCGCTGGACTTTGCGGGGGTCGATCAGATGATGTTCGGCAGTGATTTCCCCCAGCAGATCGGCGATGTGCCAAGTTCCATCGCGTTGATCCAATCGCTGCCGCTTGCGCCAGATGCCAAAGCAAAAGTTCTTGGTGGTAACGCGGCGAAGTTGCTGCACCTGCCCTAAAAGCAGACTAGCGTCGCTTACGCGATCTCCTGAGTTTACCGAAGGGGAAGCCGGGGTAGTATTCGGCCGGGGCCATTGGAGCGCGAAATCAGCGCAAAGTATAGAAGGCGGCATCCGTCAATCCATGCCAAGGCTTACCAACTCGCATATTGATAATTGATCTCAAGCGGTATGCCTGTGGTGAGGATTTCTTCAAGTAAATTATAGATATTGCTCCGCAATTCTGTAACAGTAACAGTTTTCATGAGCGCTCCTTCCCAACATGTACGTACAGAAACACATTACGTACGTACATGTTGGGCCAAGCGACATACTGTGTCAAGATCAATCAACGCAGAGAGCAGGAACCATGAACAATTTTCAACAAAATGTCCGCCTCTGGTGGCAGCCACCACGCCGAACCAGTGATCGTGAAGCAGAACGGCGCGTCACCTTTCTTGAGCTCTTTTACGATTTGGTCTATGTAGTGGTGATCGCCGAGGTCAGCCACGCGCTGGCCGGCCATGTCGACCGGCAGGGTATCCTGGAATTTGGCTTGCTCTTTGTGCTGGTCTGGGTGGCATGGATCAATGGGACTTTCTATCACGAACTCCACGGCAACAATGACATCCGCACGCGGGTCTTCACCTTTTTGCAGATGTTTACCGTGGCGATGATGGCGGTCTTTGCCCACAATGCCTTTGGCGAAGGGGGCGCCGGCTTTGCCTTATCGTTCGCCGCCTATCAACTGGTGTTGACCTACCTCTGGTGGCGCACCGGTGTCTACGATCCGCTGCACCGCCCACTCGCACAGCCCTATGTCCTGAACTATTTGATCTCGACCGTGCTCTTTGTGACCTCGGCCTTTGTGCCGGAAGCCTGGCGCACCTATTTCTGGCTGACGAGCCTGATCCTCAGCGTGAGTGGGCCACTCATTACAGTGCTGTTTGCGCCAAGCGACCCAGAGGTGCAAGCCGAGCAGGAACGCAGCCGCGCCGCGACCGACTCGCTCGTTGAGCGCTTTGGACTCTTTATCATCATCGTGTTGGGTGAAGTCATTGTCGCGGTTGTGCGCGGAGTCGCCGCCCACCACGGCCTGGATCTGACGATCTTTTTGACGGCTGGATTGGGCATGCTGCTTGCGGTTGGGCTGTGGTGGCTCTATTTCGACTTTGTCTCGCAGCGCCTGCCGGTGGCCAGCAATTGGGGTGTACCGTTCTGGATCTATCTCCATCTCTTTGTGGCGATGGGGATTGTGGCCACGGGCGCGGCAACGCTCAACGTGGTCGAACATGCCAGTGAGCCACTTGGTGCGGTTGTCACTTGGCTGCTAACCGGTGCGCTGGCGCTGGCAATGGGCACGATTGCCCTGCTCTTGCTCCTATTGCGCTTACCGGAAGCATTCCAGCCCCTCTATCGGCGCGGCGCGTTGATCACCCTTTTGGCCGCCGCGGGTTGTGCGGCATTGGGTTTTACAACCCTACCAGCGATCCCGCTGCTGACGGCGCTGGTTGTGCTGCTGCTGCTCCCCGTTATCTATGGGATTCATGTTTGGATCACTGTGCTAGGTGGCAGAGAATTTACAGTGGATTGACTTGTTCACACAAGCATCCACTTTGACTCGTGTTCCCAAAATGGGCTTGGTAAGGTACAATCTCTTTGGTTAGAGACATCTATCGATCCCTCACTATCCAAGGAGAATGCCTGTGCTTACCCTTCAACATACAGCCGACAATTTCGCCTATCGCGACCTCAACCACAACGGTCAACTCGACCCCTATGAAGATGCCCGCCTGCCGGTGGAAACTCGCATCGATGATTTACTCGCGCGCATGACCGTGGCCGAAAAAGCCGGCCTCATGTTCCAAACCTTTGCCGCCCACGTCTTTGATGGCGGGGCCTCGCTGTTGGAGGGTGACATCGGCCAATCCGCGCCGGGCAAAATGGTGGTCGAGCAGCGGATGAATCACTTCAATTTTCCCAACTTTGCCGCAACGCGGCTGGCCGCCGAATGGCAGAACCGCATGCAGCAATTGGCCGAAAGCACGCGGCTGGGCATCCCCATCACCTTTGCCACCGACCCGCGCCATGCTTTTTCCAACAACCCGGCGGTCAGCGCCCGGGGTGGACAATTCTCCAAGTGGCCCGAACCGATTGGCCTGGCCGCCACCAACGATCCTGATCTGGTCGAGCGTTTCGCCGACATTGCCCGGCAGGAGTATCTCGCGATTGGCATTCGGGTGGCCATCCATCCCATGGCCGACCTGGCCACCGAACCGCGTTGGGGCCGCATCAACGGTACATTTGGCGAAGACGCCGAACTGGCCAGCCGCATGATCAGCGCCTATATCCGCGGCTTTCAGGGTGAGCAACTGGGTCCCCACAGCGTGGCCTGTATGACCAAACACTTCCCCGGCGGCGGCCCCCAGAAGGATGGCGAAGATCCCCACTTCCCCTATGGCAAGGAGCAAGTCTACCCCGGCCACAATTTTGACTATCATCTGCGCCCCTTTGAGGCTGCGTTTGAAGCGCAGACCGCGCAGATCATGCCGTATTACGGGATGCCGATTGGGCTGGACTATGAAGAAGTGGGCTTTGGGTTCAGCAAGGCCATCATCACCGATCTGCTACGTGGCCATTACGGCTTTGACGGCGTGGTCTGCACCGACTATGGGCTGGTCGAGGACAAGCACATTATGGGTGGCACGATGTTGGCAACGGCGTGGGGTGTCGAGCATTTGAGCGTGCCGCAGCGGGTGCAGCGCATTATCGAAGCCGGCTGTGACATTTTTGGCGGCGAGACCTGTACCAATGTACTCATTGAACTGGTTGAAAGTGGGTCGATCAGCGAAGCGCGCATTGACGAGTCGGTGCGACGTATCCTGCGCGACAAGTTCCGGCTGGGTCTCTTTGACAATCCATATGTCGATGTCGACGCGGCCGAACAACTGGTGGGCAATGCTGATTTCATTGCTGCCGGCGCGAAGGCGCAGCGCAAGTCGATTGTGTTGTTGAAGAATGGCGCTGCCAGTCCGGCGCTTCCTTTATCCGGTCGACCCAAACTTTATGTAGAACGCATCGACCCCGAAACCGCTAGCGCTTATGGGGATGTCACCACGGAGTTGGATGAGGCCGATTGCGCGATTTTGCGCCTCGATACGCCGTTTCAGACGCGTGATACCGGCAACTTTCTCGAGCGCATGTTCCATGCCGGCGATCTGGATTTCAAGGATGAGGCCAAAGCGCGCATTCTGGCGATCCTGGCGCACAAACCAACGATTGTCGTCATACATTTGGACAGGCCCGCCGTCATCCCGGAAATTGCGGCGGCATGCGCGGCGTTGTTGGGCGAATTTGGCGCGGATGATCGGGCGGTGTTGGATCTGATCTTTGGGCGAGTTAAGCCGTCGGGCAAGTTGCCCTTTGAGCTGCCCAGCAGCATGGATGCCGTCGTGCAGCAGAAACCGGATCTGCCTTATGATTCGGCTGAGCCGCTCTTTTCATTTGGTCATGGTCTGACGTACTCGATATAGGAGGCATGAGCCGAACAAATGAAAACCCTCGAAGTACGCCGCCACAGCATGCGCAAAACAGGCGGCGGTTCGCAATTGTCGCAGCCAGGGGTTGCATATGCTCGTGCATTGGGGGCCACGCTTGGCCCTTTTGCTTGCGTCGTCACCAGCATTGCGCCGCGGGCGCGCGAGACTGCGCTGGCTATGGGCTTTGCCGTGGACCATGAAATCGTTTCGGCGCCGGATGATGACGCGATCTATGCTGAATTGGAGGGATCGCGGTGGTGGGAGGCGTCGCAGCCATTTGTGGAAGCGGCGGCCATTGCGGCGACGCAGGGCACAGCGTGGCGCTATGCGCAAAAGCTGCTCGCGGCGTGGCGAGACATGCTGACGCCGCTGCTCGCCGGTTCCACGGCGTTGTTTATTGGTCACAGCGGCGAGCTGGAACTGGCCCTTGTTGCTGCGTTTCCACGCGCAGACCATGCGCAATGGGGCGGCTGTTTTAGCCACTGCGAAGGCGCCCGCCTGACCTTTGCCGGCGAGCCGGCCCGCTTCACCGATCTACACCTGTTGCGTCGGGAAATAATTTGCGCCTAAATTTGACTGTCCGCCCAAACGATGGCAAACTATGCTTGCTGCTAATTGAACACGACTCGGTGGCGCCGATTATTTTCGTCTATGCGGGCTCGCCGAAACAGACCCTCAGAGGTTCTGTTTCGGTGAGCCTTTTTTTGTTTTACGGTCCAGCTCATTACCGAGCAGGTTGGAGTCAGGCGAACCGGGTCGCAACCAACACACTCAGGAGGGAAATTATGCTAACACAAGAACAAAAAGAAATATTCGCCGCCAAAGGGCTGCTCCGGCTAGAGAAATTCCTGCCGCCCGACACCGTGCGTAGCGTGCAAGAATTCATGTACCAATTAGGCGCAAAAGAGGGGGCCTGGCGCAATGGCGTCTGGCAGTTAGCCGAAACATCGGAGCGACCGGAATTTACAAAACCCATATCGAAAAAAGAGTTCAATATCTTGACCACGCCCGCGCTACGGGCTGCGATGAATCTTTTGGTGGATGGACAGGGCGTAGAAGCCAGAAGCAACCCATCGCTGCTCTTTACGCTGCCCCAAGCTGGTCCTTGGACCATGTTTAATTCCTGGCATACCGATGCACCACGCCAGGCGCATGGGGGCATTCCTGGCGTGCAAATGTTCACATTTCTGGAACCGGTGCGTCCGCGTGGCGGCGGCACGCTGGTGGTTACCGGCTCTCATCGCCTGGTGAACAATGCGAAATTTATACGCTCCCGAGATGTCAAGAAACGCCTGCTGCAATACGCTTATTTTCAGGCGTTGCTCGCAAAAGAGCAGCCCAATCCCGACCGCTATCTCACTACGCCCGGCAGCGTTGGTGATGTTGAGCTGCAAGTGGTGGAACTACATGGCGAACCTGGTGATGTCTATCTAATGGATTTGCGACTGTTGCATACGGGTTCCAGCAATACGACTACCACGCCGCGTTTCATGGTAACCCAACGCTACTATCTCGAATCAACAACGCACTGGATTAAACGTGCCTAGACTTAGAATCTACATATTTGCGCCTTCGCTGGGGGCTCAGGACGGCGGCGCAAATAATACCTGCGGCAACATTAACAATCTTTTCTGTGCTTATCGACAAAATGGTGTCGCTGATAACGAGTAAGCGCCTGTCCGTAAATTCTCTGTGCCGGCCTGGAAAGGTCGATTGCAACTCGGGCATCACAACCAAATTTCCGGATAGCTTCTTAATGGAAGCAGCCGGGTGAGGCTCCCAATTCAGGGAGCTTCCTGAAGCGGCCATTCTGGTTCTCGATTAGCGGATAACGTGTTATCATGTGTCAGAAACTTCAAAATTTACTTCACCTATCGTTGGGACCTCCCCGCTTCCCAATACCAAAGGAATATCATACCATGAAACCCGAACCCATTTGGGACGTTGCCCACCTGGCCCATGTGGAGCTATTGACGCCCAAGCTCGATGAGAGCCTGCGCTTCTTTACCGAAATCATGGGCATGAGCGTGACCGCACAGCAGGGCGATTCGGCCTATCTGCGCGCCTACGACGATTACGAACACCACACCCTCAAACTAACCGCGGCCAAACAGCCGGGGCTGGGCCACTTCGCCTGGCGCGCCCGCAGTCCCCAGGCGTTGCAGCGGCGGGTGGCGGCTATCGAAGCATCCGGTTACGGCAAAGGCTGGACCGATGGCGATCGCGGTCATGGGCCGGCCTATGCCTTCCGCACCCCCGACGGCCACAATGTCGAGATCTATTACGAAACCGAATGGTATCAGGCGGGCGCAGAGGACAAGCCGGCGCTCAAAAATCAAGCCGCGCGCTTTCCGGGGCGCGGCGTAAACCTGCGCCGGCTCGATCACCTGAACCTGCTGGCCGTAGATATGAAAGGGATGCGCAGCTTTCACAGCGAGGTGCTGGGCGCGCGCCTGACCGAGGTGATCACCTTTGATGATGGTTCGGACAAGGGGCTCTGGTTTTCGGTCAACAACAAATCGTATGACCTGGCCATCGCCGAAGATCACACCGGTGTACCTGGCCGCCTGCACCACATGACCTACGCCGTCAACAGCCGTGAAGAAGTGCTGCTGGCCGCCGATATCTGTCTGGAAAATGGCGTCTTCATCGAGACCGGTCCCCACAAACACGCGATCCAGCAGACCTTCTTCCTCTATGTCTACGAGCCGGGCGGCAACCGTTTCGAGATTGCCCACGCCAACGCCCGCTTGATCCTGGCCCCCGATTGGCGGACGATTGTCTGGACCGAAGAGGAGCGCAAAAAAGGTCAGGCGTGGGGGCTGCAAACGGTCAAAAGTTTTCACACACACGGCACGCCACCCGTGGAGTAAGCGTTTATACGAATGGTATTTCGTCCCCTAGGAACGGCTGAATTTAGAAGCGGTGATAATTCCCAGTCCTAAATTCAAGCGTCCCTATGGGACGAAGTTTTATAGAGGAAGCTTATATACATGACGCAGCGATCCATTCCCTTCATGCAACTGCGCGGCGGCAGTTCAAAAGGGGTCTATTTTAAGGCGAGCGATCTGCCCCGCGACGAGGCCTTGCGCAATCGCGTGGTGCTGGCGGCCATGGAGGGGGTCGGCCCGGGCGACCCGCGGCAGATCGACGGCCTGGGCGGCGCTGATTCGCTCACCAGCAAAGTCGCCATCGTCAGTCCATCCACGCGACCGGATGCCGATCTGGACTATCTCTTTTTACAGGTGGTGATTGGCGGCGGGCGCATCGATACGGGGCAAAATTGCGGCAATATTTTGGCTGGTGTGCTGCCCTTTGCCATCGAGTGCGGCCTGTGGCCCGCCGCCGATGGCGCAACCACCGCCACGATTCACATGGTCAACAGCGGTGGACTCTGCGCGGTGACGGTGCAGACGCCCAATCGCACGGTCAACTATGCCGGCGCCGCCAAAGTGGATGGCGCGCCGGGGACCGCCGCGCCGGTGATCTGCAACTATCTGGATGTGGTTGGTTCGGCCACCGGTACGCTGCTGCCGACCGGCAACGTGCTCGATGTCGTCGACGGTATTGCAATAACGGTTGTTGACAACGGCATGCCGGTTGTCATCCTGCGCGCCGCCGATTTGGGGCGCACCGGTTATGAGAGCAAAGCTGAGTTGGACGCCGATGAAGCGCTCAAGGCGCGGCTGGAGCGCATTCGGCTGGCGATTGGGCCGCGCATGAACTTGGGCGACGTGACCCAAAAAACGGCGCCCAAGATGTGTCTCATTGCGCCCGCCATCGGTGGTGGCTTTGTCCACACACGCACTTTTATTCCCCACGTCTGCCATGCCGCGATTGGCGTGCTTGGCGCGGTCTCGACGGCGACCGGCTGTATGTTGCCCGGCTCGGTGGCGGCAGGCATCGCGCAATTGCCCGCCGACGGCAGTTCGCTGCTCTCGATTGAGCACCCTTCTGGTGAATTTACGATTGACCTCGATGTCGCGGTTGAAGGCGATACGGTGATCTGCAAAAAATCCGGCGTGTTGCGGACGGCGCGACTCATCAGCCGGGGGGAAGTGTATATTCCAGGCAATTTATAAATTTATACCTCTTTCGAACATGGTTAAGCCGCCAATGGCAGCTCGGGCGTGGTGGGTGGCTCGTCGTCCCAGGCGTCGGACGCAAGCGGCTCCAGCCCTTTGGCCAAGCGGGCGCGGTCACACAATTCATGGGGCTGCCCATCGACCCACGACGCCGTAAATTCTTCGCACAGGCTGGGCCGATAGCCAAAGATCGAACAGCGCACGGCAAAGCCCACAATGCCATTCAGCGCCACGCAGCGCGTACAGCTTTTGTCGGTGGTGCCGCGCATGGCGCGGCGGCTGTGGTCAATATCGACCGTCAACTCAATCGGCACCTGGCCACCGGCGTCGCTGCCCTCGGACCAGTAGAATGACACCAAGTAATGGGCGCAACATGCGCCGCAGGTTAAGCACGGATTGCGTCTTGTCATACATGTTCACTTTTTCACCTCGGATCTTTCAGGAAGATTTTGGATCAACAGATTACGCAGATTGCACAGATTTTTTGAAAAATCGTAACCATTCAACCATCCCCTTCGACAGGCTCAGGGGACGGCTGAATAGTCACGAGAAATCTTTAAAATCTGTGCAATCTGTTGATCAATTCTTATTGGTAAATGTGCGCCAGCGCCCGCTCAATATAAGCGCGGATGCGCTGCAAATCCGCCACCGGATTGGGCGCGGCGTCCAGTTCCAGCACGGCCCAGCCCCGATAGTTGAGATCGCGCAGCAGCCGCAGCCAGCCGGGCCAATCAACCACGCCTTCGCCCACCGGCGCAAACCACTGGATCTGGCGGTCGTAAATGGTCTCGTCAATGGGCACATCGGCGGGCGCGGGGCCGGTGGAGTCTTTCCAATGGGTGATGACGAGCCGGTCTTTGTGGCGCTGGGTGATGGCCAGCGGGTCCGAACCGGCCACCGTAAATTGGGCCGTATCTGGACAGAGGAATACATATGTGGGGTCGGTCAGCAGCATAAAAAGGTCCACATCGCGGCTGTTGC
>JAWKON010000055.1:0-62994 GCA_041391125.1 Caldilineaceae bacterium
CGGGAGGTGGCCGGCCAGTACTTGGTCTGACTGAGTTTTCGGTGGCCACCTCCCGGAGGTCGGCTCTACGGGTGGCGATTGCGGTCTACTGATTGCGATATGTCCATTCCAGCCGTATGATACTATAAATGCGCCGCTGCGCCGAAGTCGTCCAACAGGTAATTTCGTGGGCAAAATTTGCTTCTTGACTTCTATCGGTAGATTGGATAGAATCACCTTGTAACGTGCGCCCCCTTAGCTCAGCGGAACAGAGCAACGGACTTCTAATCCGTAGGTCGCTGGTTCGAATCCAGCAGGGGGTGCCAAATATTTTGCACAAAACCCCGGTTCGCGCGAACTGGGGTTTTGTGCGCCTTACCCAGAGCGCAATTGATCTGGCGTAAATGGACGGGCGCGAAGGGCGGCGATGGAGCAGTCTCCTTGTCACTAATTATTGTGCCGCCATACATGCCCCTACCCCTATCATGCCATTTTTATTTGCGTTCGCTATTAGCCTGCAAATTCACCCATGAAAGGAATCTCATGTCTGCACATCCTATCCATATCGATGTCTGGTCCGACTATGCTTGACCGTGGTGCTTTCTCGCGGCCGCCAGTTTGGAACGGCTCGAACAGTCTCACGGGGAATCGCACGGGGTGACCGTGCAGTGGCATTCGTTTGAATTGCGCCCACGCAGCGCGCCGCCCATTTCGGCCGAATATCGGGCCAAAATCGAGGCGGGCCGGCCGCGCCTTTATGCCGTGGCGCGTGAAAATTACGGCTTGGAGATGAACCCCGGCCCCTTTGGTTTTGACAGCCGCCCCGCGCTCATCGGCGCCAAATATGCGGAGAGCCAGGGCGTCGGCCCGGCCTATCACGCCGCGGTGATGAAAGCCTATTGGCAGGAAGCCAAAGTGATCGACGACCTGGATGTGCTGACCGACATCGCGGCCGCCGTTGGCCTGGAGCGCAATGCTTTTCGGCAGGCGCTGCGTGAGCCGCTTTATGATGCACAGGTGCAGGCCGATGTTGAGCAGGCGTATGCCTACGGCATTAACGGCGTGCCCGGCATGGTTTTTGTGGATAAATATCTGGTTTCGGGCGCTCAGCCGTATGAGGTGCTCTGTCGGGCCGTGGAGCAGATAAGCAGTGAACTAACCGACTCGCCGGATCAGCCCGCCGATTGACCCTCCCACCTAATCGTGCTACAATCTCACGCTGCTAGCAGCTCATTGGAGCGCAGTGAAAGCAGAAATTGTATGCGGATTCACGCCGATAAACGCAGATTTTGGCTATAAAATGACCCAAAATCTGCGTAAATCCTGCAAAATCCGCATAAAAATCCTGCTCGTCGACTGCCTCCGAATGTATCGGCCATTCGTGGTGAAATTCGCGTTGCGCACCCAAAGAGAAAGCATTGATGAAGAGCGTTCTATTGACGGTTGTGATCCCCACATTTAATGAAGTGGACAATTTTGCCCGCTATATGCAGGCGCTGTTCGCTTTGCCTCTTCCCTGTTTTACAATTGCTCATTGTAGATGACAATTCGCTCGATGGCACGGGAACGCTGGCCGATCAGTTGGCGTTCAACTACAACGACGCAGGCGCAGATCGCCCACGCATGGTGGTGCTCCATCGCCAAGGCAAAAGGCGGATTGGGCATGGCTTACGTGGCGGGTATGACGCAGGCGCTGGCCGATGGCGCCGAATATGTGGTGCAGATGGATTGTGATTTTAGCCATTCGCCGACCTACATTCCACAGATGCTGGCCACTATGCAAACCTGCGCACAATGCCGATGTGATTGTGGGCAGCCGCTACGTGGGGTGGCAGGCACTGGATGAAGGCTGGAGCTGGTGGCGGCGGCTGATCAGTCACTGGTGGGCCAATATTTAGCCGCCTGATTTTAGGCCTGCGCACGCGCGATATGACGGCGGGCTTGCTTGCAGCTGGCAGGCGCCTGCTCAATATCGGGCTGGAAAATGTGCGCAGCAAGGGCTACAGCTTCTTCAGTGGAAATGGCCTGTCTTTCGGAAAAACTGGGCTACCGCATTATCGAACTGCCCATTCACTTTGAAGACCGGCGCATTGGCAAAAGCAAGCTGGACATCCCGGTCAAACTGGAGTCGGCCTGGCGCATGCGCAATTATTCTGGCGCTATCGGCGTTTGTCGGCGGCGCTGCGGCAGACCGGTTCAACCGAGGAACTGACGACGCCCACGACTAACATCTGGAAACCGGGTTTCAGGCTGAAAGCTAGCATATGTCCCGTATACGGCACCATCTGCTACTCTGCTGGCGCTGCTGATCCTGTTTGTTCTGCCCTCATTGTGGTTTGGCCCGGTTCTCTTCCCCGCTTTGACCGGTCGCACGCTGCTTCCCTACGACAATCTATATAGCTTTGAACCGTGGCGCAGCCTGCAGCCAGGGCTTATCCCGCACAACAATTTGCTCTCTGATTTGGTGTTGGGAAAACGCGGTCTGGAACTGCACATCAACCGCACATTTGCGGAGGGGCAACTGCCGCTGTGGAATCCGGCAGTTCCCTCACCGGGCTGCCCTTTTTGGCCGCCGGCCAGGCCAGCACCTTTTACCCACTCAGCATCCTCTTTTACATCCTGCCGCTGTGAGGCGGCCTATGGCTGGTTCACCGCGCTGCAAATTGGGCTGGCCGGCATCAACATGTATCTACTGGCCCGCACGCTGCGGCTGCGGCCCACGTCGGCGCTCTTGAGCGGCGTGGTTTTTATGTTCTCCGGCTTCCTGATCGTCAGCGTCGTCTTCACCATGTTTATTGCGGCCGCGGTCTGGCTGCCCCTGTTGCTGGCCCTCATCGAGCTGATCATCCGCAAGCAGGAAGCCAAGGGCACACAGAGCTTTCGCCCCATTCCATACATCATAGCCGGCGCCGCCATCATCGGCGTCATGATCCTGGCCGGCCACCCGGAGCTGATCTACTACACGCTGCTGGTGGCGGGGGTGTATGCGGCGGCGCGGTTGGTGGCAGCGCGGAAGAAAATTTACGATTTACGATTTACGATTTACGATTCGTCGACGATCTCGTCGGGTATAGAGGAGCTATCTTCCGAAAGCGCTATTGCGAGCAGCCATACCCCCCCGGTCACCCGGTCACCCGGTCACCCGGTCACCTTGTCACCCGGTCACCTTGTCACCTTGTCACCCATCCCTCCCCCGCCTGCTTAAGCTGGCGGGCTGGCTGCTGGCCTCTTTGGGCGTTCTCGGCATCGGCTTTTGGCGCGTTGCCGCCCCTGATCGAGCGCTGCCGCTCAATTTTCGCGAGGTTTGGCCTCGTTCCAGCGGCGCTGGAGGGGATGGCCTGCGCCGGTACGCGTTGCGCCTTTGCCCGATGTGTTTGGCAATCCCAGCCATCATGCGTGGTTTGATATTTGGCAGTGGCAGTGGGTGCCGGCCACGCAAACGCGCTGGGCGAACCGGTGGACACGATTCGGGGCATCGCAATTACGTCGAGGGCGGCAACTATTTGGGCATTGGGACGTGGTTGCAGCGTGTGGCAAGATGGCAGGGTGAGATTTACGATTTACGATTTACGATTTACGAGGCTAATGCATCCACGAACACAGGCGTGACATTGGCGGCTTACGGACATGGTTTTTTGCGGGAAGCTGGCGCTGGTGTCGCTGCTGTTTGCGTTTGGGACGCCTTTGTATGGCGTTTTGTTTTATGGGTTGCCAGGGTGGTCACAGTTGCACAGCCCGTTCCGATGGGTCTTTCCGTTTACGGTGAGTGTATGGCGGTGTTGGGGGGTGTGGGTTGGAGGTTTCGACGGGGGGGAGAGAGTGGAGGAGTGGAGGAGTAGAGAGAAAGGGGAGAAGGGGGGAAAGGGGGAAGGGGGAGTTTCGTTTAGACGAGTTGTGGTGGGATTGGCGATATTGGCTTGTGTGGCTGGAGTGGGGGCGCTGGCGGTGGTGGGGGCGAGCGTGGTGCTGCCGGGGCTGCTTGTGGCGCTGGCGCAGCGTTGTGGACAGCGTCGATCTGGCGCAGATGGTCTTTGCCGACGGCCGCATGTTTGGAGCTACGAGGCCGCGGGTTGGTCAAGTTTGGCCTAGGCGTTGTGTAGCGGCGCGCTCATTCTGTGGATGCTGAAAACCAGAGCAAAAACGTTCATCGACACCCCTTCTCCCCTTCCCCTTTTCTCCCCTTCTCCCCTTCTCCTCATCGCCCTCATCGCCCTCGACCTCTACGCCGCCCACGGCCACTTTAACCCCGCCGCGCCCGTCACCCTTTCCCCCCTCAACCCCGCCAACATTCCCCCGGCCATCCAATTCCTCAACGAACGCGAAGGCATCCAACCCGCGGACTCCACAAACGAACAAATCGTAAATCGTACATCTGAAATCGTAAATCCTTTCCGCTTCACCACCTTCAACACCAGCGAGCAAAAGACCTTTAACGCCAACGTGGGCATGTACTACGGCTGGCAGGACATTCGCGGCTATGACTCGGTGATTCCGCGCCAGTATGTTGACTTGATGGATCGCATTGCGCCGCAGGAAAACGAGCTGCTCTATAACCGGATTGCGCCGCTCTATTTAGGGCAGGCGGCTGGCGATGATGCGCAGGCGAGCGGCGACGAATACGCGGCGCTGGACAGCCCGCTGCTGGACCTGCTCAACGTCAAGTATGTGCTGACGCAGGAATATCTGCCCAATGCGGGCTGGGAGGAGATCTATCGCGATGAGGCGGTGGCGGTCTATGAAAATAGTGAAGTGATGCCGCGCGCTTTTATCGCGCGCAACGTGCAGATCGCGCCCGCCGACCAGCAGCCGCTGCTGGATGTCGATTTGAGTCAAACGCTCTTTTTGGAAACCGAACCCGCCGATCCGAATGCGTTGGCGGCGGCCAGTCCGCAGCTTGCCACGGCCAACATCAGCCGCTACACCGCCAACGATGTCTTTGTGGACGTGAATCTGAGCGACCGCGGCTGGCTGGTGCTGACCGACGCCTGGTTCCCCGGCTGGAAGGCGTACATTCGCCCCTTTGGCGCCGATGAAAACCAGGAAAAGGAGCTGCCGATTTACCGGGCCGATAGCGCGTTCCGCGCGGTCTATCTGCCGCAAGACGGCCAGTGGACCGTGCGCTTTGTCTATTCGCCCATGAGCTTTAAGCTGGGACTGTTCATCAGCTTTCTCTGCTCCGTCACGCTGGGGCTGCTGTTGATCTGGTGGGCGTGGGGGCGCTACTATCGGCCCGAATTGACTGCCGGCGAGGTGCGCACGGTGGCCAAAAATTCGCTGGCCCCCATGGCGCTCAACCTGATCAACAAGGCCATTGACTTTGCCTTTGCCATGCTCTACGTGCGCCTGCTGGGGCCGGATGGCGCCGGCAAATATTATTTTGTGGTGGCGCTCTACGGCTCCTTCGAAATCATCAGCCGCTATGGGCTGGGTACGCTGCTGGCGCGACGTGGCGGCAGACAAGAATCAGTCCAGCCGCTATTTGACCAATGTGCTGGCGCTGCGCACCGGTCTTTGGCTGGCCGCCATGCCGCTGCTGGCCCTGGTGGTTTATGGCTACAGCATCATCGGCAATCTGGTGCCAACATCCAAAGCATTGGCCGTCAGGAAATCCAGGCCATTGCGCTGCTGGCGGCGGCCATGCTCTTTGCCAACTGGTCCGACGCCCTGAGCAATATGTTTAATGCCTTTGAGAAGATGGAGTATCCGGCCGGGCTGGCCAGCGTCACCTCGCTGCTCAAAGTGACGCTGGGCGCGCTGGTGTTGCTGCTGGGATGGGGCTTTGTGGGGCTGGCCAGCGTCAGTTTGGTGGTCAACATTGCCCAGCTTTTTTGGCTCTATGGGCTGTTGCGCTCGACGCTCTTTACGCCCGAACGGCAGTGGGACGGCGCTGCAAAAGTGGATGTTGAGCGCCAGCGGCCCGCTGATAGATCAACCACCTGCTCTCCACCATCTTCTGGCGCATCGACGTGTGGATTCTGCGTCCTATGGCGGCGCCGCCGCCGTGGGTCTTTACAGCGTGGGCGTCAAATATCTGGACGGGCTCAACATTATCCCCAGCATCTTCACCATGGCGGTCTTCCCGCTCATGAGCCGCTACGCTCGCAACAACAACGAAAACCTGCTGCGTTCCTACATTCTCAGCGTGCGCCTGCTGATCATGATGAGCCTGCCCATTGCCATGATGGTCACCTTTCTGGCCCAGCCGCTGGTCTGGCTGGTGGGTGGCAGCGAATTTATCAATTTGCCCGAGACGGTATATTTCTTCGGCCGCGCCATCACCTTTACCGGCGGCGCCAATCTGGCCCTGCAACTAGTGATCTGGAGCATCCCCATTGGCTTTGTCAACAGCGTCACCCAATATGTGCTCATCGCCGTCAACCAGCAGCGTTATCTGACCAAAGCCTTTATTATTGGGGTGATCTTCAACACGGTGGGCAACCTGCTGGTCATCCCCAGCTTTGGCTATTTAGGCGCCGCCGTGGTCACGATCCTCAGCGAATTTAGCCTGCTCTTCCCCTTTTATTACAGCGTCAAACGCCACGTGGGGACGGTGCCGTGGCTGTCGCTTTGCCTGACGCCGGCGGTTTCTGCGGTCGTCATGGGCGCCGCCATCTATGTGCTGATCCTCTTTGGCGTCAACGTGTGGCTGGCCGCGCTGCTGGGTTGGCTGGTCTATGCCGTGGCGCTGGCGCTGACCGGTGCGCTGGGCGGCGAAGACATGGCCATTGTCTGGCGGGCGCTGCCGCTGGGTCCGCTCAAGAAGGTATTGCCAGCGCAGGGGTAAGCTGGTAGAATAGCGTGCAGTGTGGCGCGGAAATGGCGG
This sequence comes from Caldilineaceae bacterium, assembly GCA_041391125.1. Taxonomy (GTDB): domain Bacteria; phylum Chloroflexota; class Anaerolineae; order Caldilineales; family Caldilineaceae; genus JACKBC01. The sequence continues at coordinate 6,803 of JAWKON010000055.1, forward strand.
CGTAAGGATACTAAACTCATGATCACTCAGTTGCGGATTCAAAACTTTAAATCGTGGCGCGATACGGGGCAAATGCGCTTTGCGCCGCTCACCGGCTTTTTTGGCGCCAATAGCTCGGGGAAAACGAGCATTTTGCAGATGTTGCTTCTGATGAAGCAAAGTGCGGAAGCGCGGGATCGCTCACAGGTACTGTTTTTGGGTGACGACCGTGCTTACGTTAACTTAGGTGGATTCTTTGATATTGTTCATAATCATCAGGAAGATTATTCCATAGACTTTCAAGTTAAATGGATACCCCAAAGACCAAACATTCTTCAACAGACCCTATTTGAACCTCAACTTTTCCGTATAACTGATATTGCATCATTTTCAGCATCAATAGGATACATAGATCAAGCCATCACTTTGCAAAAGATGATTTATGCGCAAGATGAACATACAATTGGAGTAGAGCTCAAGCCAGATTCAGTGTTTCAAAATCTAATATATCAAATCATTGATATGAATAACTCATTAGGTTTGCGTGATTTAGAGTCGTCCCATAGTTTCTCTGCTCCTAGCCAATTTTTTGATTTTCCAGATGGCCTAGAAATATATTATTTTTATGATTTCATTGCATCTGAGTTTGCGTCTTTGTTTCGCGAATTACTATACAATGTTCAATATTTAGGCCCACTGCGTGATTATCCCAGCCGCACATATCTCTGGCGTGGTAGCAGAATAAGCAATATTGGTATCCGGGGTGAATATACCATTCCGGCGTTGCTACGCTCGGAGATTACAGATCATAGAGATGGAGCTGTGAAACAGATTGCCTCCAAATTGAAACAGCTCGGTCTTGTTCACAGTTTCAGGCTGCACCCCATAGCGGAAGGACGCCAAGAATACGAAGTTCGCATTCAGCAAGCGCCCGGCGCGCCGGAGGTCGTATTAACCGAAGTAGGATTTGGCGTCTCCCAAATCCTGCCCGTATTGGCCATTTGCTATTTGGCCAAGCGAAACAGCACCATCATCCTCGAACAGCCCGAAATACACCTGCATCCGGCCGTGCAGGCCGGTTTGGCCGACGTATTTATTGACGTGATCAAAAATCGCGGTGTGCAGATCATACTCGAAAGCCACAGCGAGCATTTGCTGCGCCGTTTGCAGCGCCGCATGGCCGAGGAACAATTAGCCCAGGAGGATGTGGCGCTCTACTTTGCGCGCATGGCCGATGGCGAATCCAAATTGGATGAGTTGGACATTGACCCCTACGGCAATATCCGCAACTGGCCCGAAAACTTTTTGGCGATGAAATGGGCGATCTGGTAGCCATGACCGAGGCTGCCATGCAGCGCCAAATGCGCAATGGAACCGCCGTTGGCCACACCCAGGAGCAGTAAGCGCGTGAAGTTTGTTGTGGATACAAATGTGGCCGTTGTGGCAAATCAGCGTGCGCCACGCGCTCTGCGCAATGTGTGATAACATGCGCCAGACAGCTTCTTGAAATTACCCAACAGCACACAATCATTCTCGATAGCGGCTGGCGTATTCTCAACGAGTACAAAAGCAACTTAAATCAATCGGGGCAGCCAGGCGTTGGCGATGCGTTTTGCAAATGGGCGCTGACCAATTGGGCCAATCCCCAGCGCTGCGAGCTGGTTGCCGTCACCGAAATTGATGATGCTTCCCACTGGCGTACCTTTGTCGAATTCCCCGATGATCCTGAACTTCAGCGCTTTGATCCATCTGATCGTAAATTCGTCGCCGTTGCTTTGGCGCACGGAGAGACGCCGCCCATTTTAAACGCTGTGGACACCGATTGGTGGGAGCATCGATCCGCGCTGAGTAGACACGGCGTCCAAATTCAATTCTTGTGTCCGGATGCCATGCCGGGCTAAATTGACCAAAGTTGTTCCTTTGTAAATATGCGACGATTTTCTCTACTCTTATTCTCCCTCATCCTCGCCCTGATCGCCCAACGCCTAGTGGCGACCTCCGACGCTTTCATCTCCTATGTGCTGCGCGACAGTCTGATTTTGGTCGCTATTGCCGCGCTGATATTTGCGGCCAACACTTCATCGCTGCCGACGGCATCCTCATCATCGCTGCGCCACACTGCGGCGGTGGGTTGGATTCTGATTGTGACGGGGATCTTATGCACGGCCGCCGCCGGGTTGCTCTTTGTGCTGCCCGTGACCGGCGTCTTTTTCGAGCAGTTGCGCCCCACGTTGTGGAGCGTGGGTATGTTGCTGCTTTTGTTGGGTGCGCTGAGCCGCCCGCGCATTACCTACGCGCTGCCCAACGTGCGCTGGCAAAAGAGCAACCTGGGCGACTTTGAGCTGGCGCCGCTTGAGCTTTCGCCGCGCCGCCAGGAATTGATGCGTGAAAAGGTGGACGCCCGCACCCAGGCGATGCCCGCTGAAGCACGCCGCCCGCCTGCCCGCAATGGCGCAGCGCCCCGGTTTCTGGCGCTGCGCACAGAAATCGGGCTGCTGCTGATTGTGCTGATGGTGGGCGCGTTGCTGCGCATCTGGAGCGTGGACAGCCTGCCCGCGGCCTGCCTGCCCGCCGAATGTGAAACGCTGCTGCGTCTGGAGGAACAGCCTGCGCCTTCACTTTTTGGCGATAGCCGCGCGATTTTGCCAATCGTGCAAAGCCTCCTCATGCAGCGGATGGACGACGATCTGGTGGCGCTGCGGCTGGCCGGTGCCCTGCTGTCCGTTTTGACTCTGCTCGGTTTTTATGGCTTTGCCCGCGGGCTGGCCAGCGCATCGGGCGCGCTGGCGGCCACGGCGCTGCTGGCCGTGAGCCCGTGGCATCTGTGGGCCAGTGGCGAGCCCAATCTGGCCGCGCCGCTCTTGGTGAGCCTGTGCGGCTGGCTGGTGTTGACCGTTTGGCGCGCTGACACGGCGCGCTGGCCTACACTGGCGGGCATGGGTCTGGGATTGGTGTTGCCCTTTCTGGATGAACCGCGCGCGGCCACGGCGCTGTGGGTGCTGATTGGCCTGCTGCTGGCGGCGGTGATGGCGCCGGCGGAAGCCATGTGGCAGCGCGTGCAGCGCCTCCTGCTGCCGTTGCTCATTGCGCTGGCGGTGGCTAGCCCCTGGTTGGCCAGCGCGCCCGAGAGCCGCATTCAGATTCAGGCGGCGCAACCGCTGGATGGGCAGGTGACTGTCGAAAACGGTTGGTCGATCCAATTCGAAGAGCTGACCGCTGCTCTTTTCTGGCGCGGCGATTTTGGACCGCTGGGGCCGGCGCTGGATGGCTCCCTGCTGGGCGTGTTGATGGGGGCGCTGTTTCTATTGGGGGTGGGCGTTTTGGCGCGCACGCTGCTGCGACCGGCGTCAATCTGGTTGGGGCTGGGGCTGCTGATTTATGGGTGGGCGGCTGTGCAAATGGCGTCGACCGCAGCGTCGGTTGCGTTGACCGATACGGCCGATGCGGCGCTGCCAGCGGGCTGGGCGGGGCTGTTGTTGCCAATGTTGCCGCTCATTTTTGGCGGCGCGGCATTGGCGCTGGATCAGCTGCTGACAGTTTTTCATGCCCACTGGCAGCGGCTGATTTTGCCGGGAGCGGCCACGGCGGCGGCGCTGCTGATTATGACCATTCCGGCGCTGTCATCCGTGCAGAATCTGCTGAATCAAGCGGGCAGCGTCGGCGGTTCGGCGCAGAGCCAGTTTGACAGCGCGCTGAGCCAATATCTGTCGGCTAATCTGGCGCAAGACCCAGCCACCTATTTTGTCCCCCCGGCCAGCCTGACGAGCCGCTCGCTCAAGGTGATGTTGGGCTCGCAGTTGGCCACATTCGAAAACATGGGACACTTGCGCGGGCTGGACCTGGCGCGCGATTTGGTCTTCCCCGACACGCTGAATGGCGCGGTTTATCTGGTCCCGGCGCAGGAGAATCAACTGGTCAACCTGCTGCAAGCAAACCTTTCCGGCCGGCGTAAACGAGCCGGTTTTCGACGAGCAGAGCGGGCAACCCCTGCTGACGGCCTTTCGCGTGGATCCGGCTGTGCTGGCCAGCAGCCAGGGCGTGCGCTACTTTTCCCCGGTCTGGACGATGGCCCCATTGAAACCGCCAGCCTGGTGCAGGAAAACCCTGCGCTCCAGTTTGATTGGCTGCAGGGCGCACCTTGGCAGCGCCTTACCGGCGCTGGAAGGCGCGCTGCTGGCCCCAGAGGCTGGTAACTATCGCTTTATGCTCAACGCCGGGCCGGAAGCGCAAGTCACGCTGCGGCTGGATCAGGCGCTGGTGCTGGACAGCACGCAGAGCGCCACCGACCGCTCGCTGTCATTGGGCCGCGGCGTCTATCAGATTGAGCTGCGCTACACGGCGCTGCAAACGCCAACGCCGCTGGCGCTGCTGTGGCAGCCGCCCAGCGGTGGCGTCGAACCGATTCCAGCCAGCGTTTTGCGCACCGCTGCGCTGCCCGTCATGGGGCTGCTGGGCGCTTACAGCGGCGGCGCGCAGGAGGGTGGGTTTGCTGCGCTGCAAAGGATCTGCTGGTGGGGTTGGATGGTGCATTGACCGGTGCGGCGGGGGCAGCGTGCGCTGGAGTGGCAAGTTGGCGGCCGCGCGCTCCGGCGAATATATGTTGGCGGCGCTGACCGAGGGCGACGTGATTATTCGCGTGCAGGGGCAGCCGGTGGTGGATAAGCGCGCCGGTTTGCCGGACGCCGAGAGCATCAATTACGCCGAAGGGCTCATCTATTTGGAAGCGGGCTGGCGCGATATTGAAATTGAGTACGCGCCGGGTGGCGTCAACAGTGGTGATCAGCCGGGGCTGCGTCTGTTTTGGCAGCCGCCGGGCAGTAACCCTGATCTGTTGCCTAACAGCTATTTGGCTCCCGCCCTGGCAGATCTGGGCGGCAGCGCGCGCCACTTGCCGCCGGCGCCGCCACTGATGGACGCCCGCCTGGGCGATGACCGCTTTGCGCTCTCGATTGTGCCGGCCTTCCGCAATGCCCAAATGGTGACGCCGCCCACCTCCCTGCCTGCCTTTGACGCCGCGCCGGTCTGGCAAGTATCCAATGGCTGCGGCAATGGCAACGGTCAATTTGATGCGCCGCGCGGGGTGGCCATCGACGCCGCCAGCGGGCGCGTCTACGTGGCGGATACGCTCAACGCCCGCGTGGTGGAGCTAAATGCCGATGGCGTGGTGGAGCGCATTTTTAGCGACGGTCAATTTCAGGAACCGGTGGATCTGGAAATTCTGCCGGGAAGCGTCACGTCTGCCGCCAATTTGCTGGTGCTGGATGCGGGCGCGCAGCAGATTTTTACGCTGAATTTGGGCGAGGTGAACACGGTGACGCCGCTGCCGCTGACCGCCACTTTCTATCGACCACGCGGCTTCGATGCCGACGCCGCCGGCAATCTGTTGGTGGCCGATACGGGGGGCGGGCGGTTGGTGGCGTTGAATGCTATGGGGCAAGAGATGGCGACCTTTGGCGGACCGGAGACCATTTTGGGCCAAGGGCAGCCGGGTGACGCCATGATCGTAGGCGGCCGCGATTGGGCCATTACGGCCGAGGATGGGCGGCTGTGGCGCATGGAAACATCGGCCAATGACAGCGGCAGCTTTACGGCCGAGCCCCGTTCGGATACGCTCAACGGGCCGCGGCTGGCCGGTCTGCCCGATGGGCGCTTTTTCCTCTCGGACCCCATTGGGCGCACCGTCCTTTTCCACGCACCCAATGGCGAACCACGCGGCCGCTTCCCTGTGTCGGACCAGTTTGCGCGGCCCGTGGGGATCGATGCAGTGCTGCGTAATGGGCTGGTGCAACTGGCGGTGACAGATACGAATTTGTGCGCCGTGTCGCTGTGGCAAGTGGGCGGGCTGCCGTAAGGCTCGCGCGGCGCCATCGTTGATACAATTCAAATTCGGGAACAATTTGGGCAAGGCTTCATCATGGGTGATGTTGCAGTGGTGGAGAGACAATCCATTTTGGAAAACACAACACCCGCAGCTTTGTAAGCTGCGGGTGTTGTGTACTGCGCCTCTGATTAAAGGAACCATGTTGGCTATTCAGGCGCACGCACCGCTTTCACTTTATAGGCGGTCCACATGCCGTCCTGGCCTTTTTCAGCCCAGACAACTACCTTGGCGCCCACTTCGAATTGGGCCAGTTCCTGCACGAAAACGGTGGTATCGGTGGTCTTGAAGGTAAACTCGTTTACGGTCCAGTCGCCGACCAGGCCATCGGGAAAGCTGACGATTTTGCCCATGAACTCTTTGCGATCACCGTGATGTTCGCCGTCACCGCCGCCGCCGCCTTCATGGTTGCCTTTGGCTTCGACCTTGGTAGCGCGAATGCTGCCGTCGGACAGTTCGTACCCCTTGACCTCTACCTCGTCGCCCACCTGGATGCCGCCGTGAGCTTCAACACGGGTCTGCTCGGACACGTGGACGGTGCGCCCGCTGACGGTCCAGTCGCCCACATACTCGCCGCCATCCCAGCTGGCGCCACCGGGGTCGCTATTGGCGCCGGGCAGACCTTCCACCACGCCGTCAAACTCGACAAACTCACCTTCTTCGCCCTGCTGCGGTGGCAGCGTGGTGGAGCCACCGGACTGCACCACCACAATTTCGATGGCGGTAAAGGTGGCGCCGTTGTTGATTTCCACCGTGGCCTTGACCGAGACCAGCGCACCCACGGCCACCGCCCCCTTGTGCTCATCGATCAACGCCGTGTCGGGCACGGTGAGAATTACCCCGTTGACCTTCCAATCGCCATACAGCGTGCCGATGGGCAGCTCGTTGACAATGCCCATAAAGTTGATCACGTCGCCAGCGGACGGCTGGTCCGGCTGCGGGTTGCTGCCGTGGTTATGGCGGCCCACCAGCTTGACTGCGGTTAGCACGTTGTCATCGCCCAAGGTCATGTAAACGTGGACCCAGTTGCCCACCTGCGGGTCACCCTTGATGCGCACATTCTCGCCCAACTGTACGGGAATGCCGTTGACTACAATCTCGGTGTCGCTCATGCTGTCCAACACGCCGCCCAGCTTGTGATAGTGGCGGGTGCGGATCACGTGCAGGTGCTTGGCTTCCAGCACGCCGTCGGCGTTCATTTCGCCATCGACCTGCACCCAAGCGTCCTCGGTCAGCAGTCTGTGCAGACGGCTCACTTTGGTATCCGCCGTCACGTTGACGCGCACCGTGCTGACGACCCATTCGCCCTGTAAGCCGGTATCAGGCAGCGCCTGCACCACGCCGATCAGACGCGTGCGCTGGTTCTGTTCCACATCATCCAGCTCGTCGCCGTCCTCATCCTGCTCATTGTCATCCTCGGGCTCGGCTGGTTTCGGACCAATCTTATGGATCTGGAGCGCCAGCCGGTTGTTGTTCGTGTCGATGGCGGCGCGCACCTTGACGCGGTCACCGATCTGCGGATCACCCACCAGCATGGTGGTCTCGGTGCGGCTCAACCCAATGGCGTTGACGGAAGCCGAGGTGTCGGTCAGCTCATCAAGCTGGCCGCGCAGCTTAATAAATGGCTTGGCCTTGATGCCCTTAATGCGGTCGGCCACAATGCCGCCCTGGCCATCGGCCTGGCCCACCACACGCGCCCAACCCACATCGGTCAGATCGCCCACGCGGCCGCTAATGCGCGTGTCGTCGGTCATGGAAATCGGCACGCCGGCTACTACGAGCGTGCGGGCGTCTAGCGAAATCGAGTCGATAGGTCCAACCAGCACCGTGGGCAGATCCGGCTGCTCCGGCTTTGGTTGCGGGACGGTCTGGTTGGTGGGGGCCGCCATAGTCGGCGTGGCGGTCTGCCCCAGAATCAACATGCCAATGAGTGCCAGCATGAGCAACCAGGGGCGCGCCTGTTGGATATTCACTTTAAAACGTTTATTCGTATTTTTCATGGATAGTGCTCCTTACTGACGCGAGACGAATGGGATGTAGAGCCAGCTGCTCTGGCCGGCGGCGCAGGCGTTGACCTCAACATCATCGACCAGAAAGTCGGTGGGCAAAGTGCCATCGGCCTGGGCCACAAATTGAAGCTGGACCGTCTGGCCGCCAAACTCGCTCATGTCCAGGCGGCTCCACTGCCAGAAATCCTGGGCGTCTTTGTTGCCCAATGTCAGCAGCGTCTTGAGCGGATTGCCAGCGGCGTCGGCCACGATCACGCTCAGGCCGTCATAGTCGCCGCTCTCTTCTTCGCTCTCCACCATCCAGTGGAAGCTGAGCAAAGTTTCCTGGTTGGCAGGAATATTCAGCTTGGTGCTGAGCTGATCCTGCGCGTTATCGGCGCCGGCCAAATAGGCAGCCTTCACGCCGGTATGCGCCGCGTAATTGCTGATAATGGCGTAGCTGCCATTGGTTTGGGTGGTCCAGCCGGCGCCGCTTTCCAAGCTGCTGTCGGCCACCAGATTGGTGCAAGTGCTGGCGTTGGCCATGGGAACCACCATGACGCCAGCGCCAATAAGCAAGGCCAGCGCCAAAAATAGAACCGCCTTCCAACGAATGCCGCCGGGGCGATGTTGTGCAGACGATCTACGTCGTGCCGTGTGAATTGTCATTTAGTGCTCCTTTCGCACAAACGGTAATGTGGAACTTAAACTCAAATGGTTTGACGGTGCGTGTTGCGTATTGCGTGTTGCGTGTACTGGTTTACGGGCTGGAGAGGTAACAGGATGCTTATGGGGAAGCCTGAACCAAGTATGTTTCAAGCCGGCCAACCAGATCGTTGAATAATTCACGCAATACGCAACACGTAATACCTGCCCACTAATCAAACCGTTCTTTTCAGAGTTACGAAATAAGGGTATACGGTTCAGGCGGGGTGCGCTGTGCGTAGCTTACACTGCCATGATATGCATTCTCTACGCGCATTTAGCGTATAGGAGCAAAGCAAACTATCGTAAACTAACAGTGTGGAAGGTGGATGGAATCAGTGGCTAATTCGGTGTATCAAAGCGCGGAATTTCGTGCATATCGCGGCGCCTAGGGGCATTACTGGGGGAAAAGCATGTCGGAAACATTGACGAACTCATAGCCATTCGTCTCCAAATAGTCGATGATACGCGGCAGCGCCTTATAGTTGGCCGGGTTCACATCGTGGAAGGCAATGATGGCGCCCGGACAAACATGATGCGTCACGCGCTCATAGATGGCGTCGGCGGTGATGCCATCGGTCCAATCGCGGCTGTCCACCGTCCAGCCGATGACATAATAGCCGTCAGCGCCCGCAATTTGCACCATCTGCTCATCGATGGCGCCAAACGGAGCGCGAAAGAGCGGCCGCGTCGTAGCGCCGGGGACGGCGGCTTGGACGGCCTGTTCAGTCAAATCCAGTTCAGCCCGAATTTCGGCCTCGCTCATGCCCTGCATATTTTCGTGGGTAAACGAATGGTTGCCCAGTTCGTGTCCATTATCCAACACGTGGGGAATAATTTCGGGGTGGCGCTGCACGGCTTCGCCCAGCATAAAATAAGTCGCGCGAATGCCGCGTTGCGCCAGCGTCGCCATCACTTCGTGATTGCGCGGGACATAGCCAATATCAAAGGAGAGCGCCACGCGTTGCGCCGGTTGTCATAGCTAATGTAATAGCCGGAAATACCAAAAGGCAACTCTTCAATGCTTTCCACGATTGGCAACGGCGCCGACCAGGCAACGGGCGGCGTGCTCCCTGCCGGCAGCAACACATTGCTGCCGGCGCCCCCCGTATATTCCGGATTAAGCGCTTGAATAAACGGCTCGTCCACATTGGAAAAATAGGCAATATCGGAGAGCGTATCGCCGGGCCACATGCAGTAGGAATCCTGTATGGCGTGCTGTTCGACCGTCGGCTCGACCTGCTGTTCCACCACGGGCTCGCCATCGGTCAACGCCGCGACGACCGGTGCATTGACAACCGCATCCTGCGCCAAAGCAAGGGGAACCAGCGATTCGCCCTCGCTAGCCGGCGTCTCGGTTTCAGACAATATGGAGCGGCCAGAACCCCACAAAAAAAATAGCACACCGGCCAAAATCAGGGCAATGCCCAGAGCTAGTTGTGCAAGTGAATTTTGATTCGAAACCGTTGGCCGTGGTCGATTTGGGGGCTGATGATCGGACGGACTGTTCATGGTCAGGCAGCCGAAATCTCGTGGTTGTGTTGATAGGTGGTATAATTGATTGTACCATGTTATGCCATGACGGCCAAAGGTTCTGGCATGTTTAATAAAGCAGTAAGGTTTTGTATATGAGCAACAATCTTTTGGCGGGCGTGCGAGCCGTCATCTTCGATATGGACGGCTTGATGCTCGACACCGAGCGTATGGCCCAATCCGCCTGGCAAACAGCCGGCGCTGAACGCAATTATGACTTTCCTGCCCACGTCTATTTGCAGGCCGTGGGGCGCACAAAGAGCGACACCGAACGCCTGTTTAAGGACGCCTTTGGCCCTGAATTTCCCTTTGACGCGCTTTACGCACGCAAGCAGGAACTCTTTTACGCCATGCTCGAAGCAGAGCCAATCCCAACCAAACCGGGGCTGTTTGAGCTGCTCGATCGGATTGATGGGCGCGGCTGGCCAAAGCGGTGGCCACCTCCACGGCCCGCCCATTGGCGCTCAAAAAGCTGACCACCACCGGCCTCATCGACCGCTTTGCCACCATTGTGGGTGGCGATGAAGTCCCTAACGGCAAACCCGCCCCGGACATTTTCCTGGCCGCTGCCGCTCGTCTCGCTGTGGCGCCTGCGCGCTGCCTGGTGCTGGAAGATTCGGAAGCTGGCGTGCGCGCCGCCCACGCCGCCGGGATGCAATCGATTATGGTGCCCGATTTGAAAGCGCCATCGGCGGCAGTTAAAGCGCTGGCCTTGACCGTGGTGCAATCGCTGACAGACGTAAGCCAACTTTTATAGTTATCAAGTTCAAGACAACCCGTTCACTTCGACAGGCTCAGTGAACGGGTTGTGCCCCCTTGAACATCAGATCATACACATCATGCATATAGGCGTTCTCACCCACAATTACCCCGCTTCCCCGGCGACTTCAGCGGCATCTTCATCGAATCCCTCTGCAATGAACTGGCGGCGCAGCAGCAGCGCGTCACGGTTTGGGCGCCGTATGACGTTAACTACGAGACGGGGAAAGGGGAAAGGGGGAAAGGGGCAGGGGTGATCTCCCCTTCTCCCCTTCTCCCTTCCCCCGTCTCCCTTCCCTCCGTCTCTACCGTTACATCTGGCCGCCGCGGCTGCATCGGTTGGGCTATATGCGCACCATGCAGGCGGACCTGGCCATGCGGCTGGAAGCGTATCTGCTCAGCCCGGCCATGTTTGCCGCCGGCATTGCCAAGGTGATGGGGGACGCCCGCCGGTTGCGCCCCGATGTATTGCACGCGCATTGGCTGCTGCCCAATGGTTTTATAGCCGCCGTGGCGGCGCGGCGGCTGGGCATTCCGCTGGTCATCTCCGTGCCTGGGTCGGATGCGCAGGTGGCGCGCGCCAACCCGCTTTTCCGGGCCATGGCGCGCTTTGCCATGCGCCAGGCCAATCTGCTCACCGCCAACAGCACCGACCTGCGCGACGCCGTGCTGGAGATCGAACCCACGGCCGCCGCCCGCTTCGATCTGATCATTTACGGAACCGATCCGCAGAAGTTTGTGCCGGATGGGACGGGGGTGGCGGAGCTGAGAGAGGAACTGCGAAAGGGGGAAAGGGGGAAAGGAGGAAAGGGGGCAGGGGAGAAAGGGAGATCGCCCCATCCCCCTATCCCCCCTGCTCCCCCTCTCCCATTCCCCCCTTCGCCTTTCTTCCTCCTCTGCGTGGGCCGTATGGCGCCGAAGAAGGGCTTTGACGTGTTGATTCGGGCGCTGGCGGAGCCGGCGTTGGCGGGGCGGGAGGTGGTGGCGGTCATGGTGGGCGAGGGGGCTCAGAAGGCGGAGCTGCAAGCATTGGCGCGTGAACTGGGCGTGGCGGAGCGGCTGCGCTGGGTGGGCAACGTGCCCAATGACCAGATCAGCCGCTATTACAACGCCGGCGACGTGCTGATCAACCCCAGCGTGCGCAATCCCGTGGACGGGCTCAACGTCTGCGTGCTGGACGCTATGAGCTGCGCCAAGCCGGTGGTGGCGAGCAATGTCTCCGGTTCGCCGCTGGCCGTGGTGGATGGCGAAACGGGCTTTTTGGTTCCCGAAAACGATGCGGCCGCCTTGGCCCAATCCCTGGCCAAATTGATGGATAATCCCGATTTAGGTCAGCGCATGGGCCAGCGTGGCCGCCAGCGCGTTGAGCAGGAATTGGGTTGGCCGCCGCTGGCGCGACGATATATTGGGCATTATGCGCGGCTGGTACACGCGGCCATTAGCCGTTGAGGGACAGAGTAGACATGCGATAGGTTCTATAGAGGTTTGTTATAGAGATTTCCTGATAAAATGAGAGATACCCATATATGTTCGACCTATTGCCCTGTTCACCCATTTATGGCTAATGACCTATCTTGCAATTGCCCGCCATCTCGAAAACCGCGACTACGACAGTGCGTCCACAATGCTGATAGATGCCGTTGCCTCAGCCGGCGAGCTGTTTGATGCCGCCTCCATTTGTCCGCTGATCAGCCAGTTCCCCAATGAACTTTTCGACGCCAATCCAGATCTACTGCGCATTCGCGCGCGCTGCCTGCTGCATGATGAATTGCTCGAACAAGCCGCCGTTGCGCTGCAGCGGGCCAGTGCGCTGTATATGGTGCAGCAGAACTATAATCGCGCGGCAGACTGTACCTTTGAATTAGTGCGCATCTATCATCGGCGTGATGATTTTCGCACCGCCTTGCTCCATCTGCAGGACGCAGAAGCGCTGTTGCCCAAAATTTCCGACGAGGCGCTCCGCCCCCATTTACACTTGCGGCTGGCCATGCTCTACCCCGATATTGGACGGCTGGACGAAGGCATTGAGCAGGCGCGCCAGGCCTATGACCTCTTTAAGTTTGCCGGCAATCTAACCCAGCAGTTCAAAACGACGATCCTGATCGCGATTTTACATCGTCAATTGGGGCAGTATGGTGACGCCGCGGCCCATTTAACCATGGCGCGCACGTTGTATGGCGCGGGGGCACTAGACCATGAAGCCTATGTGGCATTGCTCAACGGGGAAGCGCATCTTGAGTGGTATCGCGGCGATTTGACGGCGGCTTTGGCCAAGGCCGTCGAAATGCATCAATATACCCAGCAACACCCAACCGGCAAATATCAGCTATATAGTGCGGTCCTGTTGGGGAATATCCAGCGCGGCTTGCAGCACTATGATGAAGCATACGTCTGCTATCAGGAAGCGCGCGGTTTGGTGGAACGCTTTGGCTTACCGCTGTTTGGACCGTGGATCGAGGTACAAGCGGGGTGGCTCAACCTCCTCATGGAGAGACATGTGGAAGCGCGCCAGTTGATTTATACGGCGTTAGAAACGCATGACCGGGGCCAAATGATGAGCTTTAACGTCTATTTGGCGGCCCTGAATGCCCTGATGGGCTATTTGCGGCAAGCCGAGACGCTGTTGCACTCTTCCCTTGAGTTTTATGCCCGCTCTGGCGATGAACTGGCTGAACATGAGATTCAATTCCATCTGGCCTATGTGGAGATTCGCTTAAATCGTGCGTCAGCGGCGCGGGCGCGCGTCACTACCGTTTTCCAATGGCTGCGCGAACGCCACAGTTTCTATTTGCCGCTCTGGTGGCATCCGCAAATTGCGGCGCACGTGTGTACGTTTGCCATTGCCGAACGCATTGAGCCGCTGTTGGCTGAACGCATGATCGTGCGCCACATTCAAGAAGCAGCGCTCCCTGCATTACGCCCGCTGCTTGAACATGCCGCGGCGGCTGTACGCGAGCAAAGCAGACATCTGGTGGAAATGTTGGATGGCAACCCCCTCATCCATCTGGGTGACGTAAAAGACGAACGCATCCGTGACGTGCTGGAAACGCTGTTGGCGCAAGGGGTGTTGCAGCCCAGCGGCTTCGCCCGCCTACAGGCCAAGTTGACCACAGCCCAAACGCGGCGTACGAGCAACTCGGTTTTGGTGGCGGTGTTTGGGCTGTATATAAACGGTGTAGGCCGCGCAGAGATCGCCAAGCGCCTTGGCCGCTCGCCCGCCGGCATTCGCAACTACATTACAACTATTTATGCGATCTTTAATATCCCACCACAAGGCTTCCGCAATCACATAGAACGCTTTGAACATTTGCAAGCTCTCGCCCGGGAAGAAGGTTTCATATAATTATTCACCCCTCCCTAACCGTCACTGCAAACTGATAACTTTGACACGAAAATGCTTATAGGAGACGGGAATACGCCGCCCCCGGCGACGCCTGTTGCTCCTCCCCTTCGAGGGGGAGGCTGGGAGGGGGTCAAACGGCTGAATGGCTACTCCAAAAGGGAATTTTGACTTTGGGACCTAATTTAGGACACCAGTACGTAGACATTCATATATTCTTTGCTAGAATACACTGTTGGATTCAGACTCATTTTTAGCTTATGGTTCCTAGATAGTCCCTCGCTCTAGGAGCCCACGCACACGCCCCACCCAGAAATTCACCGTCGCCCCGTGGCCCCAGGACCGTTTGTACAAACGGTCCTGGGCCGCCACTAATCTCGCATCGCCCAACCCCACTCATCTGCATCATCCCCTCTGAGCTTGCGCGCCCTGTTCTGAAAATAAGCTCACCGCCAAGGGCGCGAAGAGCGCCAAGAGAAAAACCGTCGCAATCTTTGCGGTAAAATTTTCATTATTATTGGTGACGGTAGGCATGTGACCTATAGTGAAATCAATTTTGGGCTCATACTTTTGGGCATAACCTATATCAGAGTGGCAACCCGTTCACTTGGTCTCGATACAGCAGCGAACCGCGGCAGCCTACGCACCCGACGTTCACATGACACAAGCGAAACGCTCCCCCACAAACGGGGTTCATTGACCATTCTCAAGCGTGCTTGTATACTGAATTCATGCAATTAGCCAGACTGCCAAATTCGTATATTGGGAAAAATCTTGCGAATCTGTGCAATCTGTTGATCAAAATAATCAAGGAGCAAATTATGTCATTTCGTATTGCCGCCTGTCAGATGAATTCACAAAATGATAAAGACGCCAACCTGGAAATGGCCGAGCGGCTAATCGATGAAGCGGCGCGGCTAGGTGCGCAGATGGTGGGACTGCCCGAGATGTTCAACATGCTGGGCGAAAATGAGGATACATTTAAAGGCGCTGAGGATTTGCCAGGGCGCACGTCTGAATTGCTGGCCAGCAAGGCGCGCCAGCACGGCATGTACATCCACGGCGGCAGCATTCCCATCCGCGCGGGGGAGAACAAAGTCTCCAACAGCACGCTGGTCTTTGACCCCGAAGGCGAAATCATCTCGCGCTATGACAAGATTCATCTGTTTGATATTCACATTGAGGGGCAAAAAAGCTACAAAGAGTCGAGCAAAGTGGCCTCCGGTAAGGAGATGGTCACCTTTGAGACCGAGCACGGCAACTTTGGCCTGACCATCTGCTACGACATCCGCTTCCCCGAACTCTATCGGGCGCTGACGCTCAATGGCGCGCGCGTGATTTTCCACCCGGCGGCCTTCACGCTTTACACCGGCAAAGACCATTGGGAAACGCTGATCCGCGCCCGCGCCATTGAGAACCAGGTCTACATGGTCTCGCCGGCGCAAATTGGCAGCCACGGCAACGGCAAACAGTGCTACGGCAGCACCATGATTGTGGACCCGTGGGGGACGGTGGTGGCCCGCGCCCCCGAACGCCCCGGCGTGATCTACGCCGACGTGGAATACGACGTGCAGGACAAAATCCGCCAGGAACTGCCGTCGTTGCAGCACCGTCGGCCGGATATTTATGAGCGGGCGCGGGCGGCGTAAGATGACCGGATGATTGGATGATTTGATGCCTTCGACAGGCTCAGTCACCTTGTCACCCGGTCATCTTGTCACCCGGTCATCTTGTCACCCGGTCATCTTGTCATCCGGTCACCAACTCCCCCGCAATACCCAATCGCCGTCAGCGCATAAACCCGCGCCACGCGCACCAGTTCATCAATGGGCGCGGCTTCGTGCAGCGTGTGGGCGCCGGTGGCCGCCGGGCCGTGGCTAATGGCGGGGATGCCCGCCCCGGTGGCGTAGGCGGTGCCGTCATCGATAAACGGCTTAGGCCCCAATGGCAGCGGCGCGCCCGTCACCGCGGCGTGCGCATTTTGAAAGGCGTGTACAAACGGATCGTTCTGGTCCAGGTTGTAGGCATCGCCCTGAATGGTGAATTCCACTTCAATGGTAGTATTCGTCTCGGCCGCCACTGCGGCCAGCAGCGCATCGAACTCGGCGCGCACCGCGTCCACCGCGCCCGGCGTGATCCAGCGCCGGGTGCCGTTGATGGTGCATTCGGTGGGCGACTGGTTGTAGATTTCGCCCGCCTGAATGCGCCCCACAAAGAGCGAATCATGGCCGATGAATGGCCGCGCGTTCTGGCTGATTCTTGCGTGCAGCTCGTGCAGCCGCGTCACCAACAGGGCGCCCGCCGCCACCACATCGGGCAGACCGGCGGGCCGCAGCACCTCGTGAACTGGCGCGCCGTCCCGCGTAATTTTGATCTCAAAAATCGCCATGCCGCGTCCGGCTGCCGGCAGCGGATCGGCCAGATATTCGGGCAGCAGCACGGCGTCGCCCACGATCCCCTCCCGAATAAATGCCCGCACCTGGCGCCGGTCACCCCACGGCCCCTCGTGGTGATCGTGGGCCGTCAGCAGCACAGCGCCGCCGGGCAGGCTCTGCGTATCGCGCAGCACGCGCAGCGCTTCCACAAAGGCCGCAATGCCCCCTTTCATATCCGACGCGCCCGAACCATAGAGCACGCCATCCTCCACGCGCGGCGGCACAAAGGGCAGATGCACCGTGTCCAGATGGCCGTCAAATTGCAACGTGCGGCCGGGCTGGCCGCTTTCCAGCCGCACTACTACGGCGGGCGCTTCCGGCCAATCAGCTATCGGGCGTTCGACGGTGAAGCCGTCACGCGTCAATATTTCCGCCAATTTATCGGCGGCCGCGCCGGCGCTGCGCGTGGGGCTGGGGATGCCAACCAGCGCCACCGCCGTATCGATAATGCGCTGGCGGTTGATTTGGTTGTGAATCAGATCGATTTGGGCTTGTGTGGGTGTTTGCATGAGGTTGTCTCTTTTATGAGGTGCGTGAGATATGGACAAGTTTATATGGACAAGTTAGAAACTTGTCCTACAATTCTTCCATGAGCTCAAGGCGGTTGCCAAATGGGTCGTACACATAAACCCGGCTGTAGCCGGCCAGCGGCTCATCAGTGACCGGTGGGAAGCCCGCCTCCTTGCAGCGTGCGATCAGCGCATCCAGCCCGGCACGAGCAGCGCGGATGCGCCTTGCGCGCGGGCGAAACGCGGGCTCTACGCCCAAGTGCAGCTTGAGCCTCCCCGCCGTAAACCAGACGCCGCGCTGGGCCAGATTGGGCGGTTTGGGCTGCTCGGTCAGGCCCAGCACGCCGCTATAAAGGCGCGCGCCGCCTCTTCTTCCTGGCGGCATGGCAATTTGAACGTGGTCGAGTGCATAGATAGTCATAAAGGTTTTCTCCTGAGAGGCGCCGGATTGTAGCTCTTCTCCCTCGGGGGGGAGGCCCGGAGGGGGTCTCACACCTTGGCAGTTACCTAGTACACAACGGCTTAAATCGGCCGATAGTTGATGAGACCGCCAGAAGTCCGACTTCTCAGAGAAGTCGGACTTCTTAACTGTGGGTTTACTTGCGCCGTTGTGTACTAGCGCAATTCATCCAGCGCGGCGGCGGTAATGGGGTTTTCGCCTTGCGTCAGGGCGGCCACCCATTCTTCAATAATTGGGCCGTGATAGCGCGCATAGTAGGCGGATGGCTGGGCTTTGAGCCAGGTCAAATAGGTGTTGAAATGCTCGATAGCTTGGTCAAAATCGCCCAGTTGGGCGTAGATTAGCCCCAGGCTGTCCTCGGTGTCGCCGCGATTGGGGTCCAGTTCACGCGCCTGCTGACAGTGGGTCAGCGCTGCTTGCGGCTCTTGGGCCAATGCGTACCCCCAGCAGAGCGCCACCAAAATGTTACCCACGCGTGTGGGCGGGGCCAGTTGCTGAGCTTGTTCCAGATCGGCCTGCCAGAGCGTATTGTTCCCCGTCCGAATATAGGCTAAGCCCCGATTGTAATAGGCGTCGTAATTCGTCGGCTCCAATTGGATGATGCGTCCAAAATCGGCCACGGCGCGCTGAATGTCGGAGCGCTGTCCATCGGTTTGGGGGCTGTGATTTAGATCGCTGCGCACGTAATAGGCCGCGCCGCGGCTGAGATAGGCGGGGGCAAATTGCGGTTTGATCACAATGGTTTGCCCAAAATCTTTAACCGCGCTATCCAGATCGCCGATCGAGTCGGAATAAAACTGGTAGCGATTCCAGTAGGCCAGCCCGCGGTTGTAGAGCGCATTGGCGTCGGCGGGGCGCAGCGCAATGACTTCACTGTAGTCGTCGATGGCTTGGCTCAGATCGTCTTCCGTCTCGTTACCATGCAGCGAGCCCAGAAAAAAGTAGATTTTGCTGCGTAGCTCGACCGAGGGTTCAAGTTTCAGGGCATTTTCCAGCACGGTGCGCGCCTGCTCGGTTTGACCATCGCCGCGGAACAGTTGGCCCAATGCAAAGAGCGCCAGGCTGCGCACCTGTTGCGGGACGTCCCGGTTAATCACCGTGGGCAGCTCGTCCATTGAGAGCAGATCCTGGCGCAGAGATGGGTTTTCCAGATCGCCGCGCAAGGCAAAATTAACCACCACGCGGGCGCTGTCATATTCGCCCCACAGCAGCATGGCGGCGCGGGCGGCGGCCAGGTGGGCTTCGGCCTTGGCAGCGTTGCCAATCACTGCGTCCAGGACGACCACTTTGGTGTTCGTCAGCTTGGCTGCCGCAATCTGTTGGTCCAGCGCCTCCTCAATACGCCCGGCCACGTTAAAACCGGCGTTGCCCGCATAATTGGCAAAGGTTGCCACCAGCAGCAGCGTTTCTCCCTCAGCGGCCACAACTTGATAGCGCGTGGGCGTGGGGGGTGGCGTGGGCGCGTGCAGCGTGAGCACGGGCGGCGTGGCGGGGGCCGGAGTGGTTGTGGGCGCCGACAATAAGTCGGGCAGACGGGCTGCATTCAGCGCCCAACCGAGCACCACGAGAATGCCCAGGGCTGGCAATGCCCAGCGCCACGGTGGTTTGAACCGACCTGGCTGCGTTGTGGGGACGGAAGGCAAAGGCGCGTCGTCAAGTTGCACTGTGTAATATGGGGTTGTATCGGCCAGCGGCATGGTCGGCGCAGCGGTGGGCGGCGGTGAAATGGAAGGCGCTTCCGGCGGCGCAACGGCGTCATCCGCAGCGGGCGAGTCCGCCGGTGCAGCGGGCGGGGGCGGCATCTCCTCGGGGGGAAAGCCGGCGGCAATGAGCAGTTCATCGCGCTCGGCGGCGGTGAGCCGCAGCCGCTTGGCCAGTTGCAGCACGTCGTCGCGGTGGCGGGGACGCTCCACAATCCCTTCTTTCCAGCGGAAGATGGTTTGGCGGCGCACGCCAATGCCGCGCGCCAATTCGGCGTCGGTAATGCCGGTGCGCTGGATGTATTGACTGAGCAGTTCAGAAAACGTAGGCATGGCTCCATTTTAACACAGATGAGGCAAAATTTCGACGGCTGATCTGTGTAAGTTTAGCCGCAGATTACAACCCCCTCACACTCGCCATTCAACCTGCATCATCCCTAGACAGTCAGAGATTGGTTGCTACGTAATGAATGATGATATAATCATTCGATAATATTTTGCGATTTACAGGTGGTGTTGGGGCCGCCTGTTATCATATAGCAACCACTTTTGGTTGCATCGAGATATATTTACTGGCGTCGTCCCCGGACAAGGCAGAATTGCAGAGGGGACGTACAACAAATTGCTATGAGGTTCTTGCGTCGATCCGGGCAATTGTGCATTGCCCTTTTTGCGCGTCCGCCGTATTTTGCGTGCCGCGCGGTCGGCGTGGGGGCTTCGAGAAAGTTTAAAGGAACAAATGGAACAAACAAGTAATCAACAAGCAAGCGAACAGCAAACGCAAGAGCCGCTTTTGCGCATTGTGCCCC
Source organism: Caldilineaceae bacterium (assembly GCA_041391125.1). Taxonomy (GTDB): domain Bacteria; phylum Chloroflexota; class Anaerolineae; order Caldilineales; family Caldilineaceae; genus JACKBC01. The sequence goes on from JAWKON010000055.1 coordinate 26,898, forward strand.
TGGGCGGGCTAGGCGAAATCGGCAAGAATATGATGGTGCTGGAGACGGCAGGCAAGCTGCTCATTATCGACGTGGGCCTCATGTTTCCCAGCAGCGACATGTTGGGGATCGATGTGGTGATCCCCGATGCAGAGTATGTTTTGGAGCGGCTGGACGATGTGGTCGGCATTATTTTGACTCATGGTCACGAAGACCATATTGGCGCCATGCCCTATTTGATGGAAGAAGGGCTGAACGCCCCCACCTACGCCACGGCTTTGACGCGGGGGCTGCTCGAATCCAAACTGAGCGAGTATAAGCTGTTGGGTCACGCCCAACTGCACACCATTACGTCGGAAGACAAATTAGAGCTTGGCCCCTTCAACGTCGAGTTCTTTCACACGTGCCACAGCTTCCCCGACAGCGTGGGCGTATCGGTTCAAACGCCGGCTGGACGCGTGATCCACACCAGCGACTATAAGCTGGATCCCACCCCCAACGACAATAAACCCACGGAAGTGGACAAACTCCAACGCTGGGGCGAAGAAGGGGTGCTGCTGCTGATGGCCGACAGCACCAACGTGGAAGAGCAGAATTCGACGCCCAGCGAGAAGATGGTGGAAAAGACGCTGGATGCCGCCATCGGCGCCGCCCAGGGTCGCGTCATCATGACCACCTTTGCCAGCAACGTGGGCCGCGTCAAACAGGTGATGAATGTGGCGCGCCGGCATGGCCGCCGCGTGGGCGTGACCGGTCGCTCGATGGTCAATAATGTGAAGACGGCCATCAAGCTGGGCTACTTGGACATTACCGAAAGCGATCTGTTGAGCCCCAGCGAAATGGAGACGCTGCCGCCTAGCCAGGTGGTGATTGTGGCCACCGGCAGCCAGGGCGAGCCGACATCCGCCATGGTGCGCATGAGCATGGGCGAGCATCGGCAGATCACGCTGCGCGAGGGCGACACTGTCGTGTTGAGTGCGGCGCCGATTCCGGGCAATGAAGAGTATTTCAACCGCACGGTGGACAATCTGTTCCGCCAGGGGGTGGATGTGCTCTACCACGAGCTGGGCGATGTGCATGTCTCTGGCCACGGCGGCCAGGAAGATTATCGGCACATTTTGGAGATCGTGCGTCCGCAGCACTTTATCCCGGTGCATGGCGAGTATCGCCACCTGGTGCTGCACGGTCGTCTGGCCGCTAATGTGGAACTGGACCCCAAGACCATTTTTGTGATTGAAGATGGGCAGACGGTGGAGTTCTTCCCGGAAGATGGACGTGTTGTGGGCAAACTGGGCTATCGCTTGCCCGTGAGCCAGGTGCTGGTGGATGGCTCGGGCGTGGGCGACATTGGCAACATTGTGCTGCGCGACCGCCGTCACTTGGGGCAAGACGGCTTTATTGTGTGTATTGTGGCGCTGGACGAATATGATGGCGAGGTGATCTTTGGCCCCGAAATCATCAGCCGCGGCTTTGTCTATATGCGCGAAAATGAAGATCTGATCCGCCGCGCCGAAGATGCGGTGGAAAAAGTGCTCAAGAAGCAAACACCTCGTCGGGTGCTGGAAGGCAAAGTGAAAGACGCCCTCTCCGCCTTTTGCCAGCGCGAGTTGGACCGTCGACCGATGGTGATCCCCGTTGTGCTGGAAGTGTAAGTAGGGATTCAATGCCATTAAGTTAAGGGATTTCATGTCAAAGTAACCAGTTTCAGTACGCAGTTTTCAGTGTAAATTTCTAGGCTGACCACTGAAAACTGCGTACTGATGACCGTTAATTTAACGACATTGAGTAGGGATTAGGGGGCGGGGGCCAGACCAGATCCCCACCCCTAACCCCCAATCCCCAAACATCAATCTCTGCTCCCCCACTCCTAACCCCATCCCCACATTGTAAGCATAGTGAAAGATACGTTACTAGAATTGAACATATAATATGTTGGCGGTCATTGAGCCGTACATTTGTCGTTGCCCCGTCGTCATACACCATAACAAAGTGTAATCCTTGCCCTCTTTTGCTCAAAGAATATCCATTGAGGAATGGCGCGAATGCAGTACAAGTTAGAAAATAATCATCGACGGATCGCCATTGTATCCGGCGAGGAAGAAACTCGTCAGATTCTTTCCAATCATTTGCGCCTGGATACATACCAGATTTTTCATGCTGAAGATGGCGGCGAACTATTGAAAAATATGGAAGCCATTCAGCCCGATCTGGTGCTGATGGATGTGATGACGCCCAATGTGGACGGATATGAAACGTGCCGCAAAATACGCGCCAATCCGCGTTGGCAGCATTTGCCCATCATTCTGATGACGGCGTTGAACAATCGGGCTGAGATTGTCAAGATCATGCAAGCCGGCGCCGATGAATTCCTGTCGAAGCCAGTGCAGGGACCGGAACTGCGGGCGCGCGTGCAGACCATATTACGCATAAAAGAGCAGTTTGACCAGCTCAAAAGCACCATAGACCAGCGCGCAGATGTGCTGGAAATGTTGATTCACGACATCCGCAATTCGCTGGCCGTAGTCACCTTAAAGAACCAGCATATTCGACGACGCCAACATCTGGATGCCACTGATATGGCTGCGGTACGCGTGGTGGAGCAACAGTTGGCCGATCTGAATCTACATCTCAACGACGTTTTGATGGTGACGCAGATTGAAAAAGGGCGCTTTCAGCCGCAGATCACGAATGTCAACGTGGAACTTGCCCTGCAGCAGTCTATTTTGGACGCGGTGGACGCGACCCATATAGCTCCCGAACGCCTACAGATTCTCTGCCACGAGCCCGATTTGACGGCGCCATTTGATGTGCATCTGCTGCAGCGGTTGCTCTCCATATTGCTGACCAACGCCATTTGGGCATCCACGCCGGAATCCACCATCCGGATCGAAGCAGGCACAGTAAGTTGTTGGACAGATGGGAATGAGAAGCGCGCCGTTCAAATCTGTCTGCACTTCCCCGAACTCATGCTGCCCGCATCTGACCAGCAGCAAATCTTCCAATTTGCCACCGTTGAGCGCCTGCGCGCACAATTTGGTGCACAGTTTGGCGTTGGTTTCGCGTTCTGCGATCTGATTATGGATACCTTTGGCGGCCGCATTTTTGCCCAAGAAAGCCGCTTTAGCGGTACTGTCATCTGCCTCGAATTTCAGCATACCGGTCTGCATCCCCGCAACGAACTGCTCAAACAAGACGCGCGCCAATTCTCAAAATAAGCCCACTTGCGTCATGTAGGGCGCGTCGCCTCTCCCGGCTCTGCACATGGTAGAGAGGGACAAATTTTGCGCTGAAGCGCCCAATCAGCGAGAGGCGGCGCGGCGTGCAATATTGCCCCCCAATTTGGGATGCACCCGCCATTCTCCAATTGCTTGCAACTCCTCTCTGAAATGTGATATACTTTGCTTGAACGTTTGTTCGGGAATCCAATTGATATACGCCGATATGGCTCTGCTCTGAGATAAATTTACACCTAATTGATGGCCGCCAAAAACGCAAGCAAAAAATCACCAAATCCAACGACGCCGCTCGACCAGTTGCGCCAAACTGTGCTGCGCCCCGAGATCGTGGGGATCGTGCTAATTTTGGTCTCGGTTTTTACGCTGTTGAGCCTGGTGACCCAAAGCAACGGGGTGATCACCGGCGCCTGATTGAGGCCTTGCAACGCCTGGTGGCATTGGTGCGTGGGGCGTGCCTTTTGTAACCGGCGCTGGGCGTTTGGATGGTGATATACGCCATTGAGCGCATGCCCGATTTGCCCTGGCAGCGGCCCGCCGGTTTTGGCCTGCTCTTTGCGGCCTTTGTCATCGGCGCTGCGCTGACGCTGCCGGCCAACGTGCGCGCCCAGCTTGGCGCCCAAGGCGAGGGCGGCGGTTATATTGGTTGGGCCTTTGCCGATATTCTGGAAAACTTTATCGGCGCGATTGGCGCCTGGGCCTTTGTTGCCTTTCTGGCTGTGTCCGGCCTGATCTTTTTGACGGATCGGCTGCTCATCAACCACGGCCACTCGGCCTGGTATTATCTGCGCAACTGGTGGATGCAGCGCAACCAGCCACCCTACGTCCCACCTCCCGGCGCCGAAACGGGCGCGCTGGGCGCCGCCGCGCAACCGCCCGCGCGGCCCCCCGCCGCGCCATCGACATTGCCATTCCAGCCGATGAAGCTGCCGCTTTGGAAAAAGTTGGTCGGTCAAACCCCACCAGCCCCGCCCAGTGAAGTGCCCCCGGCAGCCAATATGGTGTTGCCCAACGGGCCAACCACGCCGCGCGTGGAGCCCGCCGCCCCCAAGCCCGATGCCGCTACGCCACCGACCCGCGCCGCCGCTGAACCGCCCGCCGCCCGCCGCACCCCTGCCGAGCCCGCCATCATCCCCGCGCGCATCATTGGCGGCGACCAGGAGTGGCGGTTGCCGCGGCTGGAAGATGTGTTGGGCTACTGGGACCGCCACGTGGATAGCGATGAGCACATCCGCGATCAGGGCCGCTTGATCCAAGAAACGCTGGCGCTCTTTGGCGTGCCGGCCGATTTTGAAGGCGCCTACAAAGGGCCGGCCGTCACTCAATATCTGATCAAGCCCGGCTACGTGGAGCGCACGGTCAAAGGCGAAACCCGCCGCACCAAAGTGAAGGTGAGCAAAATCGCCAGCTTGTCCAATGACCTGGCCCTGGCGCTAGCCGCCCCCTCGGTGCGCATTGAAGCGCCCATCCCCGGCACCAGCTATGTGGGCGTGGAGGTGCCTAACCAGGAGAGCAACTTCGTGGGCCTGCGCGACATGATGGAGAGCGAGACTTTCCAAAACAAGAAGGGCAAGCTGCGCATTGCGTTGGGCGAAGATGTGAAGGGCAACGCCATTGTGTCGGACATGGCGCGTATGCCCCATTTGCTGATTGCGGGCGCTACCGGTTCGGGTAAGTCGATCTGCATCAACTCGATCATCACCTGCCTGCTCTGCACGCACACGCCAGATACGCTGCGCTTCCTCATGGTGGACCCCAAAATGGTGGAACTGAGCGGCTACAACGGCATTCCGCACCTGCTCAGCCCGGTGGTCACCGAGACCGATAAGGCCGCCGGCGTGCTCTATTGGGCCGTCAAAGAGATGGAACGCCGCTATCAGCTTTGCAGCAAGGCCAACTGCCGCGACCTGGAGCGCTACAACGAATATCTAGCCAAGCGGGGCGAAAAGGCGCTGCCCTATATTGTAGTCATTGTGGACGAAATGGCCGACCTGATGATGGCGGCGCCCGAAGAGGTGGAAAAGCACATCTGCCGCCTGGCGCAGATGGCGCGCGCCATCGGCATCCACCTGATCATCGCCACCCAGCGCCCCTCGGTGGACGTGATCACCGGCTTGATCAAGGCTAACTTCCCCTCGCGCATTGCCTTTGCCGTCACCAGCCAGACCGACAGCCGCGTCATCCTGGACGTGCCGGGCGCCGAGCGGCTGCTGGGCCGCGGCGACATGCTCTTTATGGCGCCGGACGCCAGCAAGCTGGAGCGCATCCAGGGCACCTATTTGCACGAGGACGAGATCAGCAAGCTGGTGCGCCACTGGAAAGGCATCCGCCAACTGAACAATGACGCCTTTACGCAACCACTTTTTGAAGAGTCAGCCGCGGGGGCCGAAGGCGTTACACCCCAATTGCCGCCCGCCAATCCAGCCGGCCGCCCGGCAGCCAGCGCATCGGCCAGCACCACTTCCCCTTCCGCGCGTCCGGAGTCGCGCGGCGCACCCGCGCGCCCTCCTATGACTACGCCCAGCACCGGCGGCGCTATCGACCAGATGCGCCAGGCGCCGGGCGGCAGCCAGCCCCGCTACGGCGCCCCACCCGAACAGGGCTCGCTCTTTGAAGAGATCGAGCAGATGAAGGCCGAAGATGCCCGCGATGAACTCTTTGAAGAAGCCATCCGCACCGTGCGCGAAAATGGCCGCGGCTCGGTCAGCCTGCTGCAACGCAAGCTGCGCATCGGCTACAACCGCGCCAGCCGCCTGGTGGATCAGCTGGAGGAGGCGGGCATCCTGGGGCCGGATGTGGGCAACGGGGCCGGGCGCGAGGTGTTGACGCCTAGATCCACGCCGCGGATTATTGGGGGGGATGGTGGGGATCAGGATTTTAAGGTTTGGATGTGAGGACGGGGGTTTGATTATGTGGGAAAATGAAATTGTTGCAGAGGTGCGTCGAGTTCGGCAAGAACACGCTAATAAGATTATGACTTGAGGACAATTTTTGCAGATCTCAAAAATCAGGAAAAAAGAGTTCACGTAAGTTCGTTTCCTTTGCCCCAAAGCGGTCACTGGTAGTAAATGTAGAAAGCGAATGTACTGTTCGGTAGGCGGTCATCATCAGGAGCGTAGAATTGGATCAGACTATTACCTTTTTTTATCAGCCAAACAGACGTAGAAGAAGCGAATTAGCATTTTTTGAGTCTGTGAAAAATTTTCATCCGCAGTCCCAAACAGTTAATCAGCATTTTATGGTCAATGCTGATTTGGTGCATCAATTTGTGGATGTAAAAAAACTTGTTGATTGGTTGGCGAAAGATTCTTATTTACCCAATAGAAGCGGATTCTGTGTCTGGAACTCGCCAAAAAATTTCCCGTAGAACATATTCGGGTAGTCCGTCAGCCTAAAGAAATCTCTTTTGATATTGTCGCTCAAGTTGGCGATGAGGCTTATTACTGGGAGTTTCATGAAAAACAGCATGCTCGTTTGACTGTTGACCGCCCAAAGTCTGTTTATACCCCTGATGGAACACCGGTAGAAGTTCCTCGATATTTTCAAAGAATGATCAGGGATATTTGGCGAATTTGCTGTTTCAGAAGTTATACAGTGGTTTGGCAAGACTGGTTTGAGAAATCTGAAAACAGTAGCGAGTCTCTAAAACTGTCCAAAGATTATCGCGAGTTTTCGCTTGACGAAAAATTTTCGTTTCGACGATTTATGACTGAATAGCCAGTTGTGATTATTAGAAATGATGAAGAAGCAACGAATTTATATTGATACATCAGTCATTGGTGGTTGTTTTGATAACGAATTTGCCACATGGTCAGAGGGTTTGATGCGTGATTTTGCCCAAGGCAATTTTATTCCGGTAACATCCGAACTGATTGCTACGGAAATTGCTGACGCCCCGGCCTTTGTTCAGGACAAATTTGCCGAGCTGTTATCCATCGAGCACGAAATGTTAACTGTAACTGATGAAAGTTTGGTGTTAGCAGCAGTCTACCAAGAGAGGAAAATTCTCACTCCAAAGTTTCATAATGATGGTATTCATATAGCACTCGCAACAGTTGCTGAGGTCGATGTAATGGTCAGTTGGAACTTCAAACATATTGTAAACTTTAACAAAATACGCTTGTTTAATGCCGCTAACTTGGAACAAGGTTATAGGCAGATCCAAATATATACGCCTAGAGAGGTGACCACTTATGAAGACAAATAGGATCAATGCAGTCGACATGGTCCGTCAGATTCGCGATCAGCAATACGAGCAGACAAAGGACATGGATAATAGCGAAAAACAGGCCTATTATCACCGGCGAACCCAAGCGCTAATGATGAAATTGCGCAGCCTGATTGAAAAAATTAGACGGAAGATGGTGACGGCATAGGCAAATTTGCCAGTAGTATGCGGGGAGATACCGTCTCACAATATTCCAATTCGAGGATTGTCATGAACTACGACACCGACAAAATCGACCAAACCGTCCTGGCCCTCCTCACATTAACCCTTCACGACGTCGACCAATTCGGCGGGCGCGCCTGGAAAGGCCACGGCTGGGATGTGCTCAACCGGCTGCATGCAAAAGGCTGGATCAGCAATCCGGCCTCCAAGGCCAAGTCGGTTGAGCTCACGCCGGAGGCTATTGCAGAGTCCAGACGACTTTTTGATCAACTCTTTGGAAAGCCAGAATGAAGGTGGGTGTGACGATGACTAAGATAAAGGCCGTAGATATGGTGCGCCAGATTCGTGATCGGCAGTATGAGCAGATAAAGCAACATGAAGACCGGCGCAAAATCGAAAGGGAGGTGGCGATGGTGGCTGATGCGCAAATTTTAGAGGATATCGTACTGCAAGTAAATCAACTCACACCAGAATACCGTTTGCGGCTTATCCAGCGTATTTCGGCTTCGCTTTTGCCTTTTACGACCACAAAAACAACGCCATTACAATTTGGAAAATACAAGAATAACAAGATGTCTACTTTAGAAGATTTTGCTGTGGCTGAGTGGCATCCAGCGGATGACGAACTGAATGGCGCATAAATATATCCTTGACACACATGCTCTTGTATGGTACTTGGAGGGCAGCCCCCGGTTGGGTCAACAAGCTAAATCCGCAATGGAAGCCGATGACAGCGACTTGGTATTGCCGCTCATTGCTTTGTCCGAAGCAACATTTCTTATCGAGCGTGGACGTATACAAGAGATGAATCAATTCGTGAGGCCGGGGTTTTGTCTGCTATTTGGTGAGGAAGATGTTTCGTTAGGTATGGAAAATAAACAATGAAGTATCAAGATATTATCACAATTGAGCCAGGGAAACGTGGTGGCAAGCCATGCATTCGTGGTATGAGAATCACTGTTTACGATATCCTCGAATATCTTGCTTCGGGTATGAGCATGCCAGAGATTTTAGATGATTTTCCCTATCTGACACAGGCTGATATTCTGGCGTCACTAAGCTATGCGGCTGAACGTGAAAAGCACATGCGCGTGGGTTTGGCTGCATGAAGCGGTTAAATGCTCACAGCCTCTCCCGCAATTCCCCCGGCAGCGGCGTCGACTTGTGCGTCTCCTGATCGGTGTAGACCCAAATGACCTCACCTGTAGATAGCACCGCCGCCTCCCCTTTACGAAAAATCGCCAGTTCCCACGTAATGCTGCTGCGGCCCACGCGACCCGCCCGAATGTGAATCTCCAGCTCATCGTCATAGCGCATGGGCGCTTTGTATTCCACCGTGGCCTTGACCACGTGGAAATCTTTGCCCTGCGCCTGCATCACCAGCGGGCTCACGTTGTAGCCAATGTGGCGCATATATTCGGTGATGGCCAGGTCAAAATAGGTCAGATTGTGCGAATTGTAGACAATTCCCTGGGCGTCAATCTCCGAATAGCGCACGCGCAGGGGATGAAAAAAGGCGAAGTCGCTCCGTTGCATCATACTCCTCGTATCAGATCCCATAAACGGGTACACCAAATCAATCTAAATTTGTACGCGGATTCACGCAGATGAACACGGATTTTTTGGCTTTTAATCAGCGCAAATCTGCGTACAAATTTTATCTCATATCCCGCGTAGCACTTGCAGCAGCCGGTCCGTCTGATCGGGGCGGCCCACCGAAATGCGGATGCAGTTTTCCAGCCGCGGCTTGTTGTAATAGCGCACCAGCACGCCCTGCTTTTCCAGCGCTTTTTTGACATCGGCGCCGCTACGCCCGACCACGTCGCACAGAATAAAGTTGGCCTCGGTGGGATGGGGTCGCAAGAATTCAATTTCCTGTAGCGCCCCCATCAGACGGGCGCGCTCGGTCTTGATTTTGCCCACCACCTCCATGATCTGATCCGCATAGCGCAGCGAAGCAATGCCCGCCACCGAAGCCGCCACGTTGACGTTGTACGGCTGCTTAAATTTCCACAGCGCCTCCATCAGCCAGGTCGGGCAGATGCCATAACCCAGGCGCAGCCCGGCAATGCCCGCCGCCTTGCTAAAGGTGCGCAAAATCACCAGATTATCGTGCTCCAACACCCACGCCGCCCGGCTAGGCTGATCGGCAAACTCCACATACGCCTCATCCAGCACCACCAGCAGCGGCAGCGCCAACAGCCGCTTCAAATCCGCATCCGGCAGCCACGTCCCCGAAGGGTTATTGGGCGAAGTGAGGAAGAGAATCTTTGGAAAGGGGGAAGGGGGGAAAGGGGGAAGGGGGGAAAGGGAATTGCTCCCCTGCTCCCCTGCGCCCTTTCCCCCTTTCGCCTCCACCCCCTCCACATCCACCCCATAATCCGCCCGCCGCCACACGTCGATCACGGTGGCGCCCTGCAAGCCGGCATCGAAGCTGTACATGCCGAAGGTGGGCGGGCAGTTGATGATGGCGTCGCCAGGCTGGAGGAAGAGGCGGCAGAGCAGATCCAGCAGTTCGTCGGCGCCGTGGCTGGGCAAGATGTGCGCGGCGGGGACGCCCACGAATCGGCTCAAGGCGGCGCGCAGTTCGCCCTGCTGCGGGTCGGGATAAATGTGATAGTAAGGATATTCGGCCAATGCTTCCGCCACCGCGGGCAGCGGGCCGTATGGATTCTCATTGGCGTCCAGCTTGACGATCTGGCTGGCCGGGATGCCCAGGCGCTGGCTCAGCACCTCAAAGGGCTGAATCGGCGTGTATTCTTCCATCTGGGCGATTTCGGGACGCAAAAGGGTCTGCGGGTTGAACATGGGGCTGTGCCTCTCCTCCCCCTGGCCCCCTCCTCTCCACACGTGGAGAGGAGGGGGAATTATAGTAGACGTAATTCCAGGTGTGTAACATCTCTAGGGGGTAATGGGGTAGATAAAAAGAAGGCGGGCGGGAAAGAGCCAGAGGATCGGGCAGCCTCTCCCTTTCTCCCCTTCCCCCTTTCTCCCTTTCATCTCTACTCCTCCCCTCCTCTACTCCTCCCCTCCTCCACCCCGCCGCGCCACCGCGGCCGCGTGCGCCGACAGCCCCTCGGCATTGGCCATGACCTCGGCCGCGGGGCCAATCTGCGCCAGGGCGTTTTCGTTGAGGCCGATAATGCTGATGATCTTGACGAAGTCGTTGACGTTGATGGGGCTGTTGAAGCGGGCGGTGCCGCCGGTGGGCATGACGTGGCTGGGGCCGGCCGTGTAGTCGCCCAGTACTTCGAAGCTGCGTTCGCCCAGGAAGACGCCGCCGGCGTTTTGGATGGTGCTGAGATGCTCCCACGGGTTTTGCACCAGCAGGCAGAGATGCTCGGGCGCATAGTCGTTGGCCAGCGCCACCGCTTGCGCCAGCGATGCGGTGACCACAATGCCGCTGCCGTTTTGTAACGCGCCGGCAATGGTTTCCGAGCGGCCCAGTTCTTCGAGCTGGTGCAGCACGGCGGCCTGCACTTTTTGCGCCATTGCGCGGCTGGGCGTCAGCAGGATGGCGCAGGCCAGCACGTCGTGTTCGGCCTGCGCCAGCAGATCGGCGGCGGCCAGGGCGGGGTCGGCGCTATCGTCGGCAATGACCACCGTTTCGGTGGGGCCGGGCAGACCGTCGATGCCCACCAGCCCGTAGAGTTGGCGCTTAGCCAACGTGGTGAAAAGGTTGCCCGGCCCGCAAATCTTGTCGACGCGCGGGATGCTCTCTGCGCCAAAGGCCAATGCGGCCACCGCCTGCGCGCCACCGGCCACATAAACGGCATCCACGCCCACCACGTCGGCGGCCACCAGCGTGGCGGCAAAGGGCAGACCGGTATCGCGCTGCGGCGGTGAGATGACCGAGATGTGCGGCACCCCGGCCACGCGCGCCGGAATGGCCGTCATGAGCAGCGAGCTAAAGAGCGGCGCCGAACCGCCCGGAATGTAGACGCCCACCCGGCCAATGGGACGCACCAATTGACCCAGCGTGCCGTCGGCGTCGTTGTGGATCCAGCTCAGCGAGGGCTGGCGGCGGTGGAAGGCCTCTATGCGCCGGGCGGAAAGGCGGATGGCGTCGACGACCTTGGGTTCCACTTGATCGTAAGCTGCTTGAATCTGTTCCTGGCTCACAACCAGGCTGGGGAGCTCCACGCCGTCAATGCGGCGCGTGTAGTCTAAAAGGGCGGCGTCGCCTTTTTGGCGCACATCGGCCAGAATGCGGCGCACGGCTTCATCCGGCGAGATGCGCTGGCCAAACAGCTCTTCCAGCCGGTCCAAAATGGGGTCGGGGATGTTGAGTTCGTCCCAGGCCAGGCGACGCAGGATGGTCTGCTGGGCGGTGGGAACATCGAGTATTTTGATGAGGTCAGTCATAACAAAACCATATTTTTAAATCACAGATTTCACAGATTTGCGCAGATTTGTTCTCGCTGCATTGATGCAATCTGTGTTACATAGTTTGTCGCAAGTCTGCCATTTCTGCTTCGCCATTGCTCACACGCAAAGGCAGACCATGACCAAAACAGATGATTTGGGGCTTCAGTGCTAATACTTTGTACGCGCTGGTGCGGGCTGTCGCCACATCCCAGGACATGGTTTTTGAAGTGATTTCTATTTTGCCGCGAAATCGGGTGAATAAATCCGGCGCAAAGAGCACTCCGGCTTGGAGCCAATAATAGCAGAAATTGTCTTCGGTGTGACCGGGCGCAAAGACAGCTTGGATGCCGCCATCGAAATCAATGAGGTCGCCATCCTGCACGACTTGATCAACTTTTACCTTGGGCTGGGTGAAAAGCTGAATGGGACGGCCGATAAGCGCCATCAACGCCGGTATGTGCGGCGGCGACGTAGCCGATTCAATATAGCCTTTGCTCAGGCTGCCGGCATAGACGCGTGCGCCCGTGGCGGCGGCGATGCCGTGCAGGCTGCCCACGTGGTCCATATCGGCGTGGGTAACCAGGATTTTCTTGACCATACTGGGCTGAAAGTCTAGGGCGGCAAGTGCAGCTTTCAGCGGCTTGAGCGCGCCCGGAATGCCGGCGTCGATGATGGCCAGTTGGCCATCCTGTGCCCGCAAAATAAAGATATTGGCCCCGCGCGTGATGGACCAGAGATTTTCGGTGATTTGGGTGGGTGCGCTCATTGGAGGTTTCCTGGATGCATGACGTGCAAATGGAACACTGATAGTTTAATGGGATCTCTTGTAATAGACCCGCTTTGGTTTCGATACGGCTGCAAACTGCCGCAGCCTACTCAACCGCCGCTGGCCGTATCAATCCACCCAATCAGTCCAATCTGTGGTCTATTCTCACAGGCGATCAATAAAAGACCACGGCATAGTCTACCAGTTGGCCATCCACATATTCAAATTTGGCGGAGAAGAAGGCGTCTTTTGCCAGCCAGGGGATAAAGATGCGGTCGCCGGGCCAAAGGTTCAGGTCGAGCAGCTTGTCGTCATCCACCCACTTGAGCACGCCCTCGGGCGAGTCGATGAGCGCGCCGCTGAATTGGGTGGCCGTAAAGAGGAAGCAGTACCAATCTTCGTTTTGGCTAAAGGCGGGGAAGGTTATGACGCCGTGCAGCCGCGGATTGGTGACGTGCAGGCCGCTCTCTTCATAAATTTCGCGGATGGCGCAGGCTTCGGGCGTTTCGCCGGGGTGGAGCTTGCCGCCCAGCCCGTTCCATTTGCCGGCGTGCATGTCGTTGGCTTTTTTGATGCGGTGCAGCATCAGCGTTTGCCCGTTCTGTTTGACGTAACAAAGGGTGGCGAGTTTCATAATTGACGTCAGTATACCCGATGATCCTGATTCGCTCAATTTGTTCCCTCATTCTTGGGTGTGTCCCAGATTGGGGGGCAATATTGCACGCCGCGCCGCCTCTCCCAAATCTGGGACGCACCCTCTCATTCTGGGAGCCCTTTGGTATGGGGACGAGGTCTTTTGCGACTTTTGTGTTTTGTGGCTATTTTCAGGGCAGGGGACGTGCGCATGTCAACCCTTTGCGAGTCTCAAAGGGACGAAAAATCTGGGAAATCGGCACAATTTGCGGTTTCTCAGGGTTTGGCAAAAACATAGAGTTGGTTCTATGCTGATTTGTACAAATATCCAAGCCAAACTGAAGGAGCAGATCATCGAACATGCGAGCAAACGGACGGTAACGGCGCTGGGGTTGGCGGGCTATGTGCTGATTGGCACGGTGGCGGTGCTGATTCCGGCGGTGATGCCGTCGATTACGGATGAGTTTGCGGCGGCTGGGCTGTCGCTGGCGGCCATTGGGTTGATCTTTCCGGCGCGTTCCATTGGGGGCATACTGGGCAATCTGCTGGCCGGCGTGGGGTCGGACCGGTTGGGGCGGCAGCGCATGGTCTGGCTGGCGGCGCTGCTGGTGAGCGTGGCGCTGGGGCTGACGGCTTGGGCCACGCCGTGGCTGCTCTTTCTGGCCGCGTTGGCCGCCGTGAATCTGACGCAGGCCGCACTCTCCACGGGTATCAACGCGCTGGTGGCCGACGCCAATCGCGCGTCGCGATCGCGGGCGCTCAATACGCTGCATGGGGTTTATGGGGCGGGGGCGGCGATCTCGCCGCTGCTGATTGGCTATTTATTGGAAGGTGGTCTGCCCTGGCGCTGGGCCGTGGGCGGGGCCGGTCTGCTGTGGCTGCTCTACGGCTTGCTCTTTCTGATGCTGGCTGGCAACGGCAACGATGAAAAAGAAGAAGCTGGCGCACAAAAACTGGATTGGTCCATGCTGCGCGATGGGCCCTTTCTGGCGCTCTTTTTCATTGCATTTTCATATAACGGGGTGGCCTACAGCCTGCTGGGTTGGATCGCTGTGTTCATGCAGCGATCGGCCGGGTTTTCCATTTTTGCCTCGGTCTCTATGATTTCGGTCTTCTACGTGGCGCTGACCACCGGGCGCTTTTTGTGCGCCGCTTTTAGCGAAAAAATCGGTTATGCCAAGACACTGCTCATCCTGGGCATCGGCATCACGTTGACCTATCCACTGGTGATCTTTGGCTCCACCTGGCTGGTGGTGGCCGGCGTCTTTTTGACCGGGCTGAGCCTCTCCGGCCTCTTCCCCACAGCGCTGGCCTTCGGCGCCCGCCACTACGATGCGCAGACCGGCGCCCTCACCGGCACACTCAATGTGGCCATGACGCTGGGCGCCATGATCCCGCCGCTGTGGACCGGTATGATTGCCGATGCGTGGAGCTTCCAGGGGGCGCTGGGGGTGAATTATGTATTGGTTGTACCGCTGATTTTTATTGCCGTTTATTTGAGCAGAGTTGAGATGCATCAGTAGGGCCGCAAGGTTGTTAAGTTGGCGGTGATCAGTGTTTGCTTTATGGCCACCATGACGCTCGTCACCGGCGGCCCTGTCGATACTCCCAGTGGGCCAGTCGGCCCGCTGATGGCCGGCGGCATTGCCCTGCTCTACGCAAAGGCCATGGTAGAAACGCGGGGCATTCTTCCGCCCACGTTGATGCATATGCTGACTGATGTGGCGATTTACCTGTTCCTGGCGTTAGCCGCACTGGGGAAGTAATGGCAACTGCATGAAAATTGCCTGTTGACATTGGACCCTGCCACGCTACAATCAACCACCCTTCACCCCCCTAATCAACCACTTGTTTCATCTTTCGATGGTTCCAAAGCCCGCGGGTTGACGCGTACACTATGCATAGCCGGTTGACGGAGTTGGGCTAAGCTCTCTCGGCAGCCATATATCGATCAGTAAAGCTTCATTTCAAATTGGAGAAACGCATGAATTCACTATCGGCTCTAATTAAACGCAATCCGTTCGCAAGCTTTGTAATTCTCACCTATCTCTTTTCGTGGTGGCCATCGCTCTTATACTTGTGGGACATAAGCCCCGTCGGCGTGGCCGCGTTTGGGCCCTTTATTGCGGCGCTGGTGGTCTTGGCCGTGACGGAAGGCAAGCCGGGGCTGAAAACCCTGTTGCGCCGCATCGTCCACTGGCGGGTGGGGTGGCAATGGTATCTGGTCGCCCTGGGCCTGCCGATTTTGATGGCCGGCATCGCCAGCTATCTGACTGTGTTGCTGGGTGCGCCGGTTCCCAGCGCCGAGCAATTGGCCGCCTGGCCGGGCGTCGGTATCGTCTTTCTCATGCGCATGTTAATTCCGGGCTTGGGCGGCACGTGGGAAGAACCCGGTTGGCGCGGTTATGCGGTGCATCAGTTGGAAAACGGCCGTTCGCGCTTAGTAGCCTTGTGGCCGCTCTGGCTCGTCATTGTAGTCTGGCACATCCCACTCTTTGCCACGGGTGACGCCGAGTGGGTCGACATCTTAAACATGGTGGCCGGCGTGATCATCTACAACTGGCTCTACCACCGCAGCGGCCACAGCGTGCTGATGGTGATGATCATCCACTCGATGAACAACGCCGTCTCCGGCGAATTCTTCTCGCCCATGTTCACCGGCGTCTACTCGGTGCAGCAGGCATGGATGCGCACGCTGGTCTGGGGTGTGGTGGCCGCGATCGTACTCGTCGTCAACTGGCGCTGGTGGACGGGGCGCGATCAACGCATCGCACAACCCAAAGCCGCGCTCGATCCAGTGGCTGGGGTTTAGGCAGAGCGTTTACAAACTCTGGTCAACCGATTGATGCCAGCGATGAGAATCCTGTTGGAGAAAGACAATATGAATACAATCCGCTCTCGTATAAAACAGTCCCCGCTGATTGCGTTTTTTCTGCTCGTTTTAATCTTACCCTGGATTGGCGGCCCGCTATCGGATTGGATCTACAATGGCGCCCTCCTGTCGATTGTCGTTGCGCTGCCATTGGCCTGTTTGGTGGCCAGCCCCTTGATTGCGGCGTTGGTCGTGACGGGCGTGACCGAAGGCAAAGCAGGCGTGAAACGGCTGCTTGGTCAATTCACCCGCTGGCGGGTTGGGCTGCGTTGGTATGCGGTCGCGCTGCTGCTGCCGCCCGCTATTTATCTGAGTGCAATCTATGTCAACGTATTGTTGGGCGCACCGGCCCCTAGCATGGCGCAATTTGGTTCTTGGTCTACATTGCTGCTGACCTTTGCATTGCGGCTCGTCGATCCCTTTGATGGCCCAATGATGGAAGATTAGTTGGCGCGGCTTTGCCCAGCCGCTACAGGAACGCTTTTCGCCGCTCGTTGCCAACCTGATTTTGGGCGCCGTCGTCGTGCTCTGGCATCTGCGCTATTTGCCTGGCGGCGATTATGCCTGGATCTATATACCGGCGACTTTGGCTTTCACCCTCATTGCCGGTTGGCTCTATAACCGCACTGGCGGCAGTCTGCTGTTAGCGCTGCTGCTCCACGTGACGGATGGGTTGATCCGCCCGCAAGGATTGGGGTTTGTCGATGGTGCGGCGGCCCGCATGATGTGGCTGCCGGTTGTGGTCTATGGGGCGGTGGCAACGGGGCTACTCATGATCAGCTGGCGCTGGTGGACGGGGCGTGAAGCGAGCAGCACAGCGCATCAACCTGTTGTGTTAGCACCTATTACAAGCAATTGAGCAAAACAGAGGCGCCCACTTCTCGGCGGCTGAGCTTGTCGAAGCCAAAGAGAAGTGCGGCCCCCCAAGAAACAAAGGGGAGATTCATCATGCAAAATAATTCAAAGCGTTTTTGATGTCTCAACCTCGCAATGCCGGGTTCTACCCCGTTACCGTGGAGGACCGCCGTTGGCGCGTAGAGCGCCTGCAAATAGCCTTCTAGGTTGCCCATATTATTTTTCTACAAAGGCCTAAATAACATTGGTTCAATTGTAGAATCACCATGTCACCTGCTTGCAGGCTAACGGGATCAGGAGCAGGAAGGCAATCAAGGGTACTTGCCACACCGCCAGATGGAGTACACCGGCGCCGAGGGCGGCGGCGGCAAACGCCATCGGCACGCGCGTCACCAGGGTCAGCACTAATATTTTGCTGTAAGGGATGCTCGACAATCCAGCCAGCAAAAAGGGTGCATCGCCAATGGGCGAAAGCAGCAGCACGCCCCACACCCACCAACTGTCACTGTGTAAGGTGCTTTCCCAGCGCTTCAGCGTTTTGCTGTCAATCAAACGTTCGACCAGCGGTCGCCCCAAGCGGCGCGCCACAAACATGGCGCACATGCTGCCGAGGAGCAGCCCCAGCGATCCCCAAACGCCACCCCAGAAGGCGCCATAGAGATAGCCGGCGATCAGATAGACCGCATAGCCCGGAATGGGCGCAATCACGATTTGCAGGATGTTGAGAGCAATCAGCGCCAACGGTCCCCACCAGCCAAGCGCAGCGATAAATGCTTGCATGGCGGTCGGGTCTTGCAGCACAGGCGACAGCTCTTGTCGATAATATACGGGTGCGCAAATGCCGATTAGGAGTGCGCCAAACAGCCCCACCAACTTTAAGCGCCAAGGACCGCGGCGGGCAGAAATGCGTTTACGCATAGAAGGCGTGGATAAGAGTATAGGGGCTTGGCGGCAAGTCGTTTGCATGGTCATTGGGAAGCTCCGTTCTGATGCTGCATCTGTTCTGCGATCCAGCGGCTGACCACCTTACTGAATTTGGCCGGTTCGGTTGCAAACGGGAAGTGGCCACTCTGGTCAAATATCACCAGGCGCGACGCAGGCAATGCCGTGTGGAGTCGTTCCGCCTGGATCGGCGGGGTGTACCAGTCCAGACGGCCGGCAACCACCAAAGTGGGCGTCGTCAGTCTGTGCAGCCGGTTGGCGCTCTCGTCACGATAGTCCAGGGCTGGCATGGTTGCGCAGAGAATCACTCCTGCCAGATGCTGGCCGTAGCGCAAAGCATATTCCTGTGCCAGAAAACCGCCATAGCCGTGGCCAAAGAGAAAGAGCGATTGATAGTCCAAGTGGCGGCGCAAACTCTCGGCCAGCATGAGTTGGCGGTCGATTTCGTTGTCGATGGCGCTGGGAGTCTGCGCCTGGTCGGCTGTATGCGCCGGGGCATAGGCGATAAGTTGACCAATGGTCGCAACGCCGGACAGCCAGCTTCCCCAATTGCATTGGGTTGTTGCTGAGCTGCCAGCCATGATCAACACCGGCGCGCCTTGCCCGTACGTTGTATATGATAGCTGGGCGCCATTGAGTTGCAGCAGCATGTCTGGTCTCCTGCGTGAAATTGCACTGATCAAAACGTTTGGTTGTCCAGCTTCTCTTGTTGCATGGCCTTACGACGTCGCCAGCGCCGCCCTGCCAGCTATGGGGGCACGTAAAAACTTTGCCCCTAACCAGGTGCTCCAGACCAAATTGAAGAGGGCCGTCAATGGGCGTAACTGAGGCAAGACAAAGGTGAGAATGGCCGCAGCGCCACCCACAAGCATGAGCAGGGCCAGCCCTCGCGGCAGGTTAGCCTGTTGGAGCGCCGCCCACCCCGTCAACACAAAAGACCACCCCACCGCCACAAAGGCCGCGGCCAGCAAAGCATCCCCCACAACTTTGGCCGTCAATAGGATGGCAGCCTGATCGGCGGCGGGCGCACTGCCCAGCACGCGCAGGGCAACGACATTGAGGAGCGCCGTAATCAGCAGGAGCGTGCTGCCCGTGATGGCCGCCGCCACGGCCCAGCGTCCGCCCAGCGACTCGCCATTTGCCGCGCCCTCATGCAGCGCCAGCGCGATGAGCACCACAGTTCCGGCCAGCACAAACTGGATCAATGACCCTACATAAAGCAACGGTGAATTGAGCACCGGCAAATAAGCAGCCGGATCGGGCAGGGCGGTCGGGTCAATGCCCAGGCTGGGCAAGAGCAGCACGAAGTTAATGGGGGAAAGAATAAAAGCCGCCGCCTGAATCAGCGCGGCGTATCCGCTTGATTTTTGTACGTTGTGCATGATTTATCTCCTTTATAATGGATTGGCATTTCGTGACCCTATGGGACACGAAGAAGAGCTATCCGCGGGCGGGAAGCGCCCCCAACTGTTGCAGCAGCGCCAGTTGATCGCTGCTGAACCAGTGTTCGACCAGCTTGCCGTCGGCCATGCGGGCAATGTGCATTTCCGTCCAGCCGACCTCTTTGCCGGTGGCCGGCACGCCCATAAAGTCGCCCTGATGGGTGCCGCTGATGTTGACGCGCATGACCACCTTGTCGCCCTCGGCAATGGCGTCTTCGACGGTGTAGCGCACATCGGGGAAGGCGCTGCGCACCATGCCAATGAATTGCTTGACGGCGGCTGTGCCGTTGGCGCCATTGGGTACGCGGCGCTGCACATGGGGAATGTAGTCGGGCGCAAAAACCTCATCGACGACAGCCAGGTTGCCCTGGCCAAACGCTTCTTCGGGAATGCGGCGCATAATGGCTTTGTTCTGCTCGGTTGACATGATTTGAATTCCTTTCGTTTGTGAACTTGTGTTGAACTTTTTTGAAAATTTGCTGTGTTGCAACGCTGAGGAGAGTATCGCGCCATGACGACGGGTTCACATCCGTAAGATTGCGCGTTCGATTGCCTATTTGCCTGAGCGGGTGGGGGTAGGTAATCTTGCCTATGGCAATAAAAAAAGCCCGGCATCTGGCTGATGCCGGGCTTTTTTGTTGAGTTCCTGAAAAACGAATCTAAACCAACCCCTGATCCAATGCATATCGCGTCGCCGCCAGCCGCGTGTTGACGCCCAATTTGTTATAGATCGACTGCAAATGGCCATTGACGGTGCGCACGCTGACCACTAGATGCTCGGCCACTTGAATATCGGTCATGCCGGTGGCGACCAGCCGCAGCACCTCCAGTTCGCGCGGGCTGAGCCTGACGCCGCTGGGCTGGGGCATGGTGCTGAGTTCCGCCGGGGTCGGTGCGGGGGCGGCAACCGCAATGGGCAATTCACTAGCGGTTGCGGGCGTCATCGCGCGACCGCCAGCCCAGGCGTTGGCAAAAGCGGCTGGATCAAGCTGGCGCTGGATGCTGGCGGACACCATTTCATGGTAAGGGCGGCGCGAGGGCATGATCAAAATGCCGTGCGCCTCACGCAGCGCCTCGGCTGCACCCAAGAGTTGCGCGGCCAGCGTTGGCTGGGCGGTCATGGCCGCGATGCCGGCCAGCCCCTCCCAGCCAAAGGCGATGTAAAGCGGGTCATCCAGTTCCAGCGCCAGGCGTTGGGCTTCGGTATGGTGCTGATAGGCGTCGGCATAGTTCCCTTGGGCAAAAGCCAGTTGCGCCAGCCCATCCAGACAGCGGTTGACGCCCCGCTTGTCGCGCAGGGCCCGGCAAGCGGTCAACGAATCTATATAATATTGACGCGCCGCCGCCATCTCGCCCAACCCGGCATGAATATAGCCCAGGCCAAATTGGGCAAAGGCAATATTCCATTGATCACCCAGTTGACGAAAGAGCGCCAGCGCTTCTTCGAGCAAGGGTCGCGCCGCCGCATACGCATCGCCCACCCAGCCCCACAGAACACCTTGATAGCGCAGCGCCAAAGCTATGCCCCAGGTATTGCCAATCTGCCGCTGAATTTGCACGCTCTCGGCGGCAAAGGCGCGGGCATTGACATAATCACCACGCATGCTGACGGCGTGGATCAGGCCGTTGAGTACGGCCGCCACGCCGGCCTGGTCGCTCAGCGCGCGGTACACTGCCAGGCTCTCCTGCAAGTAGGCTTCGGCATTGGCATAATCTGCCTGATAGTTGGCCAACACACCAGCGCCATTCAGCGCGCCGGCAATGAGAGATTGGGAATTGGGGGTTGGGGATTGATGGGTGGGGAGTGGGGAACCCTCGACTGGCTCTGCGGCCAAATCGGCAATCGTAAAGCGTAAATCCAAAATTTGGCTGAGCCAGCGCCGCCCTTCGCTAACATAGCCGCGCGTAAACCAGAAACGCCACAAGGCGGCGCCCATGCGTATGGCGAAGTCGCCGCTGCGTCGCTCAATAGACCAGGCCAGGGCGGCGCGCAAGTTGTTGTGTTCACGCTCCATCTGTTCGGCCCATGCGCGTTGGGCGGGACCGGTCAAATGCTGGGCCGCGGTTTCGGCCAAGGTGCAAAAATAGGCGGCGTGGGCGCGGTGAGCCAGATCCATTTCTCCGCTGCTCGTCAACAATTCGACAGCATACTCCTGAATGGTCGCCAACATGGATAGCCGAGCGACCCCATCAGTACTTATCGTCTGCGTAAGCAGGTTTTTGTCCACGAGGGCGCTCAGCCGGTCTAGCACATCCATGGGCAGATCGTCGGCCAGGTTGCCCATGGCTTCGGCCGCTTCCACCGCACAACCGCCGGCAAAGACGCCCAGCCGCCGAAAGAGGCGCTGTTCGCCCTCTTCCAGCAGTTGATAGCTCCAGGTCAGCAGGTTGCGCAAGCTCTGTTGGCGCACTGGCAGATCCTGCGCGCCGCCGGTCAATAACTGCAAGCGCGCCCCTTGCGCACCGGCCAGGCGGGCCAGCAGTTGGGGCGGCGGCAACAGCTTGACGCGCACCGCCGCCAATTCCAAGGCCAGCGGCAGACCGTCCAAACAGGTGCAGATTTCGGCGACCGTGGCCGCATTGGCGGGGGTTATCTGAAAATCGGGTTTCAGCGCTTGGGCGCGCTGCACGAAAAGCGCCACTGCCGGCACTTGCGCCAGTCCGGCCGGGTCCGGCAGATGTTCAAGATCAGGTAAACTGAGGGGGGCCAGCGGAAATTCGTGTTCCCCACGCACGTGGAGCGTGGCCCGGCTGGTCACCACCATTTTGAGCTGTGGCGCGCCTTGCAGCAGGTCAAGCAATTGGGGCGCAGCCGGCAAGAGTTGTTCAAAGTTATCCCAGATGATACAGCAGCGTTGGGCGTGTAAATGGAGTAGTAGCGAATCGAGCGCAGAGCGTGGCCCTTCCTCGCGCAGGTGCAATGCATGGCCCAGAACGGATAGCACCAGATTGGGTTCGCGCACCTCGGCCAGCGAGACAAAGTGGACGCCGTCAGCAAAATCGGCCGCAATTGCATGCGCCAATTGCAGAGCCAGGCGCGTCTTGCCCACGCCGCCCGGCCCGCTCAAGGTGAGCAGGCGCACCGTCGGCTGCTGCAATAAGTGGACAATGGCGTCGATCTCCTGACCGCGCCCAATCAGCGGCGTAAGTGGGGCCGGCAACATAGACGCGTTGGAGAGGGCCAATGAGGTCACAGGATCAGGCATAATGGTTTCCTTTCGTGGAGACCATTATACCTGATCTGCCGATTTGTCGCCTTTAGGGCCAATAATGAATAGTGAATTGCGCGCAATAGGGTTGGCGGCAAAACCTGAATTACCTTCCGATATAATCAGGCTATCTGTTGGGCGCGTTTAGCGTCAATGGCGCGGCTGGTGATGGGGCGGATATTCTGCGCTGTGCTGCCCTGGTTGCCGGGAGCAATACCAGTTACGTTTACAACATCTTCCTGGATGGCGCCGCCATTGGCATTGGCAGCGAAGTGATCGACGCGTTGCTGGTCAGCGATAGCCCAGCGGGTGGGCATACCGTCCAGGTTGCAGGCCAAACCAGCCCAGATGAATCCGACCAGGTTGATGACGTTGATCAAGAAAACCCGGATCAGGAATCGATCTTCTTGCCGTTCATTACAAACTAATTGACCGTCAGGAGCAGTTTGATCGATTAGGGCGTCCCATCGGGACGGCTGAGTTTAGAGCGAAAGTGGATTGGGTTGACCCAAACCAGCACACCATCCACCGCCATGAGCTGGTCGCGGACTTCCGCGCAAAAGTCATCGTGATAGACGGCTGGTTCGGGCTGCGCGCCCAACGCGGTCAGCGCGGCGAAGAGCGGGGCAAAGCGGTTGTTCTCGGCGGTGGCCGTGCGCCGCGCCTCGGCGTCACCGGGGTAGAGAAGGGCAATGCGTTGGGGGTTGTGGTTGGTCATCGTTCCTTGCAAGTGGATTCGAAAAATTTACCCAATTTTCAGCCCTTGACGTAGGAGAATTTTTCCGCCACTTTGCCGTCGCGTACCCGAAAAATGTCAACGCCGCGGATGTGACCGGCAGCGCCCTGCGCGTCTGCCCACTGGTACGACCAGCGGACAAACGCGCGATCACCACAAGCCACAGCTTCCTCGGTGGTGAAGAACGCGTTTGGCGACGCACGAAAGAATTCCTCCCAAAAGCCACGCACCGCCGCCGCGCCGACAAAGCGTTCGCCATCGGGTGGGGGGGAGGTGTTCTCAAAGATACAGTCCGCGGTCATCAACGCCATGACGGCGTCCACATCATGGGTATTGAACGCGGTGTTGAATTGTTGAATCGTGGTTAAAGTTGCTTCCGTGACTGCATCGGTCATTGATAGTCTGTTGTCCATCATTGCTACCCTTTCATGCTACCGAAATACACCACTGAAATCGTTATACGGATGGCTGAATTTTACATGGAATCTCCCCTTCCCTGCCAACCTCTAACTGCGGGCATTGCACAATTTGACCACGGGTGCGACGCAATGCGCAGGATTCATTGTCAAGAAAGTTGTTGCCCTTCCTTCCATAAGACATAGCCCAGCCACAGCGACCAACCGATGGTTACCAATGGGGCGATGAGCGCCATTTCATCGCTCAGAAAACGGGCGATGACGAAGAGGATGCCCAGGCTACAAGCCACCCACGAAAGCAGCCGCGGCAGGATACCAAAGCGAATCCCACCGATACTGCTCAGGAGTAGATACCAGCCCACCGCAAAGCCGGCCGCCTCAAAAAGCGCAACCGTCACCGTACGCAGCAGAATCGTGGCTATCGCTTCGTCGGGATTGGTGACGAAGGTCGCTTCAGCCGTGGCAAGAATGCGTAACCCGATGTGTCCACTGGCGAGAAAGAGCACGATGGCGCTTGCGCCAGCCAATAAGCCAAGCTGCGCCAACGCGGTTGACGCAGCTTGTAGGCGCGGCTGGATGGTCGTCATCAGGAGCGCAATGCCGGCCGCATAGCCGAATTTGAGCCAATGACCAACGCGCAACGTATCAGCCGCGCCGATAATCACAGCAAACTCCGGGGTGGGCAGGCCGGCCTGTGGATAAAGGATCAATTCGTAAATCGCATAGCCGATGAGCACTGTGGCTAACAGGGCAGCACCTGCAACGCCGGGCAAACTTGATTGTTTCATGAGACTCTATGTGTCAATGTTGCGACATCCGCACCTGCAATGGTGAAAGACGCTGATAGCTTCATCTTACCGGCGCGCTGCGAACAAACTGCGAAATGGGTGCGAAGAGAATTGCCATTATCCTTTTGCCGCGACAATGTGCTTGGCTGTATCGGTATAGTGCCGCAACCGCACAACCTGGCCGGCGTCGTTAAAGGTCCAAAGATGAATTTCTTCGTCGCGGTAATGGCCGCCGGTAGCAGGCACATCGACTTCGATGACAAACTCGACGGCGACTTGATTACCGCCGGCCATCATTGAAAGCACTTGGAATTCCTTGATCGTCAGCCCGCCCAACACTTGGAAGAATGCGCCGACACCAGCCTTGCCCTGACGCGGCTGCATCCAGGGCACTCCGGCCTGCTGCGCAGAATTGTCAGCCCATTGTTCCCATTGTACGTCGTCGGCCATGTAGCTGAGGATGGTGGGAATGTCGCCGCGGCCAAAGGCTTCGTAGATGGCGGTGGCGGTGGTTAGGTGATTGGTCATTGGGTGGCTCCTGTTTAAGAAATGGTCAATTGTCAATGGTGAATTGTCAATTGTCAATGGTCAGTCGGTGAGTGCTTGATTGGCGCTGTATTGTGGATAGACGGCGCGATAGCCGACCATGCGCCCGATGCCGGCCAAGATGCCAAAGAGCAGATGCTGCACGGGGATCGGCATCCCCGCCACATAGGCATGGGGCTGGAACTTTTGCAGGATCAGGGCAAATTGTAGTGGGTTCGGCATGCCGTCTTGGTTCACTTTGCCATCCTGCCCCAGCCCGTAGAGCGTTTCGAAAAATTGTTGGATGGCCTGCATGGTCGCCAGATCGGGCCGATCCAGTTGGATGCTTTGGCGCACCTGCAGTTCGCCGGCGCCGTCATTCCACGGGTGTTTGTGGGCAATGCCGTGGGGCAGCACAATTGTCTCGCCGGCCCGCGCCGTTTTTTCGGCCGTCCCCAGCAGATAGCGCGCCTGGCCGGTCAGAATCTCAAAATGTTCATCAAAACGCGGATGGAAGTGGGCCACGGGCGCTTTGCCGCTGTGGGGCCGCAGAAAGTAGTCCACCTCAATCCGCAACCCATTGCTCTCCCGACCGGTCTGGCGGAAGATCAAGCGCTCACCGGTAACGCGATTCTCAAACGTTTGGCCTATTTTTGCCATTGCATCCTCCTTGGCTCAATTGCCGCTCAACTGCTGCTGCATGTTCAGGTTTTCTAAATTTGTTGTTGCGCTCGTATGCGCGCCTGCTGTCACCAAGCATAGCAGAAACGGCATCCGCGCACATCACCAAAACTGAGCATTTTGGCGGTGTGCAGCGCTGCCGATTGAGTAGACAGAATTGCGTAGACGGTAAAAGGGAGTTAGACCAACTGCTGTTGCATCGCGACATGCGCGGCGGCTGTGCGCGAGGCGACACCAAGTTTACTGTAAATCGTGGAGAGATGGGTGTGAACGGTATGGGGGCTGATCACGAGTGTTTCGGCGATCTGCGCATCGGTCATGCCTTGGGTCACCAGGCGTAAGACCTCGCGCTCGCGGCGTGTTAAGGTGGTCAGGCTCGGCGATGGTGCTGAAGCAGGTAGAGTCTGATGCGGCTGTTCGGTATACGGTCTGACGAGGATCGGCTGGGCAAGAATTGCTTCCAGGCTCAAGTGTTGCCCTTCCGCCCAAGCCGCGGCAAAGGTGGGTTGATCAAGGTGTCGTTGGATGCTCTGCAAGGCCGCGGCGCGAATGCTCTGGCGGGCCGCGGGCGTGGCCGCACCGATGGCGTTGCGCATGGCGTCCGCCGCGGCAAAGAAACGGGCGGCGTGTATAGTCTCACCTTCGAGCGTGGCCACAGCAGCCAAGCCATCGATCGTATAGGCGGCAAACCACCGGTCACCAACTTGATGGGATAATTGCAATGCCTCACCGATATACTCGCGAGCACGGGCGGGCGCTTGGTGGCTGAGTTCAACATCGGCCAAACCAGCGAGACACATCGTCACACTCCGTTTGTCGCCCAATTGACGCAAGGCGCCCATTGATTCCTCAAAGTAGGGCCGCGCTTGATCGTACTCTTGCTGTGCAACGGTTACCAGTCCTCGTCCATAGAGAAAGGATGCAACGGTGCGGCTATCGCCCAGTTGTTGACAGAGGCGCAACCCTTCGTCAATAGCTGTTTGTGCGAGCGCGTAATCGCCGGCCAACCAGGCAGTGAGCGCCTGATAATAGAGCGCTTGTGTCAAGACTTCAGGCGCGCCCAACGTACGGCCAATGGCGACACTTTCTTGGGTCAAAGTCGCCGCCTTTGTGTGGTCGCCGGTCATGCCCGAAATAAAGGCCAAGCCATTGAGAGCGGCAGAAATACCCGGTGGAATGTTCAACTGACGACAGATCGCCAGGCTCATCTCTGCGGCTTGCGCGGCGGCCTGGTAATGGCCCAGATAGGCGGCAAGCATTGCGGCGCCACCGGCCGCGTTCGCGCGTGTCGCAGTGGCGTTGGGCTGCCCATGCGCCAACGCCCGTTGCAGCCATTGTAGCCCCTCCCCCATATAACCACGGGCAAACCAGAATTGCCAAAGGGCGCCGGCGATGTGCAGAGCCGTATCATCGCCGGCTTGACTGAGCGACCAACGCAGCGCCGCGCGTAGGTTATCGTGCTCGCTTTCCAGCCGATCCAACCATTGCTGTTGTTCAGGACCCATTAACGCCGGTGCTGCCTGTTCAACTAACAAGCGGTAAAGTTTGGCATGATGGCGGTGCGCCTCCTCTTCCTCACCGGCGGTGCGCAATTGCTCCGAGGCATAGTCACGGATACTCTCCAACATGGTAAGGCGCGGAATGGCGGCGGCCGTACCCGCGTCCAGCGGCGAGGAGAGAAGGACGAGCAAATGGTGGTCGATCAACGTGGTCAGCGCAGCAAAGTCATCGCCAGCTGCTTCAGTGGGCCAAGTTGCCATGCTTTCGGCAGCTTCTACGGTACAACCACCAATGAAAATGGCCAGGCGACGGAAGAGCCGTTGCTGGATAGGAGCCAATAATGCGTAGCTCCAAGCCAACGTATCATATAGCGTCTGTTGGCGGGTGGGATAATCTCGCCCACCACCGCGCAACAGCTGATGGCGAGCCTTTTCCAATCGCGCCAACAATGCAGCCGGGGGTAACAATTTACTATGGACGGCAGCCAATTCCAGGGCAAGCGGTAACCCGTCCAGCCGCCGGCAGAGCGTGGCGACCGCGGCGCTATTGTCGGGGCTTAATTCAAAGTCAGACTTGACCGCTTGGATGCGTTGGACAAGGAGCGCAACTGCCGGGTTTTGCGCCAACTGCACCATATCCGCCGCCGGTTCGGGCAGCGGCAGCGGCAAGAGCGACAACTCCTGCTCAATCCGCACATGCAATCGGATGCGGCTGGTCACCAGTAGCTTGAGAGCGGGCGCCTGGGCTAGCAGATCAAGCAGATCCGGCGCCGCCGTCGTCACCTGTTCGCAATTATCCAGCAGGAGGAGGAGTTGCTTGGTTCGGCAGAAGTCATGTAGGCGCGTGGCAAAGGAGCGTTCGCCTTCCTGGCGCAAGCCCAGGCTCTGTGCGATCGTCGCGATGACCAACGCCGGATCCGTAACGGCCGCCAGCGCAACAAAGTGCACCCCATCGGCAAAGTGCGGCTGGAGCGCGGTCACCGCTTGCAACGCCAGCCGCGTCTTGCCGACACCCGGTGGGCCGGTCAGCGTCAGCAGGCGCACGGTTGATTGTTGTAACCGGTCAACTAGAGTCGCCAATTCCTGTTCACGCCCGATGAGTGGGGTCAGCAGGAGAGGGGATAAATTGTGAGCAGCGCTTGGGTTCATTGGCGGTAGCAGCTTCTCTTTCAGAAAGAACAGACTCGTTGGGTGAAGGTAATTATACCTGAGATGCCAACACACGTTCCAATCGTTCATGCCGCGTCAGCAGGGTAGAAATTGACGCACAGATCAGCCTGGCGAAAACCGAGCCTTGCTACGTCGCTCGCCTGAGAATCTGCGCCACAGCATCGGAGACTGACTCAAATTTCGCAACCGGAATGTAGCCGGCCGCTTGCAGTCTCTCCAACGCATCGGCGGCGCGGCGACGGCGCTGTTCCGGCAATTGAGGATGATTAGATAAGAAGCGTAAAACGTTGCCGGCGCAAGACGGATCGCCCGCGGCCGGCAAGCAGGCAATCTCCAGCAGGATATCCAACACCAGGATCGTTTCCTGGATCTCGTGAGCAAGGGCCAGCGCCTGGCGCAGATGAAGCAGCGCCTGTTCGACTGCGCCGCGGTTCAGCGCGATCTGCCCCAAGCCGCAATAGCCGTCGGCCTCGCCGGAACGATCGCCGATCGCCTGGGCGACCTCAATCGCGCGGCAAAAGAAGGGTTCCGCGTTGTCGTCGTTGCCCAGTTGGCGGTTTAGCTCACCCAGCGTCAAAGTTGCTTGCATAATCCCATAGTTGTCGCCCAATTCCTCATAGCTGGCCAGGCTGCGCCGACCAAAATGCTCAGCTTGGGCATAGTCACCCAGTTGACGGTGGGTGATGCTCAGTCCGGTGAGTAGATGGGTGGTGATTTGGCTATCACCTGCCTGTTCCGCGGCGCGCAATCCCGCTTCGCAATAGTCGCGCGCCATGGGATAGACTTCACGCATGTGGGCGACGCCGGCCAGGTCCAACAGGGCAACGGCCTGACCCCAATGATCGTTCAGTTGACGGCGTATGCTCAGACATTCTTGCAAATGGTATTCGGCCCGATCCAGATCACCTTGCATACGCGCGGTGCCGCCCAAATGGCCAAGCGTGAAGGCAACCTCTTCCGTTGCCCCAAGCTGACGAAGCGCGGCCAGACCGGCAGTCAACAAGCTTTGCGCTTCGGCATATTGCGCCAGCGATGAATGAAAGCGGGCTGCGCGCACCATCAGCCGCCAACATGTAAGCTGCACCAGAGGATCGCGCGCCGCCACAGCTTGCAAGGCCTGATCGGCGTGCTGAAAGGCTTCCACGCCTTCGCGAAACCAACTTTTCAGCATGAGAAAATGATAGAAGGCGCCAACGGCGGCGGCAATACCCTGGACGTTACGCTGTTCAACCAGCCACTGCCAGGCCGCGCGTACATTCTCTACCTCCTGATCAATCTCCTGTAGAGCCTGCTTTTGGGCGCTGCTTTTGAGACGCGCTTCCTGTTGGGCCAGGAAGCCGCCATAGTACGTGGCGTGGCGCGCCGCGGTCGCCGGTCGCGCACCGCTTTCGGCCAGCTTCTCATCCGCAAAATGGCGCATCACCTCATGTAATTGATAGGTTGTCCCCCTGCGCCAGAGCAACGACTGATTGACCAGCGCGGCTAGAACCGGAAAACGGGCATGGGCAACCTGCGTGGCGGCCGCGCGCGTAAAAGGGCCGCGGAAGAGCGCCAGTTGCGCAAAAAGCGTCTGCTCATCGTTGGTCAACCGCCGCCAAGACCAGTCAAAGAGCGCGCGGAGCGTGCGTTGGCGAGGCGGCACATCGTGGCGCGTTGTGGCCAGAAAGTCGAGACCGCGCTCAATTTCGGCCGCGATCTCGGCGCAACTCAGTTGATGCACCCAAGCGGCGGCCAGTTCGATGCCCAACGGCAACCCTTGGACGGCGCGACAGATCTGCGTCACCGGCCCTGCTTCGCTCTCTGTGCAGACAAAGTCCGGCTGCACGCGTCGCGCGCACTGTTCAAACAACTGGACTGCAGCGAACGCTTCGTCCGTAGCGTCCAGTGTGGTCGGCACGGGCAACCCCTCCAAAAGATAAACCTGTTCCGCTTGCAGGTTGAGCCGCTCGCGCGAGGTGGCCAGGATCGTCACGTCGGGCGCCTTAGCCAGCGTTTCACTCAGCCAGGCCGCGGCGTCGGTCATCGTTTCCATATTGTCCAAAATTATCAGGAGTTCGCGTGCTTGTAAAAAAGTCAGCAATTGGGCTTTGGGATCGGTTGGCCCGGCCAATGTACAGCCCAATGCATCCGCAACGGCGCGCGCTAGGCCTTCGGCGTCGGTGCGCTGCACAGCAGCCAGCGATACAAACCAGACGCCATTGAGAAAGGTTGGCTCACAGGTCGCGCCGACCTCCAACGCCAGGCGCGTCTTGCCGATGCCGCCGGGGCCCAAGATGGTCAACAGGCGCGTCTCGGGTGTGAGCAGCAGGCGGCGGATCGCGGCCATCTCGACAGTACGCCCC
Source organism: Caldilineaceae bacterium (assembly GCA_041391125.1). Lineage (GTDB taxonomy): Bacteria > Chloroflexota > Anaerolineae > Caldilineales > Caldilineaceae > JACKBC01. Next base: position 57,744 of record JAWKON010000055.1, read on the forward strand.
ACAAAGCCGGTGACCGCCGCCGGCAGATTGTGGCGTGGCGCGGTGAGCGCACTCCGGATCCGTTCATAGAGCGCGGTCGTCTCGGCGGCGGGTTCGACGCCCAATTCCGCTTCCAAAACCTGCCGACAGATTTTGTATTGGGTCAGCGCGGCGGAGCGTTGTCCACTACGCGCCAGCGCCAACATCAGTTGACAGTGGGCTTCCTCGCGCCAGCCATCCAGCGCTAATAGGCGCGTGGCGCTGTGGATGGCTTGGGCGTAATCACCTTGATTGAGATGCGCTTGGGTGAGCGTGTGCAAGAGGTGGAGGGCGCGCTCGCGGTAATGGGCGCGTTGCGCCAACAGCCATTCTTCAAAGGTGGGGGCTTCGCGCACAAAGAAACCGGCCAGAAAGTCGCCGGTGTAGAGGGCAATCGCCGTCTGCCGGTGGCTCATCTGTTCATCCGGCGGCCGCGCGGCGGCGGTCGAGAGGTGCGCGTCAAAGCAAGCTACATCCAGATAAATGGAGGCCGCGCGATTCATCGCCACGGTTTCGCGGGTAATGATCAGGAAAGGTTCGACGAATCGGCGCAGATTGGTCAATACCTGACGCAGGTTATTTTTGGCGTCCGCTTCGGGCAGGTCGCTCCAGAGGAGCGCGGCCAGATCGTCGCGGCGGTGGACGCGCCCAGTGGCGGCCACATAGGCCAAGAGCGCCGGCGCTTTGGCCGACATAAAGGTTGTGATCGCTTCATCATTCACGACCACCCGCAGACCGCCAAATAGAAATATTTCCAACTTCATGACACAAGCCTGTTCCACCAAATGATCTCCAAATGATCGTGCGCTACGATTGGATTCGTACTGTGCAGGCAGGCAAGGTGGGTGATGGGTGTCGTCGTGTAATGCCACAGAAAGTGTAATGCTACAGAAGAGGTCGTTGACCCGCACCGGCAAATGATCTCCAAATGATCGGCTGCTACACTGCGGTTGTAATGGAAAGCGCAGTCTCGGCCTCGGCAAAAAGTGCGCTTTTCATTCAGAGCAAAGTATAGGATGCCTTTATTCTACCACAATGCTGGAAAAGGAGGGCTGTCAATGTTGCAAAGAACGCGCGGATCACCCCGTTATCATCTCTTTATCCTGGCGGCGTGGGAGGAAGAAAGCAGCCCGCCGGGACCGGTCGTCTGGCGCTACAGTCTAGAGCAGAGCGCGACCGGTGAGCGCAGAGGCTTTCGACACTTGGAAGAGCTGATGGCTTACCTGGCAGCCTGCACGCATGAGCCGCCGCCGATGGGAGGCCTCATAGAACCGAACAGAGCAGAATAGGCCGCGCCGCGCCATCAATTTCCGTTTGTGTTGTCGTTGTACTCACAACCATCCGGCTGTGAGCATTTAATCAACAGTAGACCGCAACGCTCGGCGGCTGAGCCTGTCGGAGTCAGAGAGCGTTGTGGTCTACCAATCAATCATTACAAATCGAACAGGGGTCAATGTATGAATAGCCAATTTTTCATTCGCAGCGGTGGCATTGCCGCCATTGTCAGCGCCGTACTATACCTGCTCTCCATTGGTTTATGGATGAGCGCCGATCCGACAGGCGCGCCGCCGGCCCTGGCAACGACGGCATACGCGGCCAGCACGCTCTGTTTTCTGGTGACCTTGTATGCCCTCTATGTTGTTCATAGTCGTGAAGCTGGATCGCTGGCCCTTGTGACTACGCTGGTGTTGGCTATCAGCATGGCGGCCAGCCTCTTCACAGACCCAACCGATCTGAGCAACCCGCTGATCTTGTTTCTGACGATCCTCTATGGCGTCGGTGCGCTCTTGCTGGCCTGGCTGGCGCAGCGCAGCGCACAGATGCCGCGTGGCATGGCGATCCTGTTGCTGGTGATGGGTCTGCTGACGTTGGTGATGCTGCCCTTTATGGTTAGCGGCGCGACCGAACTCGTCGGGATCATGAATCTCGTAGTGGGGATCGTATATGTCATCTGGTTGCTCTGGCTGGGTTGGCGCTTCGTACAGAGCCTTTTATCCAAATCAGTCCATATGCTGCAAATCCGCATAGCACTCATCATCGCCATCCTTTTTCTGCTGGGGAATCCGCTCAGCCGGCTGCCGATAGTCCATGCCAAAGCGCTGGTGCAGAGCATCGACGGCACAACCATTGTCTACATTACGGAAGGCGCGCGTGCATTGCGCCTGATCCAGCCCGACGGCAGTGATGATCGGCTGCTCTGGGCAATCCCCGAGGGCGTCAATGGCGAGATCGAGTCGGTGGCATGGCGACCCGATGCGCAGCAGATTGCGTTTGTCAGCTCGCACGAATCGCTCTGTTCCGAGTGGCTTTCCGATATCTTTCTTATCAATCCCGACGGCAGCGACTTGCGGCGGCTGACCAATGGACCGGCTTGTGATGAGCTTGCCGGGTATGCCCAGGGCAGCGTCACCGTGCAGATTGAAAACCGCCTGAACAACTTGAACCAGGTGCTGGTCTATGTCGAAGGCGCGCCAACCGCCAAAGTTGTGACGGTTGCGCCGGGTGCGACCGTTCTTGTCGCATTTCCCCAGGTGGCGGATCTGGGGGACGGGCTGCCGCAAAGTGTGGTTGCAATCGATGGCTACAGGCGCTGGTTTGATGCCGCGGTGCAGGCCGATGTTGCGGCCCAAAGCAATGTCCATGCCGGCACACTAGTGCTTGCCGACGCCGGTTTTGACGCCTATGGCGCCTCCAATCTCAGTTGGAATCCGGGGGGCACAAAGTTGGCATTCCAGTTTGGTACGGGGCGTCTATGGCAGGTGGCGACCGATGTCCCGCTTTTGCAGGAAGGCGGCCCCCTGCTCGCACCCGCCATCAACAATCAGGTGCTAGGCGGGCGTCCGGTCTGGTCGCCTGTGGACAACCAGGTGTTGTATCAGCGCTTTGGCGTCAGCCCACAGACCATCACATTGGCCGAGGTGGATGGTGATAGCGCCGGCCAGGCCTTGTTGGACGTTAAAGATACGCAGGGCCTCGACTGGCTAAAGGACGGTTCCGGTTTAGGCGTGGCCGCCGTCGATGCGTTGCTCTCGCATCACGATCTCTATCTCTATCGTTTTGCAGATAACAGCATTATCCAGCTAACCCAGACCGAGCCGGGGCAGTCGGCGCTCTATCCCAATTTCGCACCGGATAACAGCCGGCTTGTCTATATCTATGTGCCGGACACCCAAGCGCAGCCCCTGGCGCCCATGTTGCGCATCATGAACAGCGACGGCAGTGACGACCATTTGCTGATTGAAGGCGCGATTCGGGCCGATTGGAGCCGGGTGCAACCGCAGAACCCACCGCCAACGCCCGAACCGACGGCCCAACCCACGACACAGCCGACTGCGCAGCCGACAACGCAACCTACGGCGCAGCCGACTATGCAGCCCACAGCGTCATCTACGCCTGAAGTGACTCCCACTGCGCAACCGACGCCTGGTGCGACCCCTGATCCTGGCGGCGCCCAAAGCTACAGGAACTATTTGCCGACAGTGAGCCGGTGACCTTTTTATACTCATGCTCTGCATTAAGAACCCATCCTGAAAATCGGTTGTGGCCCCAAGGGAACAGAGATTTTCAGGATAGACACTAAGTAACATTTGCGCCGCCGGTGGAAATGTTACTTAATCGCAACCGCCAGTGTCTCTCCATCATAAACGGTAACAATCATGATTTGGGGCGAAAACCGGCGACGATGGTGCGAAACCAGGGACCGCGCTCGATTTGCGGCAATTCAGCGTTCAGAGCATGATCGGTTTGTAACTGTTGGCGCATGACTGCGCCTAAGGGTGAGCATAGACTGGCTGTGCGCGCCAGGATTCCACCGCCCGGCCTCAGAGCAGCCGCGGCCTGTTGAAGCAGCGCACATAGCTGCGCCTCATTCATCCAGTCGGCAATGTTCGAGAGGCTGATCAGATCAAAGGGGCCATCTTGCGCTACTAATGGAGCCATTATTTCGATTATATTGCCGTGGTGCAAGTGCAGCCGATCCCTAACACCAAGGTGGCGTAAAAGCGCCTGACCCTTCTCTTGTAAGTAAAGCGGATAGCCCTCCTCGCCCGCTGCTGTGGCATAGCTGTCAGCAAAGACGGTGGTGAGATAGGGATTGCGTTCGGGGGCTGGCTGTTGCAGCGCGTGAAAGTGTCCTTCTGCAATGGCGGGCGCCAACTTCGCCACAGCCTGCGCAATCGCCGGGTTGGGCAGGCGAAAGAGATCCTGCATATAGGCCGGCGTGCCCAACTCTTCATAGACGCCTTGCCAGGTGGCCAGTTCGTGATTTCCGGGCAATCGCTGCAATGGGGCAAAGCCGGCCCCCTTCAACCGTTCCTGCAGATCGTGCATCATCTTGTCATTGCGCCCCACATGGTGGAGGCCAAAGGCGATTTCGCACAGCCGTCGTCCGTCCCAAAAGGCGCGGGTTGCATCCGGCAAAGAGGGACGCAACCCATCGTAAAGGGCAAGCCGCGCTGCTTCATCGTCCACGCGCCCGATGACAGGATGAACCCCGAATAGCCGCAGTTGCTCATCGCGGCTGCGATGAAGCAGCGCAGTGCGCCGCAGTTCGCAGAGATGCAATTGCGCCAGGTTAAGATCAACGGCGTCAATCGAAGCGATCTGCTCGTGCGTCAATAAACTTAAAGCATTCTCGCCGGCGGAAGCAATCATCAATACCCGCAACGGTCGGCCCTGGTTGAGCCGCGCTAGGACAGCTAGTTCACTCCGATAATCCTCATTTTGAACAGAATAGACCAGGTCGCTGGTGAACGCTGGATTGTGCATAGAGCAGTTCCTTCCAATGATGGGATGACAGGGTGAAGAGAGAATGTCATCTTGTCATCTTGTCATCTTTCCATCCTGTCAAATCGGCGCAGTCTGAAAGCTGACCTCATACAGCTCGCGCACCGGCGGCAGCGTGCAGAGGTGTTTCACTTTGGCCAACTGCTCCTGAAACATGCCGCTCTGCTCGTTGGCTTGCAGGTCGGCGGCGCTCTCCCACAGGCCGACCGCCAGCACTTTATCGGCAGCGCCATCGCTGAGCATCGTAATTAATCGACAGCCGCTTTGCTGTTGCATCAACGGAACCACCGAGTTGTTGGCAATCTCCAGCATTTCGGCCGTTTTGCCGGATTGCAGTTGAAAGGTAATTACACGAGCGATCATTGGTTTGCTCCTTTCGTTGTATGTATAGGTCGGTTGATCAAAGTTGTATTTACCGCTCTACTTCTCCAAAACACTCTTCAACCGT
>JAWKON010000056.1:0-61169 GCA_041391125.1 Caldilineaceae bacterium
TTGTGGTGAGACCACGGCCCGCGTTGCTGGGCACTGTCCCCACGGCAATCCCCTGCGTGCTCAGGTCGAGCAACAGTGTCGTGCTGCCATTCGAAACATTGGTGGCATAGATTGCGCCCAGTGGATTGCTCGCCAGTCCTTCACCCAGCCCAACATGCCGCTTGAGGAAGGCCGCGCTGTAGACAGTTCCGCTGGTTCGTTGATAAGCGATACCCCATACTGCACCGATCGCAGTTCCATTCACTAGCGTGTTTGGCGTCGGCGAGAAACCAACATTGTTGTAGCGATAGCTGAGAAGCCCACCGCCAGCGCCAAGGTTTGTACCATTGCCAAAAACCGGTGTACAGAGTAACGGATTGTTCTGACAATAATCCTCAGGCAACAGAATGCCCAGATTCACACCACTTGCCTGCGCCGCGCTGTTGATAAACTGCACCGTCGTACCATTCTGCGTGCCAGTGTAAACCCGGCTCGGTTCATAGCCCTCGGGCAGATTTGTAAACACCACCCGATACGGACCTCCCACCGCCACCTGAATGTCGTAATGACCGGTTGCATTGGTCGTGGCGCTACCGAGCGCATTGTCCGTGGCATCATAGGCGGTCACCGTCACCCCGCTCACGCCGCTATCATTGACCGCGCCTGTTGTAATCTGTCCATCGCTGTTGTAATCGTGGAAGACCATGCCACTGATCACAGGCGCAAAGACCTGGACTTCGGCCAGGCTTAGAAAGTTGGTTCCCTCCAACTGGACGCGTACATAGCGACCGCTACGGTTTACGGCAATCGGGTTGCTGCCGGCGACCGCTGTGCCGAGATGGTAATTGGTAACGCCAGGTTGCGCTAAGGTCACGTTGTAATCTTGCGACGTAAAGGGGACATCCGAAACAAAGATGCGCGAATTGTTGATCTGCGCTTGCCAACCATCGGTGCGGCTCCACAGGACAATATTGCTGATATCATAGACCGCGCCCAGATCCACTTGCCACCAAGCATTGGTGGTGTTACTGGTGGCGGACACCGAACCGTTATTCAGCGCACCATCGGTGTTGCCGTCAACGGCTAAACGGGCCGGGGTGCTGGCGGCATAATCGGCGGATTGGGTAGCCGCTTTGCCAAGCGCCACATTTGCGTCGTTCGCCATGAATGGCGTCGTGGTGAACGTATTCTGCAAGGTCACCACCCCATTACTGCTGCCGCCGCTCCCCGGCGTGGCGGTGTAGACGGTCGTCCAGCCTGCACCGGGCGAGGTTTCGGTCACGGTGTAGACGCCTAGCGGCACGGCGTAGGTCATCACGCCGCCGGCGCTGATGGTGCCGTTGATCGGCGTGAAGCCAGCCGGGCCGGTGATGGTGAATGCAAATGGCTGCCCGGCGTTGGGCGGGTTGCCGTTCCAGTTGACCGTCTTGGTGACGGTGAGGATGCCGGTGGGCGCGGTCGGTGCTGCGCCGAGATAGTTGGTGATGGTGATCGTGCCGGTTTCGCCGCTGCCAATGGCAATCGTTCCGCCCGCCGGTGCATAGCCAGGGGCGAACCAGATCAATCCCGCGGGCGCGGCGGTGGCAATCGGTGACTCTTCGACCACCGTGTAGCGGCCCGGTTCCAGATCGTTGATAACGGTCGGTGTGCCGGGGGTGACGGTGACGCTGTTGCTGTAACCGTTGGGGCCGCTGACGGTCACGTTGAAGGCAGCGCTGACCGTGCCGCCGCTCACTTGTTTGACGATTTGCAGCGTAGCCGGTGCAGCAGGTGCAAAGGCAAAGTCAAAGGTGTGATTGTTGGCGCCGGCACTTCCCGTCTGCACGGCGATGGCGGCGTTGCCGGGGTTGTTATAGGCGTCGGAGTCGCGCAGGTCGCTGCCCGCATCGCCGCCGCCGTTGTCGGCGACGGAGAGCTCAACGGCATCACCGTTGTTGAGACCGCTGACGCCGGCCACAATCTGGTCGTAGGCTTGGCCGGTGGTGGCGTAGCCTTCAATGCGGATTTGATAGGTGGTGTTGGGCTGGACCGCTGTGGGCTCACCGGCGCTCGTGGCCCCGCTCCAATCCTGATTGGCCAAGCCGTTGACGTTGTCTTTGGTAGGGTCGCCTTCATAGCTAAAGAAGTATTGACCACCGCTGGCCGTGGTCGTCGTGGCCAGCAGCACTTCATCGCCATTGGACGGGTTATTGCCTTGGGTGTTGCCGTCCGGATCCAAGTAGAGATTGACGGATACGCCGCCGATGGGCTGGTCGTCGTTCACTGTAGGCGAGGTGGGCGAGGTATCTTGAATGCCGTTACGGTCGGGATCCCACCAGACGCGGTTACCGATTTCAATCGGCGCCGGTGCGCAGAGTACTTCAAGATCGCCCATGCCCGATGATTTGCCAAAGAGGCTAACATTGCTTCTGCCCACATAGAGCGTGGCATTGGCAACTGGCGCGCCGCTAGTGTTGCTATCAATGCGAATGCCGCCCGAATCGGCGGCATAGGGGTCCATGGCCGTGAACGCCACTTCACCGCGCGAACCGAGCACCGCTACCCCACCTTCGCCAATTTCTTCATGTTCAGGTGAATTACCACGCGTGTCGTGAAAATATTCACCGCCAAATGGACCTTCTCCATTGGCATAGTTGATGGCGCATTGGATACCGTTATGACTGTCGCCTTCGAGGACAAAGGTCCCCTCAATATTGCAGGCGCGTACAATGTCGCCCGAGTTAAAGTGAGAAGTTAGAACGGCCGTGTCAGGGCTGCTGCGGTTAAATTCGCCATACATAAAGCCGCTGCGGTCAAGATAGCCCAAAATCAGCGAACCATCCATGTCGAATTCGATGTCGGCCAGAACAGGTTGCGCGTATTGGACACTGTCAATATGAATTGCCGGCGGCGTACTACAGGGAGCAGGACAGTTCCACGCGAGATCTCGAATATCCGTGTCGCGCCACGGATTCCAGCGTTCTTCAACCACACCAGTCTGTTGCGAATTTAAATAGGAATCGCCGCGGGGGTGATCGAGCGAGTAATCGAAAACTGCCCGCCAGCCCGTTCCCGCCTTGTAGGCATAGACATAGGCGTGCAGATTGCTGACGCTGCCGCTACTTGCGCCATCGCAAACAACGCCGATATAGACTTCGCCGCGATAGGCCTTTAAGCCCCAAGGGCGGGCAATCCCATTGGTACAGGCCGGATCAGGAAAATCTGGCAGCGCGGTGGGTGCGGCTGCAAAGTTGTTGGTATCGATCTCATAGATCTTGCGATCTGCCAAATTTGTCACATAGAGCGCGCTGCCATCAGGGGCCATATCCAGATCGCCCAGGCCCGCCTTGCCAATCAGGGGATAGACCGCATAATCATTATCTTGGGTACCAACTGTCGTGCCGAGACCGCGCGTGGCGTTGGTGGGAATCGTGCCGACACTGACGGCGTGATCGGTCAGATCATAGATCTCAGCCGGGTTTGAAGGGGATGCCGTCGAGGCATTGGTGATGCGGTAAATGGCGCCCGGTCCCCCTGGCCCCATGCCCACAAAGCGTTTCAGAACGGCCGCTGCATAGAGTGTATCGGTGTGCCGGTCATAGGCGAGCCCCCAAACCGAACCGACTTCAGCGCCCTGCCCTGGGGCGTTAACCGTTGTGTTATCGCCCACGCTTGTGCTAATCAATGTGCTGGGGCGGTCCAATATAAATAACATATGCTGGGTACTAGCCCACGAACCGTTTGGCAGCGGATCACCCACTTTATAGCAAGCGGTGGCCAGGCGGGCGTCGTCATAACAATACTCATCCGGCACAAAAAAGCCCGCATTGGCATAGACGCCGCCGCTCTGCAGTCCGCTGTGAAACTGCACGGTGGTGTCACCGGCCACCGTGGGCTCCAGGAAATCCAATGAACCATCGGTGGGCAAAGTAAATTCAACACGCACCCGATCACCGGTGATACCAGTCACGACATAGCTGCCATCGGCGGCGGTTGTGTCCATGTAGACAACGCCGTTTTCATCGGTGGCCGTCACCAAAATGCCGGCAAAGCCGCCTTCTCCATGATCTTTGATGCCGTTGCCACCGTCGTTGAATGCGAAACCAGTGAGCTGCCCCGCGGGAAGCACGAAGGAGATGGTTACATCGTCCAAGTAATCATCGTTACCCGTGCCATTTAAGAAACGAACCCAGACTGCCGATTGCCCTATGTAACTATTGGGAATCGCAACGGTTTGCAGAGAAGGGCTGGCGTTTGCCGTTATCGCGGTAGCGTAAGTTACACCGTCGGTCGAGAACTGCACCGTAAGCGCCCCACCAAATCTGTAGCGAAACGTTAGATCGGCACTCACGGTGCTGCTCAGGTCAAACTCGCGGGCAATGCTGAGACCGCTTCCGTTGATCCGGATACAGTAGCCGCTCCCACAGCCGTTAACATACGTGGACATAGAGGTAGTACCCCCCGCTGCGGTCCACGGTCCAGACCAATTAAACGTGCCATCATTTCCCGCCAAGTTGGTTGTGCCGCCACTACCGTTGTCAAAATCATCGGCGTAGGTATAGCTGCTCTGGGCAAATGCCGTGGTCGGTTCAGGCAAAAGCGTGCGCACAATTTCGGCAAGTGGCTGCAATGATTCCGGCAGCAGGCTGTTGGCCAGGCTGGTCAGCGCGGGCGGTGGGATCAGCCCGGCCAGCAGCGCGGCCACGGTCAGCGCGTGGATGAACGTACGTAGCGTATTTCGGGTGGGTCTGGGTAGAAAAGTGTTGCGCGATTGGGTCATATGTACCTCGCTTTTTTAATGAATAGATGGCCATATGCCTGCCGTTGTCGTAGTGGAGGAGTATGATCAGCAAGCTTTCGAATTGCGGGTATAGAGTACCTTACAACTCGTGTACCATTCAATCACCCAAAAGTACTATTGAGGGTTAAAAATTCGCGGCTATGTGGGGAGCTATCTCGCCGCCAAAGCGCGACACACCCTCCACAAAAGGCCGGCTGGAAGGCGATTGGCGCTTGTGGTATACTGGCTACAAGCAAATTGCCGCGCCGTTGGCTTGGCGCCCATCACCAGTCGAGAAGACCATGCCGCTACAAAAACTACCCATTGGCATCCAAACCTTTTCCGAAATTATCAACGGCAACTATCTCTATGTGGATAAGACGCGTCACATCCACCGCCTGCTCACGACGGGCAAGTTCTTTTTCCTGTCGCGGCCGCGGCGCTTTGGCAAGTCGTTGACGCTCTCGACCATTGCGTCGATCTATCGGGGGGAGCGGGAGCTGTTTGAGGGGCTGTGGATTGCGGAGCAGTGGGAATGGCAGAAGGTGCAGCCGGTGCTGCACATCTCCTTTAGCAGTGTGGATTATCAGGGGTTGGGTTTGGAAGAGGCCATCAAACAGATGCTCACTTTTCAGGCCGCGCAGTATGACGTGGTGTTGGAGAGTGAGACCATCAAGAGTATGTGGGCTGAGTTAATCCGCAAGCTGGCGCAAAATGGCAAGGTCGTCATCCTAATTGACGAATACGACAAACCCATCATCGACTTTCTGGAAAACAAACCGCAAGCGATTGAGAACCGGCAGATACTGAAAACCTTCTATTCGGTCGTCAAGGATAGCGATCCCTACATCGAATTCATGCTGCTGACCGGCGTCTCCAAGTTTAGCAAGGTCTCCATCTTCTCGGAGTTGAACAACCTGAATGACATCTCTCTAGATCGGCGCTTTGCCGACCTGACTGGCTATACCCAAGCTGAGTTGGAGCGTTCTTTTGTCCCGCATATGGAAGAGGCAGAGCAGATTTTGCGCTTGAACCATTCCGAACTGCTGGCCCAATTGCGCCACTGGTACAACGGCTATTCATGGGACGGGGAAGTCTATGTTTACAATCCATTCTCCGTGCTCAGCTTCTTGCAGAAGGTCGACTTCCGCAACTTCTGGTTTGAGACGGGAACGCCCACGTTTCTGCTCAAGCTGCTGCGCGAGCAGTGGCTCTTCAAGTTGGAGAATCTCACCGTCAGCGAGCAGACCTTTGCCAGCTACGACATTGAGCATTTGGAGGCGATAGCCATTCTTTTTCAGACTGGCTATCTGACCATCAAAGAGCGGCGCGAGTTCGGTCTCTATGTCCTGGATTATCCCAATGCCGAGGTGAAAGAATCGCTGCTTTCGTACATCATTGCTGATCTGCGCAATGCGCAGACACCCTTGACCAAACCTATGGTCATCCAGCTTTACGAAGCCTTTTATACCAACGATTTAGAGCAAGTCATTGCCCTCATCAAAAGTATCTTCAAAAACATCCCCTCCCATATCTTCCTCAGCCAGGCCGAAGCCTATTACCACAGCCTCATCTATCTGGTCTTCTTCTATTTGGGCCAATATACCGAGAGCGAAGTCAACACCAATGATGGGCGGCTGGATTGCGTTATACAAACGCCCACGCACATCTACATTCTAGAGTTCAAGCTGGACCAGAGCGCGGAGGAAGCACTAAAGCAGATCAAGGACAAGGGTTACGCCGACAAATACGCCGCCGACCCACGGCCCAAAGTGCTGCTGGGGATTAACTTCAGCCGCGCGCAGAAAACGGTGGACGGGTGGCTTATGGAGGTGAGCCAGTAACCTTTGCGCGCCAAGTTGGCTCTGATCACTGGACCCTATTGTATACTTCCGGTGAATTCGGCCACATTTCCCACAAGGAGCCAATCTGTGCGCACAACCATTTCCGTCAAAGGCGCCCGCGAAAACAACTTGAAAAATATAGACATTGAGATCCCGCGCGACCAGTTTATTGTCATGACCGGCATTAGCGGCTCGGGCAAATCGTCGCTGGCCTTTGAGACGATTTACGCCGAGGGGCAGCGCCGCTTCCTCGAGTCACTCTCCGCCTTTTCACGCAAGTTCGTCGATCAGTTGCAAAAGCCCAAAGTGGACTCGATCCTGGGCCTGTCGCCCGTGGTCTCCATCGAGCAGAAGTCGGTGGGGCGTAACCCCCGCTCCACCGTGGGCACCATGACCGATATTTACGACTACTTCCGCGTCCTCTTTACCACGGCGGGGACGGCCCACTGCCCCCATTGCCGCGCCGAAGTCCCCACGCGTACGCCCATCCAGATTGCCGAGCACATTTTGAGCTTGCCCGCCGGCGCGCTGGTCGAGATCGATGCGCCCGTCTTCAAAATTTACGGCGAAGATTACCCCTATCTCTTTGGCGAGATCCGCACCAAAGGCTACCGGCGCATGCGCATTGACGATGCGCTGGTCGACCTGAGCGATGAGTTTGAGGTGGACGAAACGGTCGCGTACAGCATGGAAGCCGTCATCGACAACTTTGTGGTCAACCCCGATCTCTTCAAGCCGCTGGTCGCCGCCATTACCAATGGGCTGCGCGTGGGCGAAGGTTTTCTGCGCTTCCGCATTTTGTCGCCGCTCAAAGAAGAGAGCGCCGCTGCGTTTTTCGACGGCTTCACCTGCCCGGAACATCAGGTTGTGGCTGGTGAGCTGGAGCCGGTCTACTTTTCTTTTAACGAGCCGGTGGGCGCCTGCGTCACCTGTACCGGGCTGGGCATGTATTGGTACGTGGAGCCGGAGCTGCTGGTGGTGGATAAGACTCAGAGCCTGCGCGGCGGCGCCATTGAGCCCAAAGCCTTTCACTACGACAAAGATAATTGGGCCAGCCGCTTTATGTATAGCGCGGCCGAGCATTACGGTTTTAGCCTGGACACGCCGTGGCAGGAGCTATCCGCGCAGGCCAAACAGGTGGTGATGCACGGCAGCGGCAAGGAGAAGATACCCATTGTGCAAACGCCCGGCGGCGCCAAAGGTGAAGGACATCACGTGGGCCGGCGTTTTCCCTATGAAGGCATCGTGGGCGAGATCGAGCGCCGCTACCGCCGCTATCGTCGCGAGAAGACGGCCAACACTTGGGTGGAAGAGTACATGAAGCGCGTTATGGTGGAGCGCACCTGCCCCGATTGCCGCGGCCGCCAACTCAAGCACCAGCGGCTGCTCATTACCGTGGGCGGCAAGAACATTATGGAGCTGGGCGATATGACGCTGGGCGAACTGCGCGACTTTTTCGCGCTTGCCGCCATTCAGCCGCAACCCGCAGGCGGGCATTGAGATTGTGGGCGAGGTCATCAAGCGGCTGATCTGCTGCCTGATATCGGCATCGACTATCTCAGCCTCAACCGCCGCGCCACCACCCTCTCTCCGGCGGCGAATCGCAGCGTGCGCCTCTCCGGTACAGATCGGCTCCGAGCTGATGGGTATGCTTTACGTATGGACGAGCCCAGCATCGGCCTGCACCCGCGACAATCTCAAGATGATCGGCACGCTTGGGCGGCTGCGCGATCTGGGCAACACGGTCATCGTGGTCGAGCACGATGAAACCACCATGCGCTGCCGACCACATTATCGAGATCGGGCCGGGGGCGGGCGACCACGGCGGCCAGGTGATGGCCTGGCTGTATCGACGCCATCCTCCATCACTCCCACCTCGCTGACCGGCGCCTATTTGACCGCGGCCGCCATATCGCCGCCGCCGTTGCACACCGCACCCCCAATGGCCACGCGCTGACCATCCGTGGCGCTTGCGAAAACAACCTCAAGCAGATCGACGTGACTGTCCCGCTGGACCTCTTTGTCTGCATTACCGGCGTTTCCGGCTCGGGCAAGAGCACGCTGATCAACGAGATCCTCTTTAAGCAGATGCAGGTTTCTCTGCGCAGGCTGCCCTACCCGGCGCCCACGAGCGCATTGACGGCATCGAGCAGATCCACGACATTATCGACATTGATCAGACGCCCATTGGCCGCACGCCTACCTCTAACCCGGCCACTTATGTGGGTGTCTTCGACGCCATCCGCAACCTCTTCGTGCGCACAGAAGAAAGCCGACGCCGCGATTACAAGCTGGGTCAGTTCAGCTTTAACACCAAGGGCGGGCGCTGCGAAGAGTGCCGCGGGCAGGGCAAGATCATCACCTCGCTCCAATTTATGGCCGATGTGGAGGTGCTGTGCCACGCCTGCAATGGCGCCCGCTACAATGAGGAGACGCTGGAGATCACCTATAAGGGCAAGAACATTGCCCAGGTGCTGGACATGTCGATTGAAGACGCGGCCTGCTTCTTCAAAGCGACGCCGCTGATTGCCCACAAGCTGGGCGTGCTCAACCAGTTGGGGCTGGGCTATCTCAAGCTGGGCCAGTCGTCCACCACCATCTCCGGCGGCGAAGCACAGCGCATCAAGCTGGCCAACGAACTGGGCAAGATTAAGCGCGGCGGTCGCATCCTCTACATTCTGGACGAGCCCACCACCGGCCTGCACCTGGCCGACATCCAGCGCCTGCTGGACGCGCTCAACCTGCTGGTGGACGCCGGCCACAGCGTCGTCGTCATCGAGCATCATCTGGACGTGATCAAGTGCGCCGATTGGGTCATCGACCTGGGGCCGGAGGGCGGCAAGGATGGCGGCTACATTGTGGCCCAAGGCGCGCCCGACGTGATCGCCGCCTGTGAGCGGTCGTATACGGGGCGCTATTTGCAGGGGATGGTGGTGTAGCGGTCTTTTTAGTTTGTGGGTGGTGAGTCAATCCAATTGGCAAGTTGCTGAGCAGACAAAAGATCGCGGAAATCAACAATATTGCGCGTCACAACAATATGCCCGCCGGCAATTGCCGTAGCGGCAATCATCGCATCTGCGTAACGTTTGTTAGTTTTTACTGTGCGCTGCAACTGCCGCATAGCTTCCGCACAGGCGTGATCAAAAGGGATCGTATGAAATTTCTGTAACAACTGTTGGGTGACCAATAATTGTTGATGAGCAAAAGGCGCTTGCTCAACTGTGGCTTTGAGTGCAAACTCGCAGCGACCGCGCAATACCTCGGCCATTACTACAGATGGGAGAGCGATCTCAGACCAAGAAACGCGCGTCAAGTGTGCTTGCAGCGTCGGGTGTTTTTCTGCAAAGTGGCGTAGGATATTGGCGTCCCACAAATACATTATGCTAGCTTTCAATTAGATGCGCATCACGCTGCTTTTCAATATCATCAAAGAGTTCGCCCCAACTGGGATCGTTTTGGAAGACGCCATACCATTCCCATGGTGTTTGGGCAGGCGTTTCGGCCGCGCCATTGGTCATCTTTCCGTTCACAGGCAATGGCAACTGCAAAACTTCCATATGCGTAATCACTTGGGCAACGCGTTCCTGTATCTTTTCAATAGCTTCGGCGCGGGTGGGGGCGTCCACATAGCAATCGGGCAAGGCCGGCACCGTGGCGCGCCACACCATATTTTTATCACGCATTAGAAATGTTGTATAGTACAAAATGACCTCCTGGCCTGGAGTTGGCATCTCTATTCAAATGTTCTTTCCTAGTTCATTGTAGCACAGACTGGGTTGCTCCTCAAGCCTATGATTTATTATGGGGAGACATCGGGAAAGGTTACAAGCTTTTTGACAAATCCCCATGATCACGCTATAGTGTGGCCGCACCTCGCTGATCCCCCGGCGCGGTAGAACCCCAACCCTATTTTGATATGCTCAACCTTGTCGGCTTCAAACCGGCGAGACCCAATCTTACAACGAGTCCGCATACAAACTGAATACACAAGGAGGTTGCGATATGCTGAACCGCACACAGCATCGATTTTGGTTTTCTCTCGTTGCGCTGATGGTCGTCTTCTCGATGGCCCTGTCAGCCTGTGGGCCGCGGCCCGAGCTGCCCGATGCCGCGCCCGCGGCGGAAGAAGCGGCCGCCGAAGCTGAAGCCGCGCCCGCGGAAGAAGCTGCCGTTCGCCGAACCCGCCGCCGCCAGCGTGGTTGAAGTCAGTAGTGAGCGCAACACCCAAACCGAGTTCAACGGAACCTACAACGAAGCCCCCATGCTCAAAGACATGGTAGCCGCCGGCGAGATTCCGGCCCTGGCAGATCGCCTGCCCAAGGAGCCGCTCATGGTGGAGCCGTATGAGTCCATCGGCCTCTATGGCGGCACCTGGCGCCGCGCCTTTTTGGGCGTCAAAGATTTTCACGCTTGGGGCCGCATCAACTACGACCCGGTGCTGCGCTGGGCGCCTCAATTCAGCGACCCCATCCAGCCTGGTCTGGCCAAGGAGTGGTCGTGGAATGATGCGGGCACCGAGCTGACGTTGGTCT
The DNA here is from genome assembly GCA_041391125.1 of Caldilineaceae bacterium. Lineage (GTDB taxonomy): Bacteria > Chloroflexota > Anaerolineae > Caldilineales > Caldilineaceae > JACKBC01. The sequence continues at coordinate 11,115 of JAWKON010000056.1, forward strand.
TCCGCGAGGGGCTCAAGTGGTCCGACGGCGAGCCGTGGACGGTGGACGACATTATCTTCTGGTGGGAGCACATTGAGCTGGACACCAACATTACGCCTTCGCCCCACATCGAGTGGACGGTGGACGGCGAGCCCATGACGCTGGAGAAGATTGACGATGTCACCATCAAGTTTATCTTCCCCGGCCCCAGCGGCATTGTGGAATCTATGGGGCTGGCCTTTCATGGCAACCAGTGGCCGCTGGCCTTTGAGCGTTTTGGCGTCTTTGCGCCCAAGCACTATCTGGAGCAGTTCCATCCGGCCACCAATCCCGATGTGACCGATTATGCGGTCTTTGAAGAGGCGGCCTTTGATTACAACGTGGATCGGCCGGTCATCTGGGCCTGGAAGCCAGTGCAGTGGGATCCGGGCGGCACCGAGCTGGTACTCGAGCGCAACCCCTACTATTGGAAGACCGATACGGCCGGCAATCAGCTTCCCTACATCGACCGCGTCCACATGGCGCTGGTGGAAAATGGTGAAGCCGTGGCCGTTATGGCCGCCGCCGGTGAAATCGACATGCAGTCGCGCCATCTGGGCTTGGGCGTAGTGCCGGTGCTCAAGGAAAATGAAGCCGAGGGCAATTACACGGTGAGCCTGTGGTCCAGCGATGGCGCGTCGAGCATTGGGCTCCAGCCCAATCAGAGCTACGACGATCCCCAATATCGCGAGCTGATGCAGAACCGCGACTTCCGCTATGCCCTGTCGCTCTCTCTTGACCGCAACCTGATCAACGACATTGTCTATCTGGGGCAGGCCACCGTCACCAATGAATCGGTTGGCCCATCCACCAGTTGGTATGTGGATGATTTGGGGATGTTCCAGGCCGACTATGACCCGGCCGCCGCGCAGGCGCTGCTGGACGGTATTGGGCTAGTCAAGGGCGGCGATGGTTTCTACACCTTTGCCGATGGCTCCGAGCTGAATCTGGTCATCGAAGCGGATGGCGGCAGCGGTGAAGCCGTCGACGCGCTGGAGCTGATCACCGAGCAGATCAACGCGGTGGGGCTGAAGACCACGCTCAAAACCATGAGCCGCGATCTCTATTGGCCGCGCGCCATTGGCAACCAGGTCATGATCAACGTCTGGGGTACGGGCAGCATCTTCCCGCTGATGAACCCGGACAACCTGCTGGCCTTTAACGAAAAGTCCTTCTGGGGGCCGCAATTTGGCATCTGGTATCAGACCAACGGCGCCTCGGGCGAACCGCCCGCCAATATCAAGAAGGGCCAGGAGATTTTCAGCCAGATTCTAAGCACAGTGGATCCAGTGGCCCAGGCCGAATTAGGCAAAGAGCTGGTGCGCGACGCCACCGAAAACATGTGGATCATCAACGTGGCCGGCCGCTCGCCGGTGGTCACGCTGGTCAAGAACAACTTCAAAAACGTCTGGACCGGTCCCGACTACACGGCCTCGTGGATCGCCATGACGCCGGGGAATCAGAATCCGGCGACGTATTACTTTGATGACAGTGAATAACTGCTGAGGGGGAGAAGGGGAGAAAGGGGAAAGGGAGCAGGGGGCAAGCGATGCCCCCTTTCTCCCCTTCCCTTTCCCTTTCGTATTCCACACAAGCCAAAAAGCCACAAACCGCATGATTGCCTTCATCATCCGTCGCCTGTTGGCGATGATTCCACTTTTATTCATCGTTTCCGTCATCACCTTCTTTATTATCCAACTGCCGCCTGGCGACTTTTTCGACACCATGCAGCCGAGATTGCCCAGAACGGCAGCTCGCAAGATGCGCAGACCTTTCAGATTTTGCGGGTGCGCTACGGGCTGGATCAGCCCCTTTGGGTTCAATATGTGCGCTGGGTGCAGGGCTGGCCCGAAGGTGATTTTGGCTGGTCCATGGCGTGGAGCGCGCCGGTCTGGCCGCTGGTGCGCGACCGGCTGGCCTATACCGTGGTGCTGGGGGCGTTTTCGCTGCTCATCACCGTAACCTACGCTATCCCCGTGGGCATCTATTCACACACCAATATTCGCTGGGCGACAACTCGTTTTCGCTTTTGGGTTTTGTGGGGCTTTCGCTGCCGGGCTTTTTGCTGGCGCTCTTTTGGATGTTTCTGGGTGCGCTGGTGCTGCGCATCAACGTAGGCGGCGTCATGTCGGCGGAATTTTCCAATGCGCCGCTGAGCTGGGCCAAGCTGGTCGATCTGTGGAACCACTTCTGGCTGCCCGCCGTCATTTTGGGCCTCTCCAGCACGGCCCAAATGCAGCGTATTATGCGCAGCAGCATGTTGGATGTGCTCAACCAGCAGTTCATCACCACCGCCCGCGCCAAGGGGCTCAAAGAGAGCCGGGTCATCAACCAATACGGCGTGCGTGGCCATCAACCCGCTGATCAGCGTGCTGGCGCTGGAGGTGCCCAAGATTATCCCCGAATCGGCGCTGGTGGGCATCGTCATGTCGCTGCCAACGACCGGGCCGCTTCCTGCGCGCTGCAAACGCAAGACATGTATTTGGCCGGCACCTTCCTGCTCTTTATGACCTTTTTGCTCATGCTGGCCAACCTGCTAGCGGACGTAGTGCTGGCCTGGGTAGACCCGAGGATTGTCTATGAGTAGTCAAGCACCCACTGTAAAAACCGAAGCGCAAGTCACCACGAACGGGGCTGTCCAGGCACCGTTGATAATGCGTTGGCCGCCCAATCGGCCCAGCTTTTTGACCTCTATCGCGAGCTGGATCAGCGGTTGCAGCAGGAGCGCTACGCCGAAGATGTAGTTGAAGGGGGCGATCACACGGCGGATGAGGAGCGCTATTCATTGTCGCAGTGGCAGCTCATGTGGCGCAAATTTGTGCGCAATCGGGCGGCGCTGGTGGGCGGCATTGTGATTGGGCTCTTTTATTTGACCGCACTTTTCGCCGATTTTCTGGCCCCCTATACGCTGACCACGCGCTTTCGCGACCGCGTCTATGTGCCGCCGCAGGGCATCCACCTGTTTGATAATGGCCAGTTTGCTCCTTTCGCCTATGGCGTCAAAACCGGGCTCAACATAGACACCCTGGAGCGCGTTTCCGAAATTGATCCTACCGTCAAATACCCCTTGAGTTTTTGGGTCAAAGGGGAACCTTACAAGCTTTTCGGGCTGATTCCCGCCGAGCGTCATCTCTTTGGCGTCGAGGGCGGCGACAACGCCAGCGAAGGCGCCATCAACCTGCTGGGCACCGACCGCCAGGGCCGCGACATGTTTACGCGCATCCTCATCGGCAGCCAGGTTTCGCTGACCATTGGGCTGGTGGGCGTGGCGTTGAGCTTGAGTTTGGGGACGGTGCTGGGCGTGGTGTCGGGCTTCTTTGGCGGGTGGATCGATGATGTGATCCAGCGCGCGATTGAACTGGTGCGCTCATTCCCGTCGATTCCGCTGTGGATGGCGCTGTCGGCGGCCATTCCGGCCCAGTGGCCGCCCATGCGCGTCTATTTTGCCGTCACGCTGATCCTGTCGCTAATTGGGTGGACGTGGCTGGCGCGCCAGTTGCGTGGCCAGGTGCTCACGCTGCGCAGCCAGGATTTTGTATTGGCGGCTAAACTCATGGGCGCCAACAATGGGCGCATCATCTTTAAGCATCTGGTCCCCGCCTCCATCGGCCACATTATTGTGGTGGCCACGCTGGCCATGCCGGGCATGATCCTGGCCGAAACTGCGCTCAGCTTTTTGGGGCTGGGCTTGCAACCGCCGGTTACCAGTTGGGGCGTGCTGCTCAAAGAGGTGCAGAATCTGCAATCCATTGCCATTTATCCGTGGGTTTTCTCGCCCGTCATCTTTATTGTGGTGGCCATCCTGGCCTTCAACTTTCTGGGCGATGGGCTGCGTGACGCATCTGATCCATATACGAGATAAACGGATACTTTTGCCAATTGCTATCACATTTAGTATCATCCATACAAACATTTTGATATGGGTAAGGCAGACAGGCTTCTCGAAAAGATGCGCCAGAATCCGCGCGATTGGCGGATTGACAACTTAAAGACGGTGGCGCAAGCGTATCAAATTGATTGGCGGCAACGTGGTACGAGCCATGTGGTTTTTGTACGCAGCGATGGACAAACGTTGCCCGTACCTGCTCGTCGCCCGATTAAGCCAATCTACATCAGGAAGTTTGTTGAATTTGTCATGGAGTGAGCGATGGACAATTTGCAAAAATATCCTTTCGAAATTCGGCCACTAACGGAGGAAGAAGGCGGGGGCTACTTAATTACATTTCCAGATTTTTCCGACTGTATCTCGGATGGAGAATCTGTTGAGGAAGCAATTGAAAATGGGCTAGACGCCTTGCGCGAAACGATTGATGCGCTAGAAAGTTTAGGGCTTCCCATCCCCCAACCTGGCAGCGACGGCTATAGCGGAAAATTCATTCAAAGAGTCCCCAAAAGTCTGCATGCCCGATTGGCCACACGCGCGAAACAGGAAGGGGTTAGCATGAATACATTAGTAAATACCATGTTGGCAGAATCGCTTGGCAAACGTGAATCGCGCTTACACTCTATCAACACTTGACTTCAGATTTCATGCGTCCAGAATATAATCAGTTAAATCTCATAATCTGATGATCGATTCTTTTGAATTGGTTTTTACATGCAGAATCCGCTGCTCGAAATCAACAACCTAAAAACCTATTTCAACACCATGGACGGTGTGGTGCGCGCTGTAGATGGGGTGACATTGCAAATTCCCGCCGGCAAAACGCTGGGCCTGGTGGGCGAATCGGGCTGCGGCAAGAGCGTAACGGCCCATTCAGTTTTGCGGCTGCTGCCCAAGCGCACCAGCGAAATTGTGGAGGGCGAAATCTGCTTCCGCCGGGCGGATGGCCAGGTGGTCGACATGACCACATTGGCGCCCGACGGCGACGTGATTCGCACCATCCGCGGCAACGAGATTTCCATGATCTTTCAGGAGCCGCTCACGTCGCTTTCGCCCGTCCACACGGTGGGGCGGCAGATCGCCGAGGCGGTGTCGCTGCACCAGGGCGTCAGCAAGGCGGAGGCGCGCGAGCGCACGGTGCATCTGCTGGAGCAGGTGGGCATTGCCGACGCCGCTCAGCGCTTCACCGAATATCCGCACCAATTTTCCGGCGGCATGAGGCAGCGCGCTATGATCGCCATGGCGCTCTCCTGCAACCCGCGTCTGCTGATTGCCGACGAGCCCACCACCGCGCTGGACGTGACCATCCAGGCGCAAATTTTGGCGCTGATGAAGTCGCTGCAAAAGGAATTGGGCATGGCCATTCTGGTCATCACCCACGACCTGGGCGTGATTGCCGAGATGGCCGATCAGGTGGCGGTCATGTATATGGGCAAGGTGGTGGAGACGGGCGACGTGCGCACCATTTTTAAGCAGCCGCTGCACCCGTACACGGTTGGCCTCATGCGCTCGATTCCGCAGATGGGCCGGGCGGTCAAAGAGCGGCTGACGCCCATTCCAGGCAGCGTGCCCGATCCCTTTTCGGTGCCGCCCGGCTGCGCCTTTTATCCGCGCTGCCCGGCGCCCAAAAAGGCGAGCTGTCAGCAGGAAGTGCCGCTGGTGGAGATTGAGCCGGGGCATTGGGTGCGCTGTACGCTGTATTGAGAGGGTGTGGTATAATTCGATTATACTCAGCTCTGAATGAGAATCGGAATTTCATTACTCCTGTTGAGTCGATGGAAAACTCCGGTTCTCATCTCAACCGCAGTATAAGTTAAATAAACCGTATCGTTTGTTCAATATCTGCCAACATGCAAATCCAATCACAATCGCTACTTCGACCGAATAAATTGGCCAGTGGTCCTTTTCGAGTGTCTTCTCAGGAGTTGGATCGTGTCGTTAAGCAAATTGTTGAGAAGTTCTCGCCATATAAAATTATCCTATTTGGCTCTTACGCCTATGGGCAGCCTCACGAAGCCAGCGATGTAGATTTGCTGGTGATCCTGGACAGCGCGGAGCGAGAAGCACAAACAGCCGTTCGTATCTGCCAAAACATTAGCTATCATTTTCCACTCGATCTGATCGCGCGTACACCAGAAACTATACAATCGCGGGTCTCCCTCGGAGATTCGTTCCTCATAGAGATTCTCCGAAACGGGAAGGTTCTTTATGAACGACCTGATCGCAGAGTGGCTCTCCAAAGCTGAAGATGATTTTGCCACCTCAGAAAGAGAGTTACGTGCGCGCAAGCGGCCAAATTATGATGGGGCCTGTTTTCATGCCCAGCAAATGGCCGAAAAATACCTCAAGGGACTCCTGCAAAAACACGAAATTCTCTTTCCCAAAACACACAATTTGGTCGCCCTGCTTGAACTATGTCTTCCTGTGGAATCTAGCTTGGAGTTACAAATCGCGCAAATCTAATTTTTCTTGATGGATATGGTGTTCGCTACCGCTATCCAGGCCGATCTGCAGATAAGGAAGAAGCGCGCAAAGTGGTGAAGGCTGCCAGAGTTTTTCGCAGTTTTATGCAAACATTAATGGCGTAAATGATGAACTCATCTGTGCAAAGTTTTGCTAGCATACACAACACAGTAAAGACTACTATAACCATCGAGCAATCAGAAGAAGTAATGGCTACACTTTCGCCGATTGTCAATCAGATCGTCGAAAAGTTTCATCCCAGCAGGTCATTCTGTTTGGCTCACAGGCGCCAGGATACGCATAAAGACAGCGATATTGGTCTGCTGGTTGTCATGGGAACAACCCCAAAAAATGCGGCTCAAGAAGTGGAGATCCTACGCACCCTTAACTACGAGGGCAACCTGGATCTGATTGTCAGGACGCCGGAAACGCGGCAAGAACGCCTCAAACTTGGTGATTCTTTTCGGCGCGATATTGTTGCTGAGGGCATTGTGTTATATGCACAGTCTGACAATTGAGTGGCTATGAATGCGGCAAATACGTCGGGGGCTTCTTTGCTGGAGTTTTTTCTAACAGCCAGGCTTGAATCAGTTTCTGATAGCCGGCACGCCTCGCCAGCAGCCAGCGTCTCTATGGCGGCGAGATAGTCAGGATCGAATTCGCACGTCAAGGGGGCTGGTTGGGAACTCCGTACGCTTGACATGAAAGACAACATCTGCGTCATCCATCTGTTCAAGATATGGCGCAGTGTCATGGGTATCAACCCAGTCGGCCAATTCTTCTTCAGTTTGAAATGTTGGTAGTTTTGGCATAATTTGATCTTCTCAATGCACATTTAGCGGCGACGTACCAGTCGCTTTTCAGCGGAGGTCATATCGCGAGCCGTCACCACGCGCAAGCGATGTCGGGGCTTGGGTGCGAAAACGACTCACAAGATAACGGCCAATGTGTCGGTCTGGCCATAAGCCATATATTTACCCTGTCCGGCCTTCTTGGTGAGTAGTGCATTGTCAATCACTTCCTCAGCCTCAAAGTGGCTCAACGCCGTGATTAGCGATATGTTCGATGTTAGCTTCATCCCACCAAAAGGTGTATCTCATATTACCTAACCGCCTAATCGTTAAAGTTGGTGTTGAGCGATGCTTGCGTTTTAATCAAATCAGATAATTGGGCAGGTTAGGGTACAAGATTATATTTTATCTGGGAAGATCATCTCTGTCAACATGACAAAAGAAAGCTCACCTCTAGTCGAAGTACGCAATCTCAAAAAACATTTCCCATCCAAAAGGGTATCTTGCGCCGTGTCGTTGGCCATGTCAAGGCCGTGGATGGGGTGGACCTGGAAATTTTCGCCGGCGAAACCCTTGGCCTGGTGGGTGAATCGGCTGCGGCAAGACCACCACGGGCCGCCTGATCCTGCGCGCTTCTGGAGCCAACCGAGGGTGAGGTCAACTTTCGGCGCGATGGCCGGATGGTCGATATTACGACGCTGCCGCCGGACGAGTTGAAGGCGCTGCGCCGCGATATGCAGATCATCTTTCAGGACCCATTTTCGTCGCTCAACCTGCGCGACCGTCTTCGACTTGTTGTGAGCCGCTGGTAATCCACGGGCTGGCGCACGAAGGCCAACCTGCGCAATGCGGCAAGCGAACTGCTGGAGGCGGTCGGGCTCAAGGCGCAGCACATGAACCGCTATCCGTACGCCTTTAGCGGCGGTCAGCGCCAGCGCATTGGCATTGCGCGCGCGCTGGCGCTCCAGCCCAAGCTGATTGTGGCCGATGAGCCGGTTTCGGCGCTGGACGCGTCGATCCAGGCGCAAGTCATCAATTTGCTGGAGGATCTGCAGAAAGAGTTTGGGCGACTCCATTCTTTATTGCCCACAATCTGGCCGTGGTCGAGCATATCAGCAAATCGCGTGGCCGTCATGTATCTGGGCAAAATTGTCGAGCTGGCCCCGGCAGAGACGCTCTACGCCGAGCCCCTGCACCTATACACGGAGGCGCGTTGTCCCGGCCATTCCCCACGCCGACCCCGACCACCAATCCCAGCGCATTATCCTCAGCGGCGACGTGCCCAGCCCGGCGATCCGCCCAGCGGTTGGTAAGTTTCACCCCGCTGTCCATACGCACAGGCGTTGCGCACAAGAAGAACCGGCGCTGCAGCGAATACAGGCCGGGTCACTTTGCCGCTTGTCACTTTAGTGATGAATTGGAACTGGTGGGGGTGGGGTAGAACGAGCTGATAGGCGATCAAAAATGTCGGTAAACGGAGGCTGAGCTTGTCGAAGGTAGCCGCTGCGGCTTCGACAAGCTCAGCCTCCGCTCATTGCCCTGCTTTATTTGAATAGCTTGTCCTACAGCAGCTCGTTCAGCAGCACGGGCCGCCCCTGTTCGGCGGACTGTTGACAGGCCAGGGTGACGGCCAGTGTGCGCAGGGCGTCGTCAAAATTGCACAGGATGCCCGCCTGCTCGCCAGTTTGCACGCCGTGGATAAAGGCTTTGTGCATGAGCAGGTCGTCATCCTCTTCCAGCAAAAATTCCTCGGTTTCCCCGCCGCTGCGATAGACCACCGTTTTGCGTTCATTGACGTTCAGCACCATATCGGGCGCCACCACCTGCACCGTGTGCGGCGGATAAACCGCGCCACCCGCCGGCGCCGCGCACGAGTTGCCGATAATGCCAGGCGCGCCCATTGGCAAAGCGCACCGTGCAGGCATTGCAGTCGTAAATGGTCAGGTTTGGCGTGTCGGCCAACAGATTGGTGGCCCCCACGGCATAGGCCGATTCGATCTCGCCACAGAGTACGCGCATGAGGTCCACGGCGTGGGTGTGCTGCTCCACCAACATGCCGCCCGATTGGGACCGGGTATCGCCACCAAGGTTGCCCCGGCAGCCCGCTCAACCGGATGGTGATGGCCATGCCGATGGGGACCCCTTCCAACATGGCCGCCGCCTTGCGCACCGCCGAGTTGTAGCGCTTTTGATAGCCCGCGGCGTTGACAATGCTGCTCTGCCGCACGTGGTCGCCGATCTCTTTGGCCACTTCAATATCTACAGCCAGCGGCTTCTCAAAAAGATAGGCTTGCCATAGTCGATCAGGTCGTGGTCGATCTGGCCGTGGACGAAAGGCGGCAGGCAGAGATAGACGCAGTCGGGAGTGACTTCATCCAACATGCGCCGGTAGTCTGTGAAGATGGCTGTCTCAATGGGGGCAGAGTCGGCGGCGCGGCGCTCGTTGGCGCGGGCCTGGGCAGCGGGCGCGATCCGCGGCCCAAATCGGCCAACGCCACCACTTCCACATTGGGCAGGTGGGTTAAGGTAGCCATGTGGCCGACGGAGCGGGCGCCGGCGCCGATGAAGGCGATTCGGGTCATAGTTGTACCTGACTTTTCTTTGAGGTTTGGATTTAGGATAAGTTACCGATTATAATGAATCATGTGAATCATATGGGCTATAGGCATATTTGTTTATATCAGAAGCGATGAAAACCGTAGTTTTCGAAAGCTTTTCCAGAGAGAACAAACTACGGTTTTCATACAGAGCAGATATAAGATGATATAAATAACATGACTATCCATTCGATAACGCTTGATATTCCACAAGCAATTTTTGAACAAATTCAACACGCAGCCGCTTAAAAAGAGGACGGTAGATGATGTTATGGTTGAAGCTGTGGACAGCAGCGGCGCTGGAAGCGAAGGGGTTCGATAATAACATGGGGGTTGCGCCGCTCCCTAGCCCAAATGGTCTATCTCAACGACGCGGCTCTGGCAAGCTGCCCGCTCAACCATGCCGCAAGAGCAACGTGAACGCTTGGAACTTCTCCACGATAAACAGCAAAGAGAAGGGCTTACAATCGCTGAACAGCAAGAAGAAAAAGCTCTGCTCACACTGTATCAAGAAACAATCTTGGTGAGAGCACAAGCAGCCGTTCTACTAAAGCATCGCAATTATGATGTGACAGATCCTTCACAGTTTCAGCCTCTGGAATAGCTCACTGCATATATCTTGCTTCGTCATAAATAGAGCTAGCGCCAACATGTCTCCTCACACTCCCAATGGCCTCATGTGCAGATGAGCAAACAGTACATTTCACCAAAGCTGCGGCAGCAGATAGCGCTGCAATCACGATATCGCTGTGGGTATTGCCTCACTTCTCAACTCATCGTAGGGCCACTCCTGGAAATTGATCATATTATTCCAGAGTCACGTGGCGGCTCATCTGAAGAAGATAACCTTGTATTAGCTTGCCCCGTATGTAATAGTCATAAAGGCGTCCAAATTGATGCTGTTGACCCAATAACCCAAACGAGAGTGCGCCTCTATAATCCACGGGCAGAGGCTTGGCCGGAACATTTCCACTGGTTGGATCAAGGCGCAGTCATTGAAGGCAAAACAGCCATTGGGCGCGCTACGGTAATTGCTTTAGATATGAATCATCCCGACACGGTGGCTGCACGACATCTTTGGATCGTAGCCGGATGGCATCCACCAGATGATTAATGAGCTTTTTACGCCCGTTATGCTGCCGATATTATGTTCTGCAGCGCCGCAAAGGTCCGCCGCGTACTTTCGGCTTTATCAATGCCGTCGCCGCGCCAGTGGGTTTCGATGGTGAAGCTTTGTACCGGCTCGTTTTCCAGCAGTTTGAGCTGGGCGGTCCAATCGGCGCCGCCATCGCCGATACGCGCCCAGGCGGTGAGACCGGTATCTACATCGGCGACGCGGGCATCTTTGCAGTGGACATCCACAATGTGGCCCTGCACCAGGGCAAAGCCCGCCGCCGGATCTTCACCAGCCACAAACGCATTGGCCGGGTCCCAGATGATTTTGAGGTTGGGCCGCTCCACGGCATCCAGCACGCGGCGCATGTTGCCGCCGGTGTTGGCATAGAGCGAGCGGGCATTTTCCAGCGCCAGCGTCAGCCCTTCGTCCGCCAGCCGGTCGCAGGCGATCTGGATGCCTTTGGCGATCTTGGCCAGGGTTTCGTCGCTCATGCCGCCGCCGTCGGGTGAGCGGGGCGATGGGTTGGTTCCGCCCACATCGCGCGTAAAGCCAAAGGTGCGGATGTTGGGGGCGCCAAACTGCTGCGCGATCTGGATAAAGCGCGCCAGCCGCTGCATGTGTTCTTGGAAGCGCGGGTGCTGCTCCATGCCGGCCAGCTCCACGTCGGCCAACGAAAAGGGGCGGAAAAACATGCCGCAGACCAGGTGGGTGCGCAGACCGTTTGCGTCGAGGATGGCTTCGACCTGGTTTAGTTCGGCGTCGGTCAATTCATGAATGTCTTTGTTCCAAACCTGGTGCAGTTCGACGTACTTCATGCCCAGTTCGCGCGCAATGGTGCAGGCGCGTTCAAAATCCTGGTCAATTTCATCGGTGATGACGCCGAATTCATAGGTGCGTTGGGTCATAAGGGCTCGCTTTCATTGATGAAAAAAAATATGATCAACAGATTTCGCAGATTTTATAGATTTTGATTTCGACTCTCAGCCATCATCGCGGAACGGCTCAAGGACGGACGAACCGATGCCGGCGGCGCGCTGTTTGCGCCAGATTTCGGCAATGTCGTCATCACTCAAGCGTTCGTCGTTGCGGACGGCTGTGCGTTCAAGCAAGCGCAATTTCAACTCCCGTTTCGTCAACCATTCCCACTTCTCTTTGTTGATTGGGTGTGGGTGCGGATCGACATCGGCAGCGCGAATGGGTTCATCGACGACATAAAGATAGCCTTCCATATTGCCGTTGTGCTTGAACGAGCCGTCGTCTTCAAATGAGAATAGCTCTGGACGATGTGAAAAGACGCGGGCGATGTCGCGGCCTTGCGTAATGGAGCTGCCGGCGCGTAGGATGATCAATGGCTGTTGTGAGCCGTGATACCAGGGCAGATCATAATTCCGTGTATCTATAGACATTTATCAACTTTGAGATTCCAGACTAATCCCAAATAACCCCGCCGCCGTCTTCCCGCAGATCTGCTCCTTCTCCGCCTCGCTCAAATAGGGATTGGCCTGCACTTCCGCCGCCGGTCCGCCGATTGGTCCCATGTCAAATGGATAGTCGCTGCCCAGCAGCACCTGCTCGGCGCCCACGGTGTCGACCAGATAGCGCAGCGCGCGGTCATTGAACGACATGCAGTCAAAGTAGACCTGGCGCAGATAGTGGCTGGGCGGGTGGAGGATGGCCTCCGTGCATTCCTTGGTGCGCACTTTGTAGCCGTGATCCATGCGCCCCACAATGTAGGGGAAGACGCCGCCGGCGTGGGCAAAGACGATCTTCAGATTGGGCAGCCGCTCAATGATGCCGCCATAAATAATGCTGGCAATGGCCAGCCCGGTTTCGGTCACCATGCCCAGCAGGTTGTGCAGATAGTACTCCTGCATACGCTCTTCACCGGGTGGAATATAGGGGTGGATAAAGAGCGGCGCGCCCAGTGCGGCCACGGTTTCGAAAAAGGGGAAATAGTCGGGATGGTTCAGGTTTTTGCCGCCCACGTTGGAGCCGATCTGAAAACCGTGCAGCCCCAGTTGACCAATGGCGCGCCGGGCCTCTTGAATCGAAGCATCAATATCCTGCAGCGGCACGGTGGCCAGCCCGCGGAAGCGTTGCGGATGCGCCTGTACGCGCTGAGAAATGCTTTCGTTGAGCGCCGATGCCAGCTCGCGCGCCGCGCCGGCGTCGGCCCAATAGGAAAGCGTGGGCGGCGCCGACGAGATGGCTGCCATTTTCATGCCGGTGCGATCCATGTCGGCCAGCATCTGTTCGGCAGCGTAAAAGTCGGGCGTCAGCGGATGGTCAAAATTGCCGGGGCAGGTCAAATGCTCGCGGCCGTCGGCGCGCATTTCCAATGTGGCCAGAAATGAGTTGGGACGGCGCGCCGCCTCCAAAAATGCTTGGGGGAAGAAATGGCAATGGATGTCGAATGTGAACATAAGGTTATCCTGGTGCGGATAGCCACAATTGTAAATGGTAAACGGTGAATGGTGAATGGTGAACGAGGCCGGCTACACGCTGCTCCGGCATTCACAATTGATAATTCACCATTTACCATTTACAATTTCCAGCTTCAAGTAGGCCTCGAGGGCAAAATAGTCAGCGTGATTATCCTTTCAAACCCGTTAAGACAATGCCTTCCACCAGCGCCCGCTGGGCCAGGAAATAGATAATCACCACCGGCAGCACCATCAGCGTGGCCATGACCATCACGTAGTGGGTCCAGTCCAGCCCGCCCTCGAAATATTGCAGCGCGTTGAGGCCGAGGGCCAGTGTATACATCTCGCGCTTCTTCAAATAGATCAGCGGTCCCAGAAAGTCGTTCCAATGACCGAGGACCGCTAGAACGGTGACAACCGTGATGGCTGGCCGAGCCAGGGGCAACATGATGGTCCAGAATATGCGCGGGCGGCTGGCGCCATCGATGCGGGCGGCGTCTTCCAACTCCATGGGGATGGTGCGAAAAAACTGGCGCAGCAGGAAAATGGTAATGGGTGCGCCAAACCAATCGGGTACGATCAGCGGCAGAAAGGTGCCGACCCAGCCCAGCCGGCTAAAGAGAATGTAGGTCGGAATCATAGTGACGGCAAAGGGCAACATGAGCGTGGCTAGAATGGCGGCAAAGAGCAAATCGCGCCCCTGGAAGCGCAGCCGCGCAACGCTATAGGCCGCCAGGGCCGAGCTGAGGACAATGCCGGCAGTGCCCAGACTGGCTACGATCAGCGTGTTCAACGCATACCCCAGCACTGGCACCACCTCGAAAACTTCCCGATAATTTGACCAATGGGCAGGGTTTGGGATCCACTGGGGTGGAAAGACATAGATCTCGTGGGGCGCTTTCAGCGATGACGAATGAGCCAAAAAAAGGGAATCAACATGAGCAGCCCACCGATGGTTAAAACCATATGGGTGAGTGAGCGCGGTCTGGCGCCGTGGCGATTCAAGGTCGTCATCAACCGGCTCCTTCGGTTTCATAATAGACCCAGCGCCGCTGGCTATAAAAGAGCAGCGCCGTGAGCAGCATGATCACCACAAAGAGCACCCAGGCCATGGCCGACGCATAACCATTGCGAAAATAGCCAAAGGCATTGCGATACATATAGAGAACATAAAAGAGCGCCGCATTGTTGGGTCCGGCCGAGGAGGCTGAGGAATTGCGCACAAAGAGTACATAGGCCACGCCAAGACCTGAAAGCTGCCGATAATATTGACAATGAGCTGATAGAAGATGATCGACGACGTCATGGGCAGGGTGACGTGGCGGAAGCGTCCAGCGGCCGGCCGTCCACTTCAGCCGCCTCGTAGAGCGAGGTTGGCACGCTTTGATGGCGGCCAGAAAGATTAATACTGTGTTGCCTAGCCCCCACAGACTAATGAATACAATCGAGGGGACAATCCAGTCCGGGTCGGTAAGCCAGCGCGGCGCAGGCAACCCCAGCCACTTGAGCGGATAGTTAATCGGCCCAAATTCGGGATTCAGCCCCCAGCGCCAAATGGTGGCGCTGGCCACAGCCGGCACGACCGATGGCAAATACCAGATGGTGCGATAAAAATAGATGCCCTTAACATCCCGGCTCATCAACATAGCAATGGCATAGGCAGTGACCAAAGCGCTCGGCACAAAGAGACCTACATAGCGCAACGTCACGCGCACGGAGGTCAGCCACAGGTCGTCGTTGAGCAATTTGCTGTAGTTATTGAGCCCGATCCACTCGGGGGCGCTGATAATGTCATACTGGGTGAAGCTCAAAAAGAGGCTGGCCAAAACCGGGCCCAACTTAAAGATGAGCAAGCCCAAAATGGCCGGCAGTGCAAAGAGCCAACCCCAAAAGCTTTCTTCAAAACTGGCCGCTGCGCTAGGGGAGGGAAATATGCCGCCTGCGGCGCGCCTGCAGCGGCGCCTGAAGCTTCTTCCCCTCATGGGCTTACTTTACCCACAAGTGGTTGGCTTGTGATGCCCGCCCAGGGTTAAAACCCTGAGCTAGCGAACGAGCGCCCCTTCAAAGGGGCTGGATCGTCGCCCCCATACGTATCAAGCTAAGCGATTTTGGCTATCGTACAGGAGAGCGAACGGCGGTTGAGTAGGCGTGGCTAGCGCCCTAGCAGTTTGCAGCGTATCGAAACCAGAGTGAGCGGGTCGACCCGTTTGGTCTCGATACGCTGCAAACTGCCGCAGCTACTCGACCGGCACTCGTCTCACGTCTTCACCGGCCCTTAGCTTGATACACATGCCGGATGACAAGGTGACCGGGTGGCACGGTTGGCGAATCTGTTATCACCCGTTTCAACGGGTGGCTAGCATAGGAAACCTGCTTAAGCAGGTTTGCCATAGCAGGCGGTGGATTCATCCACCGCGCAATTTGCCAACAGAATCACCCAGTGACAGGAAGATGGGGCGACAGACGAGACCGTCCCTCATCTTGTCATCCGGTCACCTGGTCACCTTGTCATAATAAACTAGGAAATCTCGCCCGTCGCCAAAATCTGCTCCGAGCCGGCGCGCACTTCGGCGGCCACGTCTTCCCAGCGGATGTCGCCTAGCCACAGCTGATCCAGGTATGGACCCCAGTAGTCGATCAGCGTCTGATACCAGCCGCCATAGTAGGAGCCAATGGTGTCGCCGGGCCAGCGGAAGGTATCTTTGTTCTCAAAGGCATCATAGAACACCTGGCGATATTGCTTCTCGGGCGGCGCCTCATTGTTGAGGAAATCTTCGCGCAGATCTTTGCGGATGGGCTGCTGCATACCGAGATCAACCAGAATTTTCTGCCCGTCGTGGCTGCAGCAGGCCCAGGAGATAAAGTCATAGGACTCTTGCGGATGTCTGGTTTTGGCAAAGATGCAGAGCGGCGAATAATGGCCATACGAAGCTTTGCTCTTGTTATAGGGCACCTGAATGACACCCCAGTTGACGCCGGCTTCGTTGGTGCGCCCTAGATTCCAGACGCCATCGTGCTGCATGGCTACCGTGCCGGCCACCAGGCTGATCTCTCCAGCGGCGGCATAGGCGGGGGTCGGGCTGATAAAGTGCTTCAACCCTAGATCGGCCAGCCAATTCATGGCTTCGATAAAGTTTTCCGAATCCATGGGCATGGTGTTGTCGCCCGCAATGATCTCGGCATCATTGGCCCACATATACGTTTGGCGACCGTGACCCGTGCTGGGCGCAAAGCCATATTGTTTGACGCGCGCCGGGTCAAAATTGGCGTCGCCCGGCTTGTTGCCATCCAGGTCAATGGTCAACTGTTTGCCCAATTCAATCACTTCGTCCCACGTCAGCCAAGCTTGGGGATCGGGGTATTCAATGCCGGCCGCATCAAAAAGGTCTCTGTTGAAGGATACGGCCATGGCGCCGCTGTCCCAGGGTAAGCCCCAACGCGCCCCATCGTACGTCTGCGCGATCCAGACATTCTCTACAAAATCGTCTTCATTCCAATTAGAATCGGCCTCAATAAAGGGTTCTAAGTTCGTGGTTACGCCCTTGCGCGTGAGCGGGCCGGTGGTGCGGTTGGCGTCGAACCAGATGTCGGGTCCCGTGTCCGAAGCGATCATCGTCAACAATGTCTCCTGGTGTTGATCGCCGGGGACGGCATTGATCTCAAACGCAATATCGGGATGTGTCTCGCGATAGAGGTTCATCTGCTGGTTCATTACATCTTCAATGAACTGGCCGCCGCGGTTCAGAAAGCTCAACTTTACGCCTTCGGCGGCGCCGCCGGCATCACCCGCAGCCGGTGCGGCGCCGGGAGGCGTGGCACAGGCGGCCAGGGCAGTTAAAGCGGCGCTGCCCGCGGCAAATTGGAGAAAACGGCGGCGGCTCAATCTTGTCGAATGCATAGCGGTCTCCTTTGTTTTGCAATGGTATGGCGGAATTGAAAGGGCAGTTTATGTATCCTGTGGGAGCGGCAGAAACTGCCCAGTATGAACCAGTTTTCAACCTGAAACAAGTTGACAAAGCGAACATTAAGCAGCGATATGAACGTTTAGGGAAAAGGGGAGAGGATACGATTATATGCTACATCAATCGAAAAGAGGTGTCAAATGTGGTTTTGAGACTTCGAGATATGGCGCGCCGTTGCTTGGCAAATGGATGGCTTCCACCTATAATCAGTAGATCGCAACGGTAGGAGATAGGGCTGGATTCAGCAGGCGAGACCGCTGCCTACATCGCTAACACCGTTGCGGTACACTGATAATTATTGTAAAGCAACATGCGTCTGCTGACGGTTTCATTGCACCCCCACCCAGAATAGAGGCAGATACCCAATGTCCTTTTACCCACTTCGCACCCGCAAAACCCAGAAAGCACCGAGATTGGACCCCCTCCCAACCTTCTTGGCGCGAGGAAGGAGCCATAATCCCTTGCCTTCCAGGGGAGGGCCAGGGAGAGGTGAACTCCCCAATCTGCGTTCATCGGCGCTTATCTGCGGTTTGCTCCTTCTCCTCTGTATCAGCCTGTTGAGCGCGCACAGGGTCGCGGCGTCAAATCGGAGTCAAGAGGCGTCTGCGGCCGGAGTTTCAATTGCGGCAGGCGAACTGAGCGGCGTCATTCAGGTTGCCAATGGCTGGCGGCATACGTGCGCACTCTTGAGCAATGGGCAAGTGAAATGTTGGGGTTGGAACTTATATGGTCAATTGGGCAACAATTCAACTGCTGATTCGGTGCAGCCGCAGGCCGTTCACAACCTGTCCAATGTGCTGCAAATTGCGGCGGGCGACTCGCACAACTGCGCGGTGATGAGCGATCACACCATTCAATGTTGGGGACGCAACAATGCGGGACAGGTGGGCGACGGCGCCTTTACCCAGCGGCCCGAGCCGGTGGCTGTGCAAAACATCAATAATGCCGACAAAGTTTATGCCGCAGGTTGGATTTCATGCGCCCTGCTGTTGACCAAACAGGTCAAGTGTTGGGGCAACAACGAACACTATGCAATGAGCGATGGCACCACCACCAATCAGCCCTCGCCCGTGTTGATCCCGAACATCAACAGTGCCGTTATGCTGGCGGTGGGTGGGGGGCACGTGTGCGCCGTTTTGGAGACGGGCGGGGTGTTGTGCTGGGGCGACAGCGTGCAGGGTCAACAGGGGGATGGTTCGACCAGCAGCAATTTGTCGCCCACCGCCGTCAGTGGCATCAGCGACGCCAAAGCCATTAACGCCGGCCGTTCGCACACGTGCGTGCTGCACCAGGACAACACCGTAAGCTGCTGGGGCTCCAACGACGGCGGCCAAATTGGCGACGGCACCGTGAATGACCATTTGACCCCGTACAAAGTGCCGGGCGCATCCAATGGTATTGCCGTGGCGGCCGCCAGCTTCTTTTTGAACCAGATCAACGATCATATCGGCCATAGCTGCGTGTTGAAATCAGACTTTACCGTGCAGTGTTGGGGCTCCAATAAGTTTGGCCAATTGGGGGACGGGACCACCACATCCAGCACGAGCCCGCAGACAGTGCCGGGGCTATCCGGCGTGCGGCAGTTGGACGCCAGCGTGGAGCACACTTGCGCATTGCTCGCCGACAGCGGCGTTAAGTGTTGGGGCAGCAATGACTATCTGCAACTGGGCCACAATAGCAACAACAAAACGCCCAACCCGGTCAAAGATGGCAATTGCTACACGCTCACCGTAACGGCAGTCAACAATGGCGGTACGCCCACCACCACACCCGCCAGATCGGCGGCCAGCCAATGCGCCAGCGGTAGTTTTGCACCGGGCGAAACCATTACCGTGCAGGCCAACCCCAATCAAGGCTGGACGGTCAGCAAGTGGAATGGCGCACCGTCCAGCAGCCCTACTTATACTTTCATCATGCCCTCGTATAACTATGCCGTGTCGGTAGAATATGCTGCGCAAAATTGCTATACGCTGCAATTGACCAAATCCGGCTCCGGCGCGGATTTAAGCGCGGTACCGGGCCAATCGAATGGCTGCACCAATCCGCATGAATATGTATCCGGCGAAAACATAACGCTGACCGCCAGCCCGGCCAACAATTGGCAGGTCGGCGGCTGGAGCGGCACCAGCAACGACAGCAGCACAGATGCAACAAATAGCCTGACCATGCCCGCCAGCAATCACACGGTCGGCGTCATTTATATCCAATTTACGCCGACGCCGACACCGACAACCCCGACACCGACAACCCCGACAGTGGCAACAGCGACACCGCCAACATTGACACCGCCAACATCGACTCCGACAACATCGACTCCGCCAACATCGACTCCGCCAACACCGACACCGACAACATCCTCAGCGGCAACAATGACACCGACACCGGCAACGCCGACAACATTACCGACACCAAAGCCCTGCTTTACCCTCTCGCTTAGCCATACCGGCAGCGGTTCGGATCCAGTGGCGTCGCCCGCCAATTCGGAAGGATGCGACCCGAATAAATATAGTGAGGGAGAGAACATTTCCCTTTCAGCCAGCCCAGCCGCGGGCTGGATTGTGAGCAGTTGGAGTGGAACAAATGATGTCAGCACCAAATCTGCGGCCAACAGCGTGACCATGCCGGCCGAGGAACATGCCGTCAGCGTGACATATGAGCAGCAAATACGCCCGACGCCCGGACCTGTCCTCCTGCCGCTGATCCTGGCCCAACCGACGTCCGAGGTCACGCCGCCGCCAACCTGGGTGCAAATTGGCTTACAAACAATACTCTCGGATACATCAGCATTAGCCCTTGAAGGTAATACGCTTTATGTCAGTGAGCGTGGTGATCACGAGCGTAAAACCGGTGGTCTTTATAAGGCAGCGCTTCTTGATTGCCCGAAACCGCTCAACTTTGGACCAGTGTTTAGAACCCGTCCCAGTTTGGATGTTGCGTTTGATGATGAGTGGGGACTATCCGCGCCATATAATAATACTGTATTTGTCTCCTCGAATCGCGGTGAACAGTGGACGCCTAAACCCCTGCCCGAGCTGACAGCGCGTACACGTACAGTCGTTTTTGCCAATTCAGGGCTTTATGCTGGAACCGAGTCGCACGGGCTTTTCAAAAGCCAAAACGGTGGCGAAACCTGGACATCGCTAGGAACAGAACCTCGAAACATCAATGTGTTGACGAATATTGCCGATGTCGTGTGGATCGGGGCTAATGTCAGCGGTGGTAATGGGGGGCTTTGGAGATTGAATAATGACATCCCCGTCAATCAAAGTGCGGGCTTGCGTAGCGATGTTCAAAATGTGTGGGATATTGTCTATAACGATGATGTGAATTATTATTTTCTGGCCACCGATCATGGACTCTACAAAAGTCAAACGGGTGCAGCGTGGGAACTTGTTACCACGGAAACACCATCGCTATATTCCCTTGCATTCGTGGATGATGCTTTGTATGCAGGCACGCTTAAGAGCGGCGTATTACGATTGAACTCAGAGCAAACTAACTGGACAAACGTTGTCGGTGGAGATTGGAATGCCAAGTTGACCGTGCGTGATTTATGGTATGATGATAAATATTGCCACGGTCTGATTGCGGCCACAGATTATGGCGTTTGGCTATGGAAATAAATTCTCCAATCAGTAGTTCATAATCAACAATCCCGAAAGGAAACTCCCAATGCAATATCGACTTCTCGGCAACTCCGGCCTGCGCGTATCGGCCATTGGCCTGGGCACCAACCAGTTTGGCGGCAAGGTGGATCAGCTTGACACGGCGCAAATTGTCTCTGGCGCCATCGACCTGGGCATCAACTTTATCGACACCGCCGATATCTATCAGCAGGGCCGTTCGGAAGAGGCGCTGGGCATTGCGCTCAAGGGCAAATGGGACAAAGTGATCATGGCCACCAAGGTCGTTTCGCCCACAGGCGATGGCCCCAACGACAAGGGCGCCTCGCGCTATCACATTATGCAAAATGTGGAGGCCAGCCTGCGCCGCCTGCAAACCGACCACATTGACCTCTACCAAATGCACCGCTGGGACAACGATACGCCCCTGGAAGAGACGCTGCGCGCGCTGGACGATCTGATCAGCAGCGGCAAAGTGCGCTATATTGGCGCTTCCAACTACGCCGCCTGGCAACTGGCGCGCGCCAATCTGCTGGCCGAGCTGCGCGGCTGGACGCCCTTCATCAGCATCCAGAACCACTACCACATGTTCGAGCGCGACCAGGAGCGCGAAATCATCCCCTTCTGCAATGCGCACAACGTGGGCATCCTGCCCTTCTTCCCACTGGCCGGCGGCTTCCTCACCGGCAAATATAAGCGCGGTGAAGCGGCCCCGGCCGGCTCGCGCGGCGAGAACAGCCCCTACGTGCAAAAGTACATGACCGACGCCAATTACGGCAAAGTGGAAAATCTCACCGCCTGGGCGGAAGAACGCGGCCACACCATGGGCGAACTGGCCCACGCCTGGCTGTTGGCCCAGCCCAGCGTCAGCTCCGTCATCTCCGGCGCCACCAAACTCAGCCACGTACAGGCCAACGCCCAGGCGGCGGATTGGGCGTTGAGCACGGAGGAGTTTGCCGAGGTGAATTCGGTATTAGATGGGAAGTAGAGGAGTGGAGGAGTAGAGGAGTGGAGGGGTTGCAATACGACGGCGGCATCTTGCCTACGCACGCGCTTCAATATTGTCCCATGTGCCGGGCGGCGCTGGTGCGCAAGGTGCTCTTTGATGATGGCATTCCGCGCGTCACCTGTGTTGAGTGCGGCTGGATTCAGTTAATTACCAATGCGACCGGCGTGGTGGTGGTGGCACATGGCGATGCCGGCGTTGTTGCCATTCGGCCGCCCAACGAAACGGGTATTGCTTTTCCTGCCGGCCTGATCGAGTATGGCGAAACGCCCGAAGCCGCCGCCGTGCGCGAAGTAAAGGAAGAGACCGGCCTGACCGTGAAACTCATCCAATCGCTGGGCTGGTTCTTCGAGCCCTATCCCGACTGGCCCGGCCCCATGATCTACTTTGTCTACGAAGCGCACATCACCGGCGGCGGCCTGCGCCACAGCGATGAAGGCCGCGCCCAATTCTATCCACTGGCTGAACTGCCTGCCATTGCTACTGGTCGCAAGGGCAGCCAGATGGCGCTGAAGATGTTTTTGGCAAGTCGCAGGTAGGGCCGTATGCAATGCACTGTGCATTGAGTTAAGCCGTGTGCAACGCACTGCCTGCCGTAGTGATTGATAGTTCAAAACGGTTTGCGGCAGTGCGTCGCACACTTTCACCATTCGAACAACGATCCGCGCGGCGGACTCGTAAATCGTAAATCCCAAATCGTAAATCCCTATGTTTCCGAATATTCTCTGGATCTGCACCGATCAACAGCGCTTCGATACCATCGGCGCGCTGGGCAACCCGCATGTATCGACGCCCAATATGGACCGGCTCGTGGCCGAGGGTGTGGCCTTTACCCATGCCTATTGCCAGAGTCCCATCTGCACGCCCAGCCGGGCCAGCTTTCTGACCGGACTTTACCCCAGCGCGGTACACATCAACGCCAACGGACTGGAGTCGTTTCCGCCCCAGCCGCCGCTGGTGACCAAGCGGCTGGCCGATCTGGGCTACGACTGCGGACTGATCGGCAAGCTGCACCTAAGCAGCGCATACCGGCGCATTGAGCAGCGTCAGACCGACGCCGCCGGCAACATCAGCGACGGCTATCGCTACTGGCAATACAGCCACGCCCCGCGCGACGACTGGCCGCAAGGCCACGATTATGCTGATTGGGTGCGCGCCCAGGGCCACTCGCTGGCCGAACTGACGCAAAGCGTTGAAGGCGTGCCGGCTGAGTTGCACCAGACCACCTGGTGCGCCGCCAAGACCATCGAGTTTATACGCCAGGAACGCGCCGGCCCCTGGCTGGCCAGCGTCAACATTTACGATCCGCACCCGCCCTTCAACCCACCGCAAAGTTACCGCGACCAGTTTGACCCGGCCGCCATGCCCGGTCCCCATTTTCGCCTGAGCGATCTGGCGCAGCAGGAAACGTTGGCCGCCATCGACTTCCAATCGCGGGTGCGCACGCCGGATGAATTGGACATCAAGAGCCCGGTCATCCCGCCCTCGCCGCTCAACGCCGATTGGCTGGCCCAAAGCACAGGCGGCCAGCGCGACGCCCAAACGCTGCAAGCCGCCTATTACGCCATGATCAAGCTGATCGACGACCAGCTTGGCCGCATTCTGGATGCGCTGGAAGAGAGCGGCCAGCGTGAAAACACGATCATCATTTTTATGAGCGACCACGGCGAAATGCTGGGCGACCACGGGCTGATTCAGAAAGGGTGTCGCTTCTACGAAGGGTTGGTGCGCGTCCCCATGATTTGGTCGTGGCCCGGACACTTCCAGGCCGGGCTGCGCAGCGATGCCCTGGTAGAGCTGACCGACATTGCGCCCACGCTACTGGAATTAGCCGGCCAAACGCCGCCCACCGCCCCCGCGGAGCGTCCAATGCACGGACGTTCGCTGCTGCCTATTCTCACCGGCCAGCAGCCGCCCCATCACCATCGCGATTTTGTGCGCTGCGAATATTACGATGCTCTGGGCCTGGCCAATGCCACCCACGCCACCATGTACCGCGACGCTCGTCTCAAATTGGTGCTCTATCACGGCCACGGTCTGGGTGAGATGTATGATATGCAGGTCGATCCCCATGAGTTTGACAATCTGTGGGATAGCCCGGCGCACCAAATGCTCAAACTTGAACTTATGCAGGCCAGCTTCGACGCCTCCGTGCTGATCACCGACCCCGGCCCGCAGCGGATTGGGCCTATGTAAAGGGTTGGGCGGGCGCACAATGCTGATGGGAGGCGAATCGGGTCTAAACTATGATTCAAATGATTAAGTGATGGGCTATGATTTTATGTGGCGGGGAAGGACAACGGATTACAGCCTCCACGCGTCATCATAGTCCTCATACAATCATAGTCCCAGACAACCTATGAAAGGAATCGTACATGTTGCGGGTGGCAGATTACCAACTGTTTCGCCAGCAATTTTCACAGGCTGTGCAAGAAATGACGGCGCAGGGCCGCGCCTCTCTGCCGGTGCAACTGGCCGGCGGCGCGGAGTTCGAACTTGCGCTGCACACGCAGGAAGAGAACGTACCGGCCTACACGCTGCCGGACCCGTTGACGCTCCCCAATGGCAAGCGGGTGCAGGATGTGCCGACATGGCGCACCGTGCAGCGACCGCGGCTGTTGCAGATTTTTGCCCATGAAATCTATGGCGCGACCCCAGCCATGGATCTGGATATTGCGGTTGAGCCGCTTGCGTATGCCGAAAACGCCCTCAACGGGTTGGCCATGCGCAAAGAGGTGCGCATCTGGTTTCAACGCGCTGATAAACAGGCCGATGACGCGCGTCCCGCCGATTCTCACCCCGGCGAGAGTCGCCCCTATATGGACATTTTGCTCTATTTGCCCATGACGGCCAAGGACAAACCGGCGCCGCTCTTTGTGGGGCTCAACTTTATGGGCAACCACACCATCCACGCCGATCCGGGCATTGCGCTCTCCACCAACTGGATTCCCGACCGCTCGCCCGACCCGGCGCACCCCGATGGACGCGTGGTCAACAACCGCGCCACGGCAAAGGCGCGTGGGACGAGCGCCAGCCGCTGGCCGGTGGAGATGATTCTGCGGCGCGGCTACGGGCTGGCCACCATCTACAGCGGCGACCTGGACCCCGACTTTGATGATGATTTTCAGAACGGCGTGCATCTGCTGGGTTATGGCGCCGGTCAAACGCGGCCGGCGGCCCACGAATGGGGCACGGTGGCCGCGTGGGCGTGGGGTCTCCAGCGCGCCATGGACTATTTTGCGCAGGATGCCCAGATCGACGCCGGCCGGGTGGCGCTGGTGGGGCATTCGCGCTTGGGCAAGGCCGCGCTGTGGGCCGGCGCCCAGGACGAGCGCTTTGCTGCGGTCATCTCCAACGATTCGGGCTGTATGGGCGCCGCGTTGACGGTGCGGGCCTTTGGCGAAACGCTGGCGTCCATCAACCTCAACTTCCCCCACTGGTTTTGTGAAAATTGCAAGCGCTACATCCACGAACCGGCGGCGCTGCCCCTGGATCAGCACCTGCTGCTGGCGCTGATTGCGCCGCGTCCGGTCTACGTGGCCAGCGCCGTGCAGGATAAATGGGCCGACCCGCGCGGGGAGTTCTTGGCGCTCAAAGCGGCGGAGTCGGTGTATGGCTTGTTTGGCAAGGCGGGCTTGGGCGTGAACGATATGCCCGCCGTGAATCAGCCGGTCGGCGACGTGATGGCGTATCATGTGCGGGCCGGCGGGCATGACATTACCGCCTATGATTGGGCGCAATATATCGACTTTTGCGACCGGACGATTAAATAAATCACCCCTTGCATCGAAGCAATTGCAACAGATTTGAGCAGAATGTGACCATACCCGATTATCCCACGCTTTTTTGGATTTCCGCGATTTTGGCCCTCTTGTTGGTGGGCATTGGCAAGGCTGGCTTTGGCGGCGGCGCCGGTCTGGTGGCCACGCCGCTGATGGCGCTGACCATTCCGGTGGCGGATGCGGCGGCGCTGCTGCTGCCGCTGCTGATCATTATGGATATGTTTTCCATTTATCACTATTATGGTGAATTTGACCGCACCAGCATTCGGCTGCTGCTGCCGGCGTCGGTGGTGGGCATTGCTATTGGCGGGCTTTTCTTTGGCTACTTTAGCCACAATGAACGCATTATGCGCGCCGGCATTGGCGTGGTGGCGCTGCTCTTTGTCTTGTATCAACTTGGCAAAGCGATCATCGTCGGCGCGCTGGCCGGCAGCCGACCCCCGGCTTGGCTGGGTTTGCTGCTGGGCGGCATGGCGGGCTTCACCTCGACGCTGGCCCACGCCGGCGGTCCACCCGCCGCCATTTATCTGATTCCACAGCGGCTGCCGCGGCAGATTTTTGTGGGTACGACGGTGGTGCTTTTTACGCTGATTAATCTGATCAAACTGATTCCCTATGGCTATCTGGGTCTGCTGCGCGTGGGCAACTTGACCACCATTCTGATCCTGGCGCCGATCTGTTTTTTAGGCGTGCGGCTGGGCATCTTTCTCAATGGCAAGGTCAACGAGAGATGGTTCAACCGCGTGGTCTATACGCTGCTCTTTTTGACCGGGGTGGAGTTGGTCTCCGGGCAGAGCTTGATTGGACTGCTGCCGGGCTTTTGAATTTACGGTGTACGACCGCGGGGAGCGCCCTAGGTATGGGGAAAGGGTTGTCTGGACTGTGATTTTTATGATTAAATGAGGACTATGATTACGCGAGGGGGCGGTTATCCGTTGCCTTCCGTTCTCGCTTTCCACCACACAAAGTCATAGCCCATCACTTAATCATTTACATCATAGTTAAGATAATTGAGCAGACAATGCGTAAATCGTACATCCAAAATCGTAAATCAATGTGGCTCTTTTTTTTGAAGTGTGTTATAGTTTTTATGGACCTCGATTCCCCCAGAAATCCACCAAATTTGCATCTAATTTTCCATCTTACTTTCACAACTTAGGAGGCGCCATATGTCCCAACTTGGTAAAAGAAACTTAAGTCGACGCGACTTTTTACGCGGTCTTTCGGCGATTGGTGTGGGTAGCTTGTTGGTCGGTTGTGCGCCGGCCGGCGCGCCCGCAGGCGGCGAAAGCGGCGACGCCGGAGCTTCGCAAGAAGGCAAAACTATTTCCTATTGGGTCTTCTGGGGCTCGCCGGGCGGTATTGCGGATCAGCTGCTGGCCGATCCGGATTTGGGCAAATACATTGGCGAAGGCAACACGCTCGATTTCAAATCTGGCGTCAACCAGGAAGCGCGCCTGACGGCTGTGGCCGGCGGCACGCCGCCCGATGTGGGCATTTTGGGCGAATATCTGGACTTTATGTCGCGCGGCGTGGTCGATCCGCTGGATCCTTATATTGAGACCAGCGACATCATCAGCCAGGACAAATTCATCCCCGGCAACTGGGAAGTGATTCAGTATAAAGGTACAGTGTATGGCATTCCGGGCTTTGAGTGCTTTGTGCGCCGCGGTTTGGAATTCAACGAACGCATGGTCCAGGAAGCGGGCCTGGATCCCGAAAATCCGCCGGCCACCTGGGACGAACTGTTTAGCTGGCACGAGACGCTGACCAAGTTTGACGACGCCGGCAACCTGGTGCAATATGGCATTGACCCCTATGACGCCGAAGGTGGCACAGGCCCTGGCAACGACGGTTGGTTCGCGACCGAATCTTGGGGTTTTGAATATTTCAATCAGGATACCAAGGAATTCAATCTGGACAACGAGATGATGGTTGAAAGTCTGGAAACCATGGGTGAGTTTATTAAACTCATTGGCCCAGACAATTTGGCCGGTATGCGGCAGGTGGAAGGCCAGGGCACGTGGGGCGGCGCCTTTAACGCCGAGGTGCAGGCCATGATCATCGAAGGTTACTGGCATCCGGGCGAGACCGTTAACGAGAAGCCGGAAGTGGCGCCCTTTAACCGCAGCACGTGGGTGCCCGTACCCGAATCGCGCCGCGGCACCAAAATTCAATTTGGCGGCGGCCACATGGCTATGTTGTTCAAAGATGGCGGCAACAAGGATGAGGCGTTCGGCGTGACAGAGTGGATCCAGAGCGACTATGTGTGCAACTTGATCTTTGACAAGATCGGCTGGCTGCCCGCCTATCTGCCCTATTTTGACAACGCCGATCAGGAAAAATATCCGGGTCTCAAGTTCTACTTTGATTCAGTCAAAGAAGCTGACTTCTGGGGGCCGTTTATCATCTGCGAGATCCAGTCGTTTGTCGAGACCCAGTACCAGCAGGTGCGCGAGCAGGTCTTCCGCGGCGAGCTGAGCGGAGCGGAAGCCGCGGCCAAATTGCAAGATGAGGCCGTCAAGGAGTGGAAGGCGGCTGGTTTCGCATAAGTGCTATCACACAGTGACAGGGTGACAAGGTGACAGGGCGATAAGGTGACTGAGCCTGTCGAAGTCACCTTATCGCCCTGTCACCCTGTCACAACTAGCGTGACGCGTATTTCCATAGTCAAGAGGATCGATTACCATGCTCGCAAGCTTTCCCCGTTCTCGGCTGGAGCGACGCAACTTGCTCGTTGGCTTGCTCTTTGCTTTGCCCTGGATTATTGGCTTTGTAGGGTTCACGGTTTATCCGATTGCATCGTCGTTTTATTATAGTTTTACGCGCTACGACCTACTGCGCGAGCCGGTCTTTTTAGGGCTGGATAACTACATCAACCTGTTGACTGACGACGAAGACTTTCGGATTGTGGCCTACAACACGCTTTGGTGGGTCTTCTTTAGCGCACCGTTGGGCGTGCTCTCGGCCTTTTTGATGGCGTTGCTGCTCAATACCAAGATTGCGGCGCGTTCATTCTTCCGGGCCGTCTTCTTTTTCCCCGCCATTGTGCCGGTGGTGGTGACGGCCTTTGTGTGGCTCTTTCTGCTCAATATTCAGTATGGCGCCGTGAACGCCACGCTGCAATCGATTGGGTTGCCGGTGGTGCCCTTTCTCTCCGATCCGAAAATTGTCAAGCCAACGCTGGTGGTCATCCACATGTGGGCGCAAGGTTCGGCCATGGTCATCTTCCTGGCCACGCTGCAAGATGTACCGCGTTCGCTCTATGAAGCCGCCACCGTGGACGGCGCGTCGGCGGCGCGTCGTCTGTGGCACATCACGATTCCCATGGTCAGCCCGATTATCCTCTTTAATATGGTGATGAGCTTTATTAGCGGCTTTCAGTATTTTACGCTGCCCTGGCTGCTTACCGGCGGTGGACCCAACCAGGCCACTGAATTCTATTCGCTCTTTCTCTATCGCAACGCCTTTGTCTATCTGCGCATGGGCAAAGCCAACGCGCTGGCCTGGCTGCTCTTTGCCGTGATTATCTTCTTCACCTTTACGCTGTTCCGGGCCACGGGACGGTTTGTCTTTTATGCAGGCAGTAGCAAGTAGCAAGTCAATGTTATTAAGTTAGCAGTGCTCAGTTAGCAGTGCTCAGTTAGCAGTATTCAGTAGTCAGTTTGGAACTCACACTGAGTACTGAGTACTGAAAACTGTCTACCACGGACACGAAAACGCTTAACTTAATGACATTGCGTAGCAAGTCAATGTATGGTTCCCCACGTTTTTACAAGGAGAGTTCCTTAATATGGCATCCCAAAGCGCAACACAATCGCAACCGACTTTATCTAGACCCACGCAGTCATCCAGGCGCATGGCGCGCATGCGCAAGATGAGCGCGATGGATTGGCTGGTTGAGATATTAAAATATGCGGTGCTGATCTCGTTGGCCATCTCGTTTTTGTTGCCCTTTTATTGGATGCTCTCTTCGGCGGTGAAGAACGACTCGCAGGTCTACACAGTGCCGCCGGTCTGGTTTCCCACGCCGCAGCTTTGGAACAACTTCTGGGATGCTTGGAACAGCGAGAATTTCAACCTTTTCACCTACAACACGGTGGTGCGCTACGCCATTCCCGCTACCTTTGGCACAGTCATCTCATCGGCGCTGGTGGCCTATTCGTTTTCGCGCATTCGCTGGTGGGGTCGCGATACGGTCTTTGCGCTGGTGCTGGCCACCATTATGATTCCGGGGTGGGTGCGTCTGGTGCCGCTCTTTATTATCTTCAAAAAACTGGGCTGGCTCAACACCTTCCTGCCGCTGGTCATCCCCAGTTTCTTTGGCAATGCCTTTTTTATCTTCCTCTTGCGCCAATTCTTTATGTCGCTGCCCGATGAGCTGTCCGACGCCGCCCGTATTGACGGCGCTAACGAGCTGCAAACTATGTTCCGCATCATTTTGCCGCTTTCGGTGCCGGCGCTGGCGGTGGTGGCGCTCTTCACCTTTATGGATAATTGGAACGACTATCTGGGGCCGCTGATCTACGTCAACATCGAGGAAAAGTGGGTGCTGGCCTTGGGCGTACAGCGGCTGCGCCAGGCCGTGGCCGAAATCGGCAACCGCCAGCTTGCTTATCCCTATCTCATGGCCGTTAGCTCGCTGATTACGCTGCCCATCTTCCTGGCCTTCTTCTTCGCCCAGCGCTCATTTATTGAAGGTATTTCGTTGACCGGGTTGAAGGGGTAAGTGATGGTGAAAAAAAGTCGTAGATTTGAGAGCTGCCAGCTCTCAAATCTACGATAACTTTCGTAACTATCCAGGTATCCGAGGGCTGAGCTTGTCGAAGCCCGCCTGCGCCTTCGACAAGCGTTCGACTGAGCTCACGCCGAAGTCTCAGGCTACGGCTGGATAGTTACTTTCGTTATACTGTAACTATCGGTACGGCCAGGTATAGCACTACGCTATACACAAGAACGGCTATGGAAAAGAATGCGAAGAGCAGACGGACCCAACTTTGTTCATTGAGGAGTGCGGCCCAGGCGGCAAAGGCCAAGCCCAGCGAACTGACCAAGAGGATGAGCTGTAATTCATCGCCACGGGTGTTAAATTGCTGCGCCAATTCAAAAGCCCATCCGCCTCGTCAAACATCGTCTGCGGTTCAGAATGCATTGCGGCGTAGTAATCATCGGAGAAAGGATCGTCGGAATTCGCGGTGATGGCGTTTTGCAGCTCTTCCGAAAAATTCGCTTCATAGTAGCTCGCGATTTCATCATCGTCCGCCGTATACCAGCCATCATACATGGTATAGTCATAGTCAATCATCTGGTTGGCGGCCAAATATTCGGCGTTGGCGTCGGTCAACGATTTGCTGACCCTGTACATTGTACTTCGTCTGTTCAGAATCGGCCATGCACTTTGATAGCCCGGTACGAAATTGCGGCCAATACACTCAACATGGCGACCAGGGCGCCAAGCACCAATTCTGCGGCGACGAGCTTAAGATACTTCATATGAATCATTCTCGCTTTCTATCTGTTGAATTGTATGTTTTAAACTACGATTTTGGGTGCAGATGAGAGCGCGCAGAATGGGTTGGGGCTGGTGGACAAATTATACCAGCGGTTGCAACGAGGCCAAGAGCGAGCAACGGCCTACCAGAAAGGTAGAACTCGGGGCCTCGTGCAGCGCTAATGAAGATCACCCTTAAACATGGCACAAATGCAGGTTGTTGTGATTCGAGGCCATTTGTGCCATGTCTAAATGGTTTGTCCATTAGTTTAATAGTCAGATTGCGTCCAGCGCTCGCGCAGAAAATGGGCCGCCATCTTGGGCTGGCGCTCGCGTAAAGACGCCTTTATAATTCATGCCATTGGCGCGCATGGGCGCCCTGGCCAGTTTTAAAATCGGCAAAATTCCAGACGTGCATCCCCGCCATAAACGGGCGGGCGGCGGCACTATTCAAATAGCGGCGAATAAACTCGACTTGATATTCTTCGCTCCACATTTCCGGTGGATGGCTGTGCGTACCCGCCAGCGTGTCGAGCCAAATTCGGTGATGATCATGGG
Organism: Caldilineaceae bacterium; assembly: GCA_041391125.1. Classification (GTDB taxonomy): domain Bacteria; phylum Chloroflexota; class Anaerolineae; order Caldilineales; family Caldilineaceae; genus JACKBC01. Next base: position 42,829 of record JAWKON010000056.1, read on the forward strand.
CTTGCCCGGAGTGGGCGTAAGCGCGTCCAATTCCTGTTCCAACACCTGTTGCCCCTCCTCCAACTGGCCGCTCTGCACATACCAGCCAAAGTAGCGGTTGAGGCAGGCCACATCGGCCGCTTCCAGCCATTCCACCGGCCCACCCATCACACCCACCAGCGTGACCAGCCGTGTGGCGTCTTTTCCCGGCACAAATCATACAATTCCTGGAAAAAGGCCGTCGTTTTGGGGTCCACCGGGTCGGAAGCGCGGCGCCAGGCGAAGCGCTTCATCATGTCGGGCGGCATGGGCTCGTTGGCAATGCTCCACATGATGACGCTGGGATGATTTTTGTCGCGGGCGATGAGCTCGCACATCTGCTGTTTACACATGCGCAGCCGCGCGGCCACCGCTTCATCACCGCCCGTAAATTGCAAACTGACGTTGGGGATTTCATCGATAATCAGAATGCCTTGGCGGTCGGCCATGCGCATCTGTTCTTCATCGTAGGGATAGTGGGCCGTGCGGAACGAGTTGGCGCCGATCCACTTGAGCAGCGCGTAATCCTTCACAATGAGCGGGGTAAAATTGCCGGGCCGCACACGGCAAAATCCTCATGCTTACCAAAGCCCTTCAAGAAGACGGGCCGCCCGTTGAGCAGAATTTTATCACCCGCCACGGCCACGGTGCGGATGCCCACGTCGAGGCTGTAGTTATCATGGGAAACGCCATCCACATCCAAAAAACGGTCAATTTGTAGAGAAACGGATCGTCCGGCGACCAGAAGCGGGCATCATCCACCGTAATCTGCGCCCGCGCGCGGCCATCGGCAAATTGGAGCAAATCGCCCCAGTTTGTCTCACCGTTGCCGAGATGAATCGAGCCGGCTGCGGCGCCCGCAGCGGCTACGTCCACCGTGACAACGCCTGCCGCGCCGTCAATAGCGGTGGTGACGGTGATGTCTTCGATGTGGATTGGCGGCGTACTGTACAGGGAGACGGCGCGGTGCAGACCGCAATAGGGGAAGAAGTCGTAGGTGGTGGATGGGAAGTTGCGCATAAACATGGCCAGCCCGCCCTCGGCGTTGCCCGCCGGCACCCGGTTGGGGTGCAGGTGATTTTCCACGCGGATGGCAATCACATTGGGCGCATCCCACCGAATGTGATCCGTCACGTCAAATTCAAAAGGCAGATGGCCGCCCTCGTGTTCACCCACCGGCGTCCCGTTGACCCAAACTTTAGCCGCATAATTGGCCGAGCCAATGCGCAGTACAATGCGCTCATCACGCCAGCTCGCCGCGCGTAGCTCTCGGTCATGTACCGGGCCGCGCCCAAATAGTCGCGCAGATCGTCGTAAATATCGTTCCAACTGGATGGGACCGCCATCAGGCGTCTTGCCGCAGGCAATCCGTTGAACCATTGCCGGCTTTCGCCCACCTCATCGGGGTCGATCTGGAAATCCCAGATGCCCGAAAGATCGAGCAAATTGCGCTTGTCATTCTGTTGTGGATGAGCATGTGTGGACCCTCTCTGCTGTGCGTGTTGTGGTGGATAGTGTTAGTCCGCACTATGATTTTTATGATTAGGTGATGAGCTATGATTTCGTGTTGCAGATGAATAACAACGAACGTCCGCAGACGGAATCATAGCCCTCATATAATCATAAAAATCATAGTTTAGACGCTAATGCTCGGTCCGCACATAGTAGCACGCATGGCAAAGAGTCTATTTCCGAAGGGAAAATAAGAGCAAATGGTGAATGAGGTCAGCCACACGCACCTCCCGTACATATGCCACAATTCACCATTCGCATGGCTTATTTCACAATGCGCAACGACTTGCCAATGGCCTCCAATGCATCAAAATTGCCCCCGCCGCTAAGCGTAAGATAGCGCCCATCCAGCGCCGCAAACAGAAAAGAAGCCGGTGCTGGCTCCATCAGACCCGCGCACGATAAAGCGCAGGGATGGTTGCCCGCTGCTCAATGTCCATTCATCTGCCTGCAAAATGGTAATGCCCGACGCCTCCCAGGCAATCTTGCGCGTAGCCACATAAGCATCCAGATCGTTCTGCGGGTCCCAAGCCAGCACGGACACGTCGAGCTGCGTGCCGTCGAGCTCGCCAGTTGAGTGATGGCGCCGCGGCTGCCGCTTTCGCCGCCGCTCACCGTCCACGTGGCCGGGTAGTCGAAGGCAAAGCCCGGCCGTTGTGTCTTCATATACAACGGTTCCCATAGCCGCATCATCGTTGCTGGGCGCAGCAGCGTCCGGCGCGCTGGCCGGCTGCGTCAGGCTGGGATCATTTACCACAAAACAGCTCCCCACGCTATCATCGGGGCAGATGGCGCGCCACCAGCCGCCGTCGGGCATGACGCCGGTCACCCGCGCGGTTTGCCCGGCAAAGATGCTGCCCACAATGCCATAGTCTGTGCCCGGCCCGCTGCGCATATTGACGTTGACCAGCGCTTGCACATATTGCACAGCGGTTTCAATGATGTCAGCGGCTGCGGGCTGCGGCAGCGGCTCCGCCACGATTTCATCAAAAGCGAAACGAATTGAGGATGCCTTGGTAGAAGGCTTCCATGTTGGACAACGCTTCACCCGCATCGCCCAGCGGCGTAAAGAAGAAGCTGTAGATGCGCCCATTGCGCACCAGCACGGCACGCCGGTTCAAGTCTTGACCGGGCAGGTTATCGAGCATCACCGCCTCCACGCCATCCACGGTAATATAGCCGCGCGCGGTGTCGATGCCCTGGTGGGCGTAAAGCGCCTCCCACTCCGTCGCCACCTGTTCCAGCGTGCGCCCATTGGCCTCCTCAACGCTGATGGAAACGAGCGGGTCCGTGTGATTCATCATCGATTGCGAAACAAGCTCGACAGCGCCATCGGGCAGATAGACCGGCGCATAGGCGGCGGGATAGAGCAGGCAATAGCCGTTGGGCCGTCCAGCAGCAGCCGGGTCGCATCTGTGGGCTGCGGGCAAAGCGCCGGTGCGGACTCAGCGCGCATGAAATGGCGCAAAGTGCAACGTATCCAAAACGGCTTCCACCGCGCCGCGCACGTCGTCGTAGCTGCTCATGGTTTCCACCGTGAAACGATAGCCGCGGCTGTCCACCAGCGTGAAAAGATAGGTGGAGCCAAACGGTCCACACGGCGCATTGGGATAGATCAGCGCTGCGTGGCCGTCGATCTGAAAGGGCTGCCCGCCAATGGCGGTGGCGTCCGGACATTCGCTATTGGCATCGATAAAGCTGCGCAGCGTGGCGTCCGCGGGCAGATCAAACCAGCTGACGGTCAGCACATAACCGGGTTCGCTATTGGCAAAGGCGATTGTATTGAACATCTGCGCCAGCGCCATCCACCGATGGGCGCGCCTTTCATAACGTACGGCGTCAGCGAGGTATTGCGGGTGAATCCCGCCTGTAGATTGGCGTAATCTTTGCCCCCCAACCCGGTGGGAGATTCGCCCAGCCGGTTGAGCATACTCTGGGCAAAATCGGCCATGGCGGCCTTTTTCAGCGGCGCTGGCGGGTGCGTTGCCCGTCCCGGCAAACTGAAGGCGGATCGTCATAGCGTCGGCCACGGCCACATCTTTTTGCTCGATTTTGAAGGATTGCAGCCGCGCAAGCCAGTCATCGAGCATAGCCTGCTGATCGGCGTCCAGTTGGATGTGGGCCACGTCCTCGGCTTGATTGCCACGACACGAACTGACGGTCACATCGCCGTTGGCATAGATGGCAATATCGTCGCAGAAGCCGGCAAAGCCACCTTCCCGATGCCAGAGAATGGCCGGTGTTGAATCAGCCGGTGCGGCTGGTTGATCAGACGCGCTCTCTGCGGGTTGATCGCCAGCCCCAGGCGGGGGTGTAGCAGCGCCACGCATGCGCCCAAAATGAGCGTCATAATAGTCAACGCGGCCAGAATAATTTGTTTGGATTTGTGAAGTAATTTCATAATAACATTTTGAGTGAAATTGGCTGTTGCTATATAGAGGTTATGCGGACTACACAACTGACCGGCTTTTGAAAAAGTGACAAGGTGATGAGTGATGTCACCTTGTCACCCTTTCACCCTTTCACCCTTTCATCTTATCATCTACCACCCGCCTACTCCAGCGCGTACGTCACCTGCACCTGCATGGTCAGTTGCAGCTCGCCCGCCGAGATGGGGGTGCCGCCGCCGCCGCCCAGTCCATAGGCCTGTGCGCTGGGGGCGGAAAAGAATGGGCTGTTGCCAATCACTTCGCTCACGCTGAGCACCTGGCCGACGGTCACGTTGGTTAACGTGGCCAGCTCGGCGGCTTTGGCATTGGCGCTTTCAATGGCCAACGCGCGGGCGTCAGAGCGGGCGGCTTCCTGGTCGTCCAACCGGAATTCGACACCGTAGGTGCTGTTGGCGCCCGCCTCGATAGCGGCGTCTAGCACGTCGCCCACTTTGTCAATATCGCGAATGGTGACCTGCACTTGATTGGTCACATGATAGCGAGATTGGGGTTCGCCCTGCGGACCAGCATCGGGCGGGAAAAACTGCTCGGTGTAAATGTTAAAACCGGCGGTTTGCATGTCTTTGTCGGCAATGCCGGCCGCCTTGAGCGCATCCAGCACCTGCGCCAGAATCTGCTGATTCTCATCGCTGGCCTCTTTCACCGTGGCCTTGATCGTCTCCACGCCGATGGTGGTTTTGGCAATATCGGGCTTGATGCTGACGACGCCCTCACCAACAACCGTAATGAACCGCTGAGACGCCGCGCCGCCGGCGCTTTGGGCATAGGCCGGCATGGCGGGCAGCAAGCGCCCGCTCAGCAACAAGCCGCTGGCCAGAATGGCCGCAATGGCGGCGAAGATGGTGATAATCGAGTTCTTTTTCATGGTGTTTGTCCTTATTGTTGTTTAAAAGTAACTATTCACCCCTCCCTGCCCTCCCCTGGTCGCTTCGCTAGGGGAGGGAACTACGCCGCCGGAGGCGGCGTTTGAAGCTCCTCCCCCTCATGGGGGAGGCCGGGAGGGGGTCTCACGACTTAGTAATTACAAAAAATCTTTCAAATCTATACAATCTGTTGATCATTCTGCCTTGAATCATTGAATTGTCACGGTCAAACTGAAGTTGGCCAGCCCCGTACCCGGATTGAGCACTTCCACAATGTAGTCGCCATTGATGGGCAGCACACCCGTCCAGTTGTGGATGGGGCCGTCGCTGCCCGCCAGGTTTTCGCCGCTGGGGTTGCGCACGGTGATATAGACATTGGCATTGTCCACACTCAGCGCCACGGTCATAGTCTGGCCGGCGCGGGCGTTGAGCAGATAGCTGCGCGGCTCAATGGCCGATGTATAATTGGTCACCGTGGCTGCCGTGGCGCCGGCCGCAAACTGAATGCGCTCGGTGGTGCCCTGCGCGGGCAGCGATGGTATTTCTACAGTTAACCCATACGCCGTGCTGCTAAACTCCAGCGTGACAATTTCAATTAGATAGTCCTGCGTCTGCGGTAACAGACCGGACCAACTGTTGCTGCCGCTTCCCAATGCCTTGAGCACCTGCCCGCCACTGACGCCCACTACAGAAAAGCTGGTGGTAGGCTGAGCCGAGTTGAGCGTCACATTCATTGTCTGTCCCGCCTGTGCGCGTACCAGATATTTGCGGTGGGCCGGATCTGTCACCGTGCCGGTTACCGTAGTGCCTGTGGCTCCGGCCGCAAACTGGATGCGCTCGGTTGTGTCCTGAGAGGGCAGCGGCGTAATCTCGACAAAGAGCGAATAACCGGGGCTGCTGCCCTCCAGCGTGGCAATCTGGATCAGATAATCCTGTGTGCCCGGCAGCGTACCCGTCCAAACCGTGTCGCTATTTTCCAAGCGCTTGAGCGGCTGACCATCGCCCAGCCCGGTAATGGCAAAGTTGGCCAGGCTGTTGTCCGAAGTCAGCTCCACATGCATCTGCTGGCCGGCCTGCGCCCGCAGCACATATTCGCGCCGATTGGGAAAGGTGACGCGGCCCGCAACCGTGGCCGAGGTGGCGCCCGGCGCAAACTGAATGCGCGCGCGGCCCGGCGTTGGCGTCGGCGTTGGATAGCCCAGGCTCTGCGGGATGAGCAGCCGTTGGCCCACATAAATCGTCGTCGTGCGCAGACCGTTGGCCGCCATAATCGCTTGCACGGTCACGTCAAAGCGCTGCGCCAATTTGTTGAGCGTATCGCCCCGCTGCACAAAGTATTCGATCATGGGCGCGTTGGGGTCCACCGCCACCGAGATGGTAAGCCGCTGCCCCACATATATGATCGTGGAGCGCAGATTGTTCACCTGCATGAGCGCCTGCACCGTGGTGCCATAGCGGGCCGCGATCTTGGCCAGCGTATCGCCCGCCTGCACCACATGCGTAATCGGATAGGTCGGGTCCGGCTGGCTGGTGGGAATCAAGATGCGTTGGCCCACATAAATCGTGGTAGTGCGCAGACTGTTATAACTCATCAGCGCCTGCACCGTTGTGCCATAGCGCCGGGCAATGGCGGCCAGCGTATCGCCCCGCTGCACCACGTGGACAGTGTCGGCGGCCTGCACGGCTACCGTAGAAATTGCAAAAGCATTGGCAGCGGGCAAAATCATGGCCGCCATGAGTATGACTAGACATAATGCTGCTATGCCGCCAGCTTTGCGAAACAGATATCGAGGGTTCATAAGTTTCTCCACAAATATTGAGTGTAACTAACCATCCGTGGCCTTCGACAGGCTCAGGCAATGGATGGTTAGTTCCGATTGAGTGACACAAAAATCCCGCGGATTACACAGAATACAATCATGCACCTGCATAATCTGCGGGGCTAGCTTTCTTTAAAGTGCGCAGATTAATGAATGAAACTTCGCATTGAAGACGTTGCACCCCAATGGCTTGTTCCCACAAATTTTTGTGAACATACAACTGAGCACCACAATTTGTGAGAATTTGCGAGTGCAGCGTCATGCCTTAATCAATGTCATTAAGTTAAGGATTTTCGTGTTAAAGTAAACAGTTATCAGTGCTCAGTGCCCAGGTGAACTTCCAGACTAGAAACTGAAAACTGAGCACTGATAACTGCTAACTTAATGACATTGATGCCTTAATTACATCACAAATGGGCGTCCCACAACAGCAACTATGTGTTACAGAGATAATTACCAAATCTGTTACAGAGGCCATCTGCCTACGGCATCTTTTTGCAAGGTATTGACAACGATTTTTGATATGATATACTGTCACCCCTGTGTTTGCTCACTGCACCGATTTATGATCCCTATCGACAAACCGAATGTAGACATAGCTTTATGGTAAATTGTGAAGGCACAAGGCGCGTCCAGCCCGTTCACAATTAACAATTCACCATTTACCATTCACCATTCGTAATTTAGTACCTCGGTGGAACTATAAAAAAGGAGAATCTAATTTGCCTTCTGCAACCAACAATCCCCCACCCCGCATTGGCATCGACTTCGGCACAACCCACACATCTGCCGCCTTTTATGACGGCCAAACCATCCGCCCCATCCCGCTGGATACGGCCAACAGCAACCCCAATCTGCTGCGCTCCATGATCTACGTCAACCGCGCCCAGCAGACCAGCCTGGGTGTGCAAGCCGTGAAGACCTTTCTAGAGCACGACACCGGTCGCGAAGTCATCTTCGAGGACAAGGTGGTGGGCGTCATCACCAACACGGTGGGCTCGCTGGACGCCAATGAAAATGTGACGATCATCTATGACACATACATTGAGGATGATGTAGGCATTCGCGGGCGGCTGCTGCAATCGGTCAAGACCGGTCTGCGCAGCGATTCGTACACGGGGACCAATATCTTTGGCCGCTTTTACACGCTGCAAGAGCTGATCGCACTGCTTCTGCGCCACGTGCGTACGCAAGCCAGCGTGGATTTGGGCCAGGAAATTGTGCACGCCACATTGGGGCGACCCGTGCATTTCTGCGAGGATGAGGAGGAAGATCGACGGGCGGAGGCGCGCTTGCGCGAGGCGGCTGAGTTGGCTGGCTTTACGGACATAAACTTTGTGGCGGAACCGGTGGCGGCCTCCGCCTTTTATCTGGAACAGGTAACGCAGCCCGAAACCGCGCTCATCTTCGACTTTGGCGGCGGCACGCTGGATTTTACTATCCTGCACGCCGATGGCCGTGGCGGCCACGCAATCCTGGCCACCGAAGGGGTGTTGGTGGGCGGCGACGATCTGGATAGCGCCATCATGCATCACCTGATTGCGCCCCATTTCGGCTCGGTTGCGGCCATTGATGTCGATTATGATGACCGGCCCATGCCCTTTCCCACCGACCTGGCCAATCAGCTTTACCAGTGGCAGACCATCCCTAACCTGTCGCGGCCCGATGCGCTCAAAGTGATTGAACGCGCCCTGCAATATAGCCCCGAACCACACAAGTTCCGCGCCTTGCAGACCTTGGCCACGCGCAACCACGGCTTTGCGCTTTTCGAACAGATCGAGCAGACCAAGCGGCGCTTGAGTGATGGCGAGGAGACAGCATTCAACTTTCAGGCGGATGAAATCGATCTGGCGCTGACCATCACCCGCCGCGATTTTCACCGCGCCATGATCGAACAAGCATCGGACGTGCGCCAGGGGCTGCGCACCGTTCTCGCAAGCGCAAACTTGCCGCCCACCGATATAGACGCTGTCGTCACTACGGGCGGCTCGTCGGTCATTCCCTTTTTCCAGAAAATGCTGATCGACCGCTTTCCCAATGCCCGCCTGATCCCGCTGGACACCTTTGGCGGCGTCACCAGCGGGTTGGCGCTTCATGCAGCGGGCATACGAAATGACTGAAAATGGGTACGCGGATTTACGCGGATGAACGCAGATTCTCTCAGACAAAAATCCGTGTTCATCCGCGTAAATCCGCGTACAATACCTCTTTTTATCCCGCCCCCTCATACGCCGCTTGAAGCCAGCCAATCAACTCCGCGTCCACTTCGCTGCTGTCGCTCAGGCGGATTTTGTAATTGCACATGTTGCCGGCCGGCAGCGCCGTGAGCCGCGCGGCGTTCTGCAAATCCTTCACATTTAACCCCAACTCCACCTGCTTATTGGTGGCCGGTCCAATCATGGCGAACTGCTTTTTGCGGCGCAGGCTCACATACTTCTGCTTGGGCGCAGTGTCATATGGACCAAATCCGGTGATGGCCGCCATCAGCTTGTCGTGGATGGGGCGCAGCGCCGCCTTGGGACCGCTGTAGAGTTGATCCAGCACATCATCAGCCGACGCCTCCTGCATTTCCGGCGCAAACATGCTGCTTGATTGCAGCACATAATGCGTCAGCGTGTTGGCGTCGCCATGCCCCAAGCCCAGCTCCTTTTTGAACAGATCGCGCACCTGCCCGTGTTTGGTCAATCCGCTGGCCTGGGCAAATTGGGTCAACTCGATCAAAGTTTTGCCCGTTTTGGATTGGATGTTGTTCAACTGTGTCTCAACGGCTTTTTGAATGGGATCGCTCATTTTTGGTCACCTTATTTATTCCGTTTTTCAGCGTGAGTAATTGCATCCGCCGGCGAAAGTTCAGCAGCTATCACTGCCGATATGCTCAAGAGTGGCGATCACATGGTTTGTACATTATGGCGATAGAGCGCCTAATTGCAGTGTATGACCCATCGGCAATGTCGTACTAGTCTTATAGCGCATCTCGCCATTTTCTAAATTCATCTCAAAATTGCCGATGATTAATCCGAGTGGCCACTGTGAAGAATTCGGCTAACGACCCGCCGATTCTCCGGCGTAGAGAGGGCAAACAGAGTAGAAGATGAGTTGGCGTTGCTCCTCTCGGGTCCTCGCAAACAGGCCCATGTTCCGCTCTCACCTTGGTAGGCGAGCTGTGTCGACTGGTCCTCGATGCGCAGATAGGGCCAGTTTTCCGCTCGAGGTAGGCGATACGATCCGTGACCATGTCGCGTTCGCATGGGACGGAGTCGCTGCATTCAAACTCGCCTTCGAGTTCGCTGAGTGCAGCGACCAGCGAGCCGATGTGACCAGACGCCAGTTCTTTGCCAGCCGCGATGGTGTTAATTCAGCCCAAATTGTCGTGTAGCCTTCACCGCTCGTAGGTTGCACTGACGTAGCAAACTGGTTCGGCAGCGAAAAGGGATCGGCAGGTTGCTCACGATTCAGCGCATAGCATATCGCCGCATCAACAGCGGTGGTGCAATTGGCCAGAGCGCAAAAAGCAGCCTAAACAAATCTCGATCCGCGCTGCGCTATCGGGCGGCATTCGAGCAGGGCAACACGCTCGGTTGCAGGCCAAGTAGGCTAGTGACAGCAAGTTAGCGATAATATACCGAAGTAACCTCAAAGTGAGGCACACATCTGATTGCCCTGCTGCGTCGTTAAATTGGTGCAATGGCACACAACGATTAGTCCATTACCGGTGTTCATCATGATTGGGATTTATCCAGCGGTTGAATAGTGGTGTCAATATTCATACGTTGGTTGACTCTGGTAATGTACAGGTTCAACAGCTACTACTAGTGACCTTTAGCAAGGAGATAAGTTGCTTGGCTCGCTCTTGTGCCGCACCATTCGATCTGGAAACCAAATCTTCTAGCAGTTCGTTTAAGCGATGTTGAAGATCAGCACAAAACCTGTTCATATCGAAGTGATACGACCACGTAGACATTACTGGCTATGAAATCTCTCCCATACCAGCGTTGCAGCCTATCACGATTTGTGGTAGGCGCGCCCACGCATCCAATAGCACATGCCGCTGACGGTAGTTGAACAACCTTGTAAACCAAATGTTCTTCTAATTCATCCTCACTTTTGAAGGATCGTCCTGAAGCCGGACAAGCAGGCAAGACTCTCGTCAGTTAGGTAAGGATACTACCGTCGTCGTCAGTAAGACCTGGAGCAGATGGCGCTCTGGTTTCAGCAAACCACTCGGCTAACTCGGCTAGATCCACTCTGTCTCATAAAGCAGATATGGATTTTCTGCTGTGACTATGATTGCGAGCCGTCATAGGTAGCGTGACACAGGATCATCAGGGTATGGGTTTGGACGCGTTGTCAGTTCGATTCGAATTTGATGTAACATGCTATTGCCCTTTTAATGACCGTCGATACTCTGCCGGGGTAATAATTCTTGGTCGCGCATTTGCCGAAGTACGGTGGGCGGCACTTCAGTTCCTGGTACCGGGTATCCATGAAAACCACCTACTCCATCGGGTTGAAATTCAGAGTCTGCCATTATGATACCCGTACTTGCCGACCATTGGGCCTAATATGCCATTATCAAACTATCTGAGCGGTGGCGTCGTCTGGATCCATAAATGTACCCCAACCGCCACGTTGATGTTTTTGAGTAGGCGCATATTGTCGTCCAGTTGCAGTAGCGGGCGTAACCCGGTAACTCAGCACGCATGCGGCTTTCTAGTTCTTGTGCACGCCGTTCCAAATCCTGAACTGTTTGCTCCACAAGCGGACGCATTTTCGGATCGAGTGTTTCGGCAGCAAACTTGTGGAGTCTTACAATTTCTGTTCCAGATTTTCGATCTCGTGTTCAAACTGGCGGAGCCGGGGTTCTCAGTCAATATATGCGAGTATTGCCCACAACCTGCTCAGCGCCTTCGCTAAGACAGTTTCATCATCTGCTGTTCCAGCGGCTGCCTGACGCTCCAGTGCTTCGCCGCGACGAGCAGTGCTTGCTCTTGCGCCTTTCAGCATCGGTGAGCGCCGTATTGGCCTTAAGCGCGGAGCCTCAGAGGCGCCGCGCTCATCGGTAAATCACCTTCAGCCGCCATGCCAGCCGCTCGGCCGGCCAGAACGCTCGATGATGCTCTCGAGAAGCTGTATTGGTCGCTACAGCGAATCAAGCGACCGCCAGCAGCGTAATCTGCGCCCGGGTGGCCGTGTCGGCCACTCGTAGCTCGCGGGCAGCGCGGCTTCTGCGCCAGCACATGTTCGGCCTGCGGCCTGCGGCCTGCCCGCCGAGAGTCCATACGAGATGCGCAGATATTTGACCAAAAGTACGAATACTTCCTCGACCGCTTCTAACAGCGGAGCCAACGCCCAGTTCCGGCTGGCCCAAGCGCGGAAGCCGGCCAACGCTGTGCGGACTGGACCAAGTGCTTCCCAGGCCTGGCCGCCCATCTCAATTGCGCGCCACCAGTTTCAGCCCCTGCAAGCTTTTTGAGCGCCGTATGCCGCCCTCCGTTAGGACTAACAGCAACACCTCGAATGTCAATGTGCCTTCGAGCCAGCCGAGCGACTCACCCAATTCGCCATCCGGTTTGTTCATAGCGCAACATCGCGTCGGCCAACGAGGCTCCAAGCGATTCGACTTGCTGCAGAGCCGCACTAATAAATTCCTCGATCATATCAGGACGCCGCGGTTAGACTTCCCACCCATTAAGCGGTCGACAACTTGGCCAAGCCCCCAACACGATCTGGCGCTGCCTGGACATCCTGGCCGAGCGTCGCGCGCCTGCCGATTGGCCATGCGGGCGATGAAACGAAGTTGTGCAGCCTGAATCATAACAAATCTTGACCAGGTCCCTCATTACGAACGGCCCAGTAATTCCATCCCTCGCCCAACTACTAACCCCTTCAAGAAGCCAATGAGAAATCCATACTTGGCGAGATGACGATAACGCCATCCGATTAGCAGCGCACTTTCATTCCGGTCGGGAAGTTAAGCGCGTTCCAAAAGCCGATTGCAGTATGCTTCAGGATAGTCCCAAGCGGCAGACCAGGCTGAATGGGCACTTCGACAGCGCAGGCAAGTATTAGGCAAGCTTGTAAACATGGTCGATGATCGGCCCTTTGAAGCGCTCAGGGATCTCTTCCAAGCAATCGAAGCCACCACTTGCACGACCTAGCTTGCCAATGTTGCCACCAAGCGCATGGCATGCGCAACAGCGGAACCAGCCTCGGTCAACCCTTCCCAAGCATCAGTCAGAAAATTGCGCTGTACAAGCCCGCCAGTCAGCGGGCGAATCTTTGTTCACCCTGTAGTCGGTTTGAAAGGCAGGCGGTGGCGGGAGATGCAGCGTCCGCCGTGGCGTGTGGATGCCGGGTCGCGGTTCGTAAAGATTGTGGGCGGAGCAGTCGACACGTATATATTGCTTATTTTCGTTGCTGACTAACGCATCCAGTCGTCGCCGTTCGCACTGTGGACAAAGCGGTTCTCCAGTACCGGCTCCCTGTTCACACGTTGCGCAGAGTCGCTGAATGCGGAATGCAGATGGACCTGTATAGGCGTAATATACGAGTGACCGGCGCTTGCGAGTGCAACCCCAACACCGGAGATTGGATGGTTGCGAAGAAGCACCCTTCTTGTCTTAATATCCCATTTTGAATTTTCACATGGTTATCTGTCTGAGGCACGGAATTTGCTTCTGCTCTTTGGGTCCGCAACACCCGTTGCACCGCGGATTTCCGACCATGCGTTGGAGCAATAATATATCGCCCTGTGATAACGCCAGAGTGCGCCTTGCTTTGTGGGCAACGCTAACAAAATCCCCTGTGGCCTGATGGGTCGTAACTCGCTGTTAGCCGGTCGTGTCGAAGCTTGTTGACTTGGTTGTTTTGATTGCGCCTGTTGGCCTGCATATCAATCTTCCTCAAAATCTTTGATTATGCCGTCACGATGACCCCAAAAACGCACCCTCTAGCCTGAACATTGCAGCCTATAAATTTTAGATTTGCTTTTGATTAATTTCTGAGTATAGTCTGCTGCCTTGCGACTGTCAACGGTTATAGTTCACTCGACACAAGATCTGTGTCCTGGCGCACTCTGCGGCGGAACAGTTCTGCTAAGATATGCGTTACACTGCCAAATCAATTCGGCGTCTGCTAAATCAACATGCCACTGCAAAATCCGAGATACTCTGCAGGAGCGACGCAGCACGGGCACATCCTTCACTCTGCAGAGTAACCTCCAGCCAATATGGACGTCATGATCCCGTCAACCACATGAAATTCTGTTGAACCAAACTTCATTAAAAGGACCATTGTATGCCAAAACGCGGCTCGTTTTAGGGTTGTGTTGATAGTACTTCTGCTTTTGTTGCACGTTTTCCCCCTTTTTCCCCCCACACTCCAGGCCCAGGAGGCCACAGCGGCGCAGGTCAACGCCGGTTTTACCATCAACGTCAATACGCTGGTGGACGAATGGAGCACCGATACGGCCACCATGGCGTCGTCCAAATGTTCGCTGCGCGAGGCGCTGCAGGCCACGGTCAGCAACTCGGTGGGCAACCAGGGCTGCGGCTCAACTTCCATCACCAATTTTTCGGAATTCAATATTACGCTGCTACCCGGCACCTATTTGTTGACCCGCGATGAGGATCTGCCCAATATCGGCGGCGGCAAAAAGGTCACCATCGACGGCAAAGGCGCGGTGACGATCAACGGCAACAGCCAGGGCGGACGGCAGCGCGGCATCTTCCACGTGGCCTCCGCCGAGCTGATTCTGATCAAGCTCAAGCTGCAATATGGCTGGCGACCCTTTGGCGGCGCCATCTGGATCAAGGGCGGCAGCAGCGGCGTGGTGCGCGGCACGGAGGTTGAATTTTATCGCAATCTGGCCGACAACAACTCGGGCAATGGTGATGGCGGCGCCGTGGCTGTCGATTCGGGCGAGTTTATCTGCGTCAAATGCAAGTTTAATGAAAACACGGCGCGCAATGCCGGCGGGGCCGTGTCGGGCGGCAGCGGCATCACGCTGGATCGGGCCGACTTTTTCCGCAACCACGCCGAGATCAACGGCGGCGCGCTGGCCATTTATAGCGGCTCCGAAGTTTTTCATTCATTGATCCGCGATTCCAAATTCCACGAAAACTGGGTCTATCAGACCAACGTGCCGGCGACCTGGCCCGCCCAATACAAATACACCGACGACCAAAGCGGCGGCGGCGCCCTTTACGTCAAAGGCTATGTGGAGGTGGAAAAGAGCCAGTTTTACAAAAATTACACCCAGCGCTCCAAAGGCGGCGGCGCCATTTACAACCAGGGCGAAATCCGGCTGACCGATGTGGCCATCAGCGACAACAAAGCCAAAGCGGACACGCCGGTCAAACTGCCGCTGGGCGGCGCCATCCTCAACGACGGCACGTTGATTGCGCGCCGCGTCTCCATTCATCACAACGAAGCGCCCATTGGCGGCGCCATGATGAATCGCACCGCCGGGCGGCTCTTTCTGGTCAACAGCACGGTGGCCGAAAATCTGGCCACCACCGGCGGCGGCATTGAAAATGGCCACAACTTTCCGCTCAACGGCGCCCCGGCCATCGACAACGGCGGCGAGATCGACCTCTATCACGCCACGGTGGTGCGCAACCACGACAGCAATCAGGACTCGGTCAATCTGGGTAACATTGTCAACGGCACGGTGCGTATGGCCAACTCGATTCTGGATTCGGGCTGCGCCGGTTCGATTGTGACCCACGGCGGCAACCTGTTTGTCAAAGCCTGTGCGCGCGTCTCGTCCGACAACAACACCGATTTGAGCCAATTTGACTTTGTGGCCCAAAACAAAGGCGACCTGGGGCTGGAAGGGCTGGCCAACAACGGCGGCGTCAGCCTGCCCGAAGCCGAATTTCTGTCGGTCAAGGCGGGCGACAAGGCCATCGATTTTGCCCGCGACGCCTATTGCACCGACCCGGCGCTGGTTCCGCTCTTTTTGATGGACAAAGACCAGATCCAGGGCGCCCGCGTCATCGGGCCCAAATGCGATTCCGGCGCCATCGAGATCGGCACGCAGCCGCCCCAATTGGAGACCGACGACCCCGAAGGCGCCGGCTTTAACTTCTCCCGCTGACTGTCTTTGGCATCAAGTGGGAGAGCACCCATGATTTTGTGCTGCGCAACTCCGGCAGGTTCGTATTGGGCGCTATCGTTTGAAAATGATGGCGGCGGCGCCTTCTCCGTGCAAGAGGGGGCTACCAGCGGCGGGCTGGCCAAAGGGCAGCAGGCCATTATCAAGCTGCGCTGCGCACCCACCGAGCTGGGCTGGCGCGACGGCGTCATGCTGATCACCACCGACGTGCCGGGCAAAGAAACGCTGCGTTTCCCCGTGTCGTGCAAAATGATCAACGACCCCAGCAATCCCACGGCGTGGCGCAACCAGCCGCCGGGACCGGTCAGCGCGGGGGCGGCGCAGCCGGGCGCCTCCACCAGCACGCAGGTACAGCTTGGCAACCAGGGCGTCAACCCCATGAACGCCACCATCAATATGAAAGACGCCACTGCCGACACCATCAAATTTACGGCGGCGCCGGGCAGCGTCAGCGCGGCCAACGCCAACGGCCCGCAAGTGGATGTGACCATTCCCCAAAATGGTACCGTCAACATCGATATCACCTGCACGCCGCCAGGGCCGGGGCTCTATGTCAACACGCTGGAGATCGCCACCAACGACCCGGTGGAGCCGCAGCTCAGCTACGACATCTCCTGCGAAGGCGCCTTCCCGCCCGACCCGGAGCCGATCAAAGCGGTGGCGCTGCACAGCGATCTACCGGCGCATCTCGTCATGGGGCTGGCCATTAGCCCAGATGACAAGCAGATCGCGGCCGGCTATTGGGACGGCGCCGGGCTGATTCTGTACGGGATTGGCGACCCCGTCAACGGTTCGCTCAGCAAGCAGGGGACTTTTAGCCAGCCCGACATGAATGTGGTCACCGGCATTCGCTTTTCGGCGGACGGCAAGAATCTTTACTATTCGAGCAACACGGGCGACGGCGTGGGCGTGGCCAGCCGCGCCGCCGATGGGACGCTGACCAGCCAGCAGACCATCACGCGCACCACCCCCTATATTTGCGGCTTTATCAATACCAACCCGCCGCTGCCCCACTTCTGCCCCATCAACGGCATGGATGGCGCGCGGGCGCTCGACATCAGCCCTGACGACCAGAACCTCTACGTCACCGGCATCAGCGACAACACGCTTACCGTGCTGCGCCGCAATCTCGACACCGGCCAGTTGAGCTTTTCGCAAAAATTCACCGACACCATCGACGGCAGCCAGATTATGGCGGCCCCCTTTGGCGTCATCGTCAGCCCGGACGGCCGGAATGTATACGTGGCCGGGCGCGGCAGCAACGCCGTCATTGCTTTTACACGCGATCCCAACAGCGGGCGGCTGACCTATCTAACCCACGTAGTTGACGAAGTGGATGGCGTGACCGGCCGGCCGGTGCGCTGGAGCTGGGCCATCAGCCCCGACGGCCACTTTCTCTATGCGCTGGGCTATGACGACGGCGCCGTGCAGATTTTCAAACGCAACCCAGCCGATGGTTACTTGACGCCGGTGGAGGCGGTCAACGTGGGCGCCGGACCGTATCACCTCATCACCAGCAACGACCCCGAAGGTTCGCGGTTGCTGGTGGCGCTGTGGACGGGCGATGCTATCAAGAGCTATCGCCGCGACTTGCTTACCGGCCAGCTCACACTGCTGGGCGACCCGGCCGGCGAAGTACTGGATGGCCCGGTCTTTCTGGTCAGCAGCGCCGATGATCAGCACGTCTATGCCTCGCTCTTTGAGGGCAAAGGCGTGGAGCATCTGCGCAGCCAACGCCACGCACCGCTGGCGCAAAATCTGTCGCCCGCCTCGGTCCCCGTGGGCGCCGGCGACGTGACGCTGACCGTCAATGGCGAACGCTTTTATGCCCAATCCACCGTGCTGCTCAACGGCGCGCCTGCGGCCACGGAATTCGTCAACCCACGCCAGTTGCGGGCCACCGTACCGGCAGCGCAGCTGGCCGGCGTGGGGACCATCAACGTGACCGTCCACACCGATGCGCCCGGCGGTGGTGATGCCGCCGCTCTGCCGCTGGCCGTGATCGACGCCAACGCCGTCCCCATTCCCGCCGTGTCCAGCCTGAGCCCGCCCGAAATTACGCTGAGCGGCCAGCCGCTCAACGTGGTGATCAACGGTTCCGGCTTTACGGCGCAGAGCCAGGCGCTGCTCAACGGCGCGCCGGTGGCGACGTTCTTCATTAGCCCCACCATGCTGCTGGTGCAGTTGAGCGCCACCGATGTTTCCGCACCCGGCCCGCTGGCCATCACCGTCGTCAACGCGCCCGCCGTCAACGCCGCCGATCTTGCTGCAAGCAGCCTGGCCGACACCGCGTCGGCGCCGGTCAAATTCACCGTGGCCGCGGCTGATGCACCGGCGCGGCCCGCTATCGGCAGTTTTGCGCCGGCTTCAATCAATGCTGGTAGCGGTGAACAGCAGATTAGCGTGCTGGGCTACAATTTCGCCGCCCAGCCTGATGCGGCCACCGTGCTGCTCTGGAACGGCGCCCTGCGCGAGACCACGGTATTGGATGCGCAGCATCTGGTCGCCCACCTGCTGGCCGCGGACGTAGCCAACCCCGGCGCGGCCCAAGTGACGCTGC
>JAWKON010000057.1:0-60862 GCA_041391125.1 Caldilineaceae bacterium
GAGCCATCAAAACAAATTATCACCCTCCCATTCTAAACATAATGCAGCCAAAAGCTAAATTGGCACTTCGGCATGATTTGGATAATTATAAAAGCATGTCATACAATGTATAGGCAATGACTGACATAATATTTCGTGATAAACATGAACGGAGACCAATGCCCTCATGAAAACCTCTGCCATTTCTGTGCGTATCGAAGATGACCTAAAATCTGATGCTGAACAAATCTTCCAACAATTGGGATTGACCTCTTCTCAAGCTATTACTTTGTTTTACAAGCAGGTTATATTGCAGCACGGATTGCCTTTTGTCGTGCGTTTACCCCTGCACTCTACAACACAGGTTACGCCTGCGACAGTACGTTCTGTACGCGGCAAATATGCACATGTTCCCATCAGCGCTGACGAGTTCGCGCAACGTAAACAAGCCGAAATTGCACTCGAAGGATAAACCATGATCATTGTCCTGGATGCGTGTGCGATGATAGCCTATCTGCGCAGTGAAGAGGGGGCGGAGATCATTGAAGAATTATTGGTTGATGATGAGGTTGTATGCTATGCTCATGCAATCAATATTTGCGAAGTTTACTATAATTTTTTACGTGTGAGCGATGAAGAAACAGCTTTTAGGGCAATTCAAGACCTCCAAAACTGTGGTCTCCAGATTCGCGAAGATATGGACAGTGGTCTGTGGCAAGCGGCTGGCGTTTATAAGGCAACACAGCAGCTCTCTTTAGCCGATTGTTTTGCTTTGGTGCTTTCTCTGCGGTTGGGGGCGGAATTGGTTACATCGGATCATCATGAGTTTGGTCCGATTCAGGAAAGCGGACTCTGCTCCATTCGATTTTTTCGCTAATTGCCCTGAAGTTTTCGAGGAAAAGAACAAATGTTTGTATTTTGTAATTATATTGTATAATCAGTAGATTGCAATGGCTAGAGACAGCGCCGGATTCATCAATTGACACCGACGCCTATATCGCCAACGCCGTTGCGGTGTGCTGACAATGAATTCCGACGTCCCGATCCCATCCGTTAAAGGATAGCACATGAGCATGCTCTCACAACTTCAAGAACTTTACGCCGAAATTCGACAGGTTTATACACGCGATCATTACCCTTGGGTCATTGGGTATAGTGGGGGAAAAGATTCAACCACTGCTTTACAGATGGTTTGGATGGCTCTGTCGGAATTGCCTACAAAAGAGCGCATGAAACCTGTCTATGTTATCTCGACCGACACACTGGTAGAAACTCCTATCATTGTTGACCGCAATAAAGAAAATATAGAACTCATTAATCGAGCGGCCAAACAACAAGAACTGCCGATTGAGGCCCACAATTTGTCGCCCATTCTGGATGACACATTCTGGGTTAATTTGCTGGGCCGTGGCTATCCGGCGCCGAATAGCGGCTTTCGCTGGTGCACCGAAAGGCTCAAGATAAACTCGAACCGCTTCATTCTGAATAAGGTAGCTGAACATGGGAAGCCACCGGTGTTAGCAGTCGCCGCGGCGAGAGTGCAACCTGCGATCAGGTACTTCAAATGCATCGCTTCACCGGAACCACCAGAGCGCCACGGGCAACTACCGGGCGCCTGGGTCTATATGCCAATTGAAGAGTTTTCGACTGACGATGTCTGGACCTATTTGTTGCAAGTGCCGAATCCCTGGGGTGGTGACAACCGGCACTCGGCGGCTCTCTATCGGTCGGCACAGGATGGCGAATGCCCGCTTGTTGTCGACAGCAAAACCTCCTCTTGTGGCGGCAGTCGCTTTGGCTGCTGGGTTTGTACCGTAGTAACCAAAGATAAAACGATGGAGGCGATGATCGATTCGGGTGAGGAGGATGATTCCCTTGCTTGACTATCGTGATTGGCTCGCTTCAACTCAAGATCCAGAAGTAAAACCGCAGCAACGTGAATTCCGGGGACGCGATGGTCGGATCAAGATTACGGACGATGGTCGCTTGCGTTACCGTACGTACACTCTGACTTTTCCAAAAAGATGTTGCGCCGTTATTGGAAGCGCAAAAGCGATCCAGGAACATGATTCTGACTTTAGACTCATCAGCATGGATGAATTATGCGGAATACGGCGCATCTGGCTGATGGAGCGCCAGGATTGGTCTGATTCAATGCCGGAAATTTATCAAGAGGTCACAGGGCAAACCATTGCTTGGGACCAGAACGATGCCTACGCACCCGGAAAATTGGAAGCCGATTTGTTGGCTGAACTGGGCGACACGCATAATGTGCCACAGCAGCTTGTGCAAAAGTTGCTGGATGCAGAGTGGCAACATTATGGCATAAGCCGCCGCGCCACCATTCATAAAACCGTCGAGAAAATTTTCAATGAAGATTAGCAGCGAGAAGAAGCTCTATGAAGAGATGGCGCCGACAAGCTGCGGCAACTGAGGCCACCCAATGATTCTTCAGCAGGCTACTTTCAGAATTTCGGTATTTATGGTGGTGAGTGTACTCTTGACTTGCAGCCGTTGGCCCTGGGCAATTTTCATCGCCCGGTTGTGCTGCTCCGTGGTAAGAACGGTGTCGGCAAAACCACTTTTGTTGAGGCGATCCGTTTTCGGTTTGCACGGCAGCCTGGTTGTTGCAGCCGCAGTCAGCAGGAGTACGATCAATATCTGCGCAAGCGACTGCATCGGCCCCGTCATGCGGAAGCACCCACCTCGGCCTCAGTCGATCTACGCTTCTGAATATGTAAACCTGGGCAAAAAGCTCACCTATCGGGTCATTACGTGCTTGGCACGCACACGAGAACAAGATCGACAAGTCACTCACGATTTGGGAGAATGGTGTGCCATTGAGCACTGGGATGCAGACCAGAGTGATCAATTCCTGCGTGAATTAATCCACCTGGCATACTCGACCTTTCGATGGTGAGCGCATACAGACGTTAGCGGAAGTCTCGAAGCGAGCAACCTTCTGCTGGCAGAGACCATCCGTGGTCTGCTGGGATTGGATATTGTTGACCAGCTCAGCCGCGACCTAGATGTATATGTCTCACGACAGAAAAGCCACGGTGAAGCGGCCGATTTGCAACGAGCTTAATGAATTAAGAAATGCAGAAGAGTCAATTGGTCAAGATCAAGCGGTGGCGCAAGCTAAAAAGATGAACTTACGGCTACCGTTGAGGCGCTAAATGAAGCAATTGCGCTCCGGGAACAGTATCAGTTGATAGGGGGTAATTTGCGGCAAAACGTGATACATTCAGACGCAGTTAAATCAAGTAGAACGGGATATTGAAACCCAAAGCAAGGTTATCCAAGAACTGTGCGGCGGTTTGATGCCGTTTGCCATTACCCCAAACATGTTGCAGGCTGTGGCAAGCGACTGAGCTGGAACACGAATATGAACGCGACACACAGCTCGCCAAGTGCTCAACGAAAACTGATCTGCTGCAACGTAAAATCACGAGCGATGACTATTGGGAGTTGATTGGTGCCTCACCAAAGCCACTGGCGCGCCACAATATTTTTGAAAAACTAGCTGCCGATCTGCGGCGGATTTGGTCGCGGGACCGCAAGTTGCGCCGGAAGAGATCATCTTGCGCGTGGGGGATGAGGAACGGCAGATGCTTCAAGGGTGGATTCACCAGGCGCTGCACGATGTGCCCCGCATCTTTATGCAGGCGGTTAACCAGATGCAAACGCTGCAACAACAGCAGGCACACCGTGAAAGAGGCGCTCGCACAAGCCCCAGAAGAATCGTTGCAGCCCCTATTGCGGGAGTTGGGGCAGTTGCACCAACAACTCGGTGCGCAGCAACGCGAATTGCAAAGCATCGAAGAGCATCTGCAAGCGTTACAGCGCCGGTTGGATCAGCCAACGCGAGCAATGCGCATCCGCGAGCAGATGAAGAGTGAGGAGTTGGATACCGGGTCTACATGGCGCTCAACATCCAAATGTTGCTGGTCGACTATAAGGCGCGGCTGGCAGCCCACAAGATCAAACATGTGGCCGAACTGCTGGTTCGTTATTTCAACCGCCTCTGCCGCAAAGAGCGTTTTTTGGATCGCGTTACCATCGATCCTGAAACCTTCCAGGTGACTCTTTACCGCTTGAGGCAGGAATTTAGCCGTCTACAGTTATCGGCGGGCGAAAATCAGCTTTTTGCCGTCGCTACGCTCTGGGCGCTGCGAGAGGTCTCCGGGCGTCCGGTGCCGGTCATCATCGATACGCCGTTGAGCCGCCTAGACAGCGCACATCGGCTGAGCATGGTGCAGGAGTTTTTCCCCATACCAGCCATCAACTGATTGTGCTCTCAACCGACGCCGAAATCGATGAGCAACACTATGCGCTGCTGCAACCCGCCATTTCCCATACCTATGAGATGGCCTATGATCCAGAGAGCGGCGCAACCACCTATCGTTGTGACCAAAATCTGACCCCCCGCCGACACCGATTGCGCTGGAAGGAGTTGCTGCGCGAACTACTATCGCCTGCGCTTTGGCGAAGAAGCCTCCAAGCGCTTGAACCAACTCAAGGGCGCACGGGATTGACGCCCAATATTCTAGCGCAGTGGGCTTTTGCATGTCGCTCAATGACCCGACCCCCCGACCCCAAGCACTACCTGCCGGAAAGTGACCGTGAGATCGACCGCCACACGCTGACCGGTGCCTGGGACAATCTCTTTGTGGCGTTGATCAAAGAGCGCTGCCGACAGGATGCAGTGGACGAAGAGGCGCTGCTCATTCAATTCAAAGCACACATGAACCGTGGGTATTGTTGCTAAACTAGCCGATGCATACGCTGGTTGATATGACGCTTTTGCTGCCAGACAGAGCGCGGCCGGCTTTAACATCACTGCTTTCATGGCATAACGACGTCGATTGATCGGAGGAAACAATTATGGCCGTAGCCACAGCTCATGGATTTCGCGTTTTTGCCCTTCCTATCAGCGATTCGACAAGCGCCTGAATCGTCAGTATGGCTCACCTATGACCAGGAAGCTGATGTCCTATATATCAATTTTAAGAAGCCAAGCATTGCCACTGACAGCGAATTAACCGATGATGACGTAATAATTCGCTATGCATTAGGATGAAATCGTTGGCTATACAATCTTGCATGTCAGCCAACGTTCTAATAATGGCTCTTGTAATGTAGCATTTGCATAATGTTCTTCAGCTAAAATGCAGACCGTGATCTATTTTGTTTTGTCCTACCGTGATGGATATTTAGCCTTGGGGCTCTCAAAATAGCCAATAACGACACAACCAGAGCGTCTTCATCTTTATCCTGAAACGTAGTTGGGGATACGTACCTACACTATCAACAAAACCGAAATTTATTCAACCTCCATCTCGTCACGCAGCAACTGATCCGTTGTGACCTGAAAATAATCAGCTAATTTAAGCAGCAATTCTACAGACGGGTAACTTCTTCCGCTTTCCATTATCGGCGATGTGGCCGTGCGATCTTATTCCTAATATTGCAGCCAGGTTTCGTCGTCAAACCATTTTTTTGACGCAATCGCCGCAACTTCTCCCTAAACCGCTTCATTCTATATTTCCCACCGTTTTAATAGAATCTGGCTTTTTGTTCGTTTTTAACGAACAAAATTTGACGATAAGAATTTTCCATGTTACAATCTGTTCGCTTATAACGAACAAGGTTGTATCCAAATTCTTTATATGACAAAAAACATTAGAGGCTTCTTATGAGCGCTTACACCCCACGAATTACTTAAGCAATGGAAATTGAACAAATATCCGTTGAGATGGCGATGGGTCATGTACTGCAAAATTTAGTCAAACAAGAGGAAATGTTACATGCTATCAACATTAACCTTGCAAAATCAGATTTGCACGTGGGAAATCCGATACCATTAGATAAGCCTCCTTCAAACCTAAAAGACGAACACATACTTAACCTATCCTCTAGCCCATACAAGCTTCTACATATGGACATTTTATCTAACTGTTTGAACCAAATTGAGCAAGCTATCTGGGAAAGCCGCTAGCGTGCTTTAACGTTGTCAGATAGAAAATAAAGCTTAAAGCAACAGATATTGACAAATAGCCATGAACAGTCAATTACAAATTTTTGAAGATCATCACACGACTCTAGATGACTCTATTGAATTAAGCATAGAGAGCTTAAGAACATATGGTCAAAAATATCGCCACTGGTGTATATCCTACAGTGGCGGTAAAGACTCGACAGCAACTGTAACTTTATTGCTTGGGCGATACAAAATAAGCTAATACCGATCCCAGAGACCTTACATGTACTTTATGCTGACACGCGCCTTGAGTTAACTCCACTAAAACAAACGGCTTTACAATTGCTTTCGGTTTTGCGTAAAGAAGGCATTCACACAAAGATTGTAACTCCAGCTCTTGATGATCGTTTTTTTGTATATATGCTTGATATGGTGTGCCACCTCGTCTAATGTTTTTCGA
Source organism: Caldilineaceae bacterium (assembly GCA_041391125.1). Taxonomy (GTDB): domain Bacteria; phylum Chloroflexota; class Anaerolineae; order Caldilineales; family Caldilineaceae; genus JACKBC01. The sequence continues at coordinate 6,423 of JAWKON010000057.1, forward strand.
TGGTGTACGCCGCGGTTCAAAATAAACGCTATGGTATCAGAGTTATACCAGATTGCGTGTGATGTTGGTTTTGGTCAAATGATCCAGAAGGAAAGCAATCATAGATATAAGTTTTCGTTATGAAAAGGGAAAAAATTCTGACAATTACAGGGGTAAGATTAGGCGAAAGCGCCGCCCGTGATGCTCGCATTGCAGCCTCATGCTCTAAGGATTCCGGCGAGTGTGGACAAGGTTGGATGCAGATGAAAGCACCGGAATCAGTTACTGATACCCTTCACCTCTTCTTCGATTAGGCGTCTTTGTCACGTTTATGATTGGCTTTACTTGGACAACAGACATGGTTACGATTTGTCATCGGTAGCAGAAATTTATGGTGAAGAAGACATCAGAACCGGTTGTATGGGGTGTCCATTGATCAGTCACGACTCAGCTTTAGAACGGCTTGTAAAACGTCCAAAGTGGAAACATTTGACACCACTCGAACTGAAGCCGCTCATAGTAGGCTAAAGCTTGCCAAAAATCGTCTACGGAATATTGGTCCCGAGATACGAAAAGATGGCAAAATCAGCAGAAATATTCAACGACTTGGACCGCTAACCATGAAAGCACGAGCCTTTGGTCTAGAGCGGATATTAAACATTCAGCAACGCTAGCGTCGATCTTATTAATCCCGAAGAGCGATAGAATTCTTGAACTTTGGGCTGCCAATACATGGCCGAGGAAATGGGATGGAACCGAAATTACCGGTGATCTGCTTATTGATATATTGACCGTTACTGACTGGAATTGCAATGCAACCAAGTTATTACTTGAAGTATAGCTCCTATCATGGGCTATCTAGCTCAAATCTTACGAAATTTGTTGTCACGATGCCAAGTGCAAACGATTGTTTGTTAGGCCAGAGAGCCTTGTCCTGAGGAATGAGAATTGCTTTCTTGTCTAGATATATCACATGCTTAGGAATGTTTTGATCATGATGGATTTGTGGTGATACCATGATTCTATATTGCCCTGAGACGGATAATAAACCCTTATCAAACGTCCAATGACAAAGTTTACAAAGTGCAATTCCATTGGTAGGGTTATCATTATAAGAAACATACCTCGGAATAATATGCGCCGCGCCAACAGCCGTATGACCATCAACAGTGACCAAGCGTAGTTCACAGAATGCGCAACGGTGCTCATATAACTTGACAATTATTCGCCGGAACTCTGATCCCGAGTAACTGCGGAATACGTTACCGTAGGTAGAGGTTTTTCTTTTTAGAACGTTTGGATGAAGTGTTTGCTCAATGAGGCTTTGACTATATTGAAATGATTCAAGATTAATCAAACTGCGTTCCAAAAGTTTGTTATGTATAGAAGAGCTAAAATACGTTTGTATCAGGACGCTACGCAAAATATCCCTGTTTTCTTTCACGCAGATCAACTCATATAAATCTTCATCCAGCCGTGCCCCATAAACATTTTCTTCAAGCAGCGAAATCGACTGAAGCCGTCGTCCGGATTCAATTACAACTTCCTGCCCTGTTTTGGCAATAAATGCCAAATCCGTCACTACGAAGATGATAGAATGGCATGGCTATATTACATTTCCATTCAGAAGAAATCACTATTGAACAGTAAACATTGAAAATATCTCCCAAATCAGATGTCAATTGAATCAGTTATTGACAGTCTTCACCAGTGTCAAACAGATCAAACACCGAAAGTAGCAAGAGCGGTTTGTATGGAGATCGCCCTAACGAAGATTCTGGCCAGTTGGCGTTTCTATCCACCCGCAATTTCCTGAATGATTCCACATAGTTCTGTAACATTTATGCAATTGTGTCCTTTGTATGTGTATTCACTCTTCCCCACCGCACACTTTAGCTACATCCACCCCCTCATCCAAACACTTCATAGCCACCAGCGCCTGAATCTCCCCATTGGCAAAATCGGTCAGCAGTTCTTGGCGTACCACGTTATTTTCTGCCGCCGTAAAGCGATTGACCAGCAGCCCTTTTTCCCACCCCAATAGGCGCACCACATCATCAATCTGTCCGTGGGTACAATAGAAGAGCGTGTGCTTCATCTCATCCACCTGATCCACCACTGGGAAAGGGTTTGCAGCTTGTTGGCGGCCACATTCAGGCAAGCGCGCGCTTGATCAAAAGCGCTTCCAAGGCGGTTTGGGCATGTTCATCCTCTTGACCAAATAGGCGGGCAATGCGCACCGTCAGCGCTTTATATTCGTCTAATTCGTCCTCATTCAACTCGACCAGATGCGGATAGTAGTAATAGGGGGTCAAGCTGATGCCAATGGCTTGTTCCAATGGGAAAGCAAAGACAGTAGGGCCAAAGTAAGCGCGCAGCGCAGCGGTTCCCGCATCGTCAAACCAGCGGTCTGGCGTGGCCGATAGCGCCAGTCGATATGGGATGTGCTGGGGATACTGCTTGCGCCGCTGTTCGGCGCCCAAGTGGTGGGCTTCGTCCGCAATCAGCAACGCAGGTCCACGTTGAGGCGCGCAATTGCCTGCTGAAAACCTGTACTTGCAAAAGTGTCATGCGTGGTGATCACCGAAAACAAAATTGCGAAATCCACCCACAAAATCCAGTATTGTATGATTGAATTCCTCAAGCCACTGGCTCTTATTTTTGTAGGCCAAAAATGGGCTGATACCCAAAGGCCGCGGCTTCCTGGCGCCACTGATCCACCAGGTGCTGATAGGCGCCGCAATAATAACGGCCAAGCGATTTTCCTGCTCAAACAGGCGAATAGAAGCCGCCAACGCCGTTATCGTCTTCCCTGTCCCCGTGGCCATTTCAAGCAATCCCTGGCACTCATGGGCGAACCAGGCGTCAATGGCTTGATTTTGATACGACCGCAATTGAATCGTTACCGGCAGATACGGACGCGTCTATAGACGCCTTGGGCGTTCTCTTTGATGACCTTTTCCATAATCCACGGCGGCTTTGGATAGGGACGAACCTGGCTGCGCAACTGCAATATTTGCGCCCGCGCTGCCTCTGGCAATAGAAAGACTGCACATTGGGATCCTCATTACTCCAAAGCCGTTCAAATCTGGCGATATCCGCCCGAACCATCGGTTCAAAAGCCGCCTGCCAGGACGGAAAGATCTTTAACGACTCATAGTTCCGTGCCTTGAATGCTTTCATTATAGGAGCCATTAACGCGATTTGCTGGCCATGTGCATCGGTAAAAATGCCAAACTTATCGTGAAAATCACCGCCGGCCAGCTTATTCACTGGCAATGCCAACTTAAAATCCAAGATTCCATCAGCTACCATCCACGAAAGTGCCGACAGCGTATCTTCCTAGCGCTTGAGCCAAATCAACAATATTCCGGCGAATATGAGCATAAAGCGGCATCAAAGCGGGCTCGCTCACCGAGTTGCAGCGCCTGCCAGTCATCTGTAGAATTTGGGCTGGTTACCCAGCGTGCGCACCCCCATTGGCAGCAAACGCCAACATCCCGCTAGCCACAATGCGCAGCCATCCGGCGCTAAAATAGCCAACGCCACGATCATAACCTACCGCTCTTTGAGTACGGGAACAAAAAGTCGGCAATCAGATCGTATTCAGAGGTATCAATGGTGGTCGAAAGTTCAAGCTGGTCAAATCTATCCATAGTTTTCACAACGACCAAATATAAACAAATATCGAAAGCTTTTTGGGGTAGGAGTAGGCAGGTAGATTGTGCATTAGTATACACAAATACGGTGTAAGAAAATTCGTCTGTTGCCTGGAAGATCTTAAGGGAACAGGCACATTCCCTAATCCTTGCAATTACTGTCCCTTCATAACATGCCATTCAGCCAACAAATGCTATAATATCACGAAAGCAGCAGGTTATCAGCCCTTTTCGGTTCCAAGAATGAAACAGGTTTCTGACAATCTGATTGTGACGCTGCAAATTCTCAAAAAGTTTTGCAAAAAGTGGCAGGAGGCAAGGTGACAGGGCTGCAAAGTAGTAGATCGACTTGCAACCTTGCAACTCTGCCCCCTGCCACCCCAACTCCAGAAAGGAAGCTCCCCATGCCTACCATTTCTCACGAGCGGCTGCGCGATTTTGGCGCGGCCATTTTTCGGGCCGCCGGCGTGCCGGATGACCAGGCCGATGTGGCCATTGGCCATCTGGTCGAATCGAACCTGATGGGCCACGATTCGCACGGCGTGCTGCATCTGCCCGGCTATACGCGGGCGCTGGCAGCCGGCAACATCCGCCCCGTGGGTGACCACAAAGTTATGCGCGAGACGCCGGTCTCGTGCGTCATCGATGCTGACCGCGCCTTTGGCATTGTGCTCACCTATCAGGCCATGCAGATGGCCATTGAGAAGGCGCAAGCGCACACGCTGGGCGCCGTGGCCGTGCATCGCGCCAGCCACATTGGCCGCCTGGGCGCCTATCCGCCCATGGCGGCAGAACATGACTGCATCGGCGTGATCATGCTCAATGGCGGCGGGCGTTTTGCTGCGCCTTTTGGCGGCGTGGATCGGCGGCTGCCGCCCAACCCCATAGCCATCAGCGCACCCACGCTGGACGGCCCGCCGCTCATGCTGGATATGACCACCAGCATGGTGGCCGGCGGCAAGGTGCTGGTGCAGCAGTCCAAAGGGCTGCCGCTGCCGCCCGACTGGATGGTGGATCAGGAGGGCAATCCGGTTACCGACCCGGGCAGCTTCCGCGCCGGCACGGCGGCCATGTTGCCGCTGGGCGGCAGCGTGGGCCACAAGGGCTACGGCCTGGCCATGATGATCGACGCCATTGCCGGTGGTCTCTCCTGGGCCGGGTGCAGCTCCGAGCAGCCAACGCGCGGCGGCAGCGGCTATCTGGCGCTGGCCATCAAGATTGAAAGTTTTATCGATCTGGACGAATACAAGCGCGAAGTGCAAAAGCTGGTCGACTGGGTCAAATCCTCTAAAACCATGCCCGGCGTCGACCAAATCTACGTCCCCGGCGACCCCGAACAAAAAACAATGCGCGAACGCACCGCCAACGGCATTCCCATTCCTGAGCCCATTTGGGAGGATGTGTTGGCAGCGGCCAATGAGGTAGGGGTTGCGTGGTAAGTATTGAGTATCGAGTATTGAGTATTGAGTATTGGGTTAACCCGTTGACGTTCTTGTATCGAAGCAAGTAACTCGCACAAAATACTCAATAATCAATACTCAATACTCACCCACCACAAAACTACCAAGCCCCCCAACCAGAATCTCAACGAAACCGTCGTAAATCGTAAATCCCAAATCGTAATTGCCAAGGAGGCCCATGTCCCGCAAAATTGAAAATCTGTTCCGTGCGCCCTATTCTGTCCCCAATGGCTTGCAGTTGACCGACGACGGTCTCTGGATCGTCGACCAGATCACCGACCGCGTGGCGCTGGTGGAGCTGGAGAATCCGCTCGACTATTATGGCGTGCCCAAGTTTATTCCGCGACATCCCCAGCGATTGCTCCAACACCAGCGGCTTGAGCTATGGCGACGGCGCGCTCTGGCTGGCCGCCAATGGCGACGCCAGCCTGTGGCGACCAGCCCGCCCGCACGACGCCGCGGCCCACATGGGCGAAATTCTCAAAGTGGATCCGCAAACGGGCGAGACGCTGGCGCGCTATCCGCTGCCCGGCGGCGGCGGCACCCACGGTCTGGAGTTTGACCGCTACGAAGCCGATACGCTGTGGGTGACCACGCTCAAGGCGCAGACGCTGACCAAAATGCGCATCAGCGACTGGAGCATTCAGCACGTGCTGCCGCTGCCCTACACGCGCCCCACGGCGTGGTAGGCGTGGCCGATGGCATCTGGGTGGTGCCCCGCCAACGCGTCATCGTCAAGCTGGACCTCGACGATGGCCGCGAACTGGACCGCATCGACGTCCCCGCGCCCACGCCGAGCCCTGGCCTCTCCATCTGCGGCGATGATCTGATCTATTGTGATGCTTCTTCGGGTTGGGTGGCGAGAATCACGATGTGATTTGTGAAGAGGAGAAAGGGGGAAGGGGGAAAGGGGAGCAGGGGAGAAAGGGGGCCGAAATACTCCCCTGCTCCCTTTCCCCCTTTCTGTTTTTACTGCGTCGTCCGCAACTCCACAAACGTCGTATGCCCCGCTTCGACGTTGATTTGCGTGCGCAGCGATTCACCGTTGACGTTGGCGATGACGAGATAGGAGCCGGGCGGCACGCTGCCCATGGCGCCGTTTTCGCCCCAGACCGGGTCCGGCCCCAGGTTTTCGTCATTGAGATGGGTTTCCACGTGGCGGGCCCTCAGCGAAACGCCGCCGTTGCCATAGCGCACAATGCTGGCGCGGCCGCCGGGCCAGGCCCGGCCATCGGCGGTGAGCAGGCGCACGGCCACGGCGCCGCCGTTGTCCAGCGGCTTGAGCCACAGATAGGGGTTGACGCTGTTGTCGTAGGTGTTGGCGCCCAGCCGCATCTCCACGTGCAGGTGCGGCCCAATGGCAATGCCCGTCATGCCCACCTTGCCCACCAGGTCACCCACCTCCACATGCTGCCCCTGGCTGACGGTCACCTCGTTCAGGTGGCCGTAGAGCAGATAGACATCCAGCTCGCCCCCGGCCACCGGCAAGCCGGTCCAGCCGGATCACCACCGCGTTGCCGTAAAAGTTGTTGTACGGCCCCAGCAGCGCCGGATCATCCAGCCCAGCGTGAATCACTTCGCCCGCTGCGCCGGCAATTACCGGCGTCCCCAGTGCGTTCGAAATATCGACACCGTGGTGGATGCGGTAACGATCGCCGGCCGTGGAGCCCAAACTGATAGTTGGGGCTTTCCAACTGGTTTGGCGTCCCCGGCAAAAAGGGCCGCTCGATCCACAGGTGATCAACCTCGGCGGCGGGGCCGGGCTGGAAGGTGGACCAGAGCTTGCCGGGCGAAATGGGCAGCGGCGTGGGCGTGGGCGTAAAGGTGGCCGTGGGTGGCGGCGTGGGCGTATCGGTCGGTTTGAGCAGCGACGGACCTACAATGCGCAGCAGCGGCACCTCTTCGGGGTAAAACTCGGTGGCCGTAGCCGTGGGGGTGGCGCTGGGCATGGCCGTAAAGGTGGGATAGGGCGTGCGCGTTGGCGTGGGGCTGGGGGCCAAAATGGCCAGCGCCTGGCCGACCGGGCTCTGCGTGGCTGATTCTGCCACAGCCTCAACCGCCTGGCCAGAATCAGCCGGGTCGGCCATATCTGCTGCTGGCGCGGCTGAACGAATGTTCAAAAATGAGAGAATACCCAAACCCTGCCCGGCCTGCGGTTGGTCCGCTTCCGGCTCGGGTTGAGTCTGCGCAGGCTGCGCGGCATCGGCCTGAGGCAGCGTCAAAACAGCGCTGTCGGCATCGGATGATGCGTCGTTATCGACATTGGACGCGGCCGCAGCTTCGTCCGCCACCGGCGGTTCAGCCGCCGGATTAGAAATGTCGGCCGCAACCGCGCTATTGGCCGCCGGGGCCACGGCATTGGCGCCCGCCGGCGGCTGGGCAAGAACGGCCAAAGGGGCCGCCGCATTGGCACTATTGGGCGCGGCGGCTGCGTCACCCGGCATGGCGCCGGAGGCATTGGCCGGATTGACCACGGCCAGCGAATGGCCGCGCTCCGCCTCGGCCTGCGTTTGGGCCTGATCCACGGGTGTGGCGTCGCTGGTCGCGCGTAACCCCAACGCGCTGACCGAGATCAGCAGCAACAGCCCGGCCAGCACAAAGCCCAAGCGCGAAACGGTGGAAATGGCGTGCCGCTCAGCGATGGAGGCGGTGGGGTGGCTGACCGCCGGAAGCTGTGGGGCGGCTACCAGCACCTGTCGTTCCGCTTCATCGCGCAGAATGCGGCCCCCCAGCGGGGTCTGCGGAAAAGCGGGTGACTCCGTTGCGGGCGGTATGGTTGGCTTTTGGAAAACCGAAGACGACGATTGGCTGGCCACAAAACGGCTGGCAGCAAAGCGGCCCGCTTGGTTGGCGAACGAGAAAGGCTGCACTGGCGACGGCGCTTGTGTTACAATGGGCTGCGCTGGTGCAGATCGCGTTGGCTCGTTTTGCACGGTGGTGGTCGACGCCGGTGCAGATTGTTCAGCGTTCGACTGCGGCCCGCTGAATTGCGGCCCGCTGAATTGCGGCCCGCTGGATTGCGGCCCGCTGGATTGCGGCCCGCTGGATTGCGGCGCGTTGACACGGTCCGTGCTGGCCTTGGCCGCCATAGCGTGGGCGCGCCGGCTCAAACGGACCAGTGGCGTCGAAAGCCCCACGGCGTCAAACGCCGTCTGGAGCTTGCGATCCACGCGCTGCACTGGCGCCGAATTAACCAGCGCCGACGCGTTGAGCCGCTCGATGGCGCGCAAAAAAAGTCCCAAACCCGAATGGAGAATGGTTGGATGGTTGGTAACACGAATGAGTTGCATGAAGCTGGGAAAACTGAAAAATTGCTGGCGGCCGGCATGATGGGTGGGCCGCACGGGTTGATTGCGAGTGTTGTTCACTTTGATATATTTACACTATTTCCGCCGATGTTCGCGGGGCCTCTCTCCGAGAGCATCCTCAAACGGGCGCAAGAGCGGGGGCTCTGTTCGGTGGCGCTGCACGACATTCGCGCCTATACCACGGACCGCCACCACGTTTGCGATGATACCCCCTATGGCGGCGGCGGCGGCATGATTATGAAGCCGGAGCCCATCTTCCGCGCCGTGGAGACGGTGCTGTCGCATCCGGCGGGCTGGTCTTTGCCGGCGGCGGATGCCTATGAAAATCTGCCGCCGTGGGATGCCGATAACGCGCCGACAAAATCCGACATTCCCATTATTTTGTTAACGCCTCAGGGCCGCCCGCTCACCCAAAATGTGGTGGCGGAGCTGAGCCAACACCCCCGGCTGGCGCTGATCTGCGGTCGCTACGAGGGGGTGGACGAACGGGTGCGCAGCCAGCTCGTGACCGATGAGATCAGCATTGGCGACTACGTGCTCAGCGGCGGTGAACTGGCTGCTATGGTCATTGTGGACGCCGTGACGCGGCTCATTCCCGGCGCGCTGGGCTTTGAATTGGGCGCTCATCAGGACAGCCATTCGCCCGGCCTGGGCGGGCTGCTGGAAGGACCGCAATATACGCGGCCCCACACCTTTCGCGGCGAATCTGCGCCGGATGTACTCCTGAGCGGCCACCACGGCAATGTGGAGCGCTGGCGGCGCGAGCATTCGCCGCTGCGCACGCTCCACCGCCGCCCTGACCTTTTGGAGCGGTTGCCGCTCTCCGAAAAAGACCGCAGCTTTTTACATCAGCACGGCTGGAGCGGCGCGTGACCAAATAAGTCCGCTCTGATTATATGACGCTTTGGGTGATTCCAAAAATTTAAGGGGATGGTGATTGGGGGGATGGGGGATTGCGTGGTGCGTGTACCGGTCAAGTGGGCTTGGAAGGAATAGTTATGACAGTAAATTCACAACCCATTGCCACACGGTCCAGCCAAGTGCGCCCACGCCCAAGATCAGGCCGGCCAAAATGAGGAACACAGACGAGAAGAGGGCGGTCATCGACGTGCGGCTGTGGCGTTTGGCCCCCTGCGGATCGTTCAGCGCACGCTGCATGAGCTTAACATTGCGCGTGTTGGCCTTCCACACAAAGTCAAACAGATCCCCCACAATGGGAATGATCCCGATCAGCGATTCAATGCCCGCATTAAGAATCATATAGAGCAGCACGGTTTTGGGCGTCCCGAGCCGCGCGGCCTGCACAATGATCACCCCCGAGAGCAGCAGCCCCGCCAGATCGCCAATCCCTGGAATCAGACCGATAATCGGCTCCCACCCAATGCTGTAATTGAGAAACGGCAGCGGAATGGCGCTGTCCAAAAAATGGGCCAGTCGCTCGATTTGCGCCTGCTCGCTGCTCTTTGTTAGGGGGGCGTGATTTTCGTTTGGTGAAATTGTCATGATGCAATGATGTCACATTTTGTTGAAAGTGGCAATGGGTGGGGATGGATGGTCTGGATATAAGCGAAGGTACAAATAATCATATTCAAATTGCGTCAAAACATGTGAACCAGATCGCCTCATATGGATGTTCCTCGCCCGCCTCGTACAAGCACGCAATCCGCCCATCGGGCAACTGCGCCAGACAGCTATAGGCCGCCGGCCCGGCGTGCAGCGTGCGCAGGGGCGACCAGCTTTGGCCTTCATCGCGGCTGATGTGGAGGGTGAGATTGCGGCGTTCGTGGGTGTGCGCCAGATTGGCGAACAGGAGAACGGAGCCGTCGGCGCTGTCGGCTCGAATCAAGCTGCCCTGGCAGCGCGGGTCGATGAGCGCCGTTTCGGCGCGGGAGGATGACCAGCTTGCGCCGCCGTCGTGACTGCGGGCGCTGAAGCGCAGCGGCTGTTCCACATTGGCCGCCCGCCGCATATTGAGCAGCAGCGCGCCATCGGACAACTCCACCACCTGGCATTCGTTGGCGCCATCGTCGCCAAGGCCGCCCAGGCGCCAGCTTGCCCCGTGGTCGTCCGAATAGATGACGTGCGAGTGGTAGCGCAGCGCCGCGCCCAGCACTTTGTGATCGCAGGGGATGACCAGCCGCCCGGCGTGCGGTGCGTGCGTCAACTGGATGCCCACCCGGTCCGGTGGCGTACCAGGACCAGGCCGGCGGCTTGACGCTGGCGGTGATCTCGGTGAAGCGGCCCAGCTGGCGCCGTGATCCGCGCTGTGGGTCACGAAGAGCGGCGCGTATCCCGGCTGGCGCCGGCCACAATGTCGGCCTCGCGATCGCCACCGCGATTCCACGTCATGAGCAGCCAAATGATGCCCGTCTGTCGATCCAGCACCGGGCACGGTTGCCGCACGTATTGGCGCCATCGCTCCACACCACCTGCTGTTCGCTCCAGGTGGCGCCGCCATCCGCGCTGCGCTTGCAGAGCAGATCAATCTGTCCCCAATCATGGCGACTGTGACGCCGCCCTTCGCAAAACGCCAGCAGATCACCATTGCGCGCCACCAGCAGCGCGGGGATGCGGTAGGTGTGGTAGTTATGTTGGTTGGCGGGGAAGAGGGGTAGGGTTGGTGGTCATTTTTTATGAAAGGGAGAAAGGGGGAAGGGGAGAAAGGGGGACGGCCTTGCTCCCCTTCCCCTTTCCCCCTTCTCCCTTCCGGTTTTACGCTGCCAATGCCAAATTCTCCGGCATGTTCTCAAGCGGGTCAGCCAGTAGTGGACGTCAAACGTATCGTCGCCGGTGATGAAGCGCCAGAGTTTGATGCGGTTGACGAACTCCAGGCGACCGGTGGCATCTTCAAACCAGGGCTCACCTTTGCCCAGAATGGTCTGGACATCGTCGGGGTTGTGGCTGGAGCCGCCGTAGATGGTGCGGTGCGCTTTAGCGCTCTCGTCCAGATCGTCGGTGTTCCACAGGCGGAGCTGACGCACGCGCGGGTTGAGGCGGATTTTGTACATATAGCGCACTTTTGCGGTCTCGTTGCGGCGGCCACAGTGCCAAATGCCGTGGTGCAGCGCCAGGATCGAGCCGGCTTTGCACACCATGGGGATCTGGCCCACAAAGTTCTGATAGCGGGCAATGTCCATTTCGTTGACGCGGCGGAAGTGGCTGCCGGGCACAATGAGCGTGCCGCCCATCTCCAGCGGCACGTCGTGCGGGAAGTACATGAGCTGTACGTCGAAGTGCATGCGGGTGTCGATAATCGAATCGCCGTGCATGCCCTGGGCCTGCCCCTGCATGGGCTGGCGCACGTGGATGGCGTGGTGATCAAAGGCCGGGTCCGGCCCCACCAGGCTCTGGATTATGCCCTGCACTTCGGGCATCCGCAACATATGCCCCAGGGCCGATGGTTCGGGATAGCACTCGGAAAGGGGCGTGCCGGCCGGCTGCGATTTGATGGCGCCGGCGTCGATTTCGGCCATGACGGCTTCGTTAATCTCCTGCGGGATCAGCTCGTCGAAGCGCAGGAAGCCGCGAGCCACAAAGCTGGCCATCTGCTTGGAATTGAGCAGATATTGTTTGTCTACAGTGTGATTAGCCATCGATTTCCTCCAATTTTTCAAAGATAAATTCATACATCTGAAATGACGTGGTGTATTCCATGTTGGGATAGGGCGGGATGAGCTGCGGGAACTGGATCACGCGCCAGCCATCCTTGAGCGCATCCACGCCGGTCTCATAAGGCGGGGCGTCGCTATCGCCGGTGGTGGGGTTGCTCTGGCCCGTGCCGTCATAGAGCGACCAGCCCTTAACGCGGCTGTCCAGCGCCGAGTTGGAAAGGTAGAGCACTAACACTTTTTGTCTACGTTGGGACATCGTTTTCTCGCTGTCTAGATTGGTGGTTTGGTGGGAGAGTAGAGGAGTGGAGGAGGGGAGGAGTAGAGGGGGTGCCTCGCCGTCTCGTTATCCGCTGCTCGTTTCCCACGGATGTTGTGGGAGTAATTGTACCAGGAAATGGTGGGGGGCAAAAACTGGGTACGCGCATTCGTACTTATGGCAAGTGTATTTTTGGCGTCAGATTGCGCAGATTTCACAGATTGCTGAATGGTAGTCATTATATTTGTAGAGCCAACCAGGGATCGTTCATATTAGATAGAACGATAGGTTGGCAAATGGGCTAGTACACGGCGGCTTAAATAGGCCCATAGTTTGACAGGCCGCCCAGAAGTTCGACTTCTCGGAGAAGTCGAACGCGCTTCTTAACTGTAGACTTACTTACGCCGCTCTGTACTAGTGAACGCCGGTTGAGTAGGCGGTCGTAGGCAGCCGTATCGAAACCAAGTACACGGGTCGACCCGCTTTGGTTTCGATACGGCCTACCAGGCCGACTCAACCGCCGCTAATCTGCTCTCGTATTTGAACCGCCGCAGTATTGGTCTCAAACTGGTTTCATGATTGGTTCATCATTCTCGATCACCACCGGCTCAATTGAATCGGCCAGTTCGAAGCCGAATATTTGAGCAAAATAGGTTAAAGCGTCAACGCACGTTTGATGTTTTGGCGATGCGGAAGCCGTGCTGTTCGCCCTCGAAGGGCAGATAGCTGACGGGCAATTCCTTGGCGCACGGCCACAAACATTTTTCCGCCTGCTTGGGCGGCACCACTGTCCTCAAGCCCTGAAAGAGGATCAGCGGGCAGGACAACAGATCAACGTGGTGAATGGGCGAGCCGCGCAATATAGAGATCACGGCGCTCAGGATAGGGACCAATCCAGGGTTGTCCAGGTAAGCGACTCGCGCTTGTGCGTATCTTTGGCCAACAGTTCCAAATCAGCACGCCAAAGTGGCTGGGCGCCCGACCTGGAAAACATCGCGAAAGGTCAGAGCGCTCAAGTCGTATAGCCACCGGCGCTGCCGGCGATGGCCAATCGGTTGCCATCCTGCCGCCGCCCACCAAATAGCGGGCGGCATTGACGCAATCGTCCACGTCCACAATGCCCCACTGCCCGTTCAGCCAGTTGGCGATAGGCGCGCCCGAAGCCCGTGCTGCCGCCATAGTTGACATCGACCACGGCAATGCAACGGCTGATCAGTATTAGTTTCCGGTTGAAGGCGTCGGTGGTGGCGCCGGTCGACCCGCCGTGGCTCAACACCAATAGGGCGGGCGTTCCTCACGGGCGCTGCATAGTCTGATTGCGGTGCGTAATAAAAGGCGTGCGCGGTTTGTCCATTTGCGGTGGGAAACTCAATGGCTTGGGGGATGGCGATATAGCCAGTCCCGCTTCAATTCGCTGGAACGACGCAAAACTTCGTGTTGCCCCGTTGCCAGATCGAGCAAAACGACGGCTGTGGCTTCGGTCGGCGAACCGCCTTTAAATAGGGCGCACGCCCGGCGGCGGCGCGGGTTTCAATATCCGTGTAGGACGTTTCGATTTAGGTCAACGCCAGCGTCCGCGTGTTGAGGCTGGCCAGAAGTGGGACGCGCCCTGTTGCGAGTATGTGTGCAATCAGGCGCTCCGCCGCTGCAAATGCATAGGTGGACTCCCCAAAGACCCACTGGGGCTGACCAAATTCTGCTTCCATTGGACAGAGTGCTTCCAGCTTCCACCGCCAGCGATAATTCCACCAGCCCGTGCAGTCAGGAATAAAATGACACGCCATCGGGCGACCATTCGGGCTGGAAAATGGACTCGGTCAGCCGCCCGCCACAAGCGGTGTGGCCGGGGAGCCGTCGGCGTTCACTGGCCAAGCCACAGATTCGCAGCCATCCCACGGCATGTTGGGATGATTCCGGCTGAGCCAGGCCAGTTGCGAGCCATCGGGGACTCAGGCGCGGCGATGAATAGAAGTCATTGCCCGCTGCCAGCACTTGGCCGCCCGCCTCATCGCCGTCGCATTTTACTGTCACCAATGTGTTCACGGCTTCGCCCGGCCCGCGGTGATCCTCGCGCACGCCGAACAGGAGATGGCGGCGGTGATCAACCACGTAATCGGCATAGCGCAATTGAGTTTCAGGCGTAATCGGCTGCGGCGCTTCACCATGCGCTTGCCGATAGAGGCGCTGATCTGCAAAGTTCGAAAAGTAGACCGCGTCCGGCGCCACGGCATAGGCGCCGCCGCCATATTCATGCACGCGCGTGCGCACATTGTAGGAAGCGGTGACGTCGGTTGTCTGGCCATCGGCGGTGCGCCGCACGAGGACCTGCCGTCCGCCCTCTTTGGGGGCGCAGTTCGAGCCAGTAGATAGCGTCGGCCAGGGTTGGTTCGCCGAGGCGAATGGTGTCGGCGACAATCAGGTCGGAGGTGATGGGGGATTTCCAGGAGCCGTAGGGAGCTGTTTGGGAGGTGTGGGCATTGGTGAGTTTTCTCCTGCAATGTAACTTGCCGATTTATTGACCAACAACGGACAAATGCCCCCCCAGCGCTTCAACGATTTTGCTGATGGTTTCAAAGCGAGGGTTGCTATCGGCTGACAATGGTTATATAGGCTGAAGCGAGTTACGCCCGCCTGTTTAGCTTCAGTCATGCCTTTGGCTCTGGCAGCGGTATTTAGGCATAGATAAATCAGAAGTAGTACCAGTAGCAAGTATCTCCGCAGAAACTCCCAGATGTCGTCGTCCGTTTCCAAATGTTCGGCAACATCGAAAGGTTTGATTTTGATACCCATAATTCACTCAGTGCTTGAATCATTTGTCTGGCTTTTTCAATGTCTCTACTTTGGCTAGACTTGCTACCACCATGTAACAGTAGAACCACTTACGGGAGGGACGTTTATGCCCTGTAATATTTAAGCGAGCGCCAGTTCAGGATGATGTGCTGGCCGTCGGCTATAGCACGCAGTTCAGGCGGCAGAAAGCCCGAAACGGTCCGCGAGGTACGCCCATTTCTTCCGGTGCAGGGATGAGTAAATCCTCGGTGTTATTGCACCTGAATCGTGATCTTGGCGTCACAGATGTCAATATGTATCAAACAGAGGTGCAGTCGTTTGCGACCACGCCCAACCACGCCGCACGGCCATGTAGTGCATCCGCTCATCATCCAAAATCAGTTCAACCTGGGAGTGTTCAGTGTGTAAAGATTCGTTACTTGCGATAGGGATTTCTTTTAAAGGCAGTCTTTATAAAATTCTACCTTTTTATCCATGACAACGGCTCTTTTTGAGCGAGAATATAGTGAATTCATCATCCAGGAAACAGCAGCAATATTAGCGTCTAGGACTTTTCACAAATTCTGCAAAAACTGGATTATCGAGCCGTTCCTCATGAATAGCAGATATTAACTCATCTAACCGTCCGCGACGATCAAACCATTTATCAGTTGTAGACATGATACTTTTCAACCATATTTTCATCATATTCCATTTCGAGTTCAAATTTCAACAGCTTTTTTGAAGTCAAATTCATTAAACTTTTACTATCTCTGTATATAGGCGCTTGCGTTCCACCAGTAAGGCTATTTCGACCAGGAGTTTGAGTGAGTTGAGACGCCGAATTGTGACGACGAACTATCCAGGTTTTGCAGCTCATTCAAAATAAACTAATAGAATGGCTCCACTACATAGTAGTTTGCGGTGATTGTTGTCTCGCCTTTAACGGTTGGGTCAAGGTTGAAAGCTACCGCAGATATTACTTCCTGCGATTCCCTTCGCGGGTGATAGATTCTGTTTAAATCTTCTGTATATTTTTCTGGATCTTATACCCATCGCGCGGAATTCGATACGCCGCAGGCTTCGATTGGGTCCAGTTCTAATCGGAGTCGCATGTAAACATAGAGATAGGATTCGACTAGGTGCAGGAGCCACGCACAAAATATCCTTCGAGGATGTCATGAGCCAAGATCTGAGAGGTGGATTGGGGGCTGTAGAACATGATCCTCTATAAAATCGACCTCTATGCTCCTCAATGATAGTAACTCCATCCCCACTCGAATGGTACCAGTATTCGACCTGAGTACCTTCAAATAAGGCGCAAATTTCCGGGACCGGAGTCAAGATATAAATTGCTTGATGCTTTATCGATGTTCTTTATCGGAGTCGGAATGCCGCTGAGAACCGTATCGACGTTTGCCTTTCGGATGCCCTTTTCATCGACCGAATAGCAGGCTCGTTCCACCGCTTAGCGGGCAAATTCCTCTCCGGTTCCCCGAAACTCAAACTGCTCTTGTCTTACGTCCACAGATAATTTCTAGTCCTCACGATACGACGATAAGCAATTGTTCGACAGCATTCTATCTAAACTGCGGTGACACCTTAGCGCCGCAGATACTACAGATCATAAGGCTGGATCAGCACATCAGCTGGTAACCCTAAGCAGTCTGCAATTTGCGGATCATTTCAAAGAGAGCCGGACGACGGCGGTTAAGAGTTTCAGAAACGCAGGCGCGTGAACCCAAATAGGGTTCCAAATCACGCCGTTTCATAACAACTCCCGAATACGATCCAAATCGACAGATTGATTGCCAGCTTTGGAAAATGCCACAACAGCCGCCACCGTTTTCTCTGCCAGCAGTTGCACAACGGCTGGCGATTGCTGAGCAAAATCGAGCTCTTGTGCGACCTCCGGCAGTACACTGGTCGTTAATTCCATCGCGCTGCGTAACCGGCGATCTACCTCATACATATCTTGCACAGAAAGTCGCCCGACATGATGGACAATCAACGCTGGTTCGATGGCCGCGATTTTTGGTCGCACAAACGAAGGCTTTAATAGACCAGCCGCCTGCCACTCTATCAAAACATAATCAATCGGCGCTGCCGCTTTGGAAATCTGCGAAGAAACATAAACCAACAAAAGTTCAGAACGAACACGTTGGTAAGCCGAGCCATTTACAACAACCGCTGGACGAGTTTTCGTGGCCGTTAAATCTGTAAACGGAAATGGGATCAGGACAACATCACCGCGTTGGAACGCCATAGTGGGTTCTCCAGTCATCATAGATAGCGTCTTCTTCGTTGTCCCAATCTTTTTCATAAGTAGCGAGGCTTAATGTCTGCCAGTCTTCTTCATCATCGGTTTCTTGGGCCAACACGCTATCCAGCAGCCAGCGCGCGACAAATATTCGTTCCGCCAACGTTAGGCGGTCGGCAACGGTGAGCACTTCAGCAATTCGTGGTGTTGTCGTGAAATTTGCAACTGTCATTCGAAACCTCCTGCTTCTGCATCCCACAACGCTTCGATTTCCGCAAGCGCCGTTTCATTATCTTCTTCGTTACGAATTGGTCGGAGAGTCATTGACCGCATTATATCAAAAAAGTCGCGCAAACACTACCCATGCCCATTACTCGCCTGTGCCTTGACCAGCGCCGCATAATAGCCGCCCGCTTTGTGAACCAACGTTTCATGATTGCCCAACTCCAGGATCTGGCCGGCCTTCAGCACTACAATCTGATCGGCTTTGCGGATGGTGGAGAGGCGGTGCGCCACGACGATGGCCGTGCGGTTTTGCATGAGCGCAGCAAAGGCGTCTTGGATCAGCGCTTCGGTTTCGGTGTCTACGGCGGAGGTGGCTTCGTCCAACACCAGAATGCGCGGGTCGGAGAGGATGGCGCGGGCGATAGAGAGAAGTTGGCGCTGGCCAATGCTAAATTGCGAGCCGCGCTCCTGGGCAATGGTTTCGTAGCCGTCGTTGAGCTTCATGATAAAGTCGTGGCAATTGGCCAGCTTGGCGGCGGCCATGACTTCGTCCAGCGTGGCGTTGGGGCGACCGTAGCGGATGTTGTTGGCAATGGTGTCGGTGAAGATGAAAGGCTCTTGCAGCACCACGCCGATCTGCGACCGCAGCGAGCGCTGAGTCACGTCGCGCACGTCGTGGCCGTCCACCGTAATGCGCCCGCCGGTCACGTCGTAAAAGCGGCAGAGCAGCGACGCAATGGTTGTTTTGCCGCTGCCGGTCTGCCCCACCAGCGCCACCAGTTGACCTGGTTCGATGGTCAGGTTTACATCTTGCAGCACGGGCCGCGTGTTGTCATAGGAGAAGTTGACGTGGTCAAAGACGATTTCGCCCGCGACGCGCGGCAGATCGACGGCGTCGGGAGAGTCGGTCACCGTGGGGCGCGTGTCCAGCAGTTGGAAGACTTTGCCCGCCGAAGCCAGCGTGGCCTGCATGACCACGTACATATTTGTCAGCGTGCTGATGGGCGCCCACAGGTTGTTGATGTAGGCCATAAAGGCCACCAGCGTGCCCACGGTCAGCGCGGCGCCGCCCACGCCCAGTTGGTTGGCGGCGGCATAGAGCACAATCACCAACGCCGCGCTGCGCGTAATTTCCACCAGCGGCGAAAACCAGGCTTGCAGGCTGATCACCTTCATCCACTCGGTGACTACGCGCTGGTTGGCTTCGTTGAACTGCCCCAAATTCGTTTCCTCGCGCGTAAACGCTTGGATGACGCGCATCCCGGCAATGTTTTCGGCCAGAAAGATGTTGAAGCGGGTTGAATTTTCGCGCACGCGCTCCCAGCCGTTGTAGAGGCGCGGGCGCATGTAGAGCCCGATGATGGTGAGGATGGGCAGCATAAAGAGCGCGATGACGGTCAGCGTGGGGTTGATGGCGAACATGAGCGCCAGCACGATGACGCCCGACAGCAGGTCGTTGACCACGTTGGCCATCTGGTTGGTCAGGAAGTCGTTGAGCGTGTTGGCGTCGCCGATAAAGCGCGTCATGGTTTTGCCCACCGGCTCGCGCTCGTGAAAGGTGAAGGACAACTCCACCACGTGGTGAAAGAGCTGCCGCCGCAGATCGACCAAAATGCCCAGGCTAATGCGCTGGATCAGCAGCGAGCGGATCAGCACGCCGAACCAGTTGAGCGCATGGGCAATGGTGGCGATAATCAGCAGCGACAGAAAGCCCTCCGGGTTGCGCACGGCAATGTGCTCATCGATCAGCTTGCGGTCGATGTAGGGATAGAGCTGCGTAATCGTCACGCAGACCGCATAGATGGTCAACGTGCCCAACATGCGCTGCCGATACGGCTGCAAATAGGCAAAGAGCCGCGCCAGCGTCTGCCGCATGGGCGGCGCCGCGTCAATATCGCGCAGGGTGATGGGTTTGACAAGTCCGCGTAACATGGTGATTCCTTGGATTTACGATCTCAGATACTTCGACAGCGCTCAGTACAAGTTTACGATTTACGAGTCTCGTTTGTGATGTTTGTTGGTCGAATTGGTCTATTTTGATTGGTGATGTTGTGTGTATGAAGTGAATTTTTCGTAGGTCACACATGCTGTGTGACAAACCTCGGTTAATCGGAAGCGTTCTGATCGTGCGCACCATGTCCTCTGCAAGAGTGACCTACGAGCTATTTTTCGTAGGTCACACATGCTGTGTGACAAACCTCGCTTAATTGGAAGCGTTCTGATCGTGCGCACCATGTCACTCTGCAAGAGTGACCTACAAGCTTTGTTGCTCTACGCTAATGGCAGAAATTTCCCGATGACGAAGTGAACCCAATATAACGAATCATCGCCACCAACGAGATTCGTAAATCGTAAATCCCCCTCAAGCCGCCTCTAAAGACTCGCGCGCCTCATCTGCTGCATCTCCAGCACGTGGTGATAATGACCGCTTGGCGGCGTCCAGTTGGGCATGGGTGCCCTGCTCGACGATTTGGCCGTCGCGCAGGACGATGATGTGATCGGCGTGTTGGGCGGTGGCCAGGCGGTGCGCCACCAGAATGGTGGTGCGCCCCTGCATGACGGTGGCAATGGCGGCTTGCAGCAGCCGTTCGGTCTCGGCATCCACCGCCGACATGGAGTCGTCCAAAATGAGGATGCGCGGGTCCAACAGCATGGCGCGCGCAATGGCAATGCGCTGGCGCTGGCCGCCGGAGAGACCGGCCCTGCTCGCCAATTTTGCTTTGATAGCCCTCCGGCATGGCGGTGATAAAATCGTGGGCCTGCGCCAATTTGGCCACCCGTTCAATCTCAGCCTGGCTGGCGTCCGGGCGGCCAAAGGCAATGTTTTCGGCCAGCGTGGCGCTAAAGAGCAGCGTGTCCTGGGCCACCATGCCGATCTGGCTGCGCAGGTTGGTCAAGTTGAGACTGCGCACGTCGCGGCCATCCACCTGTACGTGGCCGGAGGTGGGGTCGTAATAGCGGCCAATCAGATGGATCAGCGTGCTTTTGCCGCTGCCGGTGGCGCCCACCACGGCCAGCGACGACCCGGCGGGGATGCGCAAATTGATGTCGATAAGCGTGCGCGCTTTGGCTGTCGGGTAAATAAAGCTCACGTTATTGTAGACAATTTCGCCGCGCCACTCGTCGGCGCGCCGCGGGATGGGCTTCTGTTCAGCGGCCACGGGGTCGGGCGAGGGCAGCGGCGAGTGGATGGTGATGGGCTCGTCCAGCAGCTCGAAGATGCGCACGGCGGCAGTGGCGGTCTGGCTGACGCTGTTGAGCTGCGTCCCCAGCGCATTGACCGCACCCAGCAGCAGCAGGCTCAGGCTGAGCACGGCCACCAGCGTCCCCAGGCTGATCTCGCCATTCATCACCCGGTAGCCACCCACAAAGATGAGCGCCAACTGCATAAAGCGCGGCACGCTGCCGATGAGCGCCCAGCGTTTGCTCCACAGATCGGTGATGGAGAGGCTGCCGCTGCGCACGGCGCCCTGCACTTCTTGAAAGCGCCCCTGGGCTTGCTCTTCCTGGGCAAAGGCTTTCACCACCTTGATGCCGGCCAGGTTGTCCTGCAGCGTGGCCGACATCTGCGCCATGCGCTCGTGCTGCGAAGTCCACGGCTCGGTCAATTCGTGGTGCGCATAATACATGGCCGCGCCCGAAATCAGAATGGGTACCACGGCAATCAAGGTGAGATAGGGATCTTGCTGCAAGAAGGCGATGGATGCCAATACGATGGTCAGCACGTGGCTCATGGATTCGATGAGAATTTGCGAGAGGAAAATGCGCGTGCTTTCCACATCGCTGCTGACCCGGCTCATCAGGCGGCCGGTCTGCTCTTTGTCGTAAAAGCTATAGGGCAGCGCCAGCAACTTGCGATAGAGCGCGGTGCGCACGCCGGTCATCACCAGTTGGCCCAGCTTGTTTTGGCCAAAGGAATAAAAGTAGGTGGTGGCCGCACGCACGGCGGTGATCAGCAGCAGCAGCCCCAAATAGGGCATGAGCAGATTATACTGCTGCGCGCCAATCACCTGGTCCACAATCAGCTTGATGATGAGCGGCGCCACCGTCAGCATGGCGGAGAGCAGCACGTTGACGATGATGAGCTGCCCCAGCAGGGTTTTATGGGGTCGTAGAAAGTCGAATAGTCGGAGCATAGTGCAAGCCCTGTTTAGGGAGTAGGGAGTAAGGATTAGGGAGTAGGGATGCCGCTCCTTACTTCCTAATCCTTACTCCCATTCTTTGTAGCTATAAACGATTTTCCAGAATTAGACTTGTCAGGTGGGCGTGGGAGTTCAGTCGGCTGAGCCGAGAGGGTTCAAAATATAGCCAACATCTATGGACACCTTTGGCAAGGCGTCGGGGTGAATCGTATCGCCGGCAAAAAAGCGCTCGCGCAGGCGATAGTTGCGGGGCGCCGGATCGCTGTAGCAGTCGATCCAATGGTCCTGTAGGTTAACAATCCAGACCTCACGGACGCCAGCAGCGGCATAAAGAGGCAATTTGGTTTCTTCATCATATTTCAGAGATGAATCCGAGACTTCCACCAGCAACAGCACATCCGCGGCCGTGGCGCGACCATTCATATAAAGATCGTCGCGTGGCGCCAACAACATAACATCCGGCTCGGGCTGCGTACGTTCGTGGGTAGCCAAGGGGTTCTGCACGCTGACGCCCACATCATCTGGAACTTGACGCGAAAAAAGCTTCGTCAGCCGATCCACACAAGCGACGTGATGGATACCGGGGGGGCTCATTGTAATAAATTGTCCATCGATTAGTTCAACCCGCTCATCTTCACCCAGAATGCCATTGGCAATCATCTGTTCCATATCTTGGACGGTGAAAAGGCGCTGTTGCAATTGAATCGTCATAGGCGTCATGATAAACCTTACCTTCTTTAAAGACAACAACAAAAATATGACCGCGGCGCCAAATCATAACCCATCATCGAATCATAAAAATCATAGTTTAGACGCCCCTCTTCACCCTCCATTATCAAAAAAAATCGGATTTGTCACCGCCAGCATGGTTTCGTTTTCATCGCGTAGCTCAATCGTACACCAGCGCGCGCCATTGGCCGGGATCGTCCAGCTTTGGGAGCCGGTTTCATCGGCTGGGCTTTGGGCATAAATTGCACCATTCACCACTAGCCGCAACATGCAATCCGTCAGCGCGTCAGTCCACTCGGCATGGATGGCAACATCGCTGCCATTCACCGAAAGCGCATCCCCCATCATCACCGCGGCTGTATCCCCCGCCTGCGCGTGCAGATGCAGCGTCGGCCCGCTGCTCAAATAGTGATGCCCCTGGGCCAGCGCCCGCAAAATGGCCGATTCGGAAAGCTCGTCAGCATAGACCACGTTGAAGCCCGGCCCCCGTTCATAGCTTTTGGGACCGTGGGCATCGCTGCCCGCGGTCATGACCAGCCGTCGCCCCTGGTTGAGGCAGCGATAGTAAAAGGCCAGCCCATCTTCATTAGACATATGCTCCAGCGCATGTTCGCCAAACCACGGCCCATTCCAGACCTCGATCAGGCGAGCGTTGCCGGGCATCATCCCCGTGTAGAGCCAGCGGCAGCCGGTGCAATAGGGGTCGCCAATGGCGTAGGGATGCGCTACAATGTAAAGCTGACCCGCCGCATACAGACGCGCCGCAATCAGCGCCATGCCCACCCCATCGCGATCCACCCGCCAATCCAGCCATTCGTGGGCGCCCAAGCAGACGGCGTGGCCCCAAAGGTGGTCAACTCCTGGCCGCCCATAGTCAGCAACCCATCGCCGCCGAGCTGCGCCATCTCCGCCAGCGGACTCACCGTGTTGTGATCGGTCAGCGCAATAAAGTCCAGTCCCAACCGCGCGCCGCCGCCGCCAACTCCGGCGCCGTCCAACTGGCGTCCGAATGCAGCGTGTGGCTGTGCAAATCGCCCCGATACCAGCCCGGATTGGGATTCTCTACGCGCGAGAAATCGGGCAGCCACGCGCTGCCGGCGCCATCGCCGCACCTTGCTCGGTCTCCACCGCCACCTCCAGGGCATATTCCACCGCCACATCGGGCAGCACCAGATGGGTGTCGATCTGCACCGTCCATTGGCCCGCCGGCAGCGCCCCGGCCAAATAGCCGCGCGTGGCGCTGACCGGCGTCAACTCCACCTCGTGCGTATTACCGCCCCGATGGCCCGCGCCGCAAAGCCGTCGGGGTCAAAGAGCGTCAACGTCAACAAGTTATTCAACCCATTCACATTGCGCGGCCCATAGCGCATCTTGATAAAAATGCGGCTACAGCCCGCCGGCACATCAAATGTGTGTGGAATATGCCGCTTGGAATCGACAGATGAAAGTGTAGCGGAAAAATGATGATTCATTGTAATAGCCTCTGCACCTCCACCGGCTTGCGATCCCCCCCATAGACCAAATAACGCTGCGGATAGAGCAACACACTCTCGTTATCGGCAATGGGCTGCACCTTGGGGATGTACGCCTTGAGCGGTTCTTCAATCCCCTCCAGGCTGACCAGCACCTTGCGATAGTGGCCCATATCCATGGTCTGCTCCACGTTGCCCAACCAGCCGTCGCTGACCGGCGCATCCGTCGTGGGCAGCACCGCCAGGTCCTCGGGGCGAATGGCCACCGTAAACGCCGGGCCGTGCGCCACCGCATCGGGCATGGGCAGCCGCTGCCGCCCCATCTGCAACTGGCCCTGGTCCACACCCGCCTTGAGCAGATTCATGGCGCCAATAAAGTCGGCGGCAAAGAGCGTGGCCGGGTTGGCATATAGCTCGCTGGGCGCCGCCAACTGCTCGATCTGGCCGGCGTTCATCAGCGCAATGCGGTCGGCCAGGCTCAGCGCCTCTTCCTGATCGTGGGTGACAAAGATGGCCGTAATGCGCAGCTTGCGTTGGATGCGCCGCAGCTCTTCACGCAGCCGCACGCGCAGCAGCGCATCCAGGCTGCTGAACGGCTCGTCCAGCAGCAGGATCTTGGGCTCCAGCACCAGCGCCCGCGCCAGGGCAATGCGCTGCTGCTGCCCGCCCGAAAGCTGGCGCGGATAGCGTTCCTCATAGCCCGCCAGCCCTACCAGCTCCAGCCCATCCTGCACCTTGCGCGCAATCTCCTGCCCGCCCAGCCGCCGCAGCTTGAGGCCAAAGCCAATGTTCTCCGCCACCGTCATGTGTGGCCACAGCGTGTATTGTTGAAAGACCATGGCCGTGGGGCGGCGGTTGGCGCCCAGCCGCACAATCGAACTGTCGTCAATGCGGATGTCGCCGCTGGTGGGCGTCTCGAAGCCGGCGATCATGCGCAGCGCCGTAGTCTTGCCGCAGCCGGATGGTCCCAACATGCAGAGGAATTCACCGTCCGCCACGTCTAAGTTGATCTGGTCGACGGCGCGCACGCGGCCAAAATGTTTGGATAGGTTGATGAGTGAAAGTGTTGACATGGGTTGTGTTGGTGATTGGTGATTGGGGGCGAGTGGCTCAATTGGGTTTAGTTGCGTGTTGCGTGTACCGGTTTAGGAACTCTCCCCATTTTCCCCTCTTTTGGTGAATTGTGCAAGGCGTTGGCAACACAAATAAACCTTGTTTACACCCGGTTAACCACGACCGCCGCCACGTATCCCCCGACAGGTTCAAAGGCCTGCATGGTCCATTGCGCCGCCTCATCTGGCCGGGCGTTGCGCACTGCCAGCAAACGCGCCTCCGCACCGGGGGTCAGCGTCACGTCAAACGAGTCGAGCGGCAGGGAGAGCCCTTGCCCCTGCGCTTTGATATAGGCTTCTTTGCGCGTCCAGCAGTTAAAAAGGCCAGCTCTTTTTGGGCGGCGGGCACGGCGTCCAACATCGTATTTTCGCGGCGAAAAAAAGCTGGCCGCAATGCCCATCATATCGTCCAGCGACCGCACTTGTTCAATATCCACGCCAATCGCACGGCCACGCGTCACACCGACCAGCATCATTTCGCCCGCGTGGGAGAGGTTGAATTGCAGCGCAGCAGGATTTTGCGCCTCCTGCAAAAGGGGCTTGCCGTGGGCGCTATATGTAAAGCGGATCTCTGGCGGCGGCAGTACCAGATAACGCCCCAACAACTGCCGCAGCCGCCCGCGCGCCACAATAAAGCGCCGCCGATCGCGCTCAAAATGAAAGCGTTTGGCGCGGGCCAGCTCATCCGCCGCCAACGTTTGGCGCAACGTCAGCATCTGCTCCACCGGCGCCTCCAGTGAATCAACCCACAGCTGCACCTCAGCCTCGGCCAGGCTCAGCGCGTCTTTCTGCTCCGTGGAAATCCATCCAATCTGCGTCATCTCTGTTCCATTGCCCAAGTCATCCACGACTTACGCAGCGCCCGTGGTTCGCCATCAGGGAGAGGCAACTCTTATAAGACGACTCTGCATCCAGGCTTGCGTAAGTCCTGTCATCATAGCTTTGACATTTAAATTTCTCTCTGCTACAGTTGTTCACGCCCCAATCTTAGCGCAAATTGACGCAATTCGAACAATAGAGATTATCGTTAATAAGGCGCCATAAAATTTTGTACGCAGATGAACGCTGATTTTCGCAGATTTTTTCGGGAGCATCCGTGTTTATCCGTGTACCAATCTTATTTCAGGTAATCTCAAATGAACATTTCTAACCCTTGCCGATTTTGACACCACCATTTTAAGGAGACCCCTATGCATAGCCCCTTCAGGCTGACTTATCATCGTCTGCTGATCTTTTGTTGTGCTGCTCTTCTGCTTGTGCTCATCGCGGGTTGCGCCGCGCCTGTGGCCGCCCCGGCCCAACCCGCGGCTGATGCAGCCGAGTCCGCGCCCTCCGGCGAGCCCAAGAGCGGCGGCGTGCTGATCACCGCCCGCGCCGCCGACGCCAAAGGGCTGGACCCGCATCTGCAAACCGCCTTTGCTTCGTTCCGCGCCATCGAGCACATTTACGAACCGCTGCTGGCGCTGGACCCCGACATGAATGTGGTCCCCAATTTGGCCGCCACCTGGGAATGGAGCGATGACGGGACAACGCTCACCGTGCAGTTACAGCCGGGCGTCACCTTTCACAACGGCAATGCGCTCACTTCCGCCGATGTGAAATTCTCGTTCGAGCGGCTGCTCAACGAGGAGACCGGCGCCGCCGCCCGCTCCTTTTTCACCTCAATTCAGTCCATCGACACGCCCGATGATCTGACCGTGATCTTTCATCTAGATGCCCCCAACGCCGCTATTTTAGCCGCCATGACCAACCCCAACTCGGCCATTCTGTCGCAGGCATGGATGGACGGCGGCGGCGACCCGGCCACTGAAGCCGTGGGCACCGGCCCCTTCAAATTGACCTCGTGGGAAGCCGACAACGTCATGAAGCTGGAAGCCAATCGCGATTACTGGCGCGAAGGGCTGCCGCGGTTGGATGGCATCGAATTCCGCACCATCCCCGACGAATCGTCGATTTTGGCCGGTCTGCGCGCCGGCGAAATTGACTGGGCGCTGATCAACGACCCGCGCGTGGCCGTCACCGCCAGCTCGGGGGCGGGCGCCTTGACCATCTCGCGGGCGCCGGCGCTGGCCTATCACGTGTTGCAGCTCAACGCCAGCCGCCCGCAATTTGAAGATGTGCGCGTGCGGCAGGCCATCTCGTGCGCCATTGATCGCCAGCAGGTGCTGGACACCGCCTCGCTGGGCGAAGGCGAAGTGACCAGCCCAGCCACACCGTCCTTCTATCGCGCGCCGCTGGCGGATTTGACCTGCTACCAGAAAGACCTGGAAAAATCGAAAGCGTTACTCGCCGAAGCCGGCGTCTCCGACATCTCTTTCACCGTCATCGCCGCCGGCGATGAACCGCCCACCGCCGTGGCTGAAGCGCAAAATATTCAGGCCCAGCTGGCCGAAATTGGCGTCACCGTTGAAATCGAAACGCTGGAGCTGGGCGTCTACGTGGACCGCTGGCTGGCCGGTGATTTTGACGCCGCCGTGGCGCTCAACGGCGGCAACCCAGACCCGGACAACATGTTCTTCCGCTACTGGCACAGCACCGGCAACCTCAACAAAGTGGCCAACTACTCCAGCCCGGAGATTGACGCCCTGCTGGAAAAAGGCCGCGCCACCACCGATGTCAACGAACGCAAAGCCATTTATCTGGACGTGCAAAAAGCGCTGGCCGAAGCCGCCCCCTGGGTCTGGCTCTACGTGGGCTACGAATACCGCCTCATGCAGCCGGACGTACAGGGTTTCACGCCCATGTCGAACGGGGCGACGACCTATTTGCGCGAGACGTGGCTGGATCGGTAGTGTTGAGTATTTCGTGTTGCGTATTGCGTGAACCGGTTTAGGGGATGATGGGGTGGCATGGGTCTGCTCCCTTTCACCCCTTCCCCCTTTCACCCTTTCCCCCTTTCACCCTTTCATCTTGTCATCTTGTCATCTTGTCATCTTGTCATAAAAATGTCCCGCTACATCCTCCAACGCCTCCTAACCCTCATCCCCACGCTGCTCGGCATCTCTGTGATCGTCTTTCTGGTCATGCGGCTGATTCCGGGGGATACGATTAGCGCTATGATCGGCACGCAGTTTAAGCTGACCGAGGTGCAGGCGGCCGCGCTGCGTCAATATTACGGGCTGGACCAGCCGCTGCCCGTCCAATATTGGCGCTGGCTGACGGCGGCATTACGGGGTGATTTTGGTCTGTCGGTCCGCACGGGTCAGCCGGTGCTGCAGGAGATTCTGGCTCGCTTTCCGCTGACGCTGGAGCTGGCCGCCTTTGCCATGCTGACGGCGCTGGCCATTGGCCTGCCGGTGGGCATTCTGTCGGCGGTGCGCCGCGGCTCGCTGGTGGATTTGGCCGGGCGGCTCTTTGCGCTGATCGGGCTGGCGCTGCCCAACTTTTGGATGGGCGCGCTGCTCATTTATATTCTGTCGGTCTATTTGGGCGTGCTGCCCAACGCGGCAACTATGCTGGACTGCTGGAGGCTCCGCTGGCCAATCTGCGGCAGATGATCTTTCCGGCCATCACGCTGGGCTTTGCCTTTAGCGCCTCGGTCATGCGTACCACGCGCTCGGCCATGCTGGAAGAGCTGGGCAAAGATTACACGCGCACGGCCCGCGCCAAAGGGCAGACGGCCCGCGCCGTCAACATCCGCCACTGCCTGCGCAACGCGCTGATTCCGATTATCACGCTGGTGGGCTTTGAGACCGGCTATCTCTTTGGCGGCGCCGTGATTGTGGAGGAGGTCTTTGCCATGCCGGGGCTGGGGCGGCTGCTGCTCAACGCCATTGGCCAGCGCGATTACGCGCTGGTGCAGGGCGCCATCCTCTTTATTGCGTTCAACTTTGTGCTCGTCAACCTGGCGGCCGACCTGGCCTACGCCGCCGCCAACCCGCGCATCCGCTATGAGTGACTCTGCCGTCTTGGCGCGCAATCTGAGCGACGCCCAACTGCCACCATTGAACCGCCGCAGCGCCTGGCGCCGGTTGCTGCGCAATTGGAGCGGGCTGATTGGGCTGGTTTTGGTGACGCTTTATCTGCTGCTGGGCATTCTGGCCAGTCTGCTGGCCCCATTTGATCCCACCGAACAGCATCCGGCGGACCGCTTGCAGCCGCCCACGGCCCAATACCTTTTCGGCACCGACGAGTTCGGCCGCGACGTGTTAAGCCGCGTGATCCACGGGGCCACCAATTCGCTGCGCGTGGTGCTGGTATCGGTGGCGCTCTCGACGCTGGCGGGTGGCGCCATTGGCATCTTGGCGGCCTATGCGGGCGGCTGGACCGACCAGATCATCATGCGCGTGGTGGATCTGTTTTTTGCTTTTCCGGCTATTCTGCTGGCGCTGGCCATTGCGGCGGCATTGGGTCCCGGCTTTCGCAACACAATTCTGGCCATCGCCGTGGTCTACATGCCCATCTTTGCCCGCGTCAGCCGCGCCGCCGCCCTCGACATCAAAGCACTGGAATATATGGAGGCGGCCGCCAGCATCGGCCTGCCGCACCGCCGCCTAATTTTGCGCCACCTGTTGCCCAATGCGCTGCCGCCGCTGCTGGTGCAGATCACGCTGGCGCTGTCGTGGGCCATGCTGACCGAGGCGTCGCTCAGCTTTTTGGGGCTGGGTGTGGCGCCGCCGGCGCCGGCCTGGGGCAGCATGTTGAGCGACAGCCGCACGCTCATGGAGATTGCGCCGTGGATGGCCTTTGCGCCCGGCTTTGCCATTATGTTTGGCGTGCTGGGGTTTAATTTGCTGGGCGATGGGGTGCGGGATGTGTTGGATCCGCGGGAAAATATATGACTCCACTAACCATTCGCCCCATCACCCACAACGACATCGACCCTCTCGCCCACCTCATGGCAACGACGCCGCTTTGGCAGCGCCACGGCGTGACATACGCCAGGGCGGCCCAGCGTTTGCAGATGGGATTGGAGAGCAGCGCCACCATTGCTGTGGCCGAGCTGGGGGGTGTAGCTGCGGGCTTTATTTGGTACGCCACGCGCGGCATCTTTTTACGCAGCGGCTACATTTCGCTGATCGGCGTCAGCGCCAGCCACCGCGGGCAGGGTGTGGGGTTGGCGCTCATGCAACATGCCGAGGAGGTTATGTTTGCGGAGGTCAGCGAAATTTTCTTGCTCGTTTCGGATTTTAATGAAGCCGCCCGCCATTTTTATGCGCGCATCGGCTACGCTCAGGTTGGCGCCATTGCCGACTATCTAACGCCGGGGGTGACCGAGCTGTTGTTGATGAAGCGGAGAACAATGGCTGAGTAGTATCTCACAATGGAAAGGAATGCATAATGGCAGCACCAACAGGTTTGGGTATCAGCAAAATCGGGCAGATTGCGATCAATGTGGAAGATGTGGACCGTGCGGTCGCCTTTTATCGCGATGTTTTAGAATTGCCGTTTCTCTTTCGCTTTGGCGGGCTGGCGTTTTTGCAATGTGGCGAGGTGCGGCTGCTTTTAGAACAGCCGCCAAATGGGCAAGCAGAGCTGCATAACTCTATTTTGTACTATCAAGTGGCAGATATTCAGCAATCCTATGCCACACTGAAAGAGCGCGGCGTCCACTTTATTGATGAGCCGCACATGATCGCCAAAATGCCCGATCACGATCTGTGGATGGTCTTCTTGCATGATAGTGAGGGGAATATGGTGGCGCTCATGTGTGAAGTGCGACCATAAGCACATGCGCATCAAGCTAAGCCATTTTTGCCGTCCAACAGGAGAGCGAGCGACGGTTGAGTAGGCTGCAGCAGTATGCAGCCTTGGGAGCGCAGCGGCCGTACCGAAACCGTTCGACTGAGCTCACGCCGAAGCCAGAGTGAGCGGGTGCAACCCGTTTGGTCTCGATACGGGGCAAACAACCGCCCCTACTCGACCGGCACTAGCCTATACCCTAGCAGGAACCAAGTTCGGTGCAACCAATAGAAATTGCCCAAAGTTATGACCAGATCGCCGAGCGCTGGAGCAGCGATGATTTCCCGCGCGCCAATGGCATTGCCCAGCATGAACGCGCCATCGCCTTTGTGCAGCAGAAACGTTATGCGCTCGACATCGGCTGCGGCAGCAGCGGACGCATCATCGATCTGCTGCTGCGCCACAGTTTTGCCGTCGAAGGGGTGGACATTTCGCCGCGCATGATCGAACTGGCCCGCGCTCGCCATCCCGCCATCCCCTTCCATCTCGCCGACATTTGTCAATGGGAGCTGCCGCGCCAATATAATCTGATTTCAGCCTGGGACAGCATCTGGCATCTGCCGTTGACCGCGCAGGAGCCGGTCATGCAAAAGCTCATGGCTGGATTAGCCCCCGGCGGCATTTTGATCTACACGACGGCGGGTTTGGACGCCCCCACCGCAAAGGTCGATGCTGCGATGGGGGTGCCGGTTTATTACGGCGTTCTCGGCATTCCCCACACGCTGGCGCTGATCGATGCGTGCGGGTGCGTCTGTCGGCATTTGGAATATGATCAATATCCGGAGTTACATCTTTATCTCATTGTCCAGAAGCTTTGAATACATCGAAGTTAATGACCACCGGATAGCCCTTTGAGAAACGGACTGAATGCAGAGGATATGCGGTCGATTTGCGCCATCTGAATCATGCACAGGCAATGTGTGAATATGACTGAGTAGATTTTCAAGATAGTTGCGCGGCCCCAGGTTTTTGGCAAAATCTGGGGCCTTTTTGCATTCCCGAAAGAGAGCAATATTCTGTAAGACAGAGCTATTTCCACCATGATATAATCAGCGAACGAATGGTATGGCAATAACCGCCGCTCGAATTTATTGAGAGGCACAAACATAACTAATAACCATGCAAAGGCAAGAATGGTCCCAATGCTGGCGCAACGCCCAGCATGATATACATCTGCTGCACGCTTATTACACGCAGCATACCTATGCGCGCCACAGCCACGATTACTATGTGATCTGCGTGATTGAGCAAGGCTACCAATCGTTTACCCACCAAGGCAGCAAACAGCGTACGCCCCCTGGCGGCTTGATTCTGATCAACCCCGATGAAGTACACACCGGGGAAGCGGCGGATGGGCATGGCTTTCAAATGCGTTCGCTCTATCCAACAGTGGCGCATATGCAGGCCGCGGTTTTGGCCTTGACCGAACGCCAACAACCGCTTCCTTTCTTCAAACAGGTGCGCGTGGACAACGCGCGGGCCAGCGCCGCCGCGGTGGCTGCGCACAAAGCCCTTGCCCAATCCCAAGACGCGCTGGAAGCTGAATCCCAATTTCTGTGGACGCTCGTGCGGTTGATCAAACAATACGCCGATCTGCGCGTCAATGAGCCGCGCATCGGGCGAGAGCAAGCGGCCATCCAACAAGCGCGCCATTATATTGACGAATGCTTTGACCAGGGCCTTACCTTGACCCAACTGGCGGCACAGGTCTCCCTCAGCCCCTATTATTTCTTGCGGGCGTTTCGGGCGGAAGTGGGAATGCCGCCCCATGCCTATCTGGAAAGCGTGCGCATCCGCCACGCCCAGCGCCTGATTGCGACCGGCCAACCCCTGGCTGCCGTGGCCGCAGAGTTGGGCTTCAGCAGTCAAAGCCACTTGACCCAGCGTTTCAAGAAATTTATTGGCGTAACGCCCGGCCAGTATGCCCAAGGCATTGGTGATTTTTAAGTTGTAAATGGAGTTATGTGAGATGAATGTTTTACCCGTACTCTCTTATGTCTTGATTTCCACATTTACGCCAGGGCCAAGCAACATTACGACCACGTCGCTGGCCGTGCTGCATGGCTATAAGGCGACTCTGCGCTATCAGGCTGGCCTGGCTGTGGTGGTTTTTGTCTTCATGGTGTTGGCGGGTTGGCTCTCAACCTGGTTATTGGCGATTTTGCCAGCCCTGGAACCGCTGCTGCGCTATGCGGGCGCGGCCTACATTCTCTATCTGGCTTGGAGTATCTTGAAAGCGACTTATGCATTTGCCGAGCAAGAAGTGGAGCCGTTGGGCTTTGTGCATGGCGTGATGCTGCAAAGTCTGAATCCCAAATTATTTGTGTATGCCTTCACTCTCTTTGCCGGTTTTTTGGCGCCCATTGCAAATCAGCCGTCTCAAGTGGTGCTGGCGGCGGCTTTGCTGGCGGCCACCGCCTTTATCGCCACCTCGGTTTGGGCGCTCTTCGGCAGCGCCATCAAGCGCTTTTTGCATATTGCCTGGCTGCGCACAACCGTCAACATATTGCTTGCCCTCGCCTTGGTCTACACGGCGCTGGAGCTAATAGAGTTAAACAATTGAGGCGCGTGGATGCTCAGCGCCCCAAGCCCATCGCCCAATGGTCGCGTAGTAGATAATTGAGCAACAGAGATTATCGGAAATAAAGATAAGTTACGCGGATGAACACAGATGAACGCTGATTTTCTCTGATAGCATCAGCGTTCATCTGCGTGAATCAGCGTACAAATTCTCAAATTGCGTTATTTCCGATAATCTCTAATGCTCAGCTGGCTTCAAATTCTGGACGCTGGCTGTTTGCCATATCACGTAAAGAAGGTTACCAATCACACGGTAATCAACGACTTTGGGCAAAATGATTGCACTGCCGCTGTATATACGGCCCTCCGTTTTCAATTTGCCAAGCGCAAAAATACGCTCTATAACTCCCCTCTAACCCATTACTAAAGCTACCTAACCGGCGCAACGCTAGCGCACAAGAAACTGGCTGAATTAGATGCGACGATTGCCCGATCCCAGCCAATGAAAACGATCCTCGAACACGGGCTGCGGTGCAACTGTCTGCGCATGGAAGATGGCGCGTCGGTAATGAAAGATGAGTTACTTTGGCTGATGAATTGCCTGGCTGTCAGCCGGCGCCTGCTCTCGTTCCAACATTCCATAGTCACGAATGACCCCCGCCACACGCAGCCGGTACTCCCTGAAAATCCACTCACGCCCGTCATGCTGCGCAGTGCGATGCATCTCCACCCGTCGCCACTGCTCCACAGCCGCTTCATCGCGCCAGATCGATAGCGAAAGCAGCTTGCCGGGGTCGCTGATACTCTGAAAGCGCTCTACCGAAATGAACCCATCGATCTCTGCCAGCCGCGGGCGTAGCGTGGCGGCAAGTTGCAAATAAGCGTCGCGGCAATCCTCATGGGGCCAGACTTCAAAGATAACGGCAATCATCGAGTTTTTCTCCAATACGTAAACTACGTTAATATCTATACTCGCGGTTGGCATAGGTGAAAGGATTACACTCACTTTTACTCGAGTGGCTGATTTTCATCTATGCCAGAGCCAAGTATAACGAGCCAGATTCTCGCTTTTTGTGCAAGAATTTTGACCACGAAGGACACGAAGATGACACGAAGGACCACAAAGGGTGATGTTCTTCTTCGTGAAACTTCGTCTCTCTTCGTGGTTCCTTTTTGGGTCTGGCTTATCCAGGTTAGGAAACAACACGTTTCAAACACAGATGAGTATAAAACTGGCGGATGGCAAAGTCGAATCGGTGGCGCGGCAAGCGATGTTGCCGCTCAATCGCTACCGCTATCAACAGAGTTTGAAACAAAAATCGGGGAAACGTTAGACGTCTCAGGGAGAAGA
Organism: Caldilineaceae bacterium; assembly: GCA_041391125.1. Taxonomy (GTDB): domain Bacteria; phylum Chloroflexota; class Anaerolineae; order Caldilineales; family Caldilineaceae; genus JACKBC01. The sequence continues at coordinate 40,958 of JAWKON010000057.1, forward strand.
AAATGATGCAGCACAATCATGGCAGAATCTTTATCGCTGGCGCCAGCGGCGCCATCGGACGCCAACTTTGTCGATTGCTGGTCGAGGATGGCTGGTCCGTCGTGGGAACGACCCGGTCGGCGGAAAAAGCGCCCATGTTGGCGGCGATGGGCGTTGAGCCGGCTGTCGTCGATGTCTTCCATGCGGAGCTGCTGCACGCGGTTGTCCAGCGCGCGCAACCGGACTTTGTGATCCACCAACTGACCGACCTGCCGCCGGCGCTTGACCCGGCCCAAATGGCCGCCGCGTTGGTGCGCAATGCCCGCCTGCGCGAGATCGGCACGCGCAACCTGGTGGCGGCGGCAGCCGCGGTTGGTGTAAAGCGCATGGTGGCGCAGAGCATCGCCTTCGTTTATGCACCGGGTCCCCTGCCCTACCGCGAAGAGATGCCGCTCGATCTGGCGCGCGCCCCGAGCACCCCGACGGTCCAGGCCGTCGCCAGTCTGGAAGAGCAGGTGCTGAACGCGCCATTTGAAGGCATCATCCTGCGCTATGGCAAATTGTATGGACCGGGCACCGGTTTTGACGCGGCGCCCAGCGGCGGCCCCGTCCACGTGGATGCCGCCGCCGACGCCGCCCGCCGCGCCCTCACACGCGGCGAGCCGGGGATTTACAATATTGCCGAGGACGATGGGACCGTTGCCATCGCCAAGGCGACGGCCGTCCTGGGCTGGAACGCGCATTTCCGGCTCCCGCATTGAATGATAGACAACTTCGTTCCTTGCCCGCTTTTATCGTGCGCTCAAATCGGCCTGTTTTGTGTTATACTATGGACAAACGCTAAAGTTCGTCCATAGCAGGTCCATTGGTGAGCCAAGCACGCGATGCCCCCGGCGCCAATCGATCCCCACAACCGAAATGAGGCCCCCATGACTGCGCCAACCAATCCGCCGTTTGCGTATGATGTCTTTCTCTCTTATAGCCATGCCAACAACGCCTGGGTACGCGGCGAACTGCTGCCGCAGCTGGATGCGGCCGGGCTCAAAACCTTTATCGACTTTCGCGATTTCGACCTGGGCGCCCCCAGCATCACCGAGATGGAGCGCGGCGTGCTGACCAGCCGCCAGACGCTGCTGGTGCTCACCCCGGCCTATATTGCCAGCGACTGGACGACCTTTGAGGCGCTTATGCTGCAAACGCTCGACCCCGTCAACCGGGCGCGGCGCTTGATCCCGCTGCTCAAAGAACGCTGCGAATTGCCGCCGCGCATTGGCATGCTCAACTATGTGGATTTCACCGACCCCGCCACCTATGACGCCGTCTGGCCGCGGCTCCTGCACGCCTTGGCCGCCCCGGACCCCACCGCGCCCCCGCCCGCCGCGCCAGCGCCCCCCGCCGCGCCCTCTCCGACCACAATAGCCAAGCTGTGCAATGCGTTGGCCAATCTCTACGCGGATCAGCCGAGTATCCGGCGCGTGGCCGGCGATGCCGGACTCGCCATCCAAATGATTGACTGGGGCGGCTCAACCCTCAACAACTGGCACGCCGTCCTGGCCGAAGCCCAGAAACAGCAGCGGCTGGACGCCCTGCTGGCCGTGGCCCAGAGCGAATACGCCACGAATGCCGACCTGCGCAACGCCATTGCGGAGGTGCCGCGGTGAGCGAGGAGTTTGTCTACGATGTCTTTCTCTCCTACAGCCACACCGACGCCGATTGGGTGCGCGGCGCACTGTTGACGCGGCTGGAGCAGGCTGGGTTAAAGGTCTGCATCGACTTTCGCGATTTTGCAGCCGGTGCGCCGCTGATGACCGAGATGGAGCGCGCCGTCCTCGAAAGTCAGCCGCCGCACGCTATGCTTGTACTCACCCCGGCCTACATCGGCGCGTGGGCCGAGTTCGAGAACTTGATGGTGCAGACCATCGACCCGACCAGCCGTCAGCGGCGTTTAATCCCCCTGCTCAAAGCCAGTGTGAGCTGCCGCTGCGCATTCGCCTGCTCACCTACGTCGACTTTGCCGACCCCGGCAGCGCTCCATACGTCTGGCGCCAGTTGTTGACCGCCCTGGAAACGCCGCCCCCGCTGGAGGAGCCCGCCAACCCAGCGCCGCCGACTGGCTGCTGGCCCACCCCTACCCATGCCGCCCAACTTTACCGGGCGCTTGGCGGAACGGCAACTGTTGCGCACCTGGCTGGCCAGCCCCGACCACCCGCTGCTGGTGCTGCGCCGCCTTGGGCGGCTTTAGCAGAAGCGCCCTCACCTGGCACTGGCTGACCCACGACATCGATCCCCGCACCTGGCCCGCCTGTGTTCTGGAGCTTTTATGAAGGCGACGCCAGCTTTGAACGCTTTGTGAACGAGACGCTAGAGTATTTGTCGCTTCGACAAGCTCAGCGACCGGCAACTGACCGTACCCTGAGCGCCCAAACCGCGTTTGGGGCGTCGAAAAAGGGTACGGTCCGACGGCCTCAACAAATTGACGCCCTGCTGCACCACCTGGCCCAACCCGGCACGCTGTCTTTCTCGACGGCTTTGAGCGCCAGTTGCGCGCCTTCAACGGCATGAATGCGGCCTATCAGGGGATGAGACCCTCTCCCGGCAAACCCCTCCCCAACCCTCCCCTCCTTCGACAAGCTCAGGAACCGGGGAGGGAGCCAAGATCTCGTCGACGAGACGACTGTTCCCTCCTAGCGAAGCGGCCAGGGGAGGGTTGAAGGGTGAAGCGGCCAGGGAGGGTTAGGGAGGGGTGATCTCGACTGCATCAGCCCGCTGGCCGAGCACTTTCTGCGGCGTGGCCACGTTGCCCACCGTGCGCAGCAAAGTGCTCATGACCACCCGCCTGCGCCCGCGCGTGCTGGAGCAGCACTTTGCGCTGCTGGCGGGCTGCCGCGAGGTGGAGTTGCGCCAGCTTCCGCCCGAACGGACGCCGCCGCCTTTTCCAGGGGCTGGGCATCCGCGGCAGCCGCGCCAGGCCTGGAGCAGGCCGAGCGGCCTTATGGCTGCACCACCCGCTGAGCCTGCGCCTGCTGGCCGGGCTGGTGCAGAATGATGACTTTACCCTGCCCGGCGACATTGGGGCGGCGCAGCGACTCCAGCGTACACGACGATTTAGTGCAGCAGCAGCACCACGTGCTGGAACGGGCTTACTATAGCCTGACGCCCGCCCGCCAGCAGTTGCTCCAGTCACGTTGCCTGTTTTCGCTTTGGCATGGATACCGCTGCCCTCAATGCATTAGTCGAGGCAGAACCAGCACCAGAACCGCCCCAACCAAGTTGGCTTGACTGGTTATTGGGACACCCCAAAGCGCCGCTGCTTAAGCCGCTTGATGTGCAGACCGACCCTGCGCGACCTGCTGGCCCGCGGGCTGGTGCAGCACGGCTGAACGCACCCAGCGCTTTGACCTGCACCCCATTGTGCGCCACTACGCCTATGAGCGGCTGACCGGCCCCGCCCGCCAAAACGCCCACCGCGTGCTCATTATTTACTTTGAGGCCGTCCCCAAGCGCAGACGTTTCCAGCACATTGACGACCTGCAACCGGTCATCGAACTCTACCACCACATGAGTACTTGCCGGCCAGTATGATGCGGCGTTCAGGCTCTTCCGTGACCCATCGGCGGAGCCACATACTATCAATTTGGGCGCCTATCAACTGTGCATCGAACTGTTGAGCGCTCTCTTCCCCGATGGCCCGAGGCGCACTCGCCCCCGGCTGCAGAGGAAGTGACCCAGGGCTGGACGTTGAATTCTCTGGCCAACTCCTGCTGCCACAGCGGGCAGCCGCGCCTGGCCGTGCCGCCTATGAGCAATACGTTGCGATTTCTGAAAAACTGTGGACGATAAACTCAGCCTCGCCATCGGCCTCGGCAATCTGGCGTACATGGCCCAACTGCCCATCGGCGCGCTGCGGGACGCCGCCGCCAACCTGCGCCGCCGCATCGACCTCTGCCGGGAGATTGAGGATGAGGTGAGGAGGCACGGCTCGTTATGAATTGGGTAGGGTATTAGCATATACGGGACGGTGGGCCGAATCGATACAAGAACTTGAAAAAGCGAAGGCGATTAAAAGAGGACAAATCACGTGCAGGCACAGGGGATAATATGGGCGTATCGGGCGCTATTGGCGTTGTTGGTGATGCGTGACGGTGACCCCCCCTCCCCAACCCTCCTGGCCGCTTCGCATCCTAAGCTGCGCTTAGGCGGGGAGGGGGAAGAACCCTCGTCGAGCGACAGCGCTCCATCTAACGACCTACCGACAGAACCGGAATCCTCATCCGCGGCGTTACTGCCCCCTCCCCTCCAAGGGGAGGGTTGAGAGGTCGCCCTCGCCGCCGCCCACCGCGCCCTCGAACTGGCCGATGAGACGACACGCACGCAGTTCCCTTACGAGCGCGACTACGTGCGCCGCTGCTGGCTGCTGGGTGCGGCCCACCGCGTCAACCACGACCTGGCCGCCGCCGACCGCCACCTGACCGAGGCGCTGACCCGCTGTCGCAATAACAACACTGTTGAAGCCGGAAGCCGACATCCTGCTCGAACTGGCGGCTGCGCTGGGACCAGGCGCAGGCCCTTCGACGCAGGCTCAGGGGGCGGAAGGCGACGCCTTGCAGGCCAGCGCGGCAACTGGCGCAGGCGGCGCTGGTCATCACCGAGCGCAACGGCTATGTGCTGCAAAGGGGGGCGGATGTGCATCTCTTCCTGGCCCAGGTCGCACAGGCGGCGGGCGATGTAGAGGCGGCCCGCACCCACGCCACCCAAGCCCGCAAGCTGGCCTATTGCGACGGCCCGCCGTACAGCTACAAGGTGGCGCATGACGAGGCGAGGTGGCGCTGTTGGCCCAGTTGGATGGGGCGTAGACAGCGGAGGCTGAGCTTGTCGAAGCCGTGGCGGTGGCCGCTGCGGCTTCGACAAGCTCAGCCTCCGCTATGGTGGTCTCCAAACGGTAGGCTCGCCATACAAAGCCCCCAACTCTACCCGCCACGGCGTAAATTTGAGCAATTCGAAGTAGTGGTGATGGATGTCGCCGTAGTGCGGCTGCGGGTCAAAGCCCAGCGGCGGCGAGGTCTGCTGGTGCAACGCCCAAATGCGGATTTGTTCGTCCTCGTCATCGATCCACTCCGCCCGACAGTCGACATAGACCGGCTGCTCTTTGTCCTGGATGTAGGCCAGCGAAACGTGTGTAGGGGTTAGCGCGCAAATGTTTGGCCTTGTGCGACTGCGGCCACGAGATGAGCCAACCAATCGGTCCGTCCCAAATCGGGTGGATCATGCGCGAAGCGCGGGCGGTTTTGGCGGTCTACGGTGGTCATGTTGCAGTAGACGGCCTGACGAAAGCGCAGACCAGAAATTCGGACTCTATTTCAGTGAAACTCTTGACTTCGGCCATAACCCCGTCCTTTCCATAATCTAGATTCTATTGTGCTAAAGTAAATACAGATAGAAAACAATCATTTTTGTTTATCAAAGATTACACAGATTACACAGATAAAAAAGGGGATAAATCTGCGCAATCTGCGTAATCTTTGACCATCAAAAAACGGCTGCTTTCAAAGTGATTTCACTTTAGTCACTGCAGCTCAACTGGCTCTCCTTGATTGAGGCACCGTCAAAACAATCCCGGAATCTTCGGAGATTCCGGGATTATTTTGACTCGACCCAAAAAAGAGTTCAATCGCGTTTTTGATACGCCATCACAAAGAGCGTCCCCAGCACCAGGTCGATGAGGGCAAAGGTCAGCACCGCCATGACAATGCGCCCTTGCGCAAAGAGGACCAAGGCGGCCAGGCCATAGCTGTACTTTTCCACCACGGTGGCCAGCATAAGCGGACGATAGCGCGGCGGGTCGCGGGAAATGATCAGAAAGGCAATCTGCCAGGCCAGCGTAACGCCGGCAAAGCCATAATAATATTCAGGATGGGTGATGGGCGGCGGGAAGTTGAGGCCGGTTTGCGCTTCCAGAAAATAGAGCGGGGCCACAAAGAGCAGCCCATAAATGCCCGCCACGCGATAGACCCATTTTGCGAATTGCATACAGTTTCTCCGTTTCCATTGATTGAGTGGGTACTGCGAAAATTATGATTACCCTCGAGTTATCGAGCATGAACCGATGATGGGGTGACAAGATGAGGAATGAATCTTCCCCCAGTCATCTTGTCATGTATATCCTCAATGTCATTAAGTTAAGCGTTTTGGTGTCAATAGTAGACAGTTTTCAGTGCTCAGTTAACAGTAGTCAGTTCGGAACTCATACTGAATACTGGGCACTGAAAACTGCTAACTGAATAACATTGTGTATATCCTAGATACCCTTTGCACGTCAAGCCGTCCCGTTCCGCTTACCGGCGGATCAGCGGCAGATAAACCGGTCTGGGGTTCCCCGCTGCCGGCGTCGGCGGGCCATTGCCGGTGACGGGGGTGGCAGTTGGCTGCCCACCGCTCGGGATTGGCGTTGGCGTCGGTTGTTCACCGCCCGTGACCGGGGTCGCCGTCGGCGACTGGCCGCCTGGGGTTGGCGTGGCCGTCGGTTGCCCGGCGCCGGGCGTGGCGGTCGGCATGGGCGTGGGCGGCGCGGCCACCTCAATGATGCGCATGGTCAAGTCGAGCGCGCGGCGGGTGTTGGCGATGTAATCGGCTTCTTCGGTGTGTTTGTGCTGCGTAATGGCCGATACATAGCCGTCGACCAGTTGGCGGAAAACATCATTGCGTTGGCCAGCCACCTCGCCCCACTGTTGGCGCGGATTGGCGGTCAGGCTGGTCATCGTGATCGGTTCGGAGAGCTTCACCACATAGTCCTGCACCAGCGTCTGATTATCGACCAGTTGTTGGTCGCCATAAAGCATGGCGTGCAGAAATTCGTCGTTGGCGGCCGCCCGCGGCAACCCCAGCGTGATCACCGTGTCCAGCAGCGCCTTGCTGCCGTTGGCATCGCCCACCGGACCTTTAAGTACGCCCTTGTTCATTTCATCCAAAATGCGTCGATAAAGCTCGCGTTGATAGCCTTGCAGGGCCAGCTCCACGGCGCGCAGCGTATTGTTAAAGAGCTCCTGACGCATGGCATCCAGCTCCGGCGTCGACGGGTCGGGGTCGGGGAATTGGGTAAAGCGCGCTTTGTAATTATAGGGCGGCTGGGTCCAATAATCGCGCGACATAATTCCCGTTGTCGGCATGCGCATCCGCCCATCGGACAGCGTCTTCATCATAAGCAAGTGACTGGCAAACTCGACCGAAAGCACCACCCGATGCTCGGCCTCAATATAACACGGCCCCCCGAGCAAATCTGCACGGGATTCAGCCACAGATCATGCACGCAGGTGCTGAGGAACCCCACTTTGAGATATTCGGCCAAATTATAGATGTCGAAGCTGGGAATGCGCTGCTCAAAGCCGCTGGGCAAAGTGTAGGCCGCATTCTCGGCCGGGAAGCCACAGCCGGCGATCTTGGTTTCCGGCGAACCATAGGTCATCGGCTGAAAGATGCCGCCGTGAATATTAAAGGGTTCGGCGCGCCCCAGCCGCTGGCTGCGCACTTCGTTCATAAAGTTGGTTTCAACCACCTGGATGGCGCTGTTCAGCCCGTTCACCTTGTTTTCATAGTTGGTGATCACGCTGGAAATCAGCAGCTCGTTGCCCACGGTGCCGGTGATGGTGGTCAGCGTGGAGAGATTGCGCATGGCCGTTGCCAGCTCGACGCCGATCGCATCGAGACGCGCGCGGCGCTGCGGGTCGATGCGCTTCATGTGCGCGGGCCACTCCAGGGCCAGTTGCGTGTAGGCGCGGCTGGCAAAGAGCCAATCGCGCGGGCTGGGCAGCCGCGTGTTGGCAATCGCCGGCCGCCCGTGCGCCAGCAGCCAGCCGTTGATATAGTTGATATTGGCGTCCATCGGATAGGCGCTCAGTTCGGCCAGCATTTGGCCATCGCTGTAATCGCGCTGAGTGGGGCCGGCATTGAGCGGATCGTAGGCGTGAATCGTTCCCCAGCTGTGCAGCGTATTCTCAAAATCGACAAAGGTGGGCTGGAACGGCATGGGCTGGCCCGTGCGCTCTTGATAGCCCAGGCCGCCGTTGATGGCATCCAGCAGCGGGCGGCGCCCCAGCGCGTTGAGAAACTCAAAGTTGTTGCGCTCAATGCGGCTGAGCTTGAGGTCCAGTTCGAGCAGCGCTTGCTGCACCTCCACAATGTTGCCGTTGATTTTGCCCAGTTGAATGTCAATCTGGTCAAAGCGGTCGTGCATGGTTGTATAGATGTTGTTCAGGCCCTGGTCAATGCGGTCAAAGCGCCCGTGCATTTCGGTGCGCAACTCGTTCACCTGTTGGCGCAGTTGGCCAATCTCTTCCAAAATCTGTTGGTCGGGTGTTGGCCCGGCATCCTGAAAGAGGCTGACGACATTCATCACGGCGCCCAGAATGTTGCCCGTCATGACGACGCTGCTCAGCGAAAAGACTTTGTTCAGCGGATCCTGGCCCGCCGTCCCCTTGATCCAGCCGTTGATGGCGACGGCGGTCTGCAAGAATGAGTTGCCCACCACGGAAACCTCTTTGGCGTGCTTCGGGTTGAACTGCGCAGTAATGGTGGCCAGAATTGAGACGCCAGATTGAAAGGCGTTGATTTGGAGTTGGTATTCCGCCGCTTTTTTCTTGGCCAACTCTTGCACAGCCTGCCGTTCCGCCTGATTGCTGAGATAATCGACGATCACTTTCTGACGCTCGTCAATATCTTTGATCGTCGTCTGCATCTGATCCAGCGTGGCGTTGATTTTGGCGAATTCAGCTTTGGTCAGCGCATTGAGTTCGTTGAGCGAAATGGTGACCGTGCCATCGTCGGCAATGTTGTTGCGTATGCCCTCGGGTATCATGAGGTCAGCGTCATTGGCCAGGATGGTTTTGGCATCGTCGCGAATGCTGAAGCCCAGCTTGTCGAGATTGAACGTGTCAAAAAGCTCGGCAAAGTTATCGTCCCTCTGGGCGCAACTGTGTACCTGGATGGCAATCTGGGGAGCCAGCGCCAGAATGCGTTCGCCCAGATCATATCTTTGCGCGCTTTGGATGATGTTTGTGCGCGAATCGACCGAAAACTTGAAATTAGTGTTTTCATCATTCAACTGCGACCAGATTCCGGGCACAACGGGCGCCAAATCTGGTATCTGCAAAGCCACATCCAGCATAGTGTGGACGACCTCGTCATAGGTGCGCTCGTTCAACTCGTTACCCGGAAATAGCGCATTAATGCGGTCAATGTATTCTTTCATGGGACCGGCATAATCGGTCTGACCGGTTGCCTTTTGCAACATAAGTTGCATTTCCACAAATAGCCGCACTTTGTCAAAAGTGCTGTCGTACACGCTGGCTTCGAAAACAGCCGCATCCACCTTCTCTTTGGGAATCGTTACCTGCTCGTCGGCGGCATGGACCACAAGCGCAGAGGCGTCAGCCGCTTGGGCCGCCCCGCCGGCGCAGCTCCCCGCTTGCGCCAATGCCGGGGAAGTACTGGCGGGCAAAAGCTGCGCCATCAGATATAAGAGGACAAACAGAATTGTCCACAAACGACGTTGGGTATATCTATAAATGAACATCTCTCAATCTCCGCTATTTTAATTTTGCCAGGGCGCGCACCGGAAAGGTGCCGGCGCCCTTCACTTTGGGGGGAATTGCGCTAAAGGTAAAACCATTGTTGGGCAGGCTATTTAGATTGCACAGGTGCTCCACAATCAGGACATTGGCGCCCAAAAGCGTCGTGTGGACCGGGCGCGTACGACCGCGCGTGTCGTCGATATTGTGCGAATCGATGCCGACCAGCGTGGCGCCCTGCTCCACCAAATAGGCGGCCGCCTCGGCGGTCAGAAAGGGATGGTCTTCAAAGTATTGGTCCGTGCGCCAATGCTTGGCCCAGTCGGTATGCACAAGCACCGCCCGCTCCCGCACGTCCTGCTGCCGAAACGCATCCACATCAATAGCCAAGCCCTGGCTCAGGTCGTGCCGGATCGTGATCCCCACCAGATCGGCAAACTGTTCGGGCAAAATTTGCGACAGATCGTGGCCATGCGCATAGCGGTGAAAGGGGCAGTCGAGATAGGTGCCGGTATTGGTCACCATTTCAATCTTGCCGATCTGAAATTCGGCGCCGGCTTCGTAAAAGTCGCGTGATTTTTCGCGGCTGAGAAAATCGCAAATCACGGGCGCCGGCAGCCCTTTGTAGGTGATCATGCCCTCTTCGATGGTGTGGCTGAGATCGATAAACTTTGACATACAAATCTCCTTGTCTTTAATAATATGTAACAATAATCTAGCGCAGCGATGCCTCAACCCGACAGGAACTGGCAGACCGTCCAGAGAGTCGCGATGAGCAGACCGCCCACGACACTGAACCCCAGCCCTTTGAGAAACCCGACGAAGTGGAAGCGATAGTCGCCGTAGCCTGCCATCCCTTCCGTACCGGGAAGCACCATCATGCGGGGCTGGATTGTACAGAAGAGCAGCCAATCTAGGATCATCAGATCAAACAGATTGAACACAAACAATGTGGCGACCGCAAAAGCGGATGCCGGCAAAAAGGGCGCGGCATTGCGCTCGGCTTGCAAAGCAAGAAGGCCCATCATCGGGATGGCAAACAAGGTTAAGAAGAGCAGCGCTCCAAAATAGGGCCGCATACGGGCAGATCGCGGCGACATCGGGCCGTACTTTTGCTTTATGTCGGGCGGGTAATTGTCAACGAACATGTCAAGCGCGATTGCCCCACTCACAGCCAAGAGGATCGTGAGAACGAGAGATAGCGCCAGACCATAAATGACTGCATCGTAAAATAAGCGTTGCCAATCAAACATGTTGACCTCCGCAACATCGAAACTGGCCGCCAAACCAAGAAGGAGCCCGTCGCCCACCCCCTCCGCTAAAAATATACGGCGGTGGGAGCGCCGCGAAATTGACCGGCAACATTAGGTTAGGCGCCGGTTGTAAAGAGCGTCACCACGCCGGCCAACAGGAGCGCACCATTTTAGTCAAGTGGTCGATTTTCATCTATGACAGAGCTGGAGATAGTTGCCATCACTACAACGTGATTGTTCACGTTTGCTTTGGCAGGCTGAGAGTTCATTCCCAACCCACGCTACTTCATATTGGGCAGAGTCCCCTTGCGTGGCGCAATGCGGTCGGCATTTAGGAGGCGTCCGGCGCTTTTCCCGATCATATTAACCAGACCCGCTAGGGTCCGACCAAACTGACGGATCAGTTGCGCCATAGCCACCGAGCGGTCGGCTTGGGCCTGACGCACCGCACGCTCTAACAGCAGATCGCGCACCTCACGTTCGCGATCTGCTTGCATAAACTCGGCTAGATAGATAAGTTGTGACATGAAATTTCTCCGATTTAACAAGGTTATTTTCAGAGCAACGGGACGGGTGATGCCTGTCCCGTTGCTTTTATAGCATTTAAGGAATGGACAGCTACCGAGGAACTTACCGCCAATACCAGCGGATTAGTTCACCCTTTTGTAGAAGTAGTAGTCGGCTGTGTAAGCTACATAAGCCCGGTTGCCGACATCCGTCACCGCGGTGCAGCCTGTGGCTGGGGCAGCCCCACCGCCTGTATTCACGCGTTGGATGAAGGTGGTCTTGGCCAGCTTGTCGCCGCCGCTGGGGCCATTTTGGACGCCAACCACGGTCACCAACAGCCAGGGGATGGCGCCCGGCGCCACAAAGGCCGGATCAGTCGACGAGTTCCCGTCCGCCACTTTGCCCCAGACGGTGCTCGAATCTTTAGAATGCTGCCACGTCGCCCGCACCGCGCCACCCTCTGCAGGATTGGGGCTGAAATAGTGGGTGGCGGCTTGGTCATCCTCTTTACTCAGCGTGGCTTGCGGCGTGAAGAGCGTAAACTTGACGCCGCCGTCAGCGGGCAGGCAAATATAGTTCTGCGTACCCACGGCGTGGCCAATGAAAAACAGCTTCTGCCCCGTCGGGACCTGGAGGTTGGCAGGCACAGCCGGCAGCGTGAGATCGTCAGCGCGGGCTGGCTGTAGGGTCGCAACCAATCCAATCACGATGATAGCGGCGACATAGGCCATATTCAATAATCGATGTGTGATCTGTCTCTGAAATCCACTGAAAGTTTGCATTTGATGCTCCATTTAAAATTTGATTTGTCATTATGCGAACGTATGCCGCTCCTCCCCCCGGCTCCCTCCTCTCCACAAGTGGAGTGGAGGGGAAAAGACTCACAAAGTGCGTCAAGGGGGACGAGAGGAGCGCAATCTTCACTTGCGAATCGTAACGACTGCCAAATAAGTCGAATCCACGCGCGTGACGCCATTGTCGCTATAGTTGTGCTGCGTCCACAGTTGCTCCAATTCGCGGCGCAACGCTTCTTGTGCATCTGCGTTGAGCGTGGCAAAAGCGCGCAGCGTTGGCCCATAATAGGTGCGGAAATATTCCACCGTGGCCGCCGGGCTAAACGGGAAGTCGAAGGTGATGGTCTGTTCCGTACAGCGCACCTCTGCCATCTCGTTGCCCAGCCGCTCGACTGCCACCTCGGGCATGCCCCACAGCAGGGGCGAGGGAACGCCTGCTGCGGACGGCACATGTTTGCCCACAATCTTGAACATTTGGCCGACAAAGCCATCGGGCGTCCAGTTGGCCATGGCGATGCGCCCCCCGCGGCGACAGACGCGCACTATCTCGGCGGCCACCGCATCTGGGTGAGGGGCAAACATAGCGCCAAACATGGTCACCACTGTATCAAAAGCACCATTGGGATAGGGCATCTGTTCCGCATTGACCTCTTCAACCGCAATGGTGAGTCCTTCGCCGCGCGCCCAGCTTTGAGCCTGTTCAAGCAAATTGGGGGCAATGTCGATTCCCGTTACGCGCGCACCGCTGCGCGCCGCCGGGATGGCCAGATTGCCGCTGCCGCAGGCCACATCTAAAACGCGTTCGTCGGGTTGCAACTGCAAGTTGGCAATAAATGCGGCTGCGCCAGGCTCGTATGATTTGGCAATCTTGCCAAAGTCGCCGGCCATCCAGGTCGCCCTGGTGCGGCTTGTGAGTTCGTCAGTTTGAACCGGTGTCCCGGTGATGGGCGCCATCATTTTTCTCCTGATTGCAATAAGTCGATGTGCGGGATTACCGACAGCAGTCGCCCTACGATTGCGGATATGTTGCGACTGCGTAGCCGGCTTCTTGCCAAGCTTTCAGACCGCCGCCCATATGGGCCACACGTTCCAACCCCATCTCTTGCGCTCGCTGGGCGGCCAGCGCTGAACGACCGCCGCTGGCGCAATAGAAGATAAAGGCTTTGTCGGTCCCAAAAATGTTGTTGTGATAGGGGCTCGTTGGGTCTATGACAAACTCCAACATGCCGCGTTGCACGTGGATGGCGCCCGGAATCGTGCCGCTGTTGGTCACTTCCGCATCCCCGCGCAAATCGACAAAGACCGCATCCTCGCTGCCTACCTGCGCCGCCACATCGGCCACAGACATGGTTATGATCACGGCGTTGGCCTCGGCCACCAATTCTTTGTAGCTTTTCATGTTCAGTTTTCCTTTTCAAGTTTCTCAGTTGTACCAAGTGTGTTTTTTCGTTTTGTTGTAACCACTAAGCCTCTCGAGGCCTGAGCCTGTCGAAGGCCGGGTTCCCTTCGACAGGCTCAGGGAACGGGTTCGTAGTTACGTTTTGTTGACGAATGTGTCCGTCTGACATCCATTAGGATAGCAGGCGGCGGCAACGAGACGGCCCCAACGGCGCGACGAAAGTGCGTCGGAATCGCGTCCAATGAGTCGTGGCGCTTGCAGTGGCCTAGTGAGCTATGGTGAAACGTAACTACTTAGCCCCTCGCGGCCTGAGCCTGTCGAAGGCCGGGTTCCCTTCGACAAGCTCAGGGAACGGGTTGGTAGTTACGGTGAAACTTAATGAAAATCTGTCAGCTATATTGAGCCAATACGAATTTAGTAAAAATTGCGAGCTATACTGGAATTCAAGTAGAATTGGGGTTCATATTGAGACAACAATCGAGGTCGAATCAGCATGGTGTATGGCCGAAACATTAGAATTAACTTTACTTGGGAATCCTGAACTGCGCCTGTCTGGGCGGCCGTTGGCCAAATTCCGTTCGGCCAAGGTGTACGCCCTGCTCTACTATCTGGCGGTTACGCGTCGCGCTCAACCCCGTTCGCTTTTAGCCGGTCTCTTTTGGGGCGATGTCGACGAATATTACGCGCGGCGCAACCTCAACCGCACCCTCTCGGATCTGACCAAAACGCTGGGTGATCACCTGATGGTCGAGCGTCAGAGCCTGGCCCTGGCCCGCAGCCAGCCCTATTGGCTCGATGTGGAAATGCTGGAAAGCGCGGTCTCAACGCCGCCAACCGCCGCCAACGTAGCGACGCTGGCGGCCGCCGCCAATCTCTATCGCAGCGATTTTCTGGCCGGATTCCAGGTGCATGACGCCCCCGACTTTGCCCAGTGGGTGGCGAACGAACGCACGCGTCTGCGCACTTACGTGCTGCAATTGCACCACGTCCTGTCCAACTTTTATGCTGCGCAGGGAGATTTGCAACAGGCCATGGACTACGTACGGCGCAGCCTGCAATTGGAGCCGTGGCGCGAAGAGAGCCATCGCCAGTTGATGCGCTTGTTGGCCCAAAGCGGTCAACGCAGCGCGGCGCTGGCCCAATTTGAACTCTGCTGTCAGGCCCTGCGCAGCGAATTGAACGTGGAGCCCGACGCCGCTACGTTGGAACTCGTCGCCCGCATCCGCGCCGGCGGGCTTGACAAGGTGACTGATGACAAGGTGACCGATGACAAGGTGACCGATGACAAGGTGACCGATGACAAGGTGGCAATGGTTGCAGCGCCGCCTTCACCAAGCAGCCACCCAGTCACCCGGTCACCCGGTCACCCGGTCACCTTGTCACCCGATCCCCCTATCCCCCATCCCTTCCCCACAACCTCCCCAGCCAACGCACACCCTTTATCGGAAGGGCCGCCGAATTGGCCGATATTTTGCGCTTGTTAGTGGACGAGGAGGATTGTCGCCTGTTAACGTTGGTGGGGCCGGGTGGGATGGGCAAAACGCGGCTGGCGATCAAGGCCGCCGCGCAGATTGTGGCTGACCAGCCGCGCGGCGAGCGCTTTCGTGACGGCGTTTTTTTTGTGCCACTGGAAAATGTTGGTGACGCCAACGGTCTGGCTGCGGCGGTGATCGCAGCGGTCACGGCGGAGAGCGGCCTGCGGGCGCACAGCGAAAGCTCGCTGCCGGAACAGCTTGTCCAGCTTTTGCGCACCAAGGCCGTGCTGCTGCTGCTCGACAATTTTGAGCATCTCATCACGCACGCCGATCTCTGTTCCGCGCTCTTGGCAGAGGCGCCCAACGTCAAGCTTCTGATTACCTCGCGCGAGGCGATTGGTTTGCAGGAGGCCTGGTTCTATCCGCTGGCGGGGTTGACCACGCCCAATGGCGCAATATCAACCGGCGCGGCGAAACCGCCCACGCCACAAGAGGAATACGACGCGGTGCGGCTCTTTATCCAATGCGCGCGGCGCACCCGTCCCGACTTTACGCCTGCCACAGAAAGAGCGGCGATGTTGCAGATCTGTACGCTGGTGGAGGGCATGCCGCTGGGCATCGAGCTGGCCGCCACATGGCTCAAAGTCTTGAATTGTGAGCAGATTGCCCAAGAAATTACGCGCGGGCTGGACTTTTTGACGACCCGTTTCCAGAATATTCCGGCGCGCCACCGCAGTATGCGCGCCGTGCTGGATCATTCGTGGGTTCTGTTGGCGGCGGATGAACGGGACGCCATTGCCCGCCTGGCCATCATGCGCGGCCAATTTCGCAAGGAGGCCGCGGCGGCCATCACCGGCGCTTCACTTTTTATGTTGGCCACGCTGGTGGAAAAAGCGCTCCTGCGCGTAACCGCCGATGGCTTCTACCAAATGCACGAATTGACCCGCCAATATGCTGCTGAGAAATTGAGCGCTGAGACCCAATCGGCGCTGCGGGATGCCCACGCCGTCTACTACGCCAGCCTGCTTGACCAACAGCAGGCGCGTCTTTTCACGGCAGATTATCAGCAGGTGTGGGCGGCGGTGGGCGGCGAGCTGGATAACATTCGGCACGCCTGGGATTGGATCATCGAAACCGTGCGCGCCGGTCGCACCGCGCTGCCAGTGGCGAATTTGCTGCTCCAGATGGCCGAAGTGCTGACCTGCTATCACCTTTTTCATTCCCTTTGGCTCTCCGGGCAGGCGCTCTTTGACCACGCCTGCGCGGTGCTCACAAGCGCCGGTTGGGCGCATCAGCATAAAGGACCGTCCGGCCAAATAAGCCCGCGCGCGGCCTTGCTCCATCTGCGCATCAGAGCGGGACAGTTCCAATTGGAAATGGGCCATTACCGGACGAGCCTGGCCCTGGCGGAGCAGACGTTGGCCGATTGTCGGGCGTTCGGCCTGGCAGAGGATCTCTTTCGGACGTTGATGGTTTACGCCTATACGCAGATGCGCCGCGGCGCCCGCCCAGCCGCACTGCCCGTTTATCGGGAAGCACTGGCCTTGGCCGAACGCTTGCATTCGGCACGCTTCCGCGCCGAGGCCTTGATCGGTTTGGGGCTGGTGGCCTCTGGGGAGGGCAACTACACGGAAGCCCAGGGCTATATCCAGCGGGCGCTCAGGCTGTGTGAGGAGATTGGGTATCGGCCCTGGATGGCGCGCATGTTAACCAACTTGGGCACCACCTATTCGCGTCAACACGATTACAAAAGCGCCCGTCCCTACTATGAACAGGCGCTGACGATTGCTCAAGAGGAAGGTGACCAGAACATCGTTATGATCTGCACGAGCAATTTGGGCAGCGTACAGTATGGCTTTGGTCAACACCAGGCGTCGATTGACTATTACCAGCGCAGTCTGGCCATGGCGCGCACTTTGGGCGAAGAACGCTGGATCGCCGCCAATCTCAATGGTGCGGCTACGGTTTATCTGGAAATCGGTGCCGAAGCCGCTTGTGAAAAGGCGCTATACGAAGCGCTCGCCGTGGGCCACCGGAGCGACAGCATGCCGGACACATTGGGGAGTGTGGCGCTGCTGGGGCATCTCTTTGCCCGCCGTGGTCAAGTGGAGACGGCGCTCAAGGCGCTCACCTTTGTCGAACAGCACCCCGCCACCATGGCGCGCGACAAGCTTTACAACCAGACGCTGCTCGACGAATTGCGCAGCGAACTGCCGCCGGAGCTGTTTGCCCAAATCAAAGCGTGGGCAGACAGCCAAACGCTGGATGACGTGGTCGAGTGGCTACAGCAAGTCGGTACTCAATGTCGTTAAGTTAAGAAAATATCTTTCAAAGGAACCAGTTTTCAGTGCTCAGTTTTCAGTGTGTCTTTCGAGACCGACTACTGAAAACTGACTACTGAAAACCGACTACTGAAAACTGCTAAAATAATGACATTGAGCGCATCATTCAAATTCGGAAACGCCTAAACCCTCCACCCGCTCACTCACCCCCCACCACCGGCAACGCAAACACAAACAGCGTCTCCCGCTCCACTTCGCTCTCTACGCGGATGGTCCCGCCGTGCGCTTCCACAAGCTGTTTGACAATGGCCAACCCCAGTCCGCTGCCGCCGGTGGAGCGCGTGCGCGAGCTATCGACGCGATAGAAGCGTTCAAAGATGTAGGGCAGATGTTCGGGCGGGATGCCCGGCCCGCTGTTGGTGATGCAGACCTTGGCCGCGTCGCCGGCGGGCAACACTTCCACGGTGATCTGCCCCTGGCGCGGCGTGTGGGTCAGCGCGTTGCCCAGCAAGTTGCGCAGCACCTGGCCAATGCGCTCGGCATCCACATCGACCACGGGTGATTTGTTGGGCAGCTTGAGCGCAAACTCAATTTGCTGCGCCTGCACCCGCGGCTGCATCATCTGGTATGCTTGCTTAACGAGATGATTCAGCGGCGCGGGCTGGCGCGCCATTTTCAACTGTCCGCCCTCGGCCAGCGCCAGCTCCTGCAAATCATCCACCAGATGATTGAGTAACATCACTTCTTCATACAGCGAATCGATGAGCGGCGCGCTCGGTTCGATGACCTTGTCTTGCACGGCTTCCAGATAGCCGCGAATGTTGGAGAGCGGCGTACGTAGTTCATGGGCCACATCGGTGACCAACTGGCGGCGCAGTTGATCATTGCGCAGGCGGCTGTCGGCCATGGCGTTAAACGCACTGGCCAGCTCACCAATTTCATCCGATGTTTGCGGCTCGACGCGCTGGCTCAAATCGCCCTGCTCTATGCGCTTGGCGGCATCGGTCAGCGCCTTGACTGGGTTGAGCAGCCGCTGCGTAAAGACAGCCGTCAGCACAATGGCGCTGGGAATGGCAATGGCCAGCGCCCACAGCAGCGAGCGCCGGATCGACGCAATGAGCCGGTGCAGTTCGACCAGTTGGCGCGATTCAGGCGCGCGCACGACGCGCACCTCGCCCACGGTACGGTTGCTGTTGCGAATGGGGATAATGTAGCCAATAGAGGAATCGGCCACCTGGCGACCCGCGGATAGATAGGCTGAATCGAGCACAATAGAGCCGCTCTGGTCGGCCAAAATCAGCCGCTGTTCGGTCAGTTCACCAATGCTGCCAAAGACTGAGTTAATATCGTCCCAACTGAGTTTGCGATCATAATAGGCGGCCAGCACCGGCGGCAACATCGCCTCCAACCGCTCCTGCCGATGTTGCTCGATCTGCGCCTGCGCGGCGATGAATTGGTCCATCTGGGCGTTGACCACCAGATAGGCAAAGAGCGCCGCCAACCCGCTGGTCACCAGCAGCATAAGCACCATCAGCAGGATCAGGCGCAGACGCAGGCTGTTGAAAGCGCTAGGCGCGTTGCGCGGCGGGCGCGAACTTGTAGCCAATGCCGTAAACGGTCTGAATATATTCTTCGCCATCATGGTTACACATCAACTTTTTGCGTAAATTCATAATGTGGGCATCCACCGTGCGCTCCAGCCCTTTGTAATCATAGCCAAAGACGCGCTCCAGCAGCTCCAGCCGCGTAAAGGCGCGGCCCGGTTCGCGCGCCAGTGTTTCCAGCATCTTGAACTCGCGCGGGGTGAGGGGCAGAAGCTCTCCATTGACGCGCACCTCATGGCGCACGGGGTCCACTTGCAGATCGCCAAAACTCAAGTGGCCTTGGGGGCGGATGGTGGTGTCATACGCCCGGCGCAGCACCGAACGCACGCGCGCCACAAGCTGGCGCGGGCTAAAGGGCTTGGTCACATAGTCATCGGCGCCCAGATCGAGCCCCAGCAGGATGTCCTCTTCGGTGGTCTTGGCCGTCAACATTACAATGGGGATGCGCGTCTCCAGCGCCAGAATGCGGCAAATGTCCAGCCCGCTCACCACCGGCAGCATCAGATCCAGCACCACCAGATCGGGCTTGCGCTGACGGATCAGCTCCAGCGCCTGCCGTCCATCGTAGGCGGTGATCACAATATAGCCCTCGCGTTCCAAATAGAGCCGGATCAGCTCCACGGTTTTGCGATCATCGTCCACCACCATAATTTTATAATTTTCCATACGCTTGCTCCTCGACGCTTGATAGGTGTTGAGATTTTGCTCATTTTAACAAATATCTATCAAGATTCCATGAAGAACAGATAAACATCGTTCACTTTTTGGCCTGTCTTCTGGGCAGGGGCTGCAACCGTAATTCAACACCTTGCTGGACAAGACTGGCTTTTCGCCTATTTTCCCCCTATCGTTCATTTGGGGATGTCCTTTGTTGCTCGGTTTGCTCCTCACAAACACTTTACAACAAGTTCATCCTTTTTGCTACCCCATCCCGCAAAAAGCCAAACTCCAGCAAGATTGAATTCCCGGCAGGACGTGGAACGAGAGTGGGGTGAGACGTCGTTTGGGTTGCTGTTTTTATGCAGAGCTGAGTATCAGTAGACCGCAATCTA
>JAWKON010000058.1:0-59810 GCA_041391125.1 Caldilineaceae bacterium
CCTTGTAAAACCACTCGGGCTGCGAGCCGATCTTGCCCTTCTTGGGCTTGCCGCCCTCCAGGCCAATTTTGAACATCTTCATGGAATCGGTCAGTTCTTCTGTGGACGCGCCCAATTTGGCATGCATGGAATCGCGCGCCTGGGCGCTGCCCAGATGATCCAGCCCGGTGCCGGAGAGAATACAGTGCGCCGGGTCCGGGTGATCCAGCGGGACCAGCAGCCGGTTGCTGGCGATAACCTGCGCATAGTCAACAATCGGTCCGGTGGCGCGCTCCTGGATCAGCGCTTCCAGCGTCTGACCCGTGCGCTCGGCTTCCAGCACCAGACTGTGCAGCCGCAACGCCCCTTCCACCGTATGCAGCGCAGCGCCGTCCTCGCCTACCATTCCGACGCGCCGCGTGCCATCCAGCGCTTTAAATTGAACTACTCTCATTGATTTCTCCTTATATTAGATCAACAGATTGAAAAGATTAGGTTTGTTTATTGGGAAACGCATTTGGTTGATCCGCTTTGGTTTCGATACGGCCGGAAACTGCACCGGCCTACTCAACCGCCGCTACCCTGTGTCAACCACATGCGTTCCAGTTGAGCTGAGATTAGAAATCTGCGTAATCTGTGTAATCTGTTGATCCCACTGTTTTTATTGTGCAATTCCCCACCATTGTTGATAAATATGCGCCATTTTGGCCAACTGACTGATCTCCACCCATTCGGTGGCGCCGTGGGCCTGATCGATGGAGCCGGGGCCGATGACGACCCGTTCGCGCGCCACGTTGGGATAGGCCCAGGCGTTTGTGCCATAGGGGGCCACCTCAGGCGCAATGCCGGACCAGGCGGCCAACTGGCGCATCCACACAGTGTCGCCCGGTTGATAAAAGGCGTCCAGCTCTTTTTGAACTTTCACCGCAATGGGCAGCGGACAATTGGCGCGCGCCAGCTCGATCAAACCGGTCGCCACGGCGTGCGCATCCTCATTTTCCACCACGCGGCGATCCACCAAAAGCTGGCACGCATCCGGCACCACGTTGATGCCCACGCCGCCGTGCATCACCGTCGGCGTCAAATAGGCGTGACCCAGCGGCGTGGCGGGCAGCGTTTGCAGCCGCGCGTTTTCGGCATCCAGCGCCAGCACCAGCCGCGCCGCCGCCACCACCGCATTCTGTCCCCTATGCGGCTGCGATGAGTGGGCCGCTTTGCCCGCCACATCGATAATCAGGCGCACTACGCCTTTATGGCCATGCACCGGTGTGCAGAGCGTCGGCTCGGCAATAATCATCTGCTCGGCCACCATCTCCCGCGCCGCCATCCAGCTTGCAAAGGCGGGCGCGCCGGTGGTGCCAATTTCTTCATCCACCGTGGCCCCGATCAGCAAATTGGCGGCTGGCCGCTGCCCCGTCTGCTGCATCTGCTCCAGCAGCGTCAAAATGATGCCCAGCGACGCTTTCGTATCTACGGCGCCGCGGCCATAAACGCGACCCTCTTCAATGCGGCCATCAAAGGGCGGGTCGGTCATCTGCTCCACGCCCACCGTGTCAATATGCACATCCACCACCAGCCAGCGCTCGCTGGCCCCGCGCCAAATGCCATACACATTGGACCGCCCCGGCAGCACCCCATGCACATGCACCTCGCCGCCCAATTCGTTGAACCACTGGGCCAGCATCCGCCCAATGGCCGCTTCACCCGCCTCGCCGGCCCGCGGCCCCGCCTGCTCCGGCGTCACGCTGGGAATCTGCACCAACCGGCTCACCCACTCCGCACACCTCATCTCAATCTGCATATCTCCTCCACTCCTCTCCTCTCTTCTACCACTCCCCCGCATACCCCACGCCAAACGGCTGCATCTGCTCCACAATATACGCATAATGCAGCTCATTGAGTTGGCGAATGTGCAAATGGTCGTGCGCCACCCAGGACGCCAGCAGGTCGCCAGCGCTCAGGGCGGCGCGCCAGGGCGTGGGACGGGCAATCTGCCAGTCCGCATCGGCCAATTGCGGCAGCCACTTCAACGAATTTAAACGTTCTTCTGCAAAATTTGCCAGCGATTCCGCCAGATCGCGCTCGTTGTATTTGCGCGCCGCCACCCAGCCCGCCGGGTCAATGGGTGGCCAATCTTCATTGGGCCGGTGCAGCATATAGTCGATGCGCTGGCGAAAATCTTCGCGCTCTTCGTCGTAATAATGGTTGATCACTTCCAGGATGGACCAGGATTCAGGATTGGGGCGCCAGCGCGCTTGCTGGTCCGATACGCTGGCTGTCATGCTGCGGATCAAGGGCAGATTGTGCTGCAATTGGTTGATGGCAAATTCGAGATTCATGGCGTTTGCTCCTTTGGGCGGACAAGCTGAAAGCTTATCCTACAAGGGGGAATTCGTAGATCGTCTTCACGGGCCGAAACTCAATCAGTTCTAGCCCCATCAGGCTGAATGCGTGAAAAATGGGGGCGTCTTTGCAAATCGTGACGGCGGCTGGAATCTGTTCGGGTGGCAGATTTATGGCCACTGTGCAGTGCGGACCCCAATTTTCGGGCTGATAATAGGGATTCGAGGGCAGACCCCGTGCGGCCATCCGCGCGTGGAAGTCGGCATGAATCTCCAACAGTCGCGGCGTTACCACCGGCGCTAGAAACACGACGCCTTCCGTCGAGGGAAAGACGCCCACGGTGCTAAATTGCAGCGGGATTGGCGCGGTTTCGGCGGCGAATTTTTGCAGCGCGTCGTGTAAATCTGGCGGATGCAGCTCATCAAAAACGGTCAGGCTAATATGTGGCCGCGCCCCCAAATCGGGCATGAGCGACGTGACGCCGCGGTCAGCCAAGGTTTGCCACAAGCCGCGCACGACAGTCTCCATCTGTGCATCGGCATAGAGTTCAACGGCGTAGCCCATCGCTATTTCCCCCTAAACAATGCCGGTGTCTGAGCGTCATTCTGAATACCCGTCAAGTTTTCTGCGCACATCTTGCATCAGCACTGCCATACTTGTAGAATAGGCCGCTTCAATATTTACGCCCAATTTGTCGGCCAGCACAAAGATGCACCAGAGGCAGTCGCTCAGTTCATGGGCGAGCTTTTCTTCGGCATCCGCAATTTGGCGCACGCCTTGGCTAGCCTGAATAAGTTTGGCCAGATCGCCAACGTCACCCATAAAGCCTAGGGCGATTTCCTCCGTCGTCCACGATCTGCCGTATGTTTGCTCTTCCAATTGCTCATAGAGCGAGCGCAATTCAATGGCCAATGAAATCGCTTTTTGAATATCCATAAAATACCATCACCAATCCGCCACGCTGCCGTCTTCATAATAGAACTCGCCGCCCAACTCCTCTTCATAAATGCCGCGATTCTGCTGCGCGGTCTGCTCGTCGATTTCAAAGCCCAAGCCCGGTTTGGTGGGCAGCGTGATGTGACCATCCACCACCTGCCAATCCTCCTTAAAGAGACCGGCCCCTAGCCCTTTATCCACCTGCTCCTGAATCAGGAAATTGGGGATGGCGGCGTCCACGTGCATACAGGCCGTAAAAGCCACGGGGCCAATGGCGCAGTGGGCGCCACGTGGATGTAATAGACCTCGGCCATGTTGGCGATCTTTTTGAGTTCGGTGATGCCTCGGCGTGGAGCCATCGGGCTGAATGTAGGCGGCGGCCTGCTTTTCAAAGAACTGGCGGAACTCCCAGCGGCTGAGCAAGCGCTCGCCGGTGGCAATGGGGAACGGCACGTGGTCGCTCACCTGTTTGAGGGCGTCGATGTTCTCCTGCGGCGCCGGCTCCTCTACAAACATGGGAGCGCATCCCCTTGAGTTCGTGGCAGATTTCGACGGCCAGCGCTGGCGTCATTTTGCCATGAAAGTCGAAGGCCAGCTCTACATCCGGCCCCACCCATTCGCGCATGAGATAGGCGCGCTGCACAAAATCATCAATAACGCTGGGCGGTTCGTGGCCTTCGCCGCCGCCGGGACCGCTCTTGAACGCCTTGTAGCCGCCCAGCTTTGCAGCCATTCCAGCCGCTCTTTGGAGGCGGCCAGCCCCTCGTCGTCATGTCGCGGATGCCCCAGTGGGCGTAGGCGCGCGCACGCGCTCGCACCGGCCCGCCAAGCAGCTTATAGACGAGCGCCATAGTGCTTGCCCGCAATGTCCCACAGCGCCTGGTCAATGCCCGACAGCGCCGACATCAGCACGTTGCCGCCACGGAAAAAGGCCGAGCGATAGACGTGCTGCCAATGGTGTTCGATCAGCAGCGGGTCTTTGCCGATGTAGTAGTCGGCCAGCTCTTCCACGGCCAGCGTCGTGCTTTTGGGCTTGCCTTCCAACGTGGTTTCGCCCCAACCCACCAGCCCATTGTCGGTGGTAATTTTTACCAGGCGGATGCGGGGTAGGGGAAGAATTGTTCGATCTTGGCGATTTTCAAGGTGGTTCTCCTTTGAGATGGTTGAGTTCGGGTGTCGCTATCTAGCGACGCTTGCCGCAGGCCGACAAATTTGTGAATTGTAAATGGTAAATGGTGATGTGAATGGTAAATTTGCCATCCGCGAAACTTGCTCTGGTTGCATGTGTTTTGCGTTAGCAAATGATTCAGAATGACAATTGCATTCAGGATTGACAATTTGACGAAGCTGCGCACTTTCTATAAAGTTGGGTGGCCAGCTCATTCGCAATTCACCGTTTACCATTTACAATTCACCATTCCTATCGGGAGCTTCTCATGCGTTTTCGCTCTTCTATTTAACCCCAAACCCTCAGAAACGCGAACCGATAATCCAGATTCTGGACGCGGCGCTGGACGCTGTGGACCCGTATCGGGCCGTGCTCAACGCGTTGCAGTTGCGCGATGGCGTGCTGCACGTGGGCGAGGGGCGTTATGCGCTGGATGCATATGATCGCATTTTTGTGTTGGAAGCGGGCAAGGCCGGCGCACCGATGACAGGCGGTCGAGGCGTTGCTGGGCGAACGCATTACCGACGGCCTGGTGGTGACCAAGACCGAGCACGGCGGGCCGGCCCGTTTTGTGCGGCTTGTGGAGGCCAACCATCCCGTGCCGGATAAGACGGGCGTGGAGGCCGGGCAACAGATTTTGAAGCTGGCCCAAAACGCCGGGGCGCGCGATCTGGTCATTACGCTAATTTCGGGCGGGGGGTCGGCGCTGCTGGCAGCGCCGGCGCTGGGGCTGACGCTGGATGATTTGCAGGTGATGACCGATGCGCTGCTGGCCTGCGGCGCGACGATTAATGAGATGAACTGTCTGCGCAAACATTGCAGCGCCATCAAAGGGGGCCAATTGGCGGCGGCGGCCAGCCCGGCTGCGCTGCTCACGCTGGTGCTGAGCGACGTGGTGGGCAACCCGCTGGACGTGATCGCCAGCGGCCCCACCGTGCCCGATGAGACCACCTGGCGCGACGCCTGGGCGATTATTGAAAAGTATGGATTGGTGGAGCAGTTGCCGCTGCCGATTATTGGGCGCATTCAGGCCGGGCTGCATGGCAAGGTGGCCGATACGCCCAAACCGGGTGCCGATATTTTTACGCGTAGCCAAACTACCATTGTGGCGGACAATCGCATTGCGGCCCAGGCGGCGCAGCAAAGGCTGCTACATCAGGATTCAATACATTGCTGCTAACTACCTATTTACAAGGCGAAGCCAAAGAGGTAGCCAAAGTGGTCGTGAGCTTGGCGCGCGAGGTGCGGGCCAGCGGGTTGCCAGTGGCGGCGCCAGCCTGCATCATTCTGGGCGGCGAAACCACGGTGCGGCTGGGCGAAGCGCCGGGGCGGGGCGGGCGCAACCAGGAATTGGCGCTGGCGGCGGCGCTGGAGATGCAGGGGATGGAGAACGTCATCATTGCGGCGTTGGCTACCGACGGCACCGACGGACCCACCGACAGCGCCGGTGGTCTGGTGGACGGCGACACCGTGCGCCGCGGGCAGCAAAACGGGCTGCGCGCCGCTGATGCTTTGGCGCACCACGATGCGTATCCTTATTTGGAGGCGGTAAATGATTTATTAGTGACGGGGCCGACGCAAACGAACGTTAATGATTTGCTTATAGTAATTGTGTTTTGACAGTTGTCATATTTCTGATCCATCTGTTACTTGACACAAGGGCAAAAAGATCAAATAATTAAGTTATTTGTTAAGGCATTGATGGCGATAGTGCTGTCTGCTGTTTGTCTTCTATACTTGGTACACCGCAACGGTGTTGGCGGTTTAGGCATCGGTCTCGATTGGTGAATCCAGTCCTATCTCTGCTCGTTGCGATCTACTGATACTCTGCTCTGAATCAAAACTGGACTTTTATCTCTCTGACAAAGGGCTATGGAAAAGTCCAGTTTTGATCACAACCGCAGTATAGATTCCAGAGGCTCAAAAGGACCATGTCTAAGCTATTCGGCGCACCAACCCAAGTAGCGTTGAATTTTGTACGCAACCCGCGCCCGCTCGTGGCTTTACTGGTGGCCGCCATTTTTGTGGAAGCGGGACACCTGTGGACGTACAGCAGCGCGCCGAATCTGACGACTTTTTGGGTTGTTGTGATGAGCGCGACGATGGGGGGCAGCGCCTTGGCGTTGCTGCTGCTTTATCGCAAGCGACCCATTGCGGCGCTGGTCGTGTTCCTCGTCGTCTTTAACGTCAGCACAACGTATCATCCTCTGCTGACGGCGCGTTCGCTCTTTGAAGTGATTACAGGCCTTGCCTTTGCGCTCTTTCTTGTGCGCTTGGCCTTTGGTCTCTCCGGCTTCCTGCTTGCCTTTGCGGCCAATGCGGTTATGTTGGCCGTGCTTTGGGTCGGCAAGCAGAGCGGCTTGCTTCTGTTTCCGCTGGTACTGGACAGCTTTCAAAATAGCGTCCACAATGGGTTGTGGATTGCCTATGCTGCCTTGATGCTGTATGTGTTGTATGCGGCCATCAGCAAGGAGATCAATAACCACCTGCACATTCATCAGCAGCTCAAGCACAACGCCATGATTGTGCAGAATGTGTCCGATGCCATAGTTTCTTGTTCACTGCCCGATTTCATGATTATCAATTGGAATCGAGCTGCGGAGGAGATTTATGGATGGCCTGCGGCAGAGGTGATGGGAAGAACCTCAAGAGAAATATTCAAAACCCATATTACGTTGGAGGAACACGCAAATATTTTGGGTCACGTCGCGCAACATGGCCGCTGGATGGGTGAACTAGAGGAAACACATAAAAGCGGTCACTCTGTTTTCGTGCGCGTTTCGTTTTCCCAGCTCAAAGATGAAAAAGGCCAGCCAATCGCCCTGGTCGGCGTTAGCCAAGACATCACCCTGCAAAAGCAGACCGAGCAGGCGCTGGCGCGCCGCGAGGCCATTCTGGAGGTTGTCCATTTTGCCGCCGAGCGTTTTCTGAAGGCGCACGATTGGCGCGACCATGTGGATGAGCTATTGCATCGCTTGGGGTTGGCCACCGAGGCCGTGCGCGTCTGTTTATTTGAAGATCGGGTCGAATCCAACGACGTGCGCTGGACGCGTGAGACGTATACCTGGCAGCGCAATGTTGAACACCCGGAGCTGAATCCGGGTGAGATCAATTTTGATGCTATGGGCTTGCCACACTGGCGCCAGATTTACGAGACGGGACAGCCGATTTCCGTGCAAATGGCGACCGCTTTGCCGGCCGAGCGCAACTATATGGAAATGGCCGGCGTGTCCTGCAAACTGGGCGTGCCGATCTTTGTGGATCAGAAGCTATATGGCAGCCTCTGTTTGGGCCAGTCGGAGGACCTGAGCGCCTGGCAGCCCGTTGAGATGGAGGCGCTTTCGATTGCGGCCAATATTTTGGGCGCCGCTATTGAGCGCCAGGAGGCGTTGCGTTTGCTCCTGCAAAAGCAGAAGCTGGAGGAGATTGGGCTGCTGGCCGGGGGCATTGCCCACGATTTCAATAACTTATTAACGGGCGTGCTGAGCCAGAATTCACTGGTGGAACGGCGCTTGGAACCTGACCATAAAGCGCTAAAACATGTACACAAAGTACGCACTGCCGCCCAACGCGCGGCCGATTTAACCCAGAAATTATTAGCATATGCGGGCAAGGGGCATTTTGTATTCGAGGAAGTGGATCTGAATTTGGTTGTCAAAGAGACGGTCGATTTGATTGATGCTTCTCTGCGCGAACAGCAAATATTGGAGCTGCGGCTAGCGCCTCATTTGGCGCGGCTTTGGGCAGATTCGAGCCAGCTCCAGCAAGTAGTGCTAAATCTATTGGTAAACGCCTGTGAAGCGTCCCAGAAAGCACAACCTGATAGGGCGAGCGCTGGCGGATATTATACCCATCGTCAGCGGGCGGCTGTGGTTGTGGAAACGTCTATGCGCACAATTGAGGCCAATACGCTGGATGAATTAGACGAATTCATGGGCGCGGAGCAGTGGAAGCCTGGCCCGTATGTTGGCCTTAAGATTCGTGACCACGGTGTGGGCATGGATGCTGCAACTATCACCCAAATATTTACCCCTTTCTTTAGCACCAAAGGAAGTGGACGCGGTCTGGGGCTGGCGGCTTGTTTAGGCATTGTACGCGCCTTGGGCGGCGGCATCCGCGTGGAAAGTCAGATTGGCATTGGTTCCACGTTTGAGGTGCTTGTGCCATGCTTAGATCATAATGCTATGGATTGGAGTAAATATCAAATGTTCAGCAATGCCCAAGGCCCATTGGCGATAGCATCAAAGAGGTCGGATACTATAAGGACTGAGCCTGTTTCCAATATGTTTCCGACCGATCAGCATAGGGTTCTAGTGATCGACGACGAACCATCCATTCGCGAGGCCATGACCGATATTCTTAGCTTGTGCAACATAGAGGTGCTCACAGCTGGCAATGGTCCTAGCGGCATCGAGTTATTTCAGCAACATCGCTCACATATTGGGTGCGTCATTGTCGATCTGGAGATGCCGCATATGAACGGTATTGAGGTACTCAACCAGCTCTATGTGCTCGACCCCACCGCCACTATTTTGCTCTCCTCTGGCTACACCGCCGAAGAAATTTCCAGCCGCTTGGATGGACGTAAGCCGGCTGCATTTCTGCAAAAGCCCTATGATGTGGACGCGTTAATGGCAGTCGTGCAGGAATTCATGCCAATGGGTGCTAAAACGTTTCGGTCAAATGGCAGCTTGCATATGTAGTAAATCTAGGCATGTCTCGCCACTCCCTGAGTTGTGGATGCGCTGCCCAATGTAAACAACTGAACCGGATTTTAATTTTGCCCCCAACAGGCGCATGATATAATCGACCAATACATCTGCATTGTGATCGCGCAGAACTACATGAAGCCCCACTCCACAGCCTTTGCGGCCGGGAGTGGGGTTTTGCGATCTGGATTCAAAACAAAACCTTGACGTACAAAGGGGCAAACATGGAAGAAGTGAATGTGGGGGTAATGCTGTTATGGATCGCGCTGATCCTCTTGTTTGCGCGCCTATCGCTGCTGATAGAGCGCTGGGGGCAGCCGCCCGTATTGGGTGAACTGGTGGTGGGCGTCATTTTGGGCAATTTAGGGCTGTTGGGCATCCATCTCTTTCAGCCCATTGGGGAAAGCGAGATTATGCGCTTTCTGGCCGAATTGGGCGTGGTGATTTTGCTCTTCCAAGTCGGGTTGGAATCGAACTTTGCCGAGATGCGCCGTGTGGGTGGACGGGCGCTGCTGGTGGCCACCGTGGGCGTCATTATGCCCTTTCTGTTGGGAACATATGCGGTGGGGCCGTTGCTGCTGCCGGGGCTGCCATTCAACACCTACCTCTTTCTGGGGGCAACCCTCACCGCCACCTCGGTGGGTATTACGGCGCGCGTCTTCCAGGATTTGAATATGCTGCGTTCGCCCGAGGCCCAGATTGTGCTGGGCGCGGCGGTGATTGATGATGTCATGGGCTTGATCATTCTGGCCGTGGTCTCAGCCATTGTGACGGCGGGGACGTTTAACGTCTTGGATGTGGGCGTCATCACCTTCAAAGCCATTGGATTTTTGGTGGGCGCCATTGTGATTGGCCAATTAGTGGCGCCGCTGTTGGGCCGTGGCCTTTCATTCATCAACACGGGCAAAGGGATGAAGTTGACGTTGGCGCTCTGCTTTGGCTTTGTCTGTGCCTATTTGGCCAATGTGATGGGGTTGGCGCCCATTGTGGGGGCCTTTGCGGCCGGCCTGGTTTTGGATCCCGTTCACTTCCGCCACTTTAAAGACCCGGAAATTGTGGACAATTTGCGGGCGCAATTGGCCGTTACTCCGCTGGAATTGAAGGGGGCTTTACTCGAAATAATTGATCATCACGCCGAGCGCGACATCACCGACCTGTTGGAACCCATCGGCAATTTCCTGGTGCCCATTTTCTTCGTGCTTACCGGCATGAACGTGCGCTTGGAGACGCTCTTTGATCCGCAGATCCTGCTGGTGGCGCTGGGGATTACGCTGGTGGCCTTTGTGGGGAAAGCGGTTTCCGGCCTGGTGGCGGGACCGGTGAACAAAGCCATGGTGGGTTGGGGCATGGCCCCGCGCGGCGAAGTGGGGCTGATCTTTGCCGCCATTGGCGAACAAATGGGCGTCATCTCCGATCAGGTTTACGGCGTCATCATCATCGTGGTCATCCTCACCACGCTGCTCACACCGCTGATCCTCAATGGGTTGGCGCGTCGCCAACTGCGCGAGCAGCCATCATTTTAATTAATTAAAATCGATTTAAAAATGGTTGACAAGGACGGTGTTGTAGTGTAATATGTGGGTATTCTAATTTTTTAAAACCGATTGAAAATATATTTAACGTATCATTGATTATGCCAAAGTGGGAACCAGCGTCCGAACTGTGGCTGCGCGATGTCGAGACCATCAAGGTCTTTGCGGATACTCTGCGCCTGAAGATTATCAAGCTGATGGAAGAGCCGGCCACCGTCAAACAGGTGGCGGAAGCGCTCGACATTCCAGCGGCCAAGCTTTACTATCACATCAATCTGCTGCAAAAACAGGGGTTGATTCAGGTGGTGGGTCACAACTTGGAAACCGGCATCGTCGAGAAAATCTATCAAGTGACGGCCCGCCAGTTTAAGCTCGTCAACCCGCTGATTGCGGGCAGCGACTTTCCCGCCGAGGCCGCCAGCGCGCTCTTTAGCAATATGCTGGAAGAAACCGCGCAGAATTTTCTGCACGCCTTGGCCCAACGCGATGCCAGCGAAGGCGAGCCGCCGCGCCATCCCTTTCTTTCCAAAAAAGAATTTCGCTTGACTGACGCCCAGCTCACTACATTCCACGCTCAGCTCGCTGCGCTGATCCAGCAGGTGACAGCATTGGGCGCAGAGAATGTCGATAAAGATGAACCGCAATTTGAATTGACGCTTGTCTTTTATAAATCCACAGGAGGAACGCCATGACCCCCGCCAGTGAATATCTGCTTGCGCTTGCCCACAAAATTGCCCAACCGTACACCGAACTGCCCACCCTCCGCGCCGCCATGGTGACCGGCTCCACGGCCAAGGGCGTGTCTGACTACTATTCGGACCTGGATATGACCATGTATTACGCCGACGAATTGCCGTCCGAAGAGGAGCTGGCGGCGATACGGGCGGCGCATGGCGCAACCGAACGCAAGTGGATCATCGGCGACCGCAGCACAAATTCGTTTGCCGAGGCGTATGATGTCAACGGCATCGAAGTGCAGATTGGCCACACCACCATTGCCGTTTGGGAAGAGACAATGGCCGAAGTGCTGGAGAAGCTGACCTGCGACACGCCAATTCAGAAGGCGCTGGAGGGGACGTTGGCCTGCCAGGCGCTGTATGGCGCTGCATATATTGACCGCTGGAAAGCACAGATCGGCGCTTATCCGCCGGCGTTGGCCGCGGCCATGGTCGAGAAGCACTTGGCCTTTTTTCCAGTTTGGGGCTTGCAGCCCCACTTCCGTACCCGCGACGCGTCAGTTTGGTATCACCAGATTTTGGTCGAGGCGGCGCACAATCTCATGGGTGTGTTGGCCGGGTTGAACCGTCTCTATTTCACGACCTTTCAGTTTAAGCGCATGGCCCACTTTGTCAACCAGATGGAAATCGCGCCGCCCAATCTAGCCGCCCGCGTCGACGCCATTTTCCAGCCGGACATGCCGCGCGGCGTGGCCGAATTGGAAATGCTGGTGGCGGAAACGGTGGCGCTGGTGGAAAAATATATGCCCAATGTGGACACCGCCCGCGCCAAGCGCCGCCTCGGCTGGCGCATTCAGCCGTGGACGCCGGTGGGATGAAGAATTGGATCAACAGATTACACAGATTATTGAGATTTTTGTACTGGTCAGCATGATAGGAAAACGTAGGTGCGGCATCCTTGGCGCACGAGTTCTCGACTTTCGTTATTGGTGCAGAAAGGAAATTCGATGCTTAAACCTGGTCATCTCGAGCTTTTTGTCGAAGACCCGTTGCGCGCCAGACATTTTTATGAAGAGGTATTGGAATTATAGCGTGACAACCGTGCAGGAGGGGCAATTTGTGTGGCTGCAATTGGGGCGCAATTGCCGGCCGGGAGCGCGGCAGGCGCCGCCGCTGGATTATGATCACGCGCCTTGGCATGGTGCTACACGGATGATCTGCCGCAAGCTGTGGCGCACTTGGAGAAGCACGGCGTCGTTTTGCAAGATGCCGGATGGTTGCTACACCTTTGCGGACCCGGATGGACACTGGTTTCAATTGGTGATTGCGCGGACATTCGTGACTGTTTTTGTATGTCAGGCCTGCGGCAGCGAGGAGTACGAATGGTAAATGGTAAATTTGTGAATGAGCAAACGTGACGTAGCCGGCCCCGTTCACAATTCACCGTTCACCATTTACCATTAAAACCAAGACTGTTCAAATAAGGCCGCTACAACTGCAACGCACGGCTGATTCCGCAGCTGCAAGGTCAGAAGTTTTCACCGCTGTGCATCGCGTCTCCGCTATTTGAATGGCCTTGCCATAAAACTGCCTCCACCAACAATGTAACTCGCCGCGCCTTCAGAATCTAAACCAGCACCCGCCACCCGCCACTCGCTACACGTATCTCTTCATCCACTCCAGCAGCGCCTCATTCTGCGCCCGTCGAATGGCCGGTTTGCCTCCGATGGCCCCAGCGTGCGAGCCGCCAGGCAGCCGCAACATTTCGACCGGGCAGCCATTGGCTTTGAGCACGTTGTAAAATTGTTCGGCCTGCTCGGCCGGGCAGCGGTAATCAGCTTCGCACTGCACTAGCAGCGTGGGCGTGGTGCAGCGGTGTGCATAGGTGATGGGCGAGCAGCGGGCGTACACTTCCGGGATCTCGTGGGGATGGCCACCCAATTCCTCGACGGCAAACCAAACGCCAATATCGCTGACGCCGTAAGCTGACCCAAGTGGTGACGGATTCTCCGGCACGGCCTTAAAACGGTCGGTCTGCCCCACAATCCAGCAGCTCAAATTGCCGCCGCCAGACAGCCCGCACACGCCCAAGCGGTCCGGGTCGGCCAGCCCGCGATCGATGGCTGCATCCACCCCGGCCATCAGATCCGTGTAATCCAAATTGCCCCAATCGCCCTTGATGGCGGTGGAAAAGGCATCACCATAGCCCGTGGACGCCCGGTGGTTGACCATGAGCACGGCGTAACCGTAGCCGGTCAGCATCTGCGTGTCAAAGTGGTACATGTGGCCGAAGGCGCTGTGCGGCCCGCCGTGAATGTACAAAATGGTGGGATAGGGCGGTTCGCCGTACGGCGGCGCAATCAGCCATCCTTCGACTGGCGCCGTCCGCCCCGGCAAAGCGCAGATGCTCGACGCTGGGTTGGGTAGAATCCACTCAGGATGGCCCCATTGATCGCGGTGATTTGCGTTTCGTTGCCCCCTCTAAATCGGATACGTGCAGATCGGGCGGCTGGTTAAAGCCGCTGACCCAATAGAGCAATTTGCCGGCTCCGCTCTGCACATCCAGCGGCGCGCGCGGGCTTTCGCCGCTCAAAATGGCATCATGCGCTTCCGGGACCATGCGGCGCCACCCGGTAAATCTGAATCGTCCCGCCCTCCTGCACCTGTACAAAAGCGGTGGCGCCATCCGCGGTTGCAAAATGCTGCGGCTGCGAAAGAGCGCCGTTGGCATGTCCGGCTGCAATCCACCGCCCACGCCAATGGCCAGATTGGGCGTGCGGTTTTGCGGCGCGCTGCGCCCAGCCGCGTCCATAACCCACAGGTCGGCTTTGCTGCCAATGGGCTGGCCGGTCGGCGTTCCCATATAAATTACATTGCTGCCATCAGGCGTCCACGCAAGAGCGGTGATGAAACCCCAATCCGCGGCAGATGCGGCGAAAAATCCTGCTGCTCGCCCGCCAGATTCACCGTCCGTAAAACAGGCGCAATGGCGCAGAATCTATCTGTCAGCATAGAGGCCGCGTAAAGTAGCGCACCGTCGGGCCCGCCATCGAAGCAGCCCATTGGGGCTGCGTATTCATGGCAGCATCGCTGGTCAGCCGGGTGGGCTCACCACCAGCCGCGTCGATCACGTAAATGTCCTGTACGGCGGCGTCCAGATGGCCGTGGCGTCAAAGCGATAGACGTGGCACGCGTCAGCCGGTATGGTTTGCTCAGATCGGGCGCTTCATCTGCGGGCGGTCCAGCAGTAAAGCGATTTGCTGCCATGGGCGACCAGGCCAGATCCGTACCTACCCCTTGCGGCAAATTGGTCAGCGCGCGCGCCTCGCCGCCATCCACAGGCAGCAGGTATATTTGTGGTTTTTCGGCGCGGGTGGAAACCGAAAGCTAGCGTCTGACCATCAGACCGCCCCCAGCGCCCATTGCGGATTGTTGTTGCTGTGGCGCCGCTGGTCATCTGGCGCGCCTGGCCGCTCTCCAGATCGGCCAGCCAGATGTGAGCGCGGTCTTCATCAGCTTCGGCGTCATAGGCGGAGACGACATAGGCCGCGCCGGCCATCGAGCAGGCGCGGCGGATTGGAGAAATTGGAGGGTGAAGAGATCGTCGGGCTGGATGGGGCGTGGGGTGGGTGTCATAGGTGGGAGCCTTGTTAATATTGTTGGTTGTGATCTGATATGAATTGCACAGAAATTCTCGGGTATGTTGTTTTGATTGAAATTCTGCTTGCACTCTATCGCCATTTGAGAAGGTAACATACACCTCATATTTGCGAAATGCGCCGGAACCCTCATAGATGGGATGAGCATCCAGAAATTCAAGTGCGCCTTGAATAGAGGCGAAAGTATTCGCGGCATATAGGGGGGATGACAACTACTTTTGTAACTGACCGGCTAATTCGTTGGGTTAAAGACGTAAAGAAAGTTTGGATATCAGCCTGCTTAGCTTCAATCCAGATTTTGTTTAACGCTTTCAAGTAGAGCTAATGAAGCTGATTGGAGGATGTCTACGGCATCCTGAAATTCCTGGTCGGCAGTCGCTTCATCAAAATGTAATATGATCCCCTCCTTGGCAAAGGCCTGGAGCAGCATATCGTAGGGGAAATATAAGACTTTGAAGCCCAACGACCCGAGTTGTTCAATAGAGCCATCTGTAAATTCACCGGCTAATACCACCCCGAGGAATGGCTTCGCCCAATGATATTTTTCGGCCAGCGGCAAAATGGCGCCTTGAATCTCCTGTGCTTTGTTGCGAGAGTGCTTGGTATAACGCCGCCAGGCAACTTCGATAAACGCAATCGGGTCGCCTTGCCAATCATCGCGGCCATTTTTCTCGATCACGTAATCCAAATCATGTTTATTGCCATACCCGTCTATCCACGTGACCTTGCGACCACGTCTTATGGAACGCTTTCTGCCTTGAAAATCAA
Organism: Caldilineaceae bacterium; assembly: GCA_041391125.1. Lineage (GTDB taxonomy): Bacteria > Chloroflexota > Anaerolineae > Caldilineales > Caldilineaceae > JACKBC01. The sequence goes on from JAWKON010000058.1 coordinate 15,772, forward strand.
GATAGAGATCATGTGCCGCGCAGAAATCGGTGAGCAGAGGCTGCATGACGGCTTCGAGGAGATTGCCAATGATCTGGCCCAACTTGTGAGATGGCGATTCGGCCATATTACCCTTCAATCCAAAGGCGGCCCTCTTTTAAAGGCACTCTATGTTTGCGGTTTTTCCATTTTGTATTGCGTTCGCGCGTTTGTTCAAACCAGAATTTCTTGAATCCCGCGGCACACGCAAGTTCCCCCAACCATTGATCGACATGTAAATAGACCCCATAAGGGGCCGAGTCGCCAATTACAAAACAGAGCGTCGAACCATCCCGGCACAGCTTTCGCAGAGCGCGAAATACATACCCCAAATCAGAGAAATAGGCAGCAGCCATTGTATGATACGTTTTGCGCCCACCCTTTGTAAGCCGCACCTGGGCAAGCTGATGGCAGGCCGCGGAAAGTTCTTTGTGGATGGGCGCTAAGATTTCATCCGCCAGCAGCGCGTCTAATTCCAAGCGTTCGGCGGCCGAATGCTGCGAACAGGAGCGGATCAAATACTGGCGAACCTGCTCCTGCAAATCACTCCAACCCGACACATCACCCCAATAGGTCATCTCCAGACGAGTGGCGTCGGCATAATCATAATTATTGGGATAGGGCGGTGACGTAATGACCAGATCGATTTCAACGTCGTGCGGCAATGTGGGGGTGCGGGCATCTGTGGGTAAGATGGTGCTGAGGGGGCGCCACTGTTGGTGCTGTACATACAGCAAATCATCCAGAATTTCTGATGCTTTGATTTTGTACGCATCAATCGGATCAATCACTCTTGATTTCGACTTATTGGGCAAGATGTATTGCCATTGCGCGGTACCGGCCACGCTGGAGGGGCGCAAAATGCTGGTCAGCAGCAACCATAAAAGTTCCGATTTGGCATCGCCCGCGTCATATTTTGTGAGAAAAGTTTCCTTAAAGCCGAGCAACTTTTCCAATGCTTCCGGTTCAAAACATTTGAGCAGCAAAGGCGGAATATTATCATCAACAATTACATGGCAGTTGAGGGCGTCTGTGATAAATTCTTCCAGATATTCTTTTAAAGCACCAGTATCAAGCGAAAGTGCGGCTGACTTTGCTTTTGCCACACGATAAACGAGTGGATGCGCTTCAAAACCATAACTGGGAACTTGCGCGGCATCACAGGCCAAAAGCGTTGTGCCGCTCCCCGCGAATGGATCTAGAACTGTAAACTCAGCTTGGTCTTGATGATAGTCATTAAGGACTTGCTGCACCCACTCAGCGGAAAACCCCGCCGAATAGCGAAACCAGCGATGCACGGGCAATTTCATGTTGTCCACAAACGTGCCGGAGCGTTCGTCTTTGGCATGGCCATTGGCAGCTTGTTTGAAGGGGGAAACATCAAAAAGGCTGGGTTGTTCAATCGACAAATATGTAGGTCTATTGGCACTCATTTAGGGCATACCTTCAGTGGAGACTTCAATATTCTTCTTTTAGTTTAAAGCAAATTCCGTATACTTGCGCATATAGGGTGGTTGGAATCCCAATACAATCTGTTCTTTAGGAATACCTAATGCCACCAAATCTTCGGCGATTTTCTGATCCGTCAGGTTTTGCTGCACCCACACCTTATCGCCCTTAATGTCAATATGAATGACGCATCCATATACACGATGTCCATTTTCCCAGCCTACATTGACCAACTGATAATGGTCATTTTGGGTATCCGCAATCAATTGTGCTTCAACATCATTGGTTGGCGAACTTGGTCCTCGGTATTCTTCCAGTAATTTCTGCACGCGTTTTCGATATTCTTCTACGGCAGCCATTGTACAATTACCTCACTTTCTGGATCATAAACGATAAGCTTTAACTCATACCTTTGGGTCATGTGTTGACCAAAAGGCAAACGGAAAAACGTCTCATAAGTGACACGGGGAACAGCAAGGTAAAGCTCGCGGTCCGGTTCACGATGCAGCAGTCCCTCACGATAGTCGAGATACTACCCTAAAGCTTCATGAAAGTCAGAGATGGCTGACGAGCCAAGAAAGCTCTTTATTTCGACCGCAATTTTTTCGCCATTGCGCTCGGCGGTTATTACTCGCTCTGCACCCAAATCAATCCGCAATTCGATGCCCAAGAATCGGATCTTGAGTGGATCATCTGTGACCGTCCAACCTTCGGCTTCAAGGGCGCCCTTTACAACATCATGGTAAATGTCTTTAGCGGACATATGATGTTCCTAGACATCAATTAATAGATTAAATAAACGATGTTAATATTTTACCATACTTGTCTAATTGAGTGCAGATGCCTGAACTTGAAAGCACTATGCGACACTATCCTCCTCTTCCGAACCATTATCCATAACAAAACCACCTATTCTGTTTGGCAACGGCGCGCTCAAGTTTGGGGAAAGAAAGGTGCGTGGCGCCCGGCTGGGTTGAAGATTCGATCCATTTTGGGGATACACGCGCACTTCTCCAAACATTGACTTCCAGGAACGCTTGGGTTATCATTATGCCCCTGGCCATGACTATAGTCATATTTACGTGAGAGGCGATAATGATTACAATTTCTAAAAGCAAGTTAAAAGCGCACATGCTGAAAATATTTCGTGAAATTGAGGAAAGTGGCGAAGAGATCATTGTAACAGACAACAATCGTCCGGTCATCCGCATCCAGCCCATTAACAAAAAGGTGAGCGTTGAGGATGCCTTTGGCGCCTGGCAGGGCCAAGTGATTTTTTATGAAGATCCCAATGCGCCCACCATTGACGAATGGGAAGAGGTCTAAATTGATATTGCTTGATACATCGACACTCTTATTCTGGACGCTGGATCGCGCCAAGCTTTCGATCGCGGCCGCAGCAGCTATTGACGACGCAGATCGTATTCTGATCCTGTCGATATCTTTTTGGGAAATTGGCGTAAAGGCGCAAAAAGGCAAGCTATTATTGCCTGGTCCGTTGCATGAGTTTGTCAGTCGGGTCAAGCGCGTGGATCGTGTAGAGATCGTGGCGATGGACGAAAACATTTGGGTTGAAACGGCGACTCTAAACTGGGCGCATCGCGATCCGGCTGACCGCGCATTGGTTGCGACTGCCACATTGCTCGAATGCCCAATGGTTACGTCTGATCTCGCGATTCGAGAGTATTTTCCCCGAGCCACCTGGTAGCATACTCCCGCCCGAAAGATTCAGAATCCATTGCACAACCCCATTAAGTGTGCTACTATGCATTGTCGCCAAATCAATGCATTCAATTTCTGATCTTTCCAAAACCGCTCATGATCGTACTCAACCTGGACCGCATTTCCTTCACATACATCAGCCAGCCCATCTTCCAAAACCTGTCGTGGGAGATTCACAGCGGGCGCTGCGTAGGGCTGGTGGGACCCAATGGCTGCGGCAAAAGCACGCTGCTCAAGTTGATCACCGGCGAGCTGACCAGCGATGGCGGCTTTTTGGTGCGGGCGCCCAATTTGCGCATTGGCTATCTGCGCCAGGAGCCGCGGCTGACGCCCGGTAATACCGTGCTGCAAGAGGCGCTGACCGCCTTCACAGAGCTGGCTGCCGTGGAACAGGCGCTGACTAAGGCCGAACAGCGACTGGCCGACCCGGCGGTCTATGGCGATGAAAAGGCGCTGGCCCACGTGCTGGATGAGCAGGCCCGCCTGCTCGACGAATACCGCGGCTGGGCGGGCCGGGCTATGAGAGCCGCGTGCGCACCACGCTGGAGCAGCTTGGCTTTGCCACCGAAACGGAACTCAATCTGCCCATGGAGGCGCTAAGCGGCGGCCAGAAAAAGCTTTTGGGGCTGGCCAAATTGCTGATCACGCAGCCGGATGTGCTGCTGCTGGATGAGCCGGACAACCATCTGGATTTGGACGGCAAAGCCTTTTTGGAGCAGCTGATCAGCAAATTTGAGGGCGCTGTGGTCATCGTCTCCCACGACCGCTATTTGCTGGACCTGGTGGCCGATGAGATTGCCGAGCTGGAAGATGGGCGGCTGACGCTCTTTCCCGGCGATTATTCTGAATATGCCTTTGAAAAGCAGACGCGCCTGCTGCGTCAACAGCAGCTTTTCCAGGCCCAATCCAAAGAAATAACGCGCTTGGAGCAATCTGCGAAACGCTTACTGACTTGGGGGCGCGTCTATGATAACGTCAAGTTTATTCGCCGCGGCCAGAACATCCTCAAGCGCATTGAGCGCATCGACCGCATCGACAAACCAGTTTTAGAACGACGGCGCATGGAGCTGGAACTGGGCGGCTGGCGCGGCTCCAACAAAGTGCTGGAAATCGCCAATTTGGACAAGGCGTTTCCGGCCCACGACGCCACGGATCATGAACACATCATTCTGGCCGGGCTGGATCTGCTCATCTGGCGCGGGGAGCGGGTGGGGCTGGTGGGTCCCAACGGCGCCGGCAAGTCGCTGCTCTTCCGGCTGATTTTGGCGCAAGAGCAGCCCAGCGGCGGTGAGATTCGCATTGGTCCCAGCGTGGAGATTGCCTATTATGCCCAAGAGCACGAGACGCTCGACTATAGCCGCACGCTGATCGAAACGGTGCGGGCGGCGGCGCGCAAATCGGAAAGCGATGCCGTGGCCTTTTTGGGCAAATTCCTCTTTTCGTATGAACAGGCGCGTGGACCCGTTTCCGAGCTTTCGGGCGGCGAGCGCAGCCGTTTGCAAATGGCGCTGATGATGTTGACCAATGCCAATTTCCTGCTGCTGGACGAGCCGACCAACAACCTGGACATTGCTTCCGCCGAGGTGCTGGAGGATGCGCTGGAGGAATTTGAAGGCACCGTTTTGGTGATCTCACACGACCGCTATTTTCTCGACCGAACGGTCGAACGTGTAGTAGAATTAGAAGATGGCGCCCTCAATGAGTACATCGGCGGCTACAGCGATTATCAGGCGGAAAAGTTTGCCAGGAACAAAAAGAGGCAGCGCAAATGAGCCAACTTGAGGCCCAAAAGCAAGCGATTATCCAAATTTTAAAGCAGACGCCGCATATTGTTTTTGCCGTGCTTTATGGCTCTGCCACCGAACTGGCATATTATCGCGATCTCGATGTGGCCATTTGGGTGGAGCCTGATGCCATGTCTGCCAGGGAAGAACTGGGATATGCTTTTGCTTTGGCGGATGAATTGACGCATCGACTGCATTTTCCGGTGGATGTTCGCGTCATCAATCGCGCGCCCTTGGCTTTTCGTTATCATGTGAGCAAAGGGCAGCTTTTGTTGGCGCGCGATGAGGAACAATATGCCCAGTTTCTCGAACGCACCTGGGATGAGTATCTAGATTTCAAACCGATAGCCATGCAATATTTACGCGAGATGGCCGCATGAGTGCCGTAAATGTTGACCGCATCCGTGAATTGCTGGGTAATATTGCCGATGCGCAGCGTCAATTGGCGGAGCTTGGAGAATCCACATTTGCTGAATTCTTGGCTGACTTTCGCAATGTGGCCAGCGCCAAATATCTCTTGATTGTGGCCACCGAAGCCGCCATCGATATTTGTAACCATATTGTGGCTCGGCAGGGCGGACGTGCGCCCGACGCATATGCCGAATGTTTTGAAATTCTCTCGACGTTGGGCGTTATTGACGCTGAACTGGCAAACAAATTGCAGCAAATGGCGCGCTTTCGAAATCTTTTGGTTCATCTATATTGGCAAGTGGACAATCAACGAATTTATGAGATTATTCGAGACGATTTAGGCGATTTGGACGACTTTCGTCAACAAGTGGCTGAATGGTCGACTCAAGAATAAAAGTTGAAAGGTTTCATTTCAATGAAGTCATTAAGACGGGTGATTCGCTATCTTTCGCCCTATAAATTTTGGGCGGTGGGAGCCACGATCAGCCTGATTCTGGTCACGGCCATGAATTTGGTGACGCCGCAACTGTTGCGCTGGGTGGTCGATAGCGGTATTACGGCCAAGGATGGTTGGGTGATTACGTGGGGGACGGCGGCGCTGGCCGTGGTGGCCATTGCGCGCGGCCTCTTCAACTTTACCCAAACATTCTGGGGCGAACAGGCCAGCCAGGGCGTGGCCTTTGATCTGCGCAATGAACTCTACGCTAAAATCCAGGGGCTCAGCTTTAGTTATCACGACCAGGCGCAGACCGGCCAGTTGATGACGCGCGCCACCAACGATGTGGACTTGGTGCGCCAGTTTATTGGGCAGGGGCTATTTCAAGTAATCAACGCCGTGGTCATGGTGATTGGCAGCGCAGCCGTGCTCTTGTGGATGAACTGGGAGCTGGGGTTGGTGACGCTGCTTACGGTGCCCGCCATTGGCTGGGTGCTGGCCAAGTTTGCGCGCAACATCCGCCCCATGTTTGGCATTATCCAGAAAAAGCTGGGCGGTCTCAACTCGATTTTACAGGAAAATTTGGCCGGTATTCGCGTGGTCAAAGCCTTTGCCCGCTCCGGCTTTGAAATTGACCGTTTTGAGAAAGCCAACACCGATTATAAGGACACCAATTTGGATTTTGTGCGGGCGGCCTCGGCTTCGTTCCCGCTGATTTTCCTCTTCTCCAACTTTGGCACCATTTTGATTTTGGGCTATGGCGGCTTTCAGGTGATCGGCAGCCGGCTCAGCGTGGGTGAGCTGGTGGCGTTCAATACCTATCTCATGTTTCTGGTGCAGCCCATGATGACCATTGGCTTTGTCTCCAGCATTGTGATCCGCGCCGGCGTCAGTGCCGAACGCATTTATGAAGTGCTGGACGCTGCCAATGCCGTGGTGGATAGCCCCAACGCCCGCACGTTGCCCCCTGTGGAAGGCCGCGTTGAATTTGACCACGTGCGCTTCCGCTATGTGGGGCAGGAGCAGGACGTGCTGGCCGGCGTCAGCTTTGTGGCCGAACCGGGACAGACGGTGGCCATTTTGGGTTCCACGGGCTCGGGCAAGAGCACCATCATCAACCTGCTGCCCCGCTTTTATGACGTGACCGATGGCCGCGTGCTGGTGGATGGCCAGGACGTGCGCGAGTTGACGCTGGACAGCTTGCGCTCGCAGATCGGCATTGTGCTGCAAGAGACGACGCTCTTCTCCGGCACTATCCGCGACAATATTGCCTATGGCCGCCCAGACGCCACCGATGCCGAAGTGGAAGCCGCCGCCAAAGCCGCCCAGGCCCACAACTTTATTTTGGAGCAGCCCAACGGTTACGAGACCGAAGTGGGTGAGCGCGGCGTCGGTCTTAGCGGCGGCCAAAAGCAGCGCGTGGCCATTGCGCGCGCCCTGCTGCTCGACCCGCGTATTCTGATCCTGGACGACTCCACCAGCGCCGTCGATGCCGAAACCGAATATCAAATTCAGCAGGCGCTGGACAAGCTGATGGTGGGCCGCACCTCCTTTGTGATCGCCCAGCGCATCAGCACCGTGCGCAACGCCGGTCTGGTGCTGGTGCTGGACAAGGGTCGCATCGCCGCCAGCGGCGCCCACGAATCGCTGATGATGGATTCCCCGCTCTACGCCGAAATCGTGCAGTCGCAACTGCGGCAGGATGCGGATGTGAAGGGGAAGGTGATGGGGGTGAGCGAAGGTGAGCTTTCGAGGGTGTAGGTATTGAGTATTGAGTATTGAGTGGTGAGTATTGGGTCAAGGGGTGTTGGAATTTGTGGGATGGCTACGATCAATATGCCCTCAAGCCACCCACCCATTTTCTGAACCAGTACACTCGATAATCAATACTCAATACTCATTCTATAACCAAAGCTCCAAGCAGCACACGCAACATCTCAACGAGCCAACCCAATCTCAACACTCGATACTCTCACTATTTTCAGGATAGCCCATGGGCTTTGGACGCGAAGGCTTTGAACGAGCCGCCAATTTAGAAAAACAAAGCACGCCAGCGATGTCGGCGAGACCTTGCGCCGCTTAATCGGCTATTTAATGCCCTACAAGCGCGATTTGATCATGTCGATGGTGTCGATGGTGCTCAGCGCAGTGGCGCTGGCGGTGGAAAGCCCTTTATTGTGGCGTACACCATTGATCATTATATTTTTGCCGGTGATGTGAATGGACTCATCCGCATGTTGTCGTATTGCTGGTGGCCTTTGCCTTTCAATATTTGGGCTTCCACGCAGCCAGTTTTATTATGTGGGCGTTATGGGCCAGGAGGTGATGTCCGCACATCCGCAGCGAGATTTTCGCCAAAGGTCCAGCAGGCTTGTCGCTCAGCTACTTTGACAAGCACGACGCCGGCGACCTCATAGGCCGCTTGGTCAACGACGTGGATGTGCTCAATCCAGTTTTTGAGCCGGGGTTTCGTGCAGTTTATCGGCGGCATTGTGCGCATGATCTTTGTGGCCGTGGCCATGTTTTTGGTAGATTGGCGGCTGGCGCTGGCCACCCTGACCGTGGTGCCCATGATGATCGGGGTTTCCACCTATCTGTCGCGGCTGGCGCGCAAGGCCTTCCGGGAGAGCGCGAATCGCTGGGCGACGTTTCCACCGAGCTGGAAGAGGGCATTTCGGGCGTCAAAGTGGCGCGGGCCTTTAACCGCAGCGATGAAAACGTGCGCCACTTCCAGAGTTGAACCGGCGCAACCGCGACGCCAATGTTAAACGGTCGGCGTCTCCTCGGCCTTTATGCCCACTTCATGGAAGTACTCAACGCACTGGCCACCACCATTGTGGCCGGCTATGTCAACATCAGGCCATCACCGGCGCCGTCAGCGTTGGCGTGGTGGTCGGCTTCCTCGAATATGTGCGCCGCTTCTTTCCCCGTGCAGCAGATCCTTGGCTGTGGGTGCTGGTGCAATCATCACTGGCCGGCGCTGAACGCATTTTCCATCTGCTGGATGAAGAGGTCACCCTCAGCGATGCGCCGAACGCACGGACCATTCCCGAAATTCAAGGGCGCATTGTCTTCGACAACGTCCACTTTGAATACGACGAAGGCGAGCCCATTTTGCGCGGCGTCAGTTTGACCGCTAGGCCCGGCCAGACCATTGCCGTGGTCAGCCCCACCGGCGCCGGCAAAACCACGGTGATCAACCTGTTGAGCCGCTTTTACGACGTGACCGATGGCCGTGCTCATCGACGATATCGGCAATGCGCGACGTGACGCAAGACAGCCTGCGCCAGCAGATCGGCGTGGTGCTGCAAGACAACTTCCTCTTCTCCGGCACGGTGGCGGACAACATTCGCTACGGTCGGCTGGACGCCAGCGATGAAGAGGTGGAGATTACTGGCAACGCACGGTGAAGCGCATGGCTTGCTCCAATTTGCCCCAAGGCTATCAAACCGAATTGGGCGGGCGCGGCATAACCTTTCGCAAGGCCAGCGTCAGCTCATCAGCTTTGCCACCTGCAGCCATGCGCGTGCTGGTGCTGGATGAAGCCACCGCCAGCGTGGACACGCGCACCGAGCTGGTCATCCAAGGCACGCTCAAAAAGCTGCTGGCCGGCCGCACCTCTTTTGTGATCCCAGCCCACCGCCTCAGCACCATCCGCGACGCCGATCAGGTGCTCGTGATGGAGCCCAGGAGCCAAATCGTCGAGCGCGGCACCCACAATGAACTGGTGGCCTGCAGCGGCATATGCCCAGTGCACGCCCGCCAGATTCACGTGTGAAGTAACGGTGGCGGTGAACAGAGGCAGGGTGAATGGGAAGGTGAGGGGGAAAGTGGAGGGCGGAGTAGAGTTGGGAGTAGAGGTGGAGAGTCGCTTGCCCCCTCCACTCCTCTACTCCTCCACTCCTCTACTTCTTGATAGACAAAATGGACAACGCACACAGACCAGCTCAACCACGACCTGGTCCAAAACGACCGAACTAAATCACATGCAATCCGATGCCGTGGCGGCGGCTTTTTGGCGACGCCACGGCATTTTGTACCGGACGAGGTGCAAGCCGAGGCATATGAGAATCGTGCTTTGGCGTTGAAACAGGAGGCAGACGCCTGGATCAGCTCGATTTCGCAGCCGTCTATGATCGCCATTATGTTGGAGCAGCTTGAGGTGCGCTCCGGCATCGAAGGTGTTGGAAATTGGCGCTGGCTCCGGGCTCTGGCGCAACTCATGGCGCATCTGGTGGGCGAAAGCGAGCGTCATCACATTGGATATTGATCAGGATCTGGTGGACGGGGCGCGTGCGAATTTAACCAATGCGGGGGTGACCAATCTTGACGGCGGTCTGCGCCGACGGCGGGATTGGGCTGCAGCTGAGCGCGCCATATGACCGCATTATTCTCACCGTGGACGCGGCGGATATTAGCCCGCTGCGTTGCGGCGCAGCTTGCGCCGGGCGGCCAGCTGCTGCTGCCGCTGGAAGTGGCCATGCGTCAGCTTTCGGTGGCCTTTGAACGGGTGGATGATTCATCCGGTTTTCACTTGGAGAGCCGGTCGGTGCAGGAGTATTGCGTTTATTCGGCTGCCGGCCTCTATGCTGCGGCCGATGTGACTCCGGTGGAATTGATGGCGGGCGTGGAGCTGTTTACGACCAATGGCGCGGGGCGCAATGCCGCCGGCCAAATATTGGAGTGGCTGCAACAGCCGCCGCGCGATTGGCAGACTGGCGTCGAAATTGTGCGAGGCGCCTTCTGGCGTAGTCTGACGCTGTGGCTGAGGCTGCACGAGCCGGATATGGCCGGGTTGCGCGCCACGGGGCAAGCCATTAGCAGCGGGCAAATTCCGCTGAAGCATCTGTTTGCCGTGGCGGCGAGCATCATAAGCACGGCCATTTTATGCGACCAAAATGGTATGGCCGCGTTGCTGCGGGCGCATCCCACGCCGGCCACCCGTGACGACGCGGACGATCCGGAGCCATTTGAGCTGGTGGTGCGCCAGTTTGGGGCGGGTGAAGCGGCGGCGCGGCGGCTGGTTTCGCTCGTGCAGGCGTGGGATGTGGCTGGGCGACCGGCTGTGGATGAAATGCGGCTGGCGGCATATTCTAAGAAGATGGCGCCGCCGGAGACAGGCGGGTTTTTGGTGGGAAGCCGGAGTGCTGGCTTGTTGTGGAGTGGGAGAGGCCGCTGCGACTGCAACGCACGGCTGAGTGCGGCTGATAGGACGGAGGTTTTTGGGAGGCCGTGCATCGCAGTCTGCGCTGGTTGGATGGTCAAGGCCGCTGCGACTGCAACGCACGGCTGACTACGCGGCGGTAGAGCGGAGGTTCTGAAGCCGTGCATCGCAATCTTTGCTGGTCGAATGGCTTGGGGGCTTGAGGGAAGACGCAAATGATGTCATCAAAATCAAAGGTGGTCACAACCGCCGTTATTGGGACGGGCCACTTTGCTACCGCCGTGGTGACGCAGGCGGAATCGATTGCCGAATTGCGCGTGCCGGTGGTCGTGGATATTGACGTGGAAGCGGCCCAGCTTGCCTACGAACGGGCCGGTGTTGACCCGGCCAATGTGGTGATTTGCGAAAGCCAATCGGCGGCGCTTTCGGCCCGTAAACGGCGACAGGCGCGTCATTGCCCGACGCCAGTCTCTTAATGGAGTTGCCCGTGGATATTGGTGGTCCGAATCCACCGGCTTGCCGAAGCAGGTGCGCCACGCCTTGGCCGCCATTGCACATGGCAAGCACGTGGTTATGGTCAGCAAAGAGCCGGATGTGGTGGTGGGGCCGATCTTGGCGCAGCGAGCGCGCGCCGCCGGTGTGAACCTACACGCCCGCGGCTGGCGATCAGCACGGGCTGCTGATTGAACTGGTGGATGGGCGCCGCTGCTTGGGGCTGGAAGTGCTGTGCGGCGGCAAGGCGCGCGATGCTGAATTTGTGTACGATGTAGGCGCACGGTGGCGTGTGGCCGCGCCATGCCATTGCGCCATCCGCCGATGAATGGCCGTGGCTGCGGCCTATTCCGCTGGGCGGGGCGGCGGAGGTATTTGTGGCGGGTCGGCAGGCGGCGCTGGCCAGACTGCCACAGGTGGAGCTGGCTTTGATCTGGTCGAAATGGCCATTGCGGCCAATGGTCACCGGCTTGCTGCCGGACACAGCCGCCACGCACGCCATAGCTGCACATTGCCAGAATTGCCGAAGTTTTCTGCCGCTGGAGATGGGCGGCATTCTGCGCCGGCCCGGCGTCATCGACTGCGTGACCTGTCTGCGCCAGCCGCATGAAGCCGGATTGGGCGGCGGCGTGTTCGACATTGGTGGCCTGCGCCAGCGGCTATTAGCGCCATTTTTACGCAAAGGGCTGATCGCCAGCAGCGGCGGCACTGCCGCCGTCATCTACCGGCCTATCACCTGTGCGGCGTGGAGACGCCCATGTCCATTCTGCGCGCCGGGCAATTGGGCCAAGGGATCAGCACGTATATGCCCACCCCACACGTCGACGTAATGGCGCAAGCGCGTCGCGACATATGTCCGGGCGAGCGTCGGCAAGCGATCGCCCCGATCTGCTGGCGCTGATGCAACGAGCCGCTGCGGTTGGCGATAATAATCCGTTGCCGCTGCATATGGCCAATGGCAATTTATTGCAAAATGATGTGGCCGCCGGATCGCTGATTGCCGCCAATAACGTGGCCGCACCGGAAGGCTCTGTTTTGTGGTCGCTGCGGCGCGAGCAGGATGCGCATATGTTGAAAATGGCGAATGGTGAATGGTGAATTGCGAATTGTGAATGACGTGTGTGCAGTAGCCGGCCTCGTTCACAATTCGCAATTCACCATTCACCATTAACAATTAAAAACGCCTTCTGCGCCCAAATATGTAATAGCCTATGCCAAAGGACCGCCACGGCTACGACGGCAGCGGGGCATCCAGAAATGCGCAACCGTCAAGCGTTATTAAGCTCATCTCGCCTATACTTCCCGTATGCCGCACGCCGTTGCGGTGTGCGAATTGCCATTGCGTCCCAAGAGAAAGGAATGAGGTGAGTGACATGAAAAAGAGCATCCTATTTTAAGGTACATTAATTCTGGTTGTGATCATTTGGGTCAGCGCTTCGCTGCGCAGTTTACGGCCACACAAGATTTACCCGTTCTGTCGCTGTACGCATTTTACTCCATCTGCGTGCAGGATGGGGCGGGGCAATTGGTGGATGAGAGCTGTCGGCGCGAACTGGTGGATGCGCAAAATTGGGGGCTGTTGCCCATGGTTTTCGGAAAAGCAACCCCGACGCCGGCGCCGACGTCAACACCCATGCCATTCCCCAGCGACCCAGCCCCTACCGTGACGCCGACTGCCACGGCGCCCCCCAGTCGATAACAGATCAATTTACGCCAAAGAAGCCCGAAATCATTAATGATTTCGGGCTTCTTTGGCGTAACGGAACTGTCTATGTCCGTAGGTCACACATGCTGTGTGACAAGCGTGGTCAACTGCGATGAAGATGGCGCAAAGTCCTCCATTTGCATCACTGCGCGGGCAGGGGCTCCAGCCCGCGTAACCGCGTGGGCAGCACGCGCAACGCCATGCTAAAGGTGGTAGAGTAGCTCTCATCCGTCATGCCTATGGATCGGATTCCGGCGCGATATTTTGCGCTGTAAGCGCTGTTCTGTTGCGACGGCGGCGCGTCCGGAGCGATGGCGGCATTGCCCAGAATGACCTGGATATCATCTCCATCTGCGCCGGCATTAAAGTGGAGCGCCACATGGGGATTTTTTGTGATGTGCATCACCTTTTTGGCGGTGGGCATGGTATAAATCAGAAATGTGGAACCGTCCCACACGAACCACACCGGCCGTGGCTGTGGAAATCCGCTGGGCGACACGCTGGTTAGCCAGATGACCTGCTCTGACTCAATTCTGGCCAGCGTTCTTTGGCCCAGCTTGCTATTCCAATCGATCATAGTGGCTCTCCTTGTGCATGGGGCAAGATCCGGCCCAAGTTAGTGGCGGTAAGCTGGATGCACCAATCGAGACCGATGCCTGTATCGCCAACACCGTTGCGGTGTCCTGATTATAACATAAGACTTACGCAACTATATCCCATCATGTCACTCTGCAAGAGTGACCTACGAAGTACCCAAAGCGCGTAAACGCCTGGGGACAACGAAATTGTTGCCCCCAGGCGTCGCCTTATGCATTTATTGAAATGAGAACGTCACGCCCCCGCAAATTCCTCACGCAGGGTTGGCGCCGGTTCACTTTCCCAGCCGCCAAAACGCACCATGATCTCATCCAGGCTGTCCTCCGAGCCCAGCACGGTTAAGCGGTCACCGCGCTCCAGCCGCGTGTAGCCGTGGGAGATAAGCATGTTGCCGTTGCGCTGAATCGACAGCACGGTCGTGTCCAGCGGCAGCCGCAAATCACGCAGCAGCGAGCCGTGCAGCGACGGATTTTGCACTTCGATCTCCACAATATCGCGCTTGCCTTCGGAGCCCATCAGCAACGAGGCCGCCCGCGGCGAGCGCACCGAGTGATCCAGCAGGCCGACGAGCGCATTGGCCGGTTCGACAATCACGGCGCCCAGCTCATTAAATCTGTCGTAGTCTTTGCGATTTTGCAGGCGCGTTACCATGGTCACCGTGCCAAAGTTTTCATACGCCAGTTCGCAAACCTGGAAATTCTCGTCATCGGAGAGCATGGCCACAATGGCTTCGGCTTTATCGGCGCCAGCCAGCCGTAGCGAATCGAGCGACAGATCGGGAATCTGCACAATGGTGACATCGGCATTTTTGCGCTGCCATTTGTCCAGATCGGTACGCAGAGTAGCAATTCGCACCTCCCAGCCGTTCGACTGAAGCTGACGGGCCAAAGCCGCCGACTGTGTCTCTAACCCGAAGATGGCAGCGCTGCGTACGCCGTGGGCGTGGGGGGTGGGTGTGCGTTGATGCGCCTCGCCCACAAAATTGATGGCTAGCTTAAAGAGCGGCGGCCCCACAATTTGGCTCAGCACAATCACCGAAATGATCATGGTGGCAAAGGCGGATCCCCAGCCGGGAAAGCCGACCATCACGTTTTTGGTCAAGCCCAGCGCTACGCCGGCCATGGTCACAAAGGTGAGCCACGCCGTCCGGTTGTGACCGCTTGAATCACCCGCCATTGTGCCGCCCATAAAGGAACCCACAAAGATGCCCACGGCCCGTACGGCAAAGATAATCAGGGCGATGAGCCACATGTCGGCCAGCAAATCCAGCGCCAGCGAGGCGCCGGTCAGTGTGAAAAAGGCAATGTAGACCAGGGGGCCGGCATCGTGGATCAGATGCAGAAATTCCTCGCGGTGCTGGCTGTAATTTGTGATAGCAAAGCTGGCCACCATACAGATCAGCAGCGGCTCCAATTCGAGCTCAAAGCCTACGGAATGCAGGCTGGCTTCACGCACAATGGGCGCTATCAAAAAGGCCCCCAAGCCGGCGCCCAAGATCAAGGCTATTTTCATAATGCGACTGCCGCGTACGCTGAGCACGCCGTGCAGAAAACCGCCCAACACCACGCCAAAGATCACGGAGCCCAAAATTTCGGCGCCCACGTGGAGCAAAATGTGTATGTCAAAGGCCAATGATTTAAACAAAGTGTCGGCAATGGAAGAGCTAATGGCGAAGAGGATGATCACCACAATGTCCAAGATCATGGTGACGCCCAGCACCGTCTGCGTAAAAGGTCCACGCGCCCGCAGCTCATTGACCAGCGCAATGGCCGATGAGGGCGATAGCGCGGCCAGAATGGCGCCCGCCAAAATGGCCACAGCCGCGCGATGCGACAGCGGCATCTCGGCCATAAACGGGATCATATCCGCCAGAAAGAAGACGGCCAGCCCGCTGATGATCGGAATCGCCATGAGTGTACCCAGCGAAACCCACAAAATGCTTTTGAGGCGGCTGCGTAATTCTTCCAAATAGAGTTCGCTGCCGGCCGCAAAGGCAATAAAGGCCAGCGAGATATGGTCGACAAAGGCCAGCTTTGTCACTGCGTCAACCGAAATCAAATCCAAAATGTAGGGTCCGGCCAAAATCCCCGCAAAGAGGAAGCCGCTAATGAAGGGCAGCTTGATGCGCGCAAAGAACTGGCCAATGCGTTCGGCGGCCAGAGCAATCACGCCAAACGCCAGAGCAATCGGTGTCAAAGCAAGAAACGTGACCATATTTTCTCCTTCAGAGAACTCAGAAAGTAAAAGATAGAATTCTGCGGCAGCGGCCCACAAAAGCTGATGTGGGACTGAGCACACCTCTGCCGAGATGGAGAAAGATTATCATCACTTCCCGATTTTAGAATGGACGGTCAGCATATGGCAGGCTGGTTTTATGGCGTGTTTTGTGGATTTTTGCATGGCGGATTGGCGTCGTATATTGAACGCTTGGCAGTGGTAATCCATGCGTTGGGCGCGCTGAAATTAGACGCAATTGGCGCGTTCATTGGCCAGATGCGGCCATACTTGGCTCTGGATAAACACAAAAAAAGCCGGAAACATGTTCGAATGTTCCCGGCTCATAATGCGACAAACTGCATCTCACCGCTCCGTTTTGGCATTGCGTCTGGCCTCAATTTGGGCCAGCAACGCATCCAACTCGGTCGATTCGTGTTCGGCTTCGGCTTCCTCACTCCATACGCGGCCATAATGCTCCTCGAGCCAGTCGACCAGCCGATCCATCTCGCGCGTGGGCAGTTGGTTAATGGCGCTTTCGATTTCGTCCACGTTCATTGATACACTCAATATCCTTTCTTGGTTGCAACTGCTCAACCCCCGAGGCCTAAGCCTGTCGAAGGCCGGTGCTCCCTTCGAAATGCTCAGGGAACAGCTGAGTAGTTACTCTTGGTTTACATCTTTGCCACCCATGAGCCATGAGTTTGATTTCGATATTGCAAGCATCAATAATGACGAAAAAACTGCAAAAAGGTTATGTGAAATTACGATATTGGGGGTGTTTCCGCAAAATTTGGATATTACAACAATATTTGTAAGTCAACTGTTGGTCTCATTTTGTGAACCGAGTCCTATTTCTGCCCGTTGCGGTCTATTTATTTTCCGTCCACGCCACAATCACAAAGTAGACCACCAGCGACAGCAGCAGCGCCGCCATGACCATCGACATCATGGCTCGCGGCCCCCACGTTTCGAAAATGCGCCCCATAACCCAGGGCAGCGTCATGCCGCCGGTGCTGCTGCCCACAAAAAACCAGCTCGTGACGCGTCCGGTCAACGTCATGCGCCGCTCGGCAAAAGAGAGCACTGTGGGGAAAAAGGAAGCCATAGCCAGCCCCGAGCCCAACGCACCCGCCCAGACGGCCCAGGCCGCCGTGGGCCAAATAATAATGACGGCAATACTGGCAATGCAGCCCAAAATGTCGCTTAACAAAATGGTGCGCGGCCGTACGCGCATGGCCAATGGGATGGCGAGCAAGCGCCCCACCGTCAGGGCGCCCCAAAATAACGAAGTCAGATAGGCGGCCACTGTGGGCGTCGCCACGCCGGTTTCAACCGCATAGGTGTGGATCCAGCCCGCCACGCCAATTTCAGCGCCCACATAGAGGAAGAAGATGAGCGCCAGCAGAAAGACCAGCCATTTATCGACCGGCACATGCACATGTCCGGCGGCCGTGTGTGGCGCAGAAGGGCTGGACAACCGCAGCATCAGCAACGCTGCCGGCGCCACCAGAATGGCCAATAGCCAATACGCCCATCGAACGCTTTCACCCGCCGTAGCGGCGCCGCTCTGCTGCGCCGCCAGCACCACGACCAGCGGCGACAGCAGCGCGCCCACGCCAAAGAAGAAGTGCAGCCCATTCATATATGGCCCCACCTTTTCCTTGTGTACCCATACCAGCAGCGTATTGGTCCCCACATCAATTGTGCCTTCGCACAGCCCGATGACCAACAAAAGCACGGTGAGAACCCAGAGCAGCGAAGTCATTGGGACCAGCGCCAGCAGTACCGCCACACCGCACAGCATGACGCTCAATACATAGTGCCCGGCCATGCGATCATAGATGCGACCCGCCAATAGCGAGCCCAGCAAAAGCCCCAATGAACGCGCCGTAAAAAGGAAACCGATCTGGCCCAATGCCGAACCAGTGCGCTCGGCCAGCCCCAACAGCGTTGGCCCCAGAGAAGCGGAAGTCAAGCCCAGCGCGACAAAGACAGCAAAATAGACAGCCGTGACGGCAATATGGCGGCTTGGCGCCGCCGGAGCGGTCAACGCCGCCGACGATTTAGATAGGGACATAGAATGTACTCTGGTTCGTGTTGATCAGAATAGAAATTATCAGACAGAGCCCGCTAGGATTGTGAGGCGACATAAGGAATCAGGCGTATACCAACGCAACCCTTATTCCGCTCCCCATACCCGCCAGTTTTGTCCACGTCAAGATATTCGCGTTATACTCAATACAACTTTGCGAGTATACCCATGAATAGGCCAGATCAGAAATTGGCTTGCGAGAACGCGGAATTTATTGAGGTTTTTGTGTCCAAACGCCAACCATTGTCCACGTCCGAAGTCGAGACAGCGCTGGCTGACCTGCCCGCATGGCGCATCGTCAACGGCAAGCTGCACCGCGACTTCAAATTCAAAAACTTTGTGCAGGCTTTCGGCTTTATCACCCAAGTAGCCATCCTGGCCGAACGCCTGGATCATCACCCCGAATGGAGCAACGTCTACGGGCAAGTCTCCATCGATCTGGTCACCCATTCTGCCGGCAACGCCATCAGCCAATTAGACATGGATCTTGCCCATCAGATTGACGAAATAATATTGTAACCGAACGCGCCACGCGCGGCCGCAGCCGCTCCTCCCCCTTGGCGTACTCCGTACGCCGTTCCCCCTCCTCTTCACGCGTGCAGAGGAGGGGGCCAGGGGGAGGAGCGGCCCATCAAGCAACAGACACGAACACACTATGCGATTCTCAGATACAGTTCACCGGCTCGAAGGGTCAGGCTATTCAGCGTGGGACGTCCATATGCGGGCGCGCCAAATGAAGGCCGCAGGCGCCAACGTACTTATGCTCACCATCGGCGACCCCGATTTTGAGACGCCGCCCGCCATTGTCAACGCCGCCTTTGACAGCATTCGCCGCGGGCGCACCCACTACACGCGCGCCGAAGGCGAACCCGATCTGCGGGCGGCTATTGCGACGCATCACAGTGAACTTAGCGGTCAACCGGTGACTGCCGCCAACGTGGCTGTGGTTCCCGGCGCCCAGTGCGGGCTTTATACCGCGGCCATGGCCGTTTTGCAGACCGGCGATGAAATCATCATCCCCGAGCCGGTCTACAGCACCTATGAACCGGTGGTGGGCGCCACCGGCGCCACGCCCGTTTTTGTCCAAATGTCGCCAGAAACGGGCTTTCACTTGGACCCAGATGCGCTGGCGGCGGCTGTCACCCCGCGCACGCGCGCCATCCTGATCAACACGCCGCACAATCCCACCGGCGCCATGCTGGGGCCGGACGAGGTGGAGGCGCTGGCCGACATCGCCACGCGCCACGATCTGTGGCTGATCATCGATGAAGTTTACAGCCACTTTGCCTATGAACGACCGCACCTCAGCCCAGCCAGCCTGCCCGCGCTGGCCGACCGCGCCGTCGTCATCTCCAGCCTCTCCAAATCATACGCCATGACCGGCTGGCGCTTGGGCTGGGTCGTTGGGCCGGAGCCGTTTATTGCGCACGTTGGTCGTCTGTTGGCCTGTATGCTCTTTGGCGCGCCGCCCTTTATTCAGGACGCCGCGCTCTACGCTCTGACCCACGACATTGCCGAAGCCGAGGCCATGCGCAGACAGTACGACGTACGTCGCCAAATGGTTTGCCAGGCGCTAGCCAATGCCGGCCCCATCACATGCCGCACGCCGGAAGGCGGCATTTACATTCTGCTCGACGTGCGCAAAACGGGTATGAGTGGCTATGATTTTGGCCATCTGCTGCTGGACAAAACAGGCGTGGCGCTGCTGCCCGGCCAGGCTTTCGGCCCCACGCTGGCTGGCTTCTTGCGCATCAGCCTGACCGCGACAGATGTCGATTTGCAGGAAGCCTGCCAACGCATTCGGAAATTTGGAGACTCTTTAGCGTAAAGGCGCTTGTCCACGGATGCGTCCCAAATTGGGGAGGCGCCGCCTCTCCCGGCCCTGCACCCTGCGGGTGCGCCGCGTCCCTCTCCACCTCGTGGAAAGGGACAGGTATTGCGCTCCAGTGCAAAATCAGGGAGAGGCAATGTGACGGCCAATATTGCCCCCCAATCTGGGACGCACCCTTTTCCACCGAAAATTTGATCCAATCCTAACACTTCGGGTAAACTACATGGTTGAAGCTGATTGCACTTCCCCCAATGCCCTTATCACTTTCAATTACCAATACCCGAACCAAACACCTTGAACTCATTGGATGAAGCAACGAGACCATGAATCGACCATTAGTTGTAAGCCAACCCACCACCTCCAAACACTTTAAACATGGCATTGACCGCATTGGCGATCTGCTGGCGCCCACACTGGGGCCGACCGGCGGCCACATTGCCAGCCAGCGCGATTCGGGTATGAAAGTCGAATTGCTGGACGACGCCGCCACCATTGTGCGGCGCATCCTCAGCATCGGCACCGCCCAACACGACATCGGCGCCATGGTCATGCGCAACCTGATCTGGCGCGTGGCCCAGCGGGCGGGTGATGGCGGCGCCACGGCCGCGGTCTTGGCGCGGGCGTTCTTTAACGAGGGGCTGCGTCTGGTCACCGCCGGCGTCAACCCCGTGCGGCTGGAGCGGGGCGTCAACCGCGCCATCAAGCAGACGCTGGAACTGCTCAAGCAGCAGGCCAAACCCGCCGTGGATGAAGACATGCTGGCTTCGGTGGCGCGCACCATTACCAAAGAGAATGATATGGCGGCCATGCTGGGCGAAATGAGCTATCTGCTGGGGCCGGATGCGTTTGTCATGGTGGAAAAATATGTGGCGCCCTATCTGGAGCGCGAATATATCAACGGCGCCCACTACAAAGCCAAAATCTCCAGCATGTATTTTTATTCGGACCCGCAACGCAAACGCGCCGTCGTAACGGCCCCCGCCGTGGCCATTGTGGACGGCAAAGTGACCGAAGCCGATCAGGCGCTGGCGCTCATGGAGGGCGCGCTCAAGCTGGGCGCCAAGTCGCTGGTGATTGTGGCGCAGGATGTCTCCGGGGCGGCGCTGGGGATGCTGTTGATGAACCATCAGGCCCCCAAAGAGAAAAAGAAGCTGGATGTATTGACCGTCAAGCTCAACACCATTGGCGATGAGCGCCGCTGGGCCTGGGACGATCTCTGCACCATGACCGGCGCCACGCTGCTGGGTCCCAGCATGGATCGCGACACCGCCTCCGCCCGCCCGCAGGATTTGGGCCGCGCCCAGCGCGCCGAATATGCCAATGAAGGCATTGTGATTGTGGCCAATCGCGAAGCGCGTGACGCCATTCAGACCGAAGTGTCGCAAGTGCGGAACTATATTCAAGAGACGCCGCTGGATGACGAAGACCGCGCCAAACACGTCAAACGGCTCGGTACATTGACCGGCGGCATCGGCCGCTTGAAAATCGGCACCAGCAGCAAGCTGGAGCGCGAAATGATGTTCCAGCAAGCGCAGCGCTCGTTTAACGTGCTGTCGGCCGCCCAGCGCGGCGGCGTGGTGCCGGGCGGTGGAGCGGGACTGCTGCACTGCATTCCAGCGCTGGAAGCCACCGCGGCCGCCAATGGCGCCTCCGAAGAAGAGATCATGGGCATTCAATTGGTGGCGCGCGTGCTGCCGACGCCCTTCTTCCAAATTGTCAAAAACGCCGGGATGGATCATCCACCGGTGATTATAGACCGGGTGCTGACGGCGGGCGCCGAGTATACCTATGATGCGCTCAACGGCCGCATTGTCAACGCCTACGAAAGCGGCATTCTGGACGTGGTGGATGTGGTTTCCACTGCGCTGGCCACGGCGGCCAGCGGCGCCATGATGGCGCTGACCACCGACGCCATTGTCTATCACAAAGATCCCAAGCAAAGCATGCAGCCCTGAAGCTCAACTTCAGGCCTAATGTAGAACAAGTTTCCAACTTGTCCCTTCGTAATAGGGGACAAGCTTCCAACTTGTCCCCTTTCGGCGCAAGATATTTATTCGTTACCGGCCAGACGGCGGGTTAGGAAACCCGCCCTACAATTGAAGCAGAGATTCCAATGCCGATTATCCTTTCCCTTTCCCAACTCGATTTAGAACAACAGCTTTGGGCGGCTGGCCCCGAGGGGCTTTTTGCCGTCAACCAGAGCGGACAGAATGGTGATATGTTGCGGGCCGTGCCGCAGCCGCAGCAGGAACTTTATTGTTGCGGCGTGGCCGATGATCGCGTGCTGGTGGGCGGTTTGCCCCACGGCGTGGCCTTTAGTCTGGATGCCGGCGGTAACTGGCAGGCTTCCTGGATGGACGGCGTGGAAGCGCCCGTGGTCTGCATTGCGCCCGACCCGCGCGTGGCGGAAACCGGCGTGATTTTGGCCGGCAGCGCCGGCGGCGGCATTTTGCGCACGCGCAATCGCGGCTCCAGTTGGTGGGTCAGCAACTTTGGCCTGCGCGACTATTCGGTGTTGACGCTGGCCTGGGCGCCCGTGGCGCCCGCTGACGTTTGGCCGCGCCGCGAAGTTGTTTTTGCCGGCACCGAAGAGGGCATCTACCGGTCGCCCAATGCGGGGCTGGGCTGGAAGCGCAGCGAAGGCTTTGACGGCGTCTGCCAGGTGATTGCAGTTTCGCCCCATTTCCACAGCGACGGCCTGGTGCTGATCGGCACCGAAGAGATTGGCCTGTGGCGCTCGCACGACGGCGGCCACACTTTTGCGCGGGTTGAGAGTGCACCGCAGCGCGTGGACGCGTTGACGGCCAATGCAGACGGCTGGGTTTTGAGCAATGAGGAGCAGCTCTGGTCCTCCGCCGATGGCCTTGCCTGGTCGCCGCTGGATGGCACCCGCCCCACACTGACGCTCTTCAACACCGGCGGTGGCGTTTGGAGCGGCGGCGAGCACGGTTTGGAACTGCTTCGATAAGCCCATGTCTTCTGCACAAGAACGTCTTTTGCGCCTGCATGGGCTGGGCTCGCGGCGCCAACGTTCCTCCCTGGATGACAAGCCAGCGGCAGGTGAGGTTGAATCACCTGCCGAATCTTCATCTCCCACGCGCAGTTTGTCGGCCCCATGGCAGCCGCCGACCACACAGCCGCTCACGCAATTAGTATCCGGTCCCATCGAAGCTTTGGCGCCCGGCCGCGTGATCGAAAACAGCGGCGGCATCTGCTATGAAGTGACGCAAAGTTATTCACTTTCCCAGTATCGCGGCCCCACCGCGCTCTCTACGTTGCTGGCGCGTGCGCCGTCTATGTTTCACCGCTTTCATCCTCAATATAATCTGCAAAACGCCGCCCAGTTTCACCGCGCGGCCTTTATTGACACCGAAACCACCGGGCTTGGCGGCGGCGCCGGCGTTTATTGTTTTATGGTGGGCATCGGGCAGTTTGAGCGGCATGATAATGATGTGGCCGACCCTAACGGTGAACCCACACACTTTGTGGTGCGCCAGCTTTTTATGCGCAATCCAGCAGAAGAAAGCGCGCTGCTGGTGGCGCTGGCTGAACGGCTGCAAAATTCGACCATGACGGTCACCTTTAATGGGCGCACCTTTGACCTGCCGCTGCTGCGCACGCGCTATTTGCAAAACCAACGTTTTTTGCCCACAACACACCGGAAACCCGATCTGCTGGCCGAATCGGCGCCGCACCTGGATCTGCTGCACCCGGCCCGGCGCTTATGGCGGCGACGGCTGCCCAGTTGCCGGTTGAGCTATTTAGAGCAAGCCATTTTGGGGCTGGAACGCAGCGAGCAGGATGTACCCAGCCACTTGATTCCCAGCTATTACACCGAGTATGTGCGCACCGGCGATGCGGGCAAGATGCCGGGCATTTTTTACCACAATCGGGAAGATATTGTCTCCATGGTGTCGCTGGCCGAGCAGCTTTGCGCGGCTTTTGGCGCGACCGAGACAAAACGGGCCAGAGCGGCCAATGAATTGCACGGGCTGGAATGGCTGGCGCTTGGGTGCAGCCATGAAGCGGCGGGCGAAGTGGATGAGGCAGAACGCGCCTTGCGCCGCGCATTGGACATGTTGAGTGAACGGGGAGATGAACAGGCGGGGCGGATCGAGGCTTTTAAGCGATTGGGCCAACTGCTCAAACGGCAGGCGCGTTGGAGCGAAGCGGCCGAAATCTGGCAGCTTTGGCTGGGTTCGGTTACCGATGTGGATCCCACGCCCTATGTGGAGCTGGCCAAATATTGCGAATGGCAGTGCGCCGATCTGGAGCAGGCCGCAATGTGGGCGGGCTGGGCGCTCCACAACCTGCACAGCGCCCCGGCCTGGGAGCGCTCGCAGCAGAAAATTGCCGAACTGGAGCATCGGCTGGCGCGCTTACAGCGCAAGCGCGGTGAAGCAGCGGCTATTCCAGATTGAGAAGCCCCCTTTGCTCCACAATCCAGGCGGCGTATGACGACACCTTGGTATATACGCCATACGAGCCGCTGGCGCCACAGCCGGCGCCCCAACTCACCACCCCGACCAAAACCCACTCAGCACTATTCTTGTCATAAACCACCAGCGGACCACCGCTGTCCCCGGTACAGGCATCCACCCCGCCTAAAATATTGCCGGCGCAGAGCATGTTGTCGGTAATCGCAAAACCATACGGTTGATAAATAATATTACAAGCCAGTTGACTCACCACGGGCAATTCAGCCTGGCGCAGCCAATCCACCGCTGTCCCATTTTCGGTGACGCCCCAGCCGAACACGGTTGCATATTCGGCATCAATAGCGTCCAGTTCGCCCCATGTGATGGTGGGGGCATCCACATCATGCGCCAGCTCCAGGAGGGCAATATCGTCATTAAGCCCATGTATATCAAAACCGGGGTGGCGCACAATGCGCGCCACCTGCACGCGCTGACCCTCATGGCTGCTCAAGCGCAGCCGATTGACCAGCACGTGGAGATCGCCGGCGTTATACGGCTGGTCATTCTCGTCAAAAGTGCAGTGGGCCGCGGTAATAACCCAGTTGGGCGCCAGAAGGGCGCCGCCGCAAAACTGGGCATAATACCCATCGGCCACATCGGCCATAGCCACACCCACCACCCAGTTACGCGCGCTCAGCGTGGCTACTGTACCGCCTACCACGGCGGAAGCAGTTTGTACATTGTTCAGCAGCATTACGGAGAGGGCAACCGCAGCCAAGCATATGCGCAGCCATGGATGGCGGCAGATGGGCGCAACATGGTGCAACCGATGGCGGCCAATAACGTGCGGTTTGGTTAAAATTAGGTTGCGTTCTGTAGGAGCAACAGAACGGAATGCAGGTCGGGACACAATCTAGAGCCTTGTATTAGACATATCAATAGTTACGGAAAAAGCACCTATGCAGCCGTTCCCTGAGCCTGTCGAAGGGAACGCCGGCCTTCGCCAAGCTCAGGCCTCGAGTAGCTGAATAGTTACGGAAAAACATCAACTGTGCCCCACAACAATTGGGCCAGAATTTATATGTCTAATGTAGCAGAAAAACCGGTCCAAAAGCCTTACAAAGGACTAGCATGTCTCTTTCAAAACGCTGATAGCGCCGGCGGCTCATGACAGAAATAGGTAATATCCACGATGGATAATTGAAAGGTGCGCGCCAAAACAAGAGCCCCGACCAGCGACCGCTGGTTGGGGCTTGTATACAGATTCGGCGCAATTTCTAAAACGTTACTTCTTCACGACTTTCCATCTTATCTTCATCCAGCTCCATGCCGAGACCGGGCGTGGTCGGCACGGTCACCACCCCATTAATAGGCTTGAGCGGCGTTTTGAGGAAGTGCTGGTGAATCTCATTCCACTTGAGCAGATACTCGAGCAGCGGACAGGTGGTCTCGGGCCAGGCCGCGATGACGTGCGCCGAAGCGGGCGTCGAATGGCCGTGGGGGATCACCGGCACATCATAGGCCGAGGCCAGTGCGATGATCTTCTGCATTTCCGAAATGCCGCCAGCCCAGTAAATATCGGGCTGATAGACATCGCAGGCCCCGGCATCCATCAGCGCCTTGAGCCCCCAGCGCGTATATTCGTGCTCGCCGCCGGAGATGGGGATGCGCACGTTGCGGCGGATTTCGGCATACTGCTCGATTTTGTCCGGCAGCACCGGCTCTTCGATCCAGCGCGGGGCGAACTCTTCCATGCGCGCCGCCATTTGAATCGTGTAGGGCACATCCCAGCTCATCCAACAGTCGAGCATAATATCCACATCGGGACCGGCCGATTCGCGCAGGGTGCGCACCAGCCGCATGTTGCGCTCGATGCCCGCTTTGCCATCGGTGGGGCCGTCGCGGAAGAACCATTTGGTGGCGCCATAACCCTGCTCCACAAGCTGCTGCACCCGCTCCTGCACCAATTCCGGGTCCAG
This sequence comes from Caldilineaceae bacterium, assembly GCA_041391125.1. GTDB lineage: Bacteria > Chloroflexota > Anaerolineae > Caldilineales > Caldilineaceae > JACKBC01. The sequence continues at coordinate 42,087 of JAWKON010000058.1, forward strand.
CGAATGGCCCAACATACTGGCGTAAGCCGGTATTTCCGTGCGGATGGGGCCGCCCAAAAGCTGGCAGACCGGCGCATTGAGCGCCTTGCCTTTCAAGTCCCACAGCGCGCAGTCCACCGAGCTGATGGCCTGCATGACCAGCCCTTTGCGCCCGTGGACCATAAAGCGATACATGCGGTCCCACAGGCGCTCGCTGGCCAACGCGTCGTGGCCGATGAGTAGCGGCGCCAGCTGTTTGCCGATGATGTACGCCTGGTCCTCCTGAAACGGGCCGCCGATGCCGTAAACGCCGTCGTCGGTTTCAATGCGCACAAACCAGGCCGTAATGCGGCTCGAACTGGAATCGGCCTTGTCGATGCGCTGCACCTCAACCTTGTGCTCCGGGTAAATGTCCACCGGACGCACCAGCCGCTCCTCCCAGAACTGGCCGTCGTGGCTCATGGCGCCGCTCATTTTTAGAATACGAACTGCTGTGATTTGCATGGGTTCCTCCTTTTGATTTGAAAGGGTGGGGGGATGACAAGATGACAGGATGATCGGGTGACATGGTGACTACGATAGGCTCAGTCATCTTGTCATCTTGTCATCTTGTCATCCTGTCATTTAATCGCCGGTCGGCGCCGCTACCGGCTTCGCACCGACCGCGCTCACCGCCACCGGTTGTGCATCTTCCATGCGGCCCAGGGCGCGCAATTGGGGCGAAAGCCAGGCGGTGGCCGCCACCACAACAAGCGTGCCGATGCCGCCGCTGACCACCGAGAAGACGGGGCCAAAGTATTGGGCCACCACGCCCGATTCCAGACCGCCCAGTTCATTGGAAGCGCCGACGAAGACGCTGGTCACCGCCGAGACGCGGCCGCGCATTTCGTTGGGCGTGAGCAGTTGCTGCATGGTTTGGCGCACCACCATGCTCACGTTGTCAAAGGCGCCGGTAAAGAAGAGCATGGCAAACGAAAGCCAGAAATTGGTGGAATAGCCAAAGATGATGGTGGCCACGCCAAAGCCGGCCACCGCCCACAGCAGCCCCCAGCCGGCCTTTTTCATGGGCGGCAGATAGACCATGAGGATGGCCATGACGAAGGCGCCCACCGCCGGCGCCGCCCGCAGCCAGCTAAAGCCGATCTCGCCTACCTGCAAAATGTCCTTGGCATAGATCGGCAGCAGATAGACTGCCCCACCCAGCAGCACGCCAAAGAGATCCAGCGTGATCATGGTCAAGATCAGCTTGGCGTCGCGCACAAACTTGATGCCCGCCACCAGCGTCTGAAAGGAGACGGTGTCGCTCTTGCGCTCGTCAGGCTGGAAGTCAAAACGCCACAGATTGAGCGCAAACCAGAGCGAAGTCGCCGCCGTCACCACATAGGCCAGCGGCACGCTGAGCGCGATGATAAAGCCGCCCAGCGCGGGGCCCAGCACGCCGCTGATCTGCATCATGCTGGTGTTCCAAGTCACAGCGTTAGGGAATACCTCTTTGGGTACAAGCTGGGGCAGCAGCGCCACGCGCGCCGGTCGCCCGATCATTACGGCGGATGCATCCAGCGCCAGCAGCACGTACATCCAGAAATTCGAGCCGCCGGAATAGGAGAGTACGGCCAGCCCCGCCGATGTGGCCGTCATGGCGACCAGGCTGATCATAACCAGCCGCGGCCGGTCAAAGCGGTCGGCCAAGTAGCCGGCGGGCAGCGCCAGCAGCATGGTGGGTAGCGCCTGCGCTAGGCCCACCAGTCCCAGCGAAAGTGCTTCGCCGGTACGTTGGTACATATCCCAGCCGATGGCTATGCTCTGAATGCGCGTGCCCAACATGGCAATAAACCAGCCGAGGACATAGAGGCGATAGTTGGGAATACGGAAAGCCGCATACGGATCGTGCTTTGCCGGCGATGAAGATTGGGGAGATTTTTGAGCCATTGAGTCAATTTCGCTTTCATGGAGATGACGGGAGTTAGTGTATCCACCAATTGTAGCGCGCTTTGAGGCAGGGGAATAATCTGTAAGTATCTCAGTTCATTTTCAATTTTCAGTACACCACAACGGTGTTGGCGATTTAGGCGTCGGTCTCGATTGGTGAATCCGGCACTATTTCTTCCTATTGCGGTCTACTGATTTTGAATTTTCAATTGGTTTTGCGCGTGCGTCCGCGCAAGATTTTGTTGGGCGACATTGTGGGCTGTATAGCCAGCATTGGCGTCATCATCATTGGGCCGACAGCGGCCTGGGCTGTATGGGTAGGTGCCCTGGGCTCTGGGTTGGCCGTGGCCGTGTTTTTTCCCAAGGAATCGCCACAAAAACACAAAATTCACAAAATAAGTGCAACGTTTGACTTACCCAGATCGTTGTAATGTCTCGTTTTTCGTAATGTTGCGTAACCTGTTTGCAGTTTGTTCGTCAGCATTGATGCTGAAAATATCGGAATCCGACTCACGGCTTACGTGTGATAAAGCACATGAGCGGTAAAGCAATTAACCAAGAAAGGATATTGAGTGTGTCAATGAACGTCAACGAAATTGAAAACGCCATTGCCCAACTGCCCACGCAAGATATGGACCATCTTGTGGGCTGGATCGAGGAGAATTATGGTCGCGTGTGGAATGGGGAAGCGGAAGCCGAACACGAAGCGAACGAACTGGATGCCTTGCTGGCCCAAATTGAGGCGCGACGCGATTCCAAAACGGAGCGGTAATATGCAGTTTGTAGTAAAATGAGCCGGGAACATTCGAACATGTTCCCGGCTTTTTTGTTACATGAACCCCGAGTATGTCAACACCAACTGTTTGGCATACATTGAATGCAATAGTAAAATTGATTTCAAATGAATATCGCCCCTTTTGAAACCGAACACTTTTACGCCCAATACGAATTTAACACGCCCTATCAGCTCTGCAATTCGGACTGTGAGACGGTGACCATTGGCGCGCTGCTGGAGATGGCCGACATGTCGCTGGAGCAGTTTGGTCTGCAAGCGCTGGGCTACACCGAATCGCAGGGCAATCCCCATTTGCGCGAATCAATTGCTGCCACCTATCGAAACGTACAGCCGGAAGATGTGCTGGTTTTGGGCTCCCCGGTGGAAGGCATCTATTTGGCCGCGCGGGCGCTGCTGGAGCCGGGCGACGAGGTGATTGTGCTGTCGCCCGCCTATGATGCGCTGATCAACATGTTTGCGCACGTGGTGGGCGCGTCTAATGTGAAGAAGTGGCGCTTTCAGCCCCGCCCTCCACCTGGGCATTGGAACTTGACGAACTGCGCAGCTTGCTTTCCCGCGCACCAAAATGGTGGTGGTCAACTTTCCGCACAATCCCACGGGCTATTTGCCCACGCCTGAAATGCAGCGAGAATTGGTGGAGATTGTGGAAGCGCACAACCTGTGGCTCTTTTGCGATGAAATGTATTTTGGCCTGGTCTACTCAGGTACGCCGGCCATCCCCTCGGCGGCGGATGTGACGAAGCGCGCCATTGTGCTTTCGGGATTGTCCAAAACGTATGGGTTGCCAGGATTGCGCAGCGGCTGGCTGATCCTGCAAGACCAAGCCGTACGCGGCCAGTTGATGAACTGGAAATTTTACACCAGCATCTGCCCGCCCGCGCCCACTGAATTTTTGGCCGTGGCCGCGCTGCGCGTTTGGCAAGAATTGCGCGATAAAAACATTGCCCAAATTGAACAGAATCTGGCGCTGGCCCAGGCATTCTTTGAGCGCTGGCCGCACCTTTTTACCTGGCGGCGCCCGCTGGCCGGCTCCACGGCGCTGGTGGGGTACAATGTGCCCTCGGTCAATGCCGTGGCCGCCCAACTGGCCGCCGATGCCGGCGTGCTGATCCACCCGGCCACGACGCTGGACAGCGATGACCACCACATGCGCATGGGCTTTGGCCGCGCCGGTTTTGGTGAGGCATTGCGGCGCTTTGAGGCGTGGCTGCGGGGGAATGCGAAAGGGGGAAGGGGAGCGGGGGAGAAAGGGTGAGCACCTCTGCCCCCTTTCTCCCTTTCTCCCCTTCTCCCCTGCCTCTAGTCAAAGAAATCCCCATCCCCATCCGCCAGATGCTTCTTGGCTTCCTTCACGTTAAATGTGATCCCCAAACCGGGCGCGTCCCATACGTCAATGTGGCTGTTTTTTACAATGGGGTCGGGCAGACCGTCCACAATGTCATACCACCAATCTTCGGCCGTTGGGTACTCGAAGGCAATGTAATTCTGCGGCAGCGCGGCCGAAACTTGCACCAGCGCCGCCAGGCCGATCAGCCCGTCTAGCGTGCCATGTGGGGCCATCAAAATACCGTGTAAATCGGCATATTCGGCCACCCATTTGAGTTCGGCAATGCCGCCTATATCCAGTGGGTCCGGCCCAATAATGCTGACGGCGCGCGTTTCAATCAGCTCTTTGAAATTCTGCCGCAAATAGATCTGCTCGCCCGTGTGGATGGGTGTGGAGGTGGCGCGGGTCACCTCGCGATAGAGGTCGGCGGAGACGTGGGGCGTATAGTCGCCGGTGATCATATCCTCCAGCCACATCACGTTGAGCGGCTCCACCGCCTTGGCCAGGCGAATGGCGTCGGGGACGGTAAAGCCGGGGCCACAGTCCAGCGCCAGCCCCACCTCGTCGCCCAGCACATCTTTCATGGCCGCCACACACTCCACCATCAAGTTCAATCCGCGTTCAGTCAACAAGCCGTAGTTGGGGTAGCGCATGCCGGACCGCACTTCGCTGTAGAAAAAGTCCGGCACCTCGCGCACCATGCCGCTGTGAAAGGCAATGCCCTGCTTAATAATGCTAAAGCCCTCGGGTCGCTCTTTCATCTTGGCCATATTTTCAGCGTAATGTTGCGGCGTCTGCCCTGACATAGGAAAGCGAATATTGCCATTATAGACGCGCACTTTGTCGCGAATCTTGCCCCCCAGCAGCTTGTAAATGGGAACGCCTGCCGCCTTGCCGGCAATGTCCCAGAGGGCCACCTCAATGGCGCTAATGGCGCTGCCCCAAGGTTTAAACGCACCAAAGCGGCGAATTTTCAGCAGGACGCGCTCCACATCGGTTGGGTCTTCGTCCAATATGGCGTCGCGAAAAAAAAGCACGTTCGATTTGAGATAAGGTTTGGACCGTTCGGCCTGCCCAAAGCCTTCAATGCCTGCGTCGGTCGTAATGCGCACCACTGGGTATCCGCCCAGAATGGTGCATTTGAGATCGGTGATTTTCATGAGTTGGCCTTTTCATTTTTGGGATCAACAGATTACACAGATTCTAAAGATTTTTTGCTTCTAATCTGTGTAATCTGCGCAATCTATTGATCAATTCTTAATCGATCATAAATCCTGATTTTGTGGCAGCATAACCAGATCGCGGATAGTGACGTGGGGCGGCTGCGAAAGCATGAAAATGGCGGCGTTGGCCACATCTTCAGAGCGCAGACTGGCGTGATTCGCCACTTCCGCATCGATCTGCTCCTGGCTGTCAAAACCCCACAGCTCGTTGGCCACCTTACCGGGCGCCAGCGCACCCACGCGGATATTATGCTCGGCCACCTGGCGGCGCAACGTATGCACAAAACCCTGGATGGCGTGCTTGGAGGCGCTGTAGATGGGCTCCCAATGAATGTCGATAAAGCCCGAGATGGAGCTGGTGACCAGAATGTCGCCCGACTTTTGGCGCATCATGTGCGGCAGTACGGCGTGGACGCAGCGCAGCACGCCATCTACATTGACGTCCATCAGGTTGCCCCAGGCGTCCGGATCGCCCTCGGCCACCTGACCGGGAATGTAGATGCCGGCGTTGGCAAAGAGCACATCCACGCGGCCAAAGTGGGCCACGGTCTGCTCGACCATGTTGACGATGTCGCCGCCCTGGGTCACGTCGGTGGGGATGGCCAGCGTGTTGGCGCCCAGTTCGGCGACCAGCGCATTGAGCTTGTCCGTCGAGCGCGCGGCCAGGGTGAGCTTGGCGCCCAGCCCGGCCAGCGCCCGCGCCGTGGCGGCGCCAATGCCCGAGCTGGCGCCGGTGATGATAATGACTTTGTTGGATAGAGGATGGGTCATAGGCGTCTCCAGTTTGTTGGGGAGGGAGATAAGTGAAAGCTGGTAAGTAGTCAATGTCGTTAAGTTAAGAAAATATCTTGTCAAAGGAAGCAGTTTTCAGTGCGCAGTTTTCAGTGTGTGTTGCGAGACTGACTACTGAAAACTGGGGCCTGATAACTGCTAACTTAATGACATTGGGTAAGTAGTTATTGTAGTCTTTTGTTCTATTTTTGCGTAATGTCAGCACGGAAGTGTAAGAATTGTTCAATTCTGTAACTGGCTCGTAATCGCGACGGGTAAAATAGAGGTTGGTCAAAGTTAGTGTGTAAAAAACACTTTGGCTGTAATAAAATCGTTGCTGATTCGTCAGCGTTAGGAAGGTTATATGTTAGATATGTCTATGCACGAACTTTCGCGCACGCGGTATGATGAGATGCTGCGCGATGCCGAACATCAGCGCAAGATCCGCCGGCTGCGCAAAGAGGGTCTTTATGGCCCCAGCCTGGCTGACCGGGCGCTGCTGGCCGTGAGCAAGCAGCTCATCCGCACGGGAGATTGGTTGCAGCATCGCATTGAAATGCAGCCCGGTCTGCGCTAACTCCCAAGCCGCCGCTAAAAAGCGGCGTATGCTCCCCCAAAACCAAATAGTCGTTCTGCATCATCCCACTTATGCAGAACGTCCAACTGAATAGAGCGCCATCTCAACGCAAGGAGATGGTTTTATATAAAAACATCCGCACTGGCCCAATGGAGGCGCCGGTGCGGATGTTTTCGGTTGGGCATATTGATTGCGATTCGATTTGGTTTACGATGAAGTGCAAAATAAGGTATACTATGCACAAGCATCCATCTTGCCTTGAGGAGCTGCCAGGAGGCGCGCTATGAACACGATAATTGCCACCAAACCACCATTCAAAATTCAACCTGAAGACGAATATCCTTCCTCGGATGGACAACCTATGGCGGAAACCGAAGTCCACATTCTGGCGTTGACCCACCTGCTCAACGCGCTGCGTTTCTATTTTCGCAATCGAGACGATGTGTACGTGATTGGCGATATGTTTTTGTACTATCGCGAAGGCAACCCGCGGGCGCGCAAAGCGCCTGATATTATGGTGGTCAAAGGTGTGGACGCCACCATTCGCCGCCGCTCCTACAAGCTTTGGGAAGAGGGGGTGCCGCCGTGCATCGCGATTGAGTTAACGTCAGGGCAAACCAAAAAAGAAGACATCGTGACCAAACCGGCGCTCTATGCCGCTTTGGGCATCAAAGAATACATTCTCTTTGACCCCCTGTACGAATATCTGGATGAGCAGCTCATTGGCTATCGCCTGGATGCGGATGGCGAATATGTTCTCATTGAGCCTGATTCGGATGGCGATTTGCACAGTGAAGAGCTGGGGCTGATCTTTAGCATCGATGATGCGACGCTGCGCGTAGTGGACCCCGAAACCGGTGAATATATACCCGCTTTGGAGGAAGCCATTGAGCAGGCAGAGGAAGCCATGCAGCGTGCTGAGAAAGAAACTCAACGCGCCGAACAGGAGGCTCAACGCGCCGAACAGGAGGCCCAGCGTGCGCTTGAAGCCGAAGGTGAAGCAGACCGCTTACGAGAGTTGCTGAAAAAGCTGGGGCATGAGGACGCACTTTAGGGATGATCCAAATGGCTGCCATTTCACACGTTCAATACCACCACGCCACCCCCCACGCATTCACAATTATGCCCACCAATATGAGCCCCTTCATCGTCCACGACACGCGCTGACCGGCCCCCACTGCCAGCAGCACCATGATGGGAACCATAAAATCCAGACTAAAGCGATAGCCAAACTGCCACCAGCCCGTGTTGTAATAGAGAATTAGCGGAATCAGCAGCAGGGCAAACGCCGCCCACGCCCCCATTACCAGCGGCGATCGGCGACGCGCGCCCAGCAGATAAATCAGCGCCGGCGTGGTGATAAATAGACTCATGCCTTCGGGATCGGGCGTGAGCGTGCGTGCATTGGCGTCCCAAATGGGCAGCGCCAACCACATGGCCCATAAGTTTTTCGATACATAGTGCAGATTGAACTGACCGTAGCGATCCAGATCCGGCTTGAGCTTTTGGGCCACATTTTCGGTCAAATAGCCAAAATCTAGCGGATCGCCAAAGTGAGCCAGGTTGTAGCCCAGCAGCAAAGCCGCCGCCAGCGCCAATGGTATGGCCGACGTCATCGTCCAGCGCAAAAGTTTGCGCGAAACGGCGGGCTCACGCAGAGATGCTAAGACGCGAAGGTTTGGGGGATGGATGTGCGTCCAGTAAATGCCCAGTAGCAGCGGCCATGTAAAGAGCACATTGGGCCGCGCCAGCAGCGCAACGGCCAGCCCAATGCTAGCCGGCCAGGCCGATGCGTAGCGTGCAGCCAGCCAGACGCTCAGCGCCACAAAGGTAACCGTGCTGATCTGCGCCACAAACCAGACGCTGCCCAGCGTCGCCATATACCAATGCACGCAGCCCAGGCCGAAAAGCAGCGTCAGCCACAGGTTGTCCGTCGTGGTCAATTGGCTCCAGCCGCGTTGGGAGAGCGCTTCCAGCAGCAGATAAATGATCATCACGTTGAGCGCGCCCAGCAGTGTGGAAAAGAGCACCGTATTGGTGGCCGCCAACCCGCGCAGCATGACCCACGGCAGCAGCAACAGCGCCGGCAGCGGCGGAAAGGGGACATACCAGCGCCCTGCAAACTGGGTCAGATCGTGGGTGGCGGGTGGATTGGCCAAATAGAGTTGGCCCCGGCGAAAGGCGTCGGCCAGGTGGTCAAAGTAGGCCATCTGCGGGCTGGTGGTGTTGCCGCCCCAGACGGCGGTTCCCCAATAAATGGTCCAGGCCAGGGCGAAAATAACCGCGGGACGGATAATTTTCAAAGTGACTCCCAGTGAATATTATGATGAGAAGTAAAGTGACCAGTCGGCACAGAAAAGAGGAGAGGAGATTGTCGACGAGTTCCCTTCCCCTGCTGCGGGGGAAGGGTCAGGGATGGGGGTTGGCAGTAGAGCCAGTCAGTTCAAGCCAAAATGAGGGCGCCGGCCGGTTGTCATCGATCACGACGCGGTCGCCTTTGTCGCAAAAATCGTACAGCGTTTTGGTCAGCGGCAGCGGGAAATCCGCTTCATCAGCTTCCAGCAGAAAATAGGGCAGCTCGCGAAATTTGACGCCCACATTGGCGCCATTGCCCTGGGCAATGCGCTGCGCAATGGCGCTAAAATCTTTGCGCCAGCGCCCTTCGTGGCCAATGGCCTGCGCAATCACGTTAATATCCACCCCGGCGTTGACGCCAAACGCAATGGCCTCCAGATAGGCCGCATCCACCAGCCCCATCATGAGCTGGTTGACGCCTTTGACCACCTGGCCACAGCCCGCCGGGCCGCAATAGGTCAGCTTGGCCACACCGCCCACTGTTTCCAAAATCGGGCGCACCTGCGTCACTATATCCGGCGCGCCGCCCACAAACATGTAGAGATCGGCATTCTGCGCACCGACCGGGCCGCCGCTCACCGGGGCATCAATGAGGGCCGCTGCCTTTTGGGCGAAACAGGCGGCCAGCCGGCGCGTCTCCGGCGGGGTGACGGTGCCAAAGTCGATGACGATCTGGCCAGGCTGCACGTTGGGCAGAATGCGCTGCTCGGCCACTTCCACAAAGGCGCTGGAGCTGGGCAGGCTGGTGGCAATTACGTTGACGCGGCCGACCAGATTTTCCACGCTTAGCGCGGCTGCGGCGCCCGCATCCACCAATCCATCCAGCCGCTCGGCGCTCAGATCAAACGCAACCAGCGGATAGCCGGCCGCCATCAGGCTGAGCGCCATGGGTTGCCCCATCGCGCCCAGCCCGATGAAACCGACGGTCGGTAGTGATTCGACCGTGTTAGCGCTCATCGCTCTTTAGCTCCAGCCACGCAATTTCCTGTGGCGTCAATTTCAGCGTCATGGCGTCCATGTTGGCGCGGAATTCGTCGGCGCTGCGGCAGCCCACCAGCGCAAAGATGGTGATGGGCTGGCTCATGACGTAGGAGGTGGCGATCTGCGGAATGCTCAAGCCTTTTTCATCGGCCAGCGTTTGCGCCCGATCCAGCCGCTTGAAGTTTTCCTCCGACGCGTAACATTCGACGCAGAGCTTGTCCAGATATTCGCTAAATGAATCCAGGTTTGACCGGTTCAGCCGGCCGCTGAAAAAGCCGCCGGCCAGGCTGGACCAGGTAAAGAGCGGCATATTCTGTTTCAAATACCAGGCGCGCTCGCCTTCGCCCGCCGGGCCGCTGATGCTGATGCAGTTCTCCCACGGCGGCTTGATCTGCACGGCCAGGCTAAAGTTGGGGCTGCTGGCCACAAAGGGATGCAGCCCGTTGGCCGCGGCGTAGGCATTGGCTTCCGCAACGCGCGCCGTGGTCCAGTTGGAGCCGCCATAGGCGTTGATCCAGCCCTTCTCCTTATATTTATGCAGCGTCTCCACAATAGGCCCCACCGGTTGGCTGGGGTCATCGCGGTGCAGTAGATAAATGTCGGCATAATCAAACTTGAAGCGAGCCAGCGAATCGTGCAGATCGGCCTCGATATCGAACGGATTGACGCGCTGGCGGTCGCGGTTGTGATGCGCCCCCTTGCTGATCACCACCACTTTGTCGCGCAGCCCGCGGTCATTGACCCAGGCGCCAAAGGCCCGCTCCACCGAGCCATTGCCATAGACGTGGCCCGTGTCAAAAGTGGTGCAGCCCAGCTCAAAAATCGAATCCAGCAGCGCAAAACTTTCCGCCAATTTATCCTCGCCAATCATCACCGAGCCCTGCACCAGGCGCGAGATGGGTTTTGCTAATGCCGGGGAGTGAACCGTATTCCATGATATTTCCTTTGTTGTAAATTGTGGTTGTGTGAAATTTGTGTTGCGTATTACGTATTGCGTGAACTGGTTTAGAATCTTGTTGCGTTTAGAGTTTCTCAACCGGTTCACGCAATACGCAACACGCAATAACATCTGCCAATAACCCAAGCGTTTGCCAAAGATGCCTCCAAACTCCTATCCCGATCATACCCTTTCCCCCAGCTTTGTCAATAAACGCCGCCCAACGATTACGCAATACTCAACACCTCGTCCTCCCCACCTTGCCGCTGCCGCCGTTGCGTTTTACAATGAAAACCCGTATTGAAAAACAGAAATGATGGTGAGGAACACCCACTTCGTGATCAACTGATTACACAGATTTGAAAGATTTTAGGTTCTCTGCGCGTATATGGGGTAGCGGCGGTTGAGTAGCCCCCGGCAGTTTGGGGGCGTATCGAAACCAAAGCGGCTTTTACCCCACAGACTTCAAAAACGAGGTGCAATCTGCGAAATTTGTTGATCCCCAAAGGAATAATCCATGACCGACCTTCTTTTGATCGACAAAGCCGATGATATTGCCACCGTGACGTTGAACCGGCCAGAAAAGATGAACGCGCTGAGCAAAGCCTTGTGGGCAGCGGTGGGTGACGCCATGCAGGCGCTCTCCGGATGATGATGATGTGCGCTGTGTGGTGCTGCGCAGGGCGGGGGATCGCGCCTTTTCGCCCGGCGCCGACATTACCGAATTCGAGAGCGAGCGCGCCAATTTTGAGCAGGCGCGCGTCTACGGCGGCATTATGCACCGCACCATGGGCGCCATTCGCGACTGCCGCCACCCCACCATTGCCATGATTAGGGCGTCTGCGTGGGCGGCGGGCTGGAGCTGGCCTGCATGTGCGATCTGCGCATCTGCGGTGAATCGAGCCGCTTTGGCGTGCCTATCAACCGCATCGGTGTCATCATGGCCTATCCCGAAATTGAGGCGCTCATCGATCTGGTGGGCCGGGCCGCGGCGCTGGAAATTTTGCTGGAGGGGCGCGTCTTTGGCGCGGCGGAGGCCAAGGAAAAAGGGCTGGTCACCCGCGTAGTGGCGGACGATCAGGTCGAAGAGGAAGTTTACGCCAGCGCTCGTCGCATTGCCGACGGTGCGCCCCATTCCAACCGGCTGCACAAAAAGTTCGCCCGCCGCCTGCTAGATCCCACACCGCTCTCGCCTGCCGAATTCAACGAAGGGTTTCGCCAGCGCCAACTTCGAGGATTATCAAGAGGGTTATCGCGCTTTGTGGAAAAACGCAAACCCGATTTCAGGGCCAAGCAATTTTGCTATGAAGATTTATCTCAACGGAGAGGTTCCGCGGGCAAAACAAGCCTTGCCCGCGAATTACAGAACCTGTTGCCAACATATCATGCATGTCGGTATTGACATGCTAATTGATATGATGCCTGAAAAAGCGAACCGGTGGGACGTCTCGGAACCTGCGATGGCTTCACATGGCAAGAATTCGGCTCATCTGGTGCTGGCATGAGATTCAACTGGCAATGCAGAAAAATCTCCTCCGCTTTCCATGCTGTTGTTGCAACCTTGCTGGACGTGGTCATAACTATTATCGATGACGTGGCGGATGGAATTCGGAAGTACAAATCTGGCTTGATGAACTGAACATATTCCTATGCACGATTGGCGTTTTTTGCCTTGAAACTAAAAAGCGGAGGTGGCAAGAGGAGAACGAATTGGTTCGGCGGCTGAGCAGTTTTATCGAGTTCATCGGGGAGTCAACTATGACCTGCGTGTGGACACTTCGCAACAGCGCCAAACAATGCGCTGGCCAGATCGTGACATATCGCGATGTCTGAGGTATAGCACTTTAATGGTTGTTGCTGTGACCCAAAAGAGTTGGACTCATCCACAATGTACAGAGGGCAGAGCTTCAAATGGAAAGATTGCAGCAGCAGATTACCTTTATCTTAGAGCTGGACAAGCTGAAATCGGTGTTGCGCCGCACGAAACCCACGGGCATGAATCGGCAGGAGAACACGGCCGAGCACAGTTGGCACATTGCCACATTGGCGCTGGTCATGGCCGAATATGCCAATGAGTCGGTCGATATGAGCCATGTGGTCAAAATGCTCCTCGTTCACGACATCGTGGAGATCGACGCTGACGACACATTTATCTATGACAATGTGGGCAATGCCGACAAGTGGGAACGCGAGACACAAGCCGCCGAGCGCCTCTTTGGTCTGCTGCCCACCGAGCAGAGCGCCGAATTCAAAGCGCTGTGGCTGGAATATGAAGCGCAGAACACGCCCGAAGCCCGTTTCGCCAAAGTGGCGGACCGGCTCATGCCGCTGCTGCACAACTATCACAACCAGGGTGACGGCTGGAAAATTCACCAAGTGCGCGCCCATCAAGTGCGCCAGGTCAACAGCGTTATCGACCACGGCTCCAACGAACTGTGGACCTTTGTACAAGCGCTGATTGAAGATGCCGTGGCCAGAGGCTATTTAGCTGAATAAGATGAATAAGATGAATAAGATGACAGGATGACCGGGTGACTTCGACAGACCCTGTCACCCGTCATCCGGTCACCTTGTCATCCGGTCACCTTGTCATCCGTCACCTTATCATCGTCACCTTGTCACCTTGTCATCCTGTCATCCTGTCACAAAACACGGGAGAAAGCACGTGCCGCAAACAGACCGTTCCGGCCCACTCGCCGGGCTGAAAGTGGTGGAAATTACGCACATTATGGCCGGGCCCACCTGCGGCCTCATGCTGGCCGACTATGGGCGCGGATGTGATCAAGGTGGAGCGGCTGCCCAGGGGCGACGACACCCGCCGCACCATTCCGCCCACCATTGAGGGCGAATCCGCTGCCTTTATGATGATGAACCGCAACAAGCGCGGGGTAGCCATCAACTTTCGCAGCCGGGCCGGCATTGACGCCCTGCGCCGCCTGATTTTGAGCGCCGATGTGCTGGTGGAAAACTTTCGCGTGGGCGCCATGGAGCATTACGGCTTGGGCTACGACGTGCTGCGCCAGGAGAAGCCGGCGCTGATCTACTGCTCGCTTTCCGGCTTTGGGCGCAGCGGCCCCTATGCCGAACGCGGCGGCTTTGACCTGATCGCCCAGGGCATGAGCGGCCTGATGAGCATTACGGGTGAGATGCCCACCGCTGATCACCAGGACCCGCCGCCGGTCAAAGTGGGCGCCCCCATGACGGACATTACGGCGGGCATTCTGGCCGCCATGGGCGTGCTGGCCGCTTACGTCCATTGTCTCAAAACGGGTGAAGGTCAAATGGTGGACACGTCGCTCTTTGAGGCGGGCATTACGCACACCTATTGGCAATCGGCTATCTGCCTGGCCACCGGCGTCTCGCCCGGCCCGCTGGGTTCGGCGCATCCGCTCATGGCGCCCTATCAGGCGTTCCAAACGCAGGATGGCTGGATCAACATTGGCGCCGCTAACCAGGCCAATTGGGAAAAGCTGATCACCGCACTGGATGCACAAGAGTTGGGCGCCGACCCGCGCTTTGTGGACAATGCCGGCCGGCTCACCAATCTGCCGGCGCTGGTGGCGCTGCTGACGCCCTATTTTCACCACAAAACCACCGCCCAATGGATGGCCGACTTCGACGCCATCGGTCTGCCCGCCGGACCGGTGCTCTCCATTGCCGAGATGCACGCCGACCCGCAAACCCAGGCCCGCGACATGGTGGTAGAGGTGGAACACAGCCGCCTGGGGCCGGTCAAAACCCTGGGGCTGCCGGTCAAATTTTCCGACACGCCGGGCAAAGTGCAGCACGGTGCGCCCATTATGGGGCAGCATACGCGCGAAGTGCTGCGCGAAATTGGCTATGCCGATGCCGAAATCGATGCAATGGCGGAGAGTGGAGATATTCAGGTGTAGATTTAACGCAAAGGACGCAAGGGGCGCGAACGTAAGAGTTTTGGTTCGCTGCGCAATTGCGGGGTAGCGGCGGTTGAGTAGGCTGGGGCTGTTTCCAGCCGTATCGAAACCAAAGCGGCTCTTGCCCCCACCAAATCTTATAGAATCAGAATTGTTTTGCGTCTCTGGCGCCCTTTGCGTTCAAAAGGAGTCCCAATCATGAAGCCCATCATGCGCGACTTTCCCGACCATTTTGAAAGCGAACGGCTGCTCATCCGCGGCCCGCGCCCCGGCGATGGCCCCGCGCTGAATGCCGCCGTGATCGACTCGCTGGCCGAGCTGAAACCGTGGATGCCTTGGGCGCAAAAGCCGCCCACATTGGAAGAGAGCGAGGAGAACGCCCGCCGCGGCCACGCCCGCTTTCTCACGCGTGAAGACCTGTGGCTGTTGCTCTTTCTCAAAGGGACCCATACAATGGTGGGCGGCAGCGGCCTGCACCGCATCAACTGGGACGTGCCCAGCGTTGAGATCGGCTATTGGGTGCGCACCCCATACGCCGGCCAGGGCTATATCACCGAAGCGGTGGCTGCCATCACCGACTTTGCCTTTGACGTGCTGGTAGCCCGCCGCGCCTTCATCAAGTGCGACGCCAAAAACGAACGCAGCGCCGCCGTGGCCCGCCGCCTCAATTTCCCGTTGGAAGGCACGCTGCACTGCGACACCCGCGATCACTTTGGCAACCTGCGCGACACATTGGTTTTCGCCAAAGTACGGAAAGAAGAGTCGGGAGTAGGGAGTAAGGATTAGGGGACGCGCGACGCTCCCGCCTACTCCCTACTCCCTAATCCGTACTCCCCATACCCACAAGGAGAACCCCAAACATGCTCGATCTGCTGCAAAAAGAACAGTTGAGCCTGCGCGACATGCAGGCGTTTCATACCGAGCTGGATGCGGCAAAGGGCTTCGACACCGACTTCATCAAGAATGTAGCCTATTTTACCGCCGAGGTGGGCGAGATGATCAACGCCTATCGTCATTACAACAAAACGGTCAATCGCTTAAATACAAATGGCGATGCCGAACACGCCCACGCCCACCTGGCCGAAGAGCTGGCCGACTGCCTGGCCTATGTGGTCAAGCTGGCCAATTATGCCGAGGTGGATCTGGAGGCGGCCTATGTGCGCAAGATGACGCGCAACGTAGGGCGGGAGTGGAGTGGGATTGATTTGAGTGGGGAGGGGGCGAGTGGAGGAGTGGAGGAGTAGAGGTAGAGGAATGGAGGAGCGGTATGAGGCGTATCAGGCGCTGTAATGGCCCTTTGTGGGTTGTCTGGCGGGCGAATTCCGGTACAATATGTTCTGAAATCGTTTTTGCAGGCAAGTAATTTATGGCGGAAATCACCGCAGGAGTAGGCTAGCTATGAGCGTTGCGACACTTGAATTGGCCCAATTTATGGGTTTGTCCGAGCCAGAGTTAATTCAGCAGGCGCTGTCTGCTTTCTTGCACGAACAACGCCGTCAAGTGCTACAAACGCGGCTTGAAATTTTGGCCCGCTATGGTGTTAACAGTGTAGACGAACTGGAAGAGCGAATCGCAGACGCAGATGTCCCAGAACATCCAGCTTGGGAAGATCTGATTGTGGCCGAAAATCTGGGCGCGGTTGGAGGAATTGGATGTCTATCTTCGCAACTTATGATGAGTTGCTCGATTCATATTCTGTGAGAAAACAAGATGCTTAACCGAGTTTATATTGATAATTATAAGTGTTACGTCAATTTTGAAATACAAATAGATGCTATTAACTTATTGCTTGGAGATAACGGGGTGGGAAATCCACTCTATTTGAAGTGTTGCTTAAAATCCAGGGTCTGGTGAGCCGTAGCCGGGAAGTCTCCGACTTATTTTCGGTTGAAGATTTGACGCGATGGCAAAAAGCCACCACACAACGTTTTGAACTGGAAGTAGATGGAAATGGCGGCACATATAAGTATGAACTTGAAATCGAATATGAGCTGCCGCGCGCCCGCATGCGTATCTTGCAAGAGAAGCTCTGGTTTGACCAACAGCTTTTGATTAACTTTGTGAAAGGGGAAGCTCAGCTTTATGGCGACGATTTTTCGCAGGGTCCGCTGTATCCATTCGATTGGAATCGGTCGGCGATTGGCGCCTTACCCGAACGCGCCGATAATACAAAGTTGACCTGGTTCAAAGAACGCCTAAAAAAGCTTATCATTGTGAAAATCAATCCTATGCAAATGGTAAGTGAAAGTAATCAGGAACCGGAATACTTAGATTCACAATGTGGAAATTTTGTTGAATGGTATATCCACGTATTGTCTCAAAATCAGGGCATTGTCTTTGAAATTGCAAATGATCTGAAGGAAATTATTGATGGATTTAGATATTTTGGATTTGAAAAAGTTGGCGAGAATCGTCAGCTATTGAAAGTTCAAATAGCCGATATTCAATACCGCTTTCATGAACTTTCCGATGGGCAACGAACGCTAATTGTTCTTTACTCACTCCTTCGTTTTGCGCAAGAACAAGACTATACCTTGTGCATTGATGAACCTGAAAACTTTGTGTCCTTGCCAGAAATCCAGCCTTGGATGTCCCTCCTATATGATTTATGTATTGATGGTAAATTACAGTCGGTTTTGATTTCACATCACCCCGAATATATTAATTATCTGGCGAATTCTGCCGGGCTTTGGTTCGAACGCAGACAAAATGCGCCCGTTCGCGTAAAACCAATTGCGGACCAAAAAGATGGTCTTGATATTGCAGAACTTGTCGCGCGAGGTTGGCTTAATGAGTAGTCGAAATGTGAATTTAGTGATCCTGTGTGAAGACATGCAGCAACTGACATTTGCCAGGCGATATTTGATTGAACGAGGGTTTGAAGGGAGAAAAATTTATCCGAAAATATCTCCGAAAGGTAAGGGTTCTGGAGAACAATTCGTGCGTCAGCAACTCA
>JAWKON010000059.1:0-59671 GCA_041391125.1 Caldilineaceae bacterium
CAAGCATGACGATTTTCAATGCACCGCAACGGTGTGAGCGATATAGGCGTCGGTTTTGACTGTTGAATCCGATCCTATCGCGTGCCGTTGCGATCAACTGATTCTGCAGTGGCGAATGCCAGCAGCGCCGTCAACACAGGAGTCGATTTTGCTGGAAATTGCGCCAGATGTCAAAATTAGGCGAGCGGTGTACTGTGATTCCGCTCGCGCGGCAACGTTTGCCGACGACTCTGCCCTTTACTTGTAAACGTTCCTTTTTCTCATTTACCTTGTCAAACACAGTCTAAGGCTAATCCAGAAAAATAATTACCTAAATATAAATCGGTTTTCTGGATTCGCTTGCAGGCCATGCTGTATATTTTTTGGGAATGGCCTAACATGAACTGTGAGTTCGACGCATCGCTTTGGTTACGGATCTATCCTTGCGATTGGCATAGATGAAAAAGATTTCTCATGAGTTTAGTCGAGCAATCGAATTTTATCTATGACAGAGCCACGTATATATTAGTACCTGTACCACCGCCACGCGTACTCGTCAAATTATGCCATCCCGATTTGCGCTCTGTATTAGGGCCCCGTATAGCCACAGCCGCGACCGACACATTCACCAGAATTACCGCCGGAAGGGTTGGGGCCGCTGCCGGTCTCAATGTGAAAGAGGCGATCTTCCTGGCTGAGCTGGCGAAGGCGGTTGTAGGGTTCCCGTTCCACCAGCAGCACACCCCAGGCATAGTCGCCGCCGGTCAAGTCGTTGCCGGCTTGGACGGTAAGCTGCCAGCGAGTGCCTATTTGGCTGACAGGGTTGACGCGAATATCAACGAGGCCGCGGCCATCCTTAAAGGCCGTGGCGCTTTCATTGGGACGCCAGATCACAACTTCCAGGGCGTGTCCATCTGCCAACTTGATATCGCTTTCCCATTGGAAAACGATCTGCTGTCCCCGGCGAATAGACTGATTGGGTCCCGGACTGGACAGGCGCAGATAGGTCATATTGCTGGACGCCGCCACGGTTGGCTGCGGTCGGTCTGTCTCCGTTACGCGCACCGTAGGCGTGAAGGTTGGCAACGGCGTGGGCGCCAGCGTAGACGTGGGGCGGCGGGTGGGCGTTGGGACCACACTTGACGTCGGCGCCGCTGTGGGCGCAATGCTCCCGCGCGGCGTGGGATCGCGCGTGGCCGTGGGCGCTGTGGTTTCCGTGGGCGCTGTGGTGGCGCTCGGCGTGTTAACAGGCATGGGGGTGGCAGTCGCCGCCGCCGTGGCCGTCTCTGTTGCCGTTGCCTGTGCAAGTGCGCCGTCTGTATTGGTCGCCGCTACCGTGGCCACCGGCGTGGGTCGCACGGTTGGCGTGGGCGGGCTGGCGGCCAGACCCACCTCTGTGACATTGGGGGTAGGATTCGTTGTAGGTTCCACCTGCTGGTAGAAAAAGAAAATGATCAGCAGGACGCCTAACAACAAGGGCGCGGCGGCCCAGCGGCTCCACGCGCGATTGGCGGGCGGCAATACGCTGCGCAAACTGGTCGATGTCTCCTCGGCGACCTGCGCCAGCGCACCGGACCAAAAACTCCGGCTGCCCGCGGCGCTGCCCAGGGCGCCGCCTAAGGCGGCCCGCATGTCGCGCACGTGTGGGAAGCGCTGATCGGCTTTCACCTGCATGGCGCGCAGGATGGCGCGTTCGACGCTGCGCGATAGGTTGGCGTTGAGTTCACGCGGCGGCGGCAGCGGCGTGCCGGTGGCGAGTTCGGTGGCCGTGGGCGGCTTACGGGCGGTTAGCAGCACATAGAGCGTGGCCCCCAGCGCATAGATGTCCGAGCGGGTGTCGGTGCCGCCCGCATATTGCTCCAGGGGCGAGTAGCCGGGCGTAATGCCCTTGGCGCCGGCCATGGTGGCGCCGCTATTGGCCGGTTTGGCCAATCCGAAGTCAACCAGAAAAATCTCCCCCGTGGGCGCCAGCTTGATGTTGGACGGCTTAATGTCGCGATGAATAATGGGCTGCGGCTGGCCGGTGGCCGTATCGGTCCAGGTGTGCATGTATTCAAGCGCGTCCAGCACGCTGGCTATCCAGCTCAGCACGTCGGCCTCGGGCAGCGGTCCGCGCTGGGTGCGCAAAAGATGTTCCAGATCGTAGCCGTCCACATAGTCCATCACCAGATATTGGGCGTCGTTGGACTCGATAAAGTAGTCGGTCACCCGCGGCAAGTTGGGATGGTTCAGGCGCGCCAAGAGCCGCGCCTCGCGCAGAAACTGGTCGCGGTAGGGCTTGGCGCTCAGGCTATTCTCTTTGATCGCCACCTGCCGGTCGACCAAATTCAGGTCCGTAGCCAAATAGACCGCGCCCATGCCGCCCTGGCCCAGCTTGCCCGATATTTGATAGCGCCCGTGGTGGAGCGAACGACCTGTGGTTTGTTGCATGGTGTGTTGCGTGTTGCGTATTGCGTGAACTGGTTGTTGCGAATTGCTGGCGATTTTTCGATGGGTATTTGGCATTCAAACATGATTCGGGATAAAATTGCCTAACCATTTCCACCGCAAGCTTGCTCAATTGCGAGTAAGGGTTTAGTTGAGTGACGAGAATACAGCGTCATTCATAATGATATTGAAATAACTGCAGATTGATTAGTATTACGGGGGTTGGCTAATGGCAGTATTGTCCTTTGTTACATTCATTCCCCTCAAGTAGCAAATGCCCGTATGACATCCACGTTAAAGGATTTTCGAGCCTTAAACGAGTACATTCTTCGAGGCGCACGTCATTGGAATCTGGTGGCTAATGGCTTTCCTCTGCAATGTCCCTATCAAACGGCTCTACTGATTATTCCGCAGGCCTGCTTGAGCAAAATAGGATGTCCATTTGAAGTTGCTAGCTTTTTAGTGTTACATTCATAGATGCCGGATATGGACATAAAAAAGATATGAGTAGTACGTGAAGGCTTGTTTCTATTCCTTGAATTCCACGTTTCCATCGAACCAAGATAGTCACCATCTGTTCAAGCAGGATTTTCCTGATCATTACTTATGGCCAGCAGTGGTGCCAAGAAAATATGTTCTTTGCCATCATTGCTTGCTATGATTTCACCATTTTCTACAACGCTCGACGAACTAGGCCTTGATATTTCTCAAACGAGTTGGACTATCATTAGGTGTGTTGGAGGCTCCATATTGCCTATGTTCCAGAGTGAGGCGTCTGTTCATCTGCTTTTCTGGCGTCCCGCTAGCCGTGGTATCTAGTGGCATTATTTCCACCTTGGAAAACCGTCAACCCACGGCATTGAAGTTGTTTATGTTTTTCGTACGCGCAATATTTGATGACGTCCCTGACTGATAGGTCACAATAGAAATCAATTGGTTCGTTTGGTATATTTTACCGTGCGGCTGAAGAAATTGGTGGCCGTATCGGGTTAAGTTCGAGGATATTCCTGGCGTTGGTGTTGGGGTTGGGGTTGGCGTTGGGTATACGGTGACTCATGGAATAGCTGTGGCTTTTGGGATTGCGTCAGCATTTCAGGTCCCACATATATTCATTAGATCCAGAATGCTCGGGCGCCCGCATGCTGCTCGTTTTGCCTGTGAAATTGCGCGTCCGCTCCTCAATCAAAAGGGAAAGATTGGGAATTAGTCCGACCCAAACAGGTTCATTTGCCCACTTTGTACAAGGTTTGTGATATTCGACATGTGTTGAGGCTGGTGAATACTAGAGCAGCTTTAGAATTCCATTCGATAACAAACATTTTGAATTAATAGTTGAAGAGTTCTCATTGGTTCTTGGTTTGTAACAAGAATGTTGATTGTCGAAAAGATGCCCAGATTGTAATTCCCTCATTTTACCTTATTCACCGTTCAAGTTCACAATCAATCGTGACAATTCATGTCTGAATCACCCTTGGCGTTGTTGCCGACAAAATTAGTCAAGATTTTTCCAGGTTATCTTTCTGCTTTGAATTAATCGTGCTATTATTGATTTCGATAAATCAAGATTTTAAGCAAAGAACGCTGTATCAAAACTCTAACCACTTGGTTCTTGTTTAGGTTAGCCTATACCCATATCAGCGTTGGCTCATTTCCATGAATTGAAAAACTTTGGGCTGTGACGAATGCAACATAACGTATCTTGCATTCTTGGAGAAATTTGAACGTGAGGGGGTAATTAGTTATGATATGGTGCATTTGCGTAGAAATCTCGACGCTAATGGATACATCAGGGAGTGGAGACGTGCGATCGTTGCCCACATTGCCCCAGAAAAATGAGTATTTGATTTCATCCAAATATGAAGTAGGACAGTTTATGCGTATGTTTCATAACTTGTAATTTCTCCCAGAGTTTATGGGTTAACCTTTTTATTCCGCATTTGAATTCAACCAAAGCGCCACCACAACCAGAACCACCACCACTTCCGCCACCACTCCCTTCAAACCGAAACTCGCGCTCTCCCCCCAAGTACTTAATCCGCTCATAGGGCCTGATATTCACAAGCAGAACACCCCACTCTATTTCAACATCACCCAGACCATTTTCGGCGGCAATGCTCGAACTGACTGCTACGGATGTATTGGGACCGCTCCCAGCCAACCCCAGCCCATCCCGCATGGGATCCTGGCCGGGGCGCCAGAAAACCAATTCAAACGCTTGATTCACATCCAGTTCAAAATTGGCTTCCCACTTAAAGAAAATGCGCGAGTTGGTCGAATCCCCATCATTCGGCGCAACCAACTCCACGGCTGCACCGGCCACCGGCGCCGCGCCCGCCAACCGCGTCGGCGCAGCCGTCGCCGCGATCCCCGTACTCGTGGCCGTGGGGATGGGCGTAATGGTGGCCGTGGGGACGGGCGTGCTGGTGGGGCGGCGCGTCACTTGGGCGGGCAGGGTGGCGGTGGGTGTTTGCGGCGTTACCGCGGCCGCCGCGGTGATTGACGTGGTGGACGAGACCGATGTTGTCCCCGTCACCACGGTGGGCGCGCCAAGCGGTGTGGGCATTTTGGTCACGGTGATGGGCTGGATGGCGGTCACGGTGACCGTCACCGTCGGATTTGTCACCGAGACGGCCACCGTCGCCGTCAGTTCGCCGCGCTGCGTCACCGCGGCCACTTCAACGGCGGCGTTTGCTTCTGTGGGCGTGACGGGTGGCGTCGCGGCGATGGTTTCGGTGGGCGCCACCGTGGTGGGCGTGGGCGCCGCCGCTTCCGTATTTTGCGCCACCGCGGGGACCTCGGTCGGCGTGGCATTGGGCTGATCGCCGCCACTATATATAAACGAAAAGCCCAGCCAGCCGGCAATCAGCACAATCAGTGCGCCCAGCAGCCAGCCCACATAGTTGCTCCTGCCGCCGCCAGCAGCGACCGGGGCGGCCAGCGGTTTGTCGGCATAGGAGAGCAGCACCGCCGTAATGTTGTCCTGCTCTTTTTTGTTCAGCGCCGCCTTAATCAGCGCTTCGCTGGCCTTTTGCGGGTCGTGGGCGTGGCGCTGCACTGCGTCCAACATCTCGAACTCGGTCACCTTGTCGGTCAGCCCGTCGGAGCAGAGCAGCACAACGTCGTTGGGCTCCAGCCGCACCTGGTTTTCCCATTGGCGCTGCTCGGCGTCCAATTGAAAAGTGCCGGGCCGCGCAATATTCCAATCCACCTGAATGTTGGGCGTAATGCCCAGGTAGCGGCGGATCACGTTGCGATTGGGGTGATTCTCCAGCTCATATTGGCTGATGCGCTGCTTGTCCAGCGCCTCTTGCCCCCAAGTGTGGTCCAGCGTCAGCCGGTTGATGCTGTCGCCGCGGATCAAATAGGCCCGGCTGTCGCCCAGATGCGCCACCATGAGCTGGTCGCCCACCACCAGCGCCATGACCAGCGTGGTGCTCATGTTGCCGTGTTCGGGCGTCTGGCGCGCCGCCTCCAGGATCTGGTGATTGGTGGCCTGGATGACCTGGCTAATGGTACGCTGCAGAGCGTCCGGATCATTGACGGGCAGCGCCTGCCCTTTGAGTTGCTTCTCCAGCGTGCGGACCGCCATTTGGCTAGCTTGGGCGCCGCCCGCTGTGCTGGTGACGCCATCGGCCACAATCGCCACATAGATTGGCGTAGACGAGCCGCTGATTCGGAAGACATGCCAGGCGTCTTCGTTTTTCTTGTGAACATAGCCTTCGTCGCTGTGTCCGCCTATGGAGGGTGATCGGGTTAGTTGCGTCATGGTTGTTTGTTGGATGGCAAGGTTGAATTTAGGTCAGAAAATTGTGAATGGTAAATTGTGAATGGTGAATTGTGAATGGTAAACGTGGCCGGCTACGAGTTTCCGGTGCGGTCACCATGTACGAATGTGGCTATTCCTATTTTTTTAGTATATCCGCATGAAGTACAAATTTGCATCCTTCACCGGGGGTCAGCAGCGCCACGCGGCGACCTTGCGTCACCTGCACAATCCCCCATTTATAGAGCGTATCGGCGGCAAGCGCCCCGCCTTTCAATCTGGTGAAAACTGGCGCCAACGCTGTGGGCTTGCGTTCCAGGCTAAATCTACCATTGTCGAGTTGTATTATCTCACTAGGACCGTGAATTGTATAGGCTTGGCCGGGATTGAGCGGGTCGCCGTTGTCAAGCCACGTCACAACTTCGAATGTGGAAGCGGCAGGCAATGGTTGGTTGCCATCTTTATAACGCCACAGCAGCCGTACGTCAAAGTGCCAGGTATCTGGTGAACCCGTGGTGCAGGCGTGGGACTCATTTTCCTGCAGCACTTCGATGGTTGTGACGCGCGCGGAACGCACGACGGGCGGTGGCGGCGTGGCGGGTGGGGTTGACCCGCTGACCGCCGCGGCAGTGGGCGCGTTCGTTGGCGTGCGCGACGGGGTTGGGCGCCGCGTGACCACCGGCGCCGGTGTGCTCGTCGGCGGTGGCGCCGTGGGCGTAAGGGTGGGCGTATGCGTAGCTGGCGGCGCCGTGGCCGACGCAATCGCCGTTGGCGTCACGATATTGGCCACTTCCACCGTCGGCGTTGCCGTGTCGCTGATGACCACGGCGGCAGGGGCATCTCCGGCGGCGCGGCTCACGGGGGGGGCAGTGGCGGTGGACGCGGCTTCTTCTGCCGGCGGCGGCGTGGATGTGGCCGCGGGATCGTTGCTGGCCTGACCGCCCTCTGCCGCGGGTGGGGCCGTGGGCTGACTTTGGGCGTCCGCCCGCGCGCCCGGCATGTTGTAAATGCTCGCGAATATTTTGGCGGCAAAGTCGGTCACCGGTTGCAGCGGCGCACTGCTGTCCGCCCCGCCTGGATTGGCGGCCAAAATGGCGGCCATCAGCAGGGCCGCCAGCACCGCGGCCGCGGTTAGCGCTAGCCCCCGGCGCATGCGGCTGGGTGGGGGCGATAGCTCTTTGAGCAGGGCGTCGGTGCGCGCCACCAGTTGCGCCGCCGCCGGTCGCCGTTCAATATCATCGGACAGACAAGCTTGAATCAGCCCCGAGAGCTGCTGGGCGATGCGCGCCCGTTCGGCTTTGGTGCGCCGTTTGCTAAAGCGCAGCAAGTGCGGCTCGATGGACGTTTTGAGATCGGCTTCCAGCGTGTTTTCCTTGGGGCGTTGGCCGGTTACCATAAAGCGCAGCACGCGGCCCAGTGAATAAATATCAAAGCCCGCCTCGGTGACAATTTTGCGGCGGCTTTCGCGCGCTTCGATGCAGCGCGGGTCGGACCAGCCGCGCGAAACCGCCGCGCCGGCGGGGCGATTGAGCGGCGCCGCAATGCCCAGATCGATCAGCACCAGGTTGTTGGGCTCGATGACGCGGCCGTGGGTGGGCCGCCGCCGAAACATAATGTTGTCCGGCTTAATGTCGCGATGCACCACGCCCTGGCTGTGCATGAGCGCCAGCCCTTCGGCCGTGTAGCCAAAGACTTGCAGCGCCTGCTCGACAGGCAGGCGGCCGCGATAGAGCTTCTCATTTTGCGAACCCGTGGCAAAGGATTGAGTACCGGTGGGCCGGCTCGCTTTGGGATTGCGCCCCAAAAAGCGCTGGAGCCGACCGCGCCAGGTGCGCTGTTGCAGCACATTCTCCAGCGTGCCGCCCTCTAAATATTCGACGGCAATAAAGCGCGGATTATTGCGCAAATTGGTTTCCGCCGAATGATAAATCTGCACAATGCGCGGGTTGTTGCGAAACTTGCCCAGCCAGTTGGCCTCGTTATAAATTGCCTCCTGGTTGGCCGAGGCATAGCGGGACTGATCGACGCGCGCGATTTTGGTCACCGTGATCAGGCGGTCGCTTTTGCGGCGGGCCAGCCACACCTCGGACATATTGGTTTTTTGCAGGATGCTGATGCGTTCATATTCTTCGGAACCGATATCCTGCGACCGGCGGAAGAAGGCGGCAATTTTGGTAAACATGATGATTCAACTAGAACTACTCCCGCACTGTATCCACTCCTAAATCGGGCTCGGTGGCGGAAGATTGCAGGTCACCTTTGTCCACTTCAAAACGATAGGCAATCGAGTTGAAGTTGATCACGTCGTTTTCGTCGAGAGAAGTGAAATCCAGCGGCTCCAAGCGGCGGCGCACGCGATTGGTGGCCGACGTAACGTAGGTGCCGCCCGATGACATTTCGTCGCGGATGCGAAACTGGCCGTTGCGCTCGATAATGGTGGCGTGTACTTTGGAGACGCGGCGGCTGTCGATGACCACATCATTTTCCTGATGACTGCGCCCAATCGACCACTGATTTTCCTCGGCCACATCAAAGGTCTTGCGGTAGAGCGGAATGGAATGGGGTACGTTGCCCTCGCCGCGCATCAAAAGCAGCGTGGCCGCCGGAAACGCTTCGCTGGCCGGTTCGGTGGCGTCGTCCGGCTCCGTGGCATCGCCGTAATTGGGCGGTTCGGACGAGAAGCTCCCACGCGACGCCGGTTTGCGGCGGGGGCGGAAGAGAGCGAAGAGCAGCACACCGACCAGCCCCAAGACCGCCACCAACGCCACCCAGCCATAAGCGCCCAACTGGTCCGATAGACTGGCCAACGCACTTGTCAGATCATCGGCGCCCGGTGTGGCCGTCGGCGCGGCGGCGGCAGGAGCGCCCTGGGCCGCCGATGTTGGCGTGGGCGCGGCGGTGGCGGTGGGCGGGATCGGCGTGGGCGCGATGACTTGAAGCTGCAAAGTCACCGGCGCCGATTCGGCGCGGCCGCTGAATTTGTCGTCCACAATCACGCGCAGCGAATAGGGGCCGCTGGTCAGCGAATCGATGGCCAGCGGATAGGGTTCGGTGGGGGCGTTTTCAACGCGTTGCACAATGTTGCCGATGCTGTATTCCACATAGTTGACGCGATTGGCCGCCGAGCCGAAGCCGTCCGGATAGCTGATCTCAATTTGGACGGGCAGCACCACACCGCTGTCTTCGGCGTTCCACGAAATGGAGGCATTGGCTTCCGGTTGGACAATGGTGATGGTTGGAGCGGCCAGCGGCGGCAGCACCAGCGCCGCCGCGTCGGTTTCCCCGCCGGCGGTGACCTGAATCTGGCGCACGTTGCTGCCGCTCAAGGGGAATGTGAGCACGGTTTGCGATACGTCCGCCAGCAGATGGTCCCACAGCGGCTGCATGTCCGTGAGAGCGGCGAAGGACACAAACAGCCCGCCCGTGGGCTGCGACATCTTTTGCAGCGTGCGCTCTAGGTCGGGGATATTCTGGCCCAGCATGACGGTGTGGATCTGAATGCCGTTGTTTTGCGCCCGGCGGATCAGTTCATCGAGCCCCAGCGTGTTGATCTCTTCGAAGCCGTCGGTGAAGACCACGGCGTGACGGGCAGCCGGCGCCGGCGCATCGACGCGTTCCAGCGCATCCAGCGTGGCGCGCACCAGATCATAGAGGGGCGTCTTGGGCGTGTTCTTGTTGGGATCGGGCTCATAGACACTCACCTCGTTAAAAAAGGTGTTGATCTGGCCGCCGCTGACCCAATCTACAATGGGCGGGAAGCTGTCAATAACGGTGGAGTCGGCCGCCGGTTCACCGGTGCGATAGGCGGCCAGCCACAGGTTGTTCAGCAACCCCTGCTGTTCGGCATATTCAAAAAAATTGATGGCCGACTGCCGAAACTCGATAAAGCGCGGCTGTCCAGAACGACCCTGACCGCGGATGCCCGCATTGGGCGCGCCGGCGGTTACAAATTCATCCAGCGCAAAGGCCACCACCACGCCCACCGCCTCGGTGACGGCTGCCGACGGCTGGATGGTTTTGCCGTCCAATTGCAGCTCAATGGGCGCGCTGTCAGTCGCGCCATGGGGCGCGGACACATAGACTTTGCAATTGGGAAACTCGGCCGTGCAATCGGCAGCCGTGATCACTCCCTGCGCCCGGGCTGGCGTCACGCTATTGGCGAACAACCCAACGATCATAAGTGCGATGAAAACAAGGCTACGGACTCTCTTCATAAGAGCTTCTCTACTCCGTGCATAGTGGCGATTGACATAAAGGAGAATGGATCAACAGATTGCACAGATTAAAATGATTTTATTAACTACAGATCACACAGATTTTACAGATTTATTCTCTCGAAAAAATCTATGGAATCTGTCAAATCTGTCGTTTCATCTATCATTTGTAACTATTTAGCCGTCTCCTGAGCTTGTCGAAGGCCGCCGCTCCCTTCGACAAGCTCAGGGAACGGCTTGGTAGTTACTACAAAATGTAACAACGCTACGGCAGCGGTTCCAACTCCATGTGGGTGCGGCGGCCCAGTTGGACGGCGGTGAAGCCGGTCAGCGGAGCGGGTTTGAGCGGCTCCAGCTTGCGGCTTTCAATATAGGTGCCGTTGCGGCTGTCTAGATCGGTCAGGAAAAACTTGCCGCCGCCGCGCACCGTGATCTCGATGTGGCCGCGCGATAACCGTTCATCGCCCGCCACATTTAAGAAATGTTTGCTGCCGCGGTTGGATAGCTCGAAATGCTCCATAAATTCATCGCGGCCAATGACGCATGGAAAATGGCTCAAAATCGTTTCGCTCTTGGCCGGTTGTTGCGGCGACTGCGTAATTTTGAGCCGCAGCCGGTAATTACTGACCGGCTCCGACCGTACGAGGCCACTCTTGGGAGACGGCGCCGCGGCTGCACTTTTCTCGTCTGGGAGCGAAGTGGCCACCACCGTATACTCGTGCGGCGTGGGCACTTCGGGCGGCAGCCGGCGTTGGCTCCAAAAGCGAAAGACAAACCAGACACTTAGGCAAGAGACCAGAAAGCCAATGGCCGTGGCCAACGTTAATGGATTGTTGCGCGTCCAGATCATCATGCGCTGGATCAGCGAAGGGCGGCACGGTTTGAATTCGCGAGCGGCAACACTCGTTGGCCCCTCAAACGGCGTCAATTCCAGCGTAAACGCGAAGCTCAAAGCGCAATTTCTCGACTGCCACATTTGCACCGGCATGTCCAGCACGATCTGTTCGCCGCGAAACTCGGTCACCGGGATGTCGGCTATTTTGCTGCCGTTGCCGTCGGCAATAAAACCGCTGTATGCAGCAATGCGATCCGGCTCCGCCACTTTCAAGTTGAGCGTCAGCTTTTCGTGTTGCCAGTCGGGCTGATTGGGCGGTTCAATCGCAAATTCTACCGGCTGCGGCAACGCTTTTTGCGGCGGCTCATATTTGAATTCCTGGCTGGCCAGCAGCGTGGGCTGCGGGTTGCGCAGCGTCGAATCCGGCTGCGGCTTGCGCACCAGGAAGCCGTCATTGTCCTGCGCAAAGACCTGAATGCGATATTCGCGGCCAGCGATAAATCCTTGCGTACCCAGCTCAACGGTCAAAGCCGGCCCCAGCTCAAAAAAGCTCAAATCGGGCGAGACTTGCGTGCCGCCCGCCACATCCCACACATTGACAATCACGCTGCTCAACTGCTCCGGGCTGACGATGCTCATGGTTACCCGATAGACATCCCCGCTGGGCGCGGGCGCTTCCAGATCATAGGCGCTGGGATCATAACGCACCGAAGAAATGTTAACATCAGGCGGTGTGGGCGCCTGCTGGCAATTCTGGGTCGAATCGAAAATAAAGGCGGCCGGTGGAAACGCCGCATCGCGAATCTGCGCTTTGATCACGGCTTCAATTCGGCCGGGACCCGTGCAGACACGCGCCCGCGCCAGCCACTGGCTGTTGAGCCCGTCGATGATCTCCTGAAAGAGCGAAGTCAGGTTGGTCTGCCCGCCAATGGCGGAAAAGCCCAACGTGTCGCCCGCCAACCGCTGCAACTCGACCCGATTGATGTTGCTGCAGCGGTCGTCCTGGCAGAGCCCAATGGTGTGAATGGAGGTGCGGGCCAGCGCATTGCGTTTGGCGCGGTACACAATGTCGTCAAAGCCGAGCTGACTGCACACCACGCCATTAGCGCGCTCGTCGCGCCCGTCGGTAAAAACAATGATGGCGCTGCGCTCCTCGGGGCCGCGCTGCTGCCGCTCCAATACCTGAATGGCCTGGGCCAACGCATTGTAAAGGCAGGTTGGACCATTGGGATCCGATTGGACCGCATCGATGGCGCTGGCCACCAGGTTGCGGTCATTTGTAAAGGGCTGAATGGGGCGGAATTCTTCATCCAGCTTGACTTCGCTGAATTTGAAGACGGCAAAATTGGCGTTGGGCGGTGCGTTTTGCAGCGATGACTTGGCAGCTTCGCGCACGTCGCCAATGAGCGGGGCCATGCTGCCGCTGGCGTCCAGCAGCAGCGCCACGTTGATGGGTGTATTCGGCCGGACAACCTGCGCCTCGATCGGTTCACCCTGACCGCCGAGCACCTCAATGGTGGCCGCATCCACGTCTACGCCAATTAATGGACGACCATTGGGGTCGATGACTGTAAAAAAGACGCTGAGATCGGCGCCGCTGTTATCGGCCAATTCGTTCAGGCTCACGTGGGTGACAATGACACTGCTGGACTGAGCGGCGGCGATGGTGAGGGGAATGAAGAGAGCAGCAGTGCAGAGAATTAAGATGCGCGTCCAATATTCGCATAGATGAACGAAATAGTTTCATTTGTATATATTTTGGTCGTTATGGGCGGTGCTTTTGTTTCATCAAATGTTATATTGAGCGGTGGGAGCGGCTCTCTCACCGCACTTCAAAACGATAGCTCACCGTATTAAAATGCAAAATGTCTCCACTCTCTAGGGGGACGTTTTCGCGCGGGTTCAGGCGTATCCGGTTGGCGACTCCAGCGGTCGCCGGGCGCTCCAAATAGGTGTGTCCCGAGCTGTTTTCATCCCGGATGTAAAATATATTGTGATCCAAAAACAGGGTGGCGTGCCAGCGCGATACGCGTCGATCCATAATCACCCAGTCGGCCAAATTGGCGTTGCGCCCGATCTTGACGCCGGCTTTGAACGCCGGCGCGCGCGGCGCCGGCTTTATGCTGAATTCACGCGGCAGGTGCGCTTCGGAGGAGGCGCGCAGCAGATAGGCGCAACGGTCGCTAGCGGGCGGCGTGGTGGCGACGTGGCGCACGCCTTCAGGCTCGGTCAATGTTTCCAGCCACGCGTCGGTCTCCAATACATAGGCGCCGTTGCGCCCGCGGCTGATCATGTCGGCGCATTCGGTATTGCTCAACTTTTTGCGCAAACGCCCCACGTACACGTCCACATTGCGGTTGTTGAGCGCCTTGCGCCCGGTGATGCCCCAAATATCCGCCAGCAGTTGTTCGCGGGTAAGCGCGGTATCGGGTCGGCTAGCCATGTAGTGCAACAGTTGAAACTCGAGCTGTGACAGTTTGATATTCTGTGCGTTGACCATCACCGTCTCATTTTCGGGGTCGATCACCATGCTGCGGATGTGCAGAATGGCGGCGGACGATGTGGCCTCCCTTGCGCAACTGGCGGAAAAAGGCTGTTCAGTTTATTGGTCAGGATGTTGATATGATACGGCTTATAGTCAATGCGGTCGGGCTGCACACCCAATGCAAACATGCGCTCTTCCATCTCCAACCGCTTCTGTGCGTCGATCAACATGAGCACGGGGGCGTTTTCGCCCCAGCCGGCAAAACGCTGCTGCAAGGCCGCAATCCAGCCGCCGCGGCGTACAAAATCATAAAATTTAAAAGCGTTCATGCTCTGGCTGGAACGTTCGCCAGGGATGTCGATGACAATGGCATCGGGCGCCAGGCTCTGATGGCGGGTTGACCAAATGGAGGCTTCATCTAACGACCGGCAACAGTGTACAGAGAAAATTTGCGCCTCAAGCTGACTTTTGAGCGCTTGTACAAAACCAGCATCACCTTCTGAATATAAAAGAATATGTCGTCTCTGGGGTAGAAGAGACATAGTGTCGATCTCCAAAAAATTTTGTGTTTTCGAGCTGCGAGGTGATGAGTCGCCAGTTGCGGAATGCAGAACTCGGTGTATGACAGGTAATGGTGTTGAAATTCGCCGTTTAACACCTATTCATTGGGGAATTTCAAGCTTGGGTCAACCTAGTAGTCGAATCAACGTGGTTTATGGCGGAAAGTCAGATTATATACCATTTGCTCCAAATATCAAAATTAAGATTGCGTTAGCGCTCTTAATAATACACTATATATTTGGGTTTTGGTTTACATCTGCGCGGGTCAATCGTAAGGTTGTGCGTTAACTGGGTGAGGTGAGACATTCTGCGCATGTTTACAAAGCTGTTACAAACTCTGCATCCACAGCGCAATTCTCCTGCTATACTTTGGGCAGCAATCACCCCGCCGAAACAAACGCCAAGCGCTTCCGTTGATGCGGTGATTCATACGTAACACAAGAGATATTCATAACCATGCAATTTAGGAGGATGACAGACCATGAGCGACGAAATCAGAGCCGATTATGACGAACTAGAGCAAGTTGCCAGCCGCTTTGTCTCGCAGTCGCAGGCCGTGCAGCAGATGATGCAACGAGTGCAGCAGAGCGCCAACAAGCTGATCAGTGGAGATTGGAAAGGCCGCGGCATCGAGGCCTTTACCAACGAGATGACCGATGAGGTTTTCCCGGCCACCAAGCGTCTTTATGAAGCGCTGGAAGAGGCCAGCCGGGCCACCAACGATATTGCGCAGACCTTGAAATCCGCCGAGGAAGACGCCTGCTCGCCCTTCCGCGTGAGCTAGTCAACAGCAGAAATGCCGGCGACGGTCCGGCTGCCGAATTAATAACAATAATTAATCTATCAGGAGGCATAAAATGGCGCAGTATGATGAAATTCGAGTAGTTTATGAATCTATGGACGAGATGTCGCAAACTTTTCGGCAGGGCGTAGAACAGTTGGAGGACACCATGCAGGAGATGCAAGCGGTGGCCAATACGCTGGAAGAGGGCGCGCTGTTGGGCGCCGGCGGGGAAGCCTTTGTAGACGCCATCCGCAGCAAACTGGCCCCGGCCCTGAGCAAGCTGACCGAGAAGTTTGAAGAGCTGGACAAAGACGTGCAGGAAGCCAAGCGCTACGCACAGGAAGCCGACAAGCGCTCTGCCGGCATGTTCTAAACCATTTGAAAACGAAAATTCGGGCAAACGGAGCAAGTTTTGTCGTGTAGTGGGTTGAAAGTTGAAAGTGGAATGTATATGCTCCACCATACCAACGACCTACCACCTACCACTTACCACTTGCCACTTTTACCTTAACTAAGGAGGATTAACATGTTAGGATTTATCAAGAAAGCGCTCATTCGTCTGGCCAAACGCGTCTTGCAGAGCGTTTTGGGGCAACTCACGCAACAGCTCAATATTGTGCAGGAGCAGGCGCTCAACCCTATGCGCACCATTGTGCAGGCCGTCACCGGCGGCGCTTGGATCGGCGAAGGCGCCAACGCCTTTGTGGAAGAAGTCTCCAGCCTGATGATCCCCGGCGTGGGCCGCGTCTGCGACAACATCACCTTTGTCCACACCAACCTGCGCCGCGCCCACGACGTCATGGAGCGGGCCGACGAGGAAGTGCGCAACAAGGTCAATGGCCTGGCCGACATCTTTGGCAGCATCTACTAAATTGAACACTGATGACACAGATCGGACAGATTATGCGGATTCTTGGTTCTAAAAAATCAGAAAAATCTGTCCAATCCATAAAATCTGTGTTCCATTACCCGACAAACCATACACATATGACAACAGGAGGTCATCATGGGTGAAGTATATATGGATGTTCCACAGGTTCGCGATTTTGCCAAAGCCTTTGGCGTCATCAGCGAAGTGTTGGAAACCGTGAGCAAAGTGCTGGAAGCGCTGATTCTCATTTTGAAAACCACTGCCTTTATCGGGCTCGTTGGCGGCTACGCCGTGGCCCACTTTATGGAAATGATCAAGCCCCACATCGACGAAATGGCCGACAAATGCGCCGAACTCAACAAAGATCTGGACGCCTCGGTGGACGCCTACGAACGGGGCGACGAGCAGGGCGCCACGCGATTCTACTAGAATGTAGGAAACAACAATGTAGGAAACAACGTTGAAAAACCACATACCCAGTCGAATCAGAGATGCCGGGTCTGCGATACCTATCAGACGACCATAGACAAAACCAGCCTTCGACCCGGCCCTCTCTTTCGAATTTGGCCCAAGGAACCGGATTCTTCCCCCGAAAATCGGTTCCTTTCGCCATTTGAAGGGATTAGGGATTAGGGAGATGCCTCTGTCTTGGGGCCTCCTCCTTAATCCCTACTTCCTAATCCCTAATCCCTATTCCAAAAGGACCAATTCCGGTGAAGCAAGTCTGTCTACTCTGCGAACGCACCAAGCTCGACGCCAACCTTTATTGCCAGGAAACCTTTTGCCCGGCGGAGATGTCGCCCACGGTGTTGGACTATGGCGAATGGGTGGGCGACATTGAAATTGTCAAGCCAATCATCGTGCTGCGTTCGGCGGTGCTTTATAAAGCCACCCATCAGAATAAAACCGTCTTTCTGAAAGTGGCGCATCCGGGGGAAGAGAACAAAGAGCGGCTCAAGCGCGAGGCCGAATTTTTGCGCGATATGCAGTTGGGCAACGCGCAGCATCGCTATCTGCCCAAACTGCTGCCGCCCTATGTCAACACCACACTATCCAAAGACGAGCAGCCCTATGGCCGCATTGTGCTGCAAGGACATTTGCTCTACTTTTATCTCTTCGAAGCCTTTGACGGCGAACCGCTGCGCGACGTGATTACCCAAAACCCGCAGCTTTGGATCTTTCACGTGGGCTGGCTTATGATAAGCGTTTCCAGCGCCGTGGCCTATATGCAAAGCAAGGGCTCTTTTCACTACGCCATCAGCCCGGAAACCGTCCTCGTGCGTTTTGACGATGACCCCAGCGCACCACGCGTCCTGCTCATGGATTTGGGCATCGCCTGCACCAAAGACGAATTGCGCGACAGTTGGTATCGCTTTTTCGTGCTGCCCGCCTACACCGCCCCCGAACTGATCGGCAAGGGCGCGCCGCCCGCCAGCTACGCCACCGATGTGTATGGGCTGGGGTTGGTGCTTTATGAACTGCTGGTGGGCGAACCGGCCTACACATTCAAACTGAGCAACGACGCCGACGTTTACAACGCCATCATGCGCATGAACCGCACCCGCATGAACCGTAGCGAAGATCTGCCCCAAGTGGCCCAGATCGCCGTGCGCGCCGTCAGCCAGGAGCCGGGCCGCCGCTTCCAAAACGCGATCGAATTTGTGCAGGAGTTGGAGGGCTACTTTGGCAAAGTACCCGCCATCAAAAAGAGCCGCATCCCTAGCCTCAACACCATCCTGCGCACCGTCGCTATCCTGCTGGGGCTGGGCTTCATCATCGCCCTCATCATCACCTTCGCGCCCTGGGCAGCCTAGTAATTGGAACTACAGATTGCACAGATTTCGACGTGAGCTCAGGCGAACGATTGCACAGATTTTTGGTTTGAACTCCTAATGGGGAAAAGTCAAAATTGTAAATGGTAAATGGTGAATTGTAAATTGTGAATGAGGGAAATGCCCGTAGCCGGCCCCATTCACAATTCACCGTTCACCATTTACCATTCACAATTCAAAAGGTATCTCCAATGTCAGAACCACTCTATATCGACCGACCGCCGCGCATCCAGCCGGAACTGCCCTTTGACGAGATCGAAATTCCCGGGCCGCCGGACAAAGACCCCGCCGGCTGGGAACGGCTGGTGCAGGTCGCGCTGCCCATCCTGACCATTATTGGCTATATCGCGCTCAGCGCCACCGGCGGCGCCGGCCGCAGCCCCGCCATGATGATCCCCATGGCGCTCTCGGTGGTGGGCTCGACTGGTTTCGCCATTTATTCGTACTTTCGTGAAAAGCGCCGCCGCGCCGAAATCGAACAGGCTTATTCGGACCGGCTCACCGACATGACCAAGGAGATGAACCAGTATCACGACCAGCAGCGGCGCTTCTATCGCTACAATTACCCCGACATGCCGACCACGTACCGGCTGGTCAAAAGCGCTCGCAGCGAAGTTGAAAAAGCCGAACGTACGCTGCGTTCCGAAGCGCGATTGTGGGAACGCCGCGTCTCCGATGAGGACTTTGGCGTGATCCGGCTGGGCATGGGGACGCTGCCCTCCACCGTGCGCTATGTGCTGGGCGACGTGGAAAACATGGACGACCCGCAGGTGCGCGAGGCCATGAAGCTGGAGACCGATTCGCAATTTGTCTCCGACATTCCCGTCATTGTGACGCTGCGCCAGCCGCCCGAGGATGACGAGTCCGAAGACAACAAGCCCGACGACGAAGAGCAGCGCACCCCCGTCACCCACGCCCTGAGCATTGCCGGCGAGCGCGCCGCAGTCTATCAATACGCGCGCGCCATGTTAGCCCACTACATGGTCTTCCACGCCCCCATGAACGCCCGCCTCTTTGTGCTGGCCACCCACAAGCGCGAATGGGCCTGGACCGAGCAAGCCCCCCACAGCCAGGGCGACGAGACCGCCAAGGCCACCTGCTTTGTAGAAGAAGTGCGCGGTGAAAAGGTGGACACCCGCTTCAGCGACGCCCAGGGCGGCGAGCTGGAGCAATTTCTGGAAGGCATTCGCAAAACGCTCTCCACGCGCAAGATCCGCCTGCAAGATCGCGACGAAAGCGATGACAAAGGCGACCCCACGCAGCCGCTCCTGCTGGTCGTGGTGGATCTGCTCGACTCCACTTATGATGAAAGCTCGCCCCTTTACGGCATTGAGTCTGACGCCGCCATTTCGATTTTGGTCGAAGAGGGCACCGGGCTGGGCGCCGCCGTGATCTTCCTGGTGCCGGAACGCAGCAAAGCGCCCAGCGGCTGTCAGGCCGTGCTGGAAATTGAGAAGACCACGCCCGCCACCAACATCAAAATGGACCAGTATCAGCGGCTGCACTTTCGCTATGCCGAGGTGGGCGTCAACACCTTCCGCTACATTGGCGCCGCCGATTCCATTAGCTCGCCCAACGAGTTGACCGATCTGGCCCGCCAACTGGCCGAGCTGGAGGTGCGCCAGGGCGCCGGGGCCAACCTGACCAGCACCGTCCCCTTTATGGAACTCATGGGCTACGAATCCATGCCGCATCTGCTGCAAGCGACGTGGCGCAACTGGCAGGACAGCGTGCAGCCGCGCTACGCCAACTGGCTGCGCGCCCGCATTGGGCTGATGGCGGGCAACAAGCCGCGCACGCTCACCTTTTCCGCCAAGCGCGATGGCGTACACGGCATGGTGGCGGGCAGCACCGGCTCGGGTAAGTCGGAGCTGCTCATTTCGCTGATCACGGCTATGGCGGTCATGTACGATCCGTCTGTGCTCAACTTTGTGCTGGTGGATTACAAAGGCGGCGGCGCTTTCAAAGAGTTCGAAGAGCTGCCCCACTGTGTGGACATCATCACCAATCTGGCCGGTGAGGGCGTCACCCGCATGTTCACCGCCATCAACGCCGAGATGCGCCGCCGCCAAAAGCTCAACGCCGACACCGGCACCAAAAACATTGTGGATTACCGCGAGCAGGGGCTGCATCAGAGCCGCGAGCCATACCCCTTCCTCTTTATCATCATTGACGAATTTGCCGAGATGATCGCCGACCGCCCCGAGTACAAATCGGAGCTGGAGAGCATTACGCGCCTGGGCCGCGCGCAGGGCATCTCGCTGATTCTGGCCGCCCAGCGCCCCAGCGGCGTCACCGACCAGATGCGCTCCAAC
Source organism: Caldilineaceae bacterium (assembly GCA_041391125.1). Lineage (GTDB taxonomy): Bacteria > Chloroflexota > Anaerolineae > Caldilineales > Caldilineaceae > JACKBC01. The sequence goes on from JAWKON010000059.1 coordinate 20,067, forward strand.
ATCAAGTTCCGCATCTCGCTGCGCGTGGAGACGCCGGGCGAAAGCCGCGAAATGTTGCGCCGCACCGACGCCGCCTTTTTGCCCAGCGGCATTCCCGGCCGCGGCTATTTGCAGGTGGGGAATGACGAGATCGAGCTGATCCAGGTGGCCTATTCGGGCGATAAATTTATTGAAGCCGGCGACGAGCCGCTGGCGCCGGTGATCTGGCCGCAGCGTCAAAAGCAGGCCGCCCTGGCCGAACTGGATCGCGACCAGGAGCCGCCCGAACTCTACAAGGCCATCATCGACCGGCTCAACGACATGGCGCGCCAAAACGATGTGGCAAAGCAGCGCGCCCCGTGGCCCGACTTTCTGCCCGAACACCTAACGTTGCAACAGACGCTGATTGCCGCCAACCCGCACGAGCCCGCCGTCACCTCCGATGAATATTTGCAGCAGCTCGACGTGATCACATTGGGTGGGCCGGTGGGGCCGCGGCTGGCCCTCAACCCCTTTATCCAGCGCTGGCTGGATGGCGTGGCCGACGACATGGGCTGGGCCGCGAATTTGGATTGGGAAAGCTACGCCGTGCGCCCGGTGGTGGGGCTCATCGACAACCCGTACGCGGCTTCGCAACTGCCGCTGACCGTCGATTTGCAGCGCGGCCACGTGGTCCTCTTTGGCGCTTCGGGCTGGGGCAAGACCACCTTTGTGCGCTCGCTGGTGGTCAGCCTGGCCGCCTCGCATTCGCCCAATCACCTGCACGCCTATGTGCTGGATCTGGGCGGGCGCAACCTGGGCAAGCTGGCCGAACTGCCCCACGTGGGCGCGGTCATTTCGCCCGACAGCGCCGGTTACGAAGAGCGCGTCGAACAGCTTCTACGCGAGCTGGACGACATGGTGCAAAAGCGCAAAGAGCTGCTCAACGACGTGGACGCCGAGGATGTTTACCAATTCAATCGCACTGTCTCCCGCCGGTCCGGCGCTGGCGAGCCGCTGCCCGCCATTGTGGTGATCATCGACAACTTTATCGAATTCCGCGAAACCTTTGGCGGCAACGATGACAACGTAGAGAGCGCGCTGGATCGCTTTGTGGCGCTGGCCCGCCAGTGCAAACCGTACGGCATCCACTTTGTGATCACGGCGCAGCAGCTCAACGCCGTGCCCAGCCAGGTCTACAGCCTCTTTACCGAACGGCTCACGCTCAAGCTGGCCGACCCCACCGAATACCGCGCCATTGTGGGCGGCCACGTGGGCGACATGGGCGAGACGCCCGGCCGCGGCTACATTAAAATTGGCCGCCAGCCGCTCAGCTTCCAAATCGCCATGCCGCTGGAATTGCAGCAGAGCGGCGTCGAAGAGCTGACCAGCGAAAACAAGCTGCTGGAAGTCATGGCCGCCAACATGCGCGCCCACGTCGAACGCAGCGGCATGACGCTGGCCGAACCCATCGAGATCAAAGCGCTGCCCACCGGCGTGCTCTACAAACAAATGCTGGCCCGCGAATACAACCTGGCCGCCGATGAAACCTTTCTGGATGGGCTGCGCACGCAAATGCGCCAAAACTGGGCCAACAGTTTGGAAGCCGAACAGGCCGACTGGCTGCAAACCACCATCGGCGTCATCTCCGGCAACCGGCCGCGCCAACTGCATTTGGAGGCCAAGCGCGACGGCGTCCACGGGCTCATCGCCGGTGGCACCGGCTCGGGCAAATCCGAACTGCTCATGACGCTGATTGTGGACCTGGCGCTGCGCTACGACCCGTCGGTGCTCAACTTTGTGCTGGTGGACTACAAAGGCGGCGGCGCTTTCCAGCCCTTCACAGAATTGCCCCACTGCGTCGATATTGTGACCAATCTCAACAAGGCCGCGGTCCACCGCATGTTCACCGCCATCAACGCCGAGATGCAGCGGCGGCAAGCGCTCAACGCCGGCACCGGCACCAAAGATATTGTGGACTATCGCGCTCGCGGGCTGCACCGCACCCACGCACCCTATCCGCACCTCTTCATCATCATCGACGAATATGCCGAGATGATTTCGGACAGCCCCGAATTTCGCGACGAGCTGGAGAGCATCACCCGCGTGGGCCGCGCCCAGGGCGTCAATTTGCTGCTGGCCTCGCAGCGCCCCATCGGCGTCAGCGACCAGATGCGCGCCAACATCAAGTTCCGCATCTGCCTGCGCGTCGAGGGCGTGGACACCAGCCGCGAAATGTTGCGCCGCTCCGACGCCGCCTATCTGCCCAACGGCATGCCCGGCCGCGGCTATTTGCAGGTGGGCAACGACAACATCGAGCTGATCCAGATTGCCTACACCGGTGACAGCTACGAATTTGTTGCGCCGCGCGAAGATGGCGAGCAGCCCAAGTTTTACGACGTCATGGTCAACCTGGCCAACGAGCTGCTGACGGGGGAGCGCCCGCGCACGCCCTGGCCGCCCTTCCTGCCCAAAGATCTGACCATGTCCACGCCGCTTTTGACCGCCTATCTGGACAAAGAATACGCGCCGGCCATTACGTTGGGGCGCACCGAGCAGCTCTGCGTCAACCCCTTTGTGGCGGCATGGCTCAACGGCGGCAGCAGTTGGTCCGGCCTGGACTGGAACCGCACCGCCCTGCGCGGCATCCCCGGTCTGCTGGACGACCCCTTTGGCGCCCGCCAGCTCCCGCTGATCCTCGACTTTGCGCGCGGCCACGCCGTGCTCTTTGGCGCCTCCGGCTGGGGCAAAACCACTTTCATCCGCCGCCCTCATTGTCAGCTTGGCCGCCACCCATTCACCTTCTGAATTTCAGACGCACATTCTCGATTTGGGCGGGCGCAGTCTGGAGGCGCTGCGGGCGCTGCCCCACGTGGGCACCGTCATCGTGCCCGATGAGCCGGGTTACGAAGAACGCGTGCAACAGATTCTGCGCGAACTCAACGACATTGTGGACCAGCGCAAGCGGCACTTAACGAAACCGGCGCCGCCAGCGATCCGAATACAACTCGACCACCAACGACGACGGTTCGCCGCCAGGTGCAGCCGGCATTTTGCTGATCGTGGACAACTTTGGCGAATACATCGAGTCCTTTGGCGATCAAGCGGGCAACAACGATGATAATCTGCTGGGGGCGTTCGTGGCGCTGGCCCGCCAGGGCAAAACCTACGGCATTCACTTCCTGATCACCATTGAGCGGCTCAACGCCATTTCCAGCAAACTCTACAGCCTTTTCACCGAGCGGCTCACCTTTAAGCTGGCCGATGCCAACGAATATCCCAGCATTGTGGGCAAAGGCGTGGGCGAATTGGAAGAAGCCGCCGGTCGCGGCCTCATGCGCGTGGACCGCCGCCCGCTCACCTTCCAAACGGCGCTGCTGCCCGGCACGGTGGATGCGCAGGGGCAGGTGCGCAACGAGGGCGCCAGGTGCGGCTGCTGGGCCAGAAGATGCAGGAAGCCATCGCGCAGTCCGGCCAGCGCTATCACGAGCCGCTGCGCATTGACGCCCTGCCCAAAGCCTCCTCGTTCCGCCAGGTGCTGTCGGAACTGCACGATCTGCGCATGGACAAACATTTCCTCGACGATCTGCACCAGGCCACCGCTGATATTTGGGCCAAAAACCGCACGGCGGAAGAAGCCGATTGGCTGGCTGTCACCCTGGGCATTGCTTCGGGCAATCGCAAGCGCACGCTGGAACTGGAGGCCAAAAAGGATGGCGTCCACGGTATGATCGCCGGCGGCACTGGCTCGGGCAAATCCGAACTGCTGATGACGCTGATTGTGGGGCTGGCGCTCAACTATTCGCCGGACATCCTCAACTTTGTGCTGGTGGACTACAAGGGTGGCGGCGCCTTCAAGCCCTTTGAAAAGCTGCCCCACTGTGTGGACATTGTGACCAACCTGAACAAGGCCGCCGTGGAGCGCATGTTCACCGCCATCAACGCCGAGATCCGGCGGCGGCAGGCGCTCAACGTGGAGACCAACACCAAAGACATTGTGGATTATCGCCGCCGCGGTTTCCATTTGAGCCGCGAGCCCTACCCGCACCTCTTCATCATCATCGACGAATACGCCGAGATGATCGACGATAACCCCGACTATCGCCGAGTTGGAAAGCATTACGCGCGTGGGGGCGCGCAGGCGTCAATTTGCTGCTGGCCTCGCAGCGCCCTAAAGGCGTCTCCGACCAGATGCGCGCCAACATCAAGCTGCGCATCTGCCTGCGCGTGGAAGAGCTGGACACCAGCCGCGAAATGTTGCGCCGCCCCGACGCCGCGCTGCTGCCCAACGGCATGCCCGGCCGCGGCTATCTGCAGATCGGCAACGAAAATATTGAGCTGATTCAAGTTTCGTGGACCGGTGAAAATCAGCCCGATGAAGCGCGACGCTCCGGTGCTCTGGCCGGAGCGCCCGAGATTGTAGCTGCTGGCAGTGACAGAACGCCCGCCTTTTTTGACGCCGCCGTGGCGCTGGCCTATAGAACGCGGCAGCAAATGGCGCCCAAGCCCGGCTTTTTGCCCACCCATTTCAGCCTGCAATCCAGCCTGGTCGACGCCATGCAGAACCGCACCTTACGCTGGCCACAGGTCAGCGACTGGCTCAACGGGGACACTGCGGCGCGCTGTGGCCCGGTATGGATTGGCGCAACCAGGCGCTGCGTCCGGTGGTCGGCCTCATCGACGACCCGGTGGAAGCGCGCCAGACGCCCATGTCGTTTGACTTGACCGCCCAATCACCTGGTCATCATGGGCGATTCAGGCTGGGGCAAGACCACCATGCTGCGCACCATCATCACCAGCCTGTGCGCCACCCACACGCCCGACGAGCTGCACGTCTACATTCTGGACCTGGGCGGGCGCAACTATCGCGCCATCGAGGAACTGCCCCACGTGGGCGGCGTCATTTACGCCGCCGATAGTACGAGGCGGCTCAACCACTCATCGACAAGCTGACGCATGGTCGATCTGCGCCAGCAGTTTCTCAGCGAAGAAGACGCCAGCAGCCTCTACGAATACAACGCCCGCAACCCACCTAGCGGGCGCCGGCGGTGCTGGTGGTCATCGACAACTTTGCCGAGCTGCGGAAAATTACGACATGCTGGTCGAGAACACGCTGCTGCCGCTGGTGCGCCGCTCGCTCACGGTGGGTATCTCCTTTGCAGCATCGTGCAACGTCCCCAACAACATGGCCTCTAAACTCTACAGCCTCTTTGGTGAGCGGGTCACTTTCAAACAGTCCAACAGCGACCGCTATATGGACATTGTGGCTGCAGCAGCCGTTGAAATTGACGATATCCCTGGAAACGGCTACCGGCGCATGAGCGAAGCCCACTCTTCTACCACATTGCCCAGCCGGTCGGCCTTTTTGACGAGGAGGGCCGCGACACCCGCCAAGAAGGCGACGAATTGCGGCTGTTGGCCCAGCAGATGCAGAGTTATATTGACGGCGGCCAAATCACGCTGCGCACCACGCCCGGACCCCATCCCGATTTTGGAAGAGATTGTGCCGCTGCACAAATGCTGGATGCGGCCAGAGCAGGGCAGGATGCGCTTGCAGGCCGTAGCGGGCGGCGCGGCGATTTCCAACCGGCGCTCATCGATTTAAAGCGCGCAACGGTCCGCACTTTGCCGTTGTGGGGCCGCCCGCTCTCGGGCAAAACTACGGCGCTCTATGATTTCGTGCTCTCTATGACCAGCCGCTACACGCCCGAGCAAGGCCGCCTTTGTGCTCATCGACATGCAGGCGCGCTTGCCCGATTATGGCGGCCAGCAGCGGCGACCGGCTGCCCCACGTGCTGGCCTATGTCTGCCGAAATTGAGCAGTTGGAGCCGCTGATGGAGCGACGCGTGCAGAACGAGTGCGAAGCCATGAACGCCAAGGCCACCGCCCGCAGACTTTTTATCATCATCGACAACTTTGACGACTTTATCGAAGAGAGGTGGAGCGCCACCGCGACTTGCAGCGTCATCTTGCACCGTGAACGCGCAAATATGGCGTGGACGGGCTGCACTTTGTCATTGGCGGCGTGCTGGACGGCGGCACCAGCGAATTGCGCCGCCGCGTGCAGTCGTCCAATTATGGCATTGGCCTGCGCAACGCCGCCGCCGTGGAGACGCTGCGCGTCATGCGCACGCCGGCCGGTCTGCGAAAAAGAACTGCCCGTGGGCCGCGGCTATCTGGTCAAATCGGGCCAGGCCACCCATGGTGCAAACGTCCACGCCGTACGAAAGCGTCAGCAGCGCCACCGACCGCGGCTATGTGGACGACAGCGAAAACGAAGAGCAGAAGATCGCCGCTCTGGACGCTGTGGCTGGCCGAAGTGCTGGCCCTGCATCCGTCGGAAAAAGCGCGCTGGTCCGACGGCGTGGAGACGGATGAGGGCGGCGGCACAGCCCAAATGAGCGAGCGGGCGCAGCATATGTTGCGCTTGCTGCAAGGGGCCATGCAGGTGGAATTGCACGCCATGCAAAACGGCAAAAACCGCAGCAACGGCAATGGCCGATGGCTCGGCCATGTCCCAATTCATCACGCTGGACGTGCGCAGTTGGCAGGATGAGAAGAAGCTGATGGCGCTGATCAAGGATTTCTATATCCGGCAGACGTGGGGCGATCTGCCCAAAGAGATGGTGGTCATGATGGCGGGTGAAATGGATGAAGAGGATTATTTGCAGGGCGTGGAGCAGATGCTGGCGGATGCGGATATTGGGGAAGAGGGCGCGGCGGAATGAAGCGATTTTGAACGCAAACGACGCAAAGGGCGCAAGAGGCGCAAAGGTAATCATATGTTGGGTGGGTTTTCCAACCCGCGGCATTCTCGTCAACGAATGATGATGCACTAGGCTCGACAATTCTTGAACGCAAACGACGCAAAGGGTGCAAACGCGTACGAAGCGCCGGGGAATAAATTCCCGGCTGATAGCTTAAGTCCACTGAAGTGGACTGGGTTGGCGAACCCACGGGGCTAGTGCGTGTAGTCATCTTTAGATGACTTGCATTGTTAGCCGGAATTTATTCCCTGGCGATGGCTACGGCGATGGCTACGAATAATGAGGACAAATAATCAATGAGCAGTGAAGCAAAACGATTGGATCTTGTAATTGACGTATTTGAACTTAAAGCCCAGCAGGCGCGCGTGTTGGACAATTTGCGACCACCGGATCTGGTGAAAGCCGTGTTGGCCGAATTTCAGGAACTGGACTATTTGGGCAAGAGCCCCGCTGAATATCGCCTGCTGCGTGCCGATACCAACGCCGCCCTGGATGAAACCGAGCCGCTGGGCAGCCAGCTTTTGCGCAATGATCATCTGGTGCTGGCCGAGCGCGTTCAGCCCACGCCGTCCGGCGCGCAGCGTCCCGAGCAGAATCTCTATTTGCGCGACGTGGCCGCCAACACGGTTTACAAATTGCACTGGCTGCCCGCCATTATCGGGCGCTGGGATGAAACGCAGCCCAACAATAATTTGCTCGCCGTCAATTTGGACGCCCACGCGGCCGGTCCGCGCGTCTCGCCGCCACGCGCAGATTGTCTATGATGATGGCAGTTATTGGGTGGAAAGCCTCTCCTCCAATGCGACTGCCATTGTGCGCAATGGCATTGTGCGCAATGGCATTGCGCACAACGGGGATGAACCCACGCCGGTCAGCGCCGAGCGGCAGCCGCTCTACCCCGGCGATGTGATTCGATTGGAGCGCAGCGAGATTGGGCTGAAGTTTATTGTGCGGGGTGCGTAGCAGAAAATTGCGAATGGTGAATGGCGTACAGTGTCCTCAGAGTTATGATAAGTTAGACAAAACAAGTTTGATACGTGAGGGGCGCTGCCGGCGGCGTGGGTCCGAACTATGATTCATTTGATGGTCCGATTAGCTATGATTTCTTTTGGCCATACACGCTCGCAGCAAGCGTCGGTGCGTCGCATATTCATAGGCCATCATCTAATCACCTTAATGATAGTTTAGACTAGTACAGGACACTCTCCTAGGTTCGGTGTAAAGGAATGCATCATGAATCACAATCCCCCCGAGCGGCGCGTTAGCGTAGCCGCCTTTGTTGCTGTTTCGGCCAGACCAAGGCAGGGCATATTGTTGTGGATGTTGCTTTGCGTATTGGCCGGGCTGGCCGTGCTGATGATCAACCAGGCGGCCATGGGCCGCGCCGAGATAAATTCGCCATTACCCTCTAACGCGCCTTTGTTGGCGGACCCCGTCTTTACACAAATTGACGGCAGCTTTAGCCACACGTGCGGCGTGACCGCTACGGGCGGCATGATGTGTTGGGGGCGCAATTATTCGGGCGAACTGGGCGATGGGACTACCATTTATAGCAGCTTTCCGGTGGCGGTGAGCATCGTTTCGGGTACAGTTGACAAGGTGGCGATTGGGGAAGGTTTCACCTGTGTTTTGCTCACCATGGGGGCGCTGCAATGTTGGGGCGCTAATGAGTTTGGCCAACTGGGCAACGGAACGACGGATCCGCACCTCACCCCAACCGCGGTCAGCGGTTTGTCCGGCGGCGTGCAGGCGGTGGCGGCGGGCGATGCCTTTGTCTGCGCGTTGACGACGGTGGGGGATGTCTTTTGTTGGGGAAAGAATGCAGAGGGACAGCTTGGCAATGGGACGACGACCGACCAAATCACCCCCGTGATGGTAACCAATTTGCCAAACCCAATTATTGCCTTGGCCGTCGGTACGGCGCACGCCTGTGCATTGACCAATCAGGATGCGGTCTATTGTTGGGGGCGCAATGCCGAGCGGCAACTGGGCAATAACGCCACCACGAACCGCAGCACGCCGGTGCAGGCCAGCGGATTGCCCAGCGGCGCCGCTGAATTGGCCGCCGGTTTTGGACACACCTGCGTGCGCACAACGGCAGGGGCAGTCGCCTGTTGGGGCAACAATGGCTCCGGCGAGCTGGGCAACGGCGGCACAACTGATTCCGGCGCGCCGGTGACGGTGTTGGGGTTGTCAAATGCGGCTGAAATACGGGCCGGACAATTTTTCACCTGCGTGCGCACGGCGACGGACGGCGCCCAATGTTGGGGCGGCAATTGGGACGGTCAATTGGGCAATGGGGACCGCGATGACCGCACTTCGCCCACCACCGTTTCCGGGTTGAGCAGCGGCGTGATTGCGCTGGGTACAGGAACGGATCACGGCTGTGCGGCGCGGGCCGGCGGCGGCATGACCTGTTGGGGCGGCAAGTGGGATGGCCAATTGGGCAACGGCGTCACCCTGCTTCACAAAACCGCGGTTGCGGTAACCGGGATAACGGCCACGGTGGCGCAGGTGGTGGCAGGGGCCTGGCACAACTGCCTGATGACTTCGCGCGGCGGCGTGCAGTGCTGGGGCTCAAATTGGCTAGGCCAGGTGGGGGATGGTTCGCAAGATGACCGCAGCACGGCCACCAACGCAATGGGGCTGCCCAGCGGTGCGACGATCTTGGCGGCTGGGGATCGCCACACGTGCGCCGTGCAAAATGGGTTGCTCTGTTGGGGGGGCAACGAAGAGGGACAGGTGGGCATTGGCTCCGCCACCGAATTGCAAGCGAAGCCGATTGCCGTGCTGAATCAGCCCACCAATATTACCGGGCTGGCGCTGGGCGAACGGCATAGCTGCGCATTGGCCGGCGGCGGCGTCTTCTGTTGGGGCGCCAACGACGCGGGACAGCTTGGCGTTGGCGAGCAGACGTCGCGCAATTTGACGCCTACCGCGGTGCCGGGGCTGGGCAGCGGGGTGGCGGCCATTGCTGCCGGTGAACTTTTCACATGCGCCCTGCTGGCGGTGGGCGATGTACAATGTTGGGGCGCCAATGAGGCCGGGCAGTTGGGTGACGGCAGCTACACGCAGCAATTTACGCCGGTCGCCGTGAGCGGGCTGCCTACCGGCGTGACCGCACTGGCGGCGGGCGTAGAACACGCCTGCGTGTTGACGGGGGATGGCCGCGTCTATTGTTGGGGCGCCAATTGGGCAGGCCAGCTTGGTGACGGCACATTCCAAGATCGCAGCGGACCCACTGAAGTTGTCGGTTTGAGCCGATCGGCACTGGCCATTTCCGCCGGGCAATATCACACCTGCGCCCGCTTGGATGGCGGCGGTCTGCAATGCTGGGGTTACAACGTCACGGGCCAACTGGGGGACGGTACGCTTTCAAATCGCAGCGCGCCGACCACGGTCGCGGGGTTGACGGGCGATGTGCAACAGGTGGCCGCCGGCGGCGAACATACTTGCGCGCTGGTTCTGTTGAGTGGGTTATTCTGCTGGGGGCTGGATACGTCGGGACAAATTGGCGTAAATCGAGCGATCATTCATGAAAATCCCCAGGTGGTCCAATTTGCGACGGCGCCCACACCGACGCCAACGTTAGCGGATACACCCACCGCCCCCGCCGATACGCCGACGACGGCGCCCACTTTTACGGCTACCTCCGATTTGCCCACGCCGTCAACATCGACGCCTACAAGGGCGGCTACCGGCACCCCCAAAAACGAAGCTACAGCTACACCAACTCCGACCGTTGAAGGATCGCCAACGCCCGATGCCCGCACGGTTTATCTGCCCTATGCCAGCAGAAATGTGGACCTTCAATGGCGCAAATGGGGAGAGGGGCCAGGTGTGGCTTCCGCCCTGGCGCGTAATAATGAGCAGATATTTGTGGGCGACCGGCGGACCTTTGCGCAGAAAGGCGGGCTCTATAGCGGCCCGCTGGGCAATTGCCGCACACCAGTGCCTTGGGAGCGTATAGAATCCGTGAATGCGGGTATTTTGAGCGTGGATTTTGCGGATGATTTGGGGTTGGCGGCCGCTTTTGAGAATCACCTTTTTGCGTATAGTGCGCAACAGAATCAATGGAGCCAAACGGGCTTTGAATTGAGTGAAGTCTATACGGTGGCCTTTGCAGGTGAGGTTGGGTACGCGGGGGCAGGCGATAAGGTCTACCAGCGCAGCAGCCGAACAGCGCCGTGGCAAGAGCTGTTTCAAGCCTCGGCCAATATCAATGTGATTCGTCGCAAGGGCACAAGCCTGTGGGCAGGAACGGAAGGGGCGGGCGTTCAAGAGCACCCCCTGGGCAGTACGGTGTTGATTCCGCGCACAAATGGTTTGGCGAATGGTGAAAGTCAAAAAGTGTGGGACATTTATCTGCAAGACAACATAAATTTTATTGCCACGTATGATGGCGTCTACTGGTCCGACAGCCAGGTCAACTGGCAACGTATGGGGAGCAATCTGAGCGGTGTGCAAACGCGCTCGCTTGAAATTTTCGAGGAACATCTCTATGCCGGTACAGTCGAGACTGGCGTGTGGCGTATTGCTCTTACCGACGCAGGCGGCGTTTGGCAGCCCGTCACAACCGGCGAACCTCAATCTGATCAATGGACCGTGCGCGATCTGCTGGCGGTGGAAGGCCGTGTGAGGCGCTGCTGGCGGCTACGGATCAGGGCGTGTGGATATTCAAATAGCAGTGAAGTTAAATCACACGAGTCACAAAAATAGAGAAACCACAAGCAACCTCTCCCTGAACCTTTCTCGGTAATGTGGCTATTCAATCTGTACGGTGAATTCAAATTATGGAGTGAAGCAGTATGTCGGATGATGTGGTTCAGGCTCAGTATGATGAGTTGGCGAATGTCGCCGTGCGTTTTGGACAGCAGGCGCAGGCAACCGGTGAATTGACCGCGCGCGTCCGGCAACGCGCGGAGGCTCTCCATAATGGCGATTGGCAAGGGCGAGGCATTGCCGCGTTTGGGTTGGAGATGCATAGAGAGGTCTATCCGGCGTTGGACCGTTTGAGGCAGGCCTTATTGGATGCACAAGCCGTGACGCTCAATATCAGCGCCATTATGCAGGCCGCGGAGGAAGAGGCTGCCAGACCGTTTATGGGCGGCGCCTATGTAGCCGCTCCCGGCAATGGACAAGTGCGGCAACCATCAAGCACGGCGCCATCGGCAGATTCGACTCATCGCGCTACACCGCAAGAAATCACGCAGGTCAAACCTGCTGACTATGCTTTATTAAGCCAAGCTGCCTATGAGGAGGGTGGTCAGTTTCCTGCGTCCTCTAAAGAATATCTTGAAAAAAGGGGATGGCGGCCATTTGCCACCTACAGTAACGATTATGGTTATAGTGGCACAGCCTATATTAATACCAAGACGAAGGAGGTCGTGATTGCCCACCGCGGTACTGATTCATTGTTTGGCATAGACGGGCTCGGTGGCACTGATACTGATGATGACATTATGATTGCTAGCGGTAAGGCGCCACAACAATACGAAAAATCGCAAGCTTTCGTGAATCGGGTGCATCAGCAAATGGCAAGCGCCGGCTATGGCGATTATACCGTTAAGCATACTGGGCATTCACTCGGCGGTGTTTTGGCCGATTTACACGCCTCCCAACGCAATGAACAGGCGATTACGTTTGAGAATCCTGGATCTAAGGAGATTTTAGGGGATTTGAACCGTACATACGATCCACGCAACCACATTACATATCAGAACAATCCAAACTTGATTAACAAAACGAATCAACAGGCGGGATATGTTGTCCAGATAATTCCTCGGCGCAAAGAAGACCCTGAAGGTGCTCCTGCACTCTTAAAAATAGCTAGTCCCGGTGTTTCGTTGATCTATGAAGCGGCCAAAGACCAAGTCTATCGCCATCGTATTGGTAATGTAGTTGATGCTCTCGATTTAGGAACAGGCAACTTCCGCCATCAACGTCCCGTTGAACTGCATGAGCCCAGCGACCGCGTCGTTTTAGATTGGAATGACGTTGAGCAAAATATTTGAAGAACCATGTTTACATCATATTTACAACTGCCCGATCCGTTGAATGTAAATCAATGCTAAAGTAAAGCGAACAAGCCAATAGATTTACCCCCAGGAGTACGCTATGAGTGACGAAATCCGCGTCCAATATGACGCTTTAAAAGAGGTGGCCCAGCGCTTCCAGGCCCAATCCGAGGCCAATGCAGAATTGCGGCAGCGCGTGCAAAGCGGTGTGCAGCAGTTGCGCGGCGGCCACTGGATCGGGCGCGGCTCCGACGCCTTTTTTGCCGAAATGCGCGAAGAGGTGCTGCCGGCGCTGCAGCGGCTGATTGACGCACTGGCCCAGGCCGGCCAGGTGACCCAAGAGATCAGCGAAATGTTTCAAGGCGCCGATGAGGAGGCTTCATCCGGCTTTCGGGCCGCGGTGGAGGGCGGCGGCGAGGATGGAACTGGGCCGGGACAACGCGGCGGCGCCGGTCCGGGGAGTGGCGGCTTTGCAGGTGCAGATGCTGCCGCTGGCGCAGACGGAATCGGCGGCATTGGCGATGCGACTAGTGGCGCCGGAGGGGGGCGCGGCGCGGGTGGCGGTCTGGGCAGCGACGGCATTGGCGGTATTGGCAGCGCATTGGGCGGTGGCCTGGGTGGCGGCTATGGCCGCGGACTCGACTCGGCATTGGGCGCTTCTAACTATGGCGGCGACGGCTTTGGCAGTGGCTATGGCTCCGGTTATGGATCGGGCTATGGCGGCAGCTATGGCGGCGCCTATGACGGCGGGCTGGGCGGCGGTTTTGGCGGCAGCTATGGCGACGGCAACCCCATGAGCGTGCCGTCCGATTGGCTTTCCGGCGTGGGCGATGGCTATGGCAATGGCCACAGCAGCGGCTCGCTGGGCGACTACCTGGGCGGCTCCTATAACGATTATGGCATTCCCAACGACTGGCTGTCCGGCGTGCGCGATGCCTTTGGCGGCAGCGGCAGCGGGAATTCCATGTATGTGCCCGACAACTGGCTCTCCGACGTATATGATGCGTTTGACGGTTCCAATGATCCGCTGGCCGACCAAGCTGGCGCCGAAGCCGCGGCGGAACAACAGCAAGGCGGCGGCGGTGGCGGCGGTCAGCAGAGCGGCGGCGGTGGCGGCGGTCAACCCCAAGAGGAGCCCAAGCCCGAGGAGAAGCCGCGCGATGAACAAGCCATGCGCGGCGGTGGCGGCGGCGGTGGTTCTACGCCGCAAACGCAAGTTTCTAATCCGTATAGCGCTGGCGGCAGCTTTCCCAACACCTTTAGCAGTGCGGCGCCAGGGGAGACGGGCGGCAACGGACCGGCGCGCGCCCAGTTTCAATCGGCAGGTCCGGTGGGCGTGGCGCCGCCACCGGCGGCTGGCCCCACGGTCATACGCGCCGGGGGTGGCGCCACGCCGGTCGCGCCGGAGGCCGGCAGCGGCGCCGGTTTGCTGGGCATGATTGCGGCCAGCCCGCTGATGGCGGTGCTGGGTAAAGCAGCCAAAGATAAGTTGGAGAAGGAATAGCAACCGATGAACGACGAACAACCAACCTCTACTACGTTGATCTTGTCGCGCGATGAACTGCTCTCTGTTTTGGGCGTTTTAGAGGCTGCCTCCATCCCCGGCATGGATGTCGAGCCGGGCGGCCCGCGCACTGAACACGAACACGCGCTGGTCCGAGAAGTGACGCTGCGCAGCTTGCGCGCCCGCGGGATTGCCGCCAAAAACGGCGACGGCGCAGTGCGCTTTCACGATGACCTGCTCAAAATGGTGGGCGCCTGCGCCTATCCGCACAGCGCGCTGATTGCGTTGCACTGGGCGCAGGATGCCGATGCCCCGACGCGCTTTTTTGGCAACGTGCGCAACCAGAACGTTGTAGTGCATACGCGGCCCGAAGAATTGCTGCACCGTTTTGTGGCGCTGCCCGCCAAAGCGCAGCTCTTTGATGCGCTCTTTGAGTTTTGCCAATTGAATCATAGAGACGCGGGTGCGAATGCTGAGAGCGATGCCCTCGCTGGGGCCGTTGAATTCACGATTTCGGCAGCCGAATTTGCCGAGGTGCGGCTGTTGAGCGAGCAAGGGGCGATTCCAGCGGCGACGGCTCGGCTTGAGGCGGCGCAAGTGGGTGCACCCACCGCGCGCACCTTTGCTACGGCCTTTGCCGATAGCCCGCGGCTGACGGTGCTGCAGACCGTCAAACAGGCTGAGGAGGACACAGTGATCAAGCGCGACTTTATGTTGGCGCAGACCCCGACGCAGATCTGGTTTATTGGCGCGGTGGATGCCGAAGCGGCGGAGATGGTGCTGCGGGTGAAGAGCGTTGTGCTGGGCGAGCTTCAGCAACTGTTGGATGAGTGGCTTTAAAATAAGAAGAAAATGGTAAATGGTAAATGATGAATAGCGAATTGTGAATGAAGGGGGAGCGAGCAGCCGGCTTCGTTTACCATTCACCATTCACCATTGAATCCCTCCGCCCGTAGCGCACGGCCAAGTGGCTCAAGGGATGCACCGGCATTCTGGAGGCGGTGCATCGCAGTCTCGGTTGTGCGTATGATTATGGCAACCCCGCCTTTGCCCACATGGCCTGCATGGCCGCCGCGGTTGCGGCCACGGCCTGGTCGGCGGGCAATTCGCGCAGGCGCTGGCTAAAGGGCTCGGCGGTGACCGGGCCGTCGTAGCCGATGTCGCGCAGGGCGTGCAGGAAGCCGGTCAGGTCCAGCACGCCGGTGGCGCCGGGCAGGTCGCGCACGCCGTCGAGCTGCTCGTCGATGGCCAGCCCCGCCGGCGCATCGTTCACATGAACGTTGACCACCTGCGCCGCGCGCAGAGTGCGAATATCCGCGTTGGAACCGTGCGATGTGTAAACGTGATACGCATCGACCAGCAGCCCCACATTTCCCGTACCGATGGCCTCCCCCAGCTCCAACATTCCCTGCATGGTGTGAATAAATGGATGTTTGCGTGTATCGCGCAGCGTCTTGGGGCCGACCCACTCTAGCCCCAGCCGCACGCCGTGGTCGGCCAGAATCTGCGCGCCGGGGCGCAGGCGCGTGGCGTGAAAGTCGAAATTCTCTGCAAAGGTGCGTTCATCGCTGCACGGCATAATCCAGGTGGAGCAGCGGTCCAGGCCCAGCGTTTGGGCGGCTTGGGCCAGCCGGGGCAGCGCCGCCATCCCTTCTTGCCAGGCCGCTTCCGCATTACGAAAATCGACCGGATACCCCCAGGCGCCGGGGCGAATGCCGGCCCGGTCAAAGAGCGCGCGCACGGCGTCCGCCCCCTGCTGATCGAGCAGGTCGGCCACTTCAGTCATGGAAAAATCGATGCCAGTAAAGCCGTGCTTCTGGGCCAGGGCCAGTGATTCAGTCAGGTTTGCTTTGACGCCAATGGCGCCGGGACTTAGGTTGGTGAACATGTGATGATCCGTTTCTAAAAATAGAACATTCATTGGATTGATAGGGTGGATTGAGACAGATAGTATTATACCCATAAAAAGGTGGTCTTAAAAGTGTCCAAGCCACGTCTGGCCACAATGGCGGCGTTGGCGATAGGCTATCTCCATGCATAAAACCACCCGTTACTGGTTGCTCTCCGCCCTGTGGATGGGCGTGATCTTCGTCCTTTCGCACCAGCCCAAAGCCGAGCTGGCGCCCGCACAACCATCTGCGTTCCTTTCTAACTTGGCGGTGGATTGGAATCTGTTCTGGCAGATCTTCTTCCAGATCGATTGGGATACGGTGGCCGGGAAGGGCGCCCACGTGGTGGTATATGGTGTGCTGGCCTTCCTGCTTTGGCAGACGCAAACTCAGCCGCGCTTTGTGTTGTGCGTGGCCATCCTCTATGCATGTTCTGATGAACTGCATCAAATCTTTATCCCTGGCCGCACCCCCAAATTGACCGATGTTCTATTCGACAGCGCTGGCGTGCTCATGATGCTTTGGTGGCTTACCCGCAACCAACGTCATCCAGACCATCGCAACGTAACTTCCATCCACTAATCCTCGTTTGACACCGCCATGAAAAGCGGCTATGATTTAGATGTCAGCTTGTACGAACCCCAATTGAGCAGAACCATGTATGGCTACTCCCTAATCCGTCTGGATACAGGCCATACAGCTCCACACTTTGCGGGCAAAATAAGTACCTTCTTGTTCAAGTTCCAATCTTTTCAAACTTATAGGAGGCTCACACAATGGATTCAAAGACAACACGACGTTTTTCGCGTCGCCAATTTTTGCAATATAGCGGCGTGGCGGCCAGCGCGCTGGCGTTGGCGGCTTGTCCCGCGCCGTCTCCCGCCCCTGGCGCTGGTGGTGATGCGGGCGCCGGTGCGGCTGCGCCGGGCGCGGAAGTAAAGCATCTGGAAGCTTGGTCGCGCATGACTGACCTGGCGCAGGAGTCGATCAAAGAGATCATTGATATTTACAATGAGCAGAATGATCGCAATGTGGAGGTTGAGTTTGTCTTTATTGCACAGACGCAGGGCAGTCAGGCCGATGAGAAGTTGCTGACGGCGGTGGCCGGCGGCAACCCACCGGCGCTGCACTATGCGGACCGCTTCACTGTGCCGCAGTTTGCGCATGAGGGCTTCTTTACCAATATCACCGATCTGGCCGAGGCGGCCGGCGTGACCAAAGACCTCTATTTCGACTTTGCGTGGGATGAGACGGTCTACAAAGGCGGCATCTATGCGCTCTCCTTTGACACCGACACGCGCGCCCTTTGGTACAACATGGATATCATGGAAGAGGCCGGGCTTGATCCAGAGAAACCACCCACAAACCTGGATGAACTGCGCGAAGCCACGGCGGCGCTGACGGTGCGCGGCAGCACGGGCGCCATTGATCGCTATGGCTTTAACCCCATTTATGATCAGGCCTGGCTCTATACCTGGGGCTTTGCCTTTGGCGGCGAATTCCAGGATGCCGACAAGCGCATCACCTTCGCCAACCCCAAGAACATTGAGGCTATGGAGTTTGTCAAGTCCTTTGTCGACGAAATCGGCGTTGAGGATATCGACGCCATGCTGGCGGCCTGCGCCGGCGGCCAATGCAGCGGCGAGAATGACTATTTCTGGAAAGAGCTTTCGGCCATGACATGCAGCGGCAACTGGAAAGTGGCGCAAGCGCAACGTTACAAGCCCGATACGCGTTTTGGCGTGGTGCCGCTGCCAGGTCCCGATGGTCCAGCGCCCTTTGCCAGTTGGGCCGGCGGCTGGAGCTGGGCGGTACCCATGGGCTATGCTGATGTGGAAGACGCCTTTGATGCTTGCTTCTACTTCTGCGGTCCTGAAGGTCAATTGAAGTACAACAAAGACACGTACCACGTGCCAACCATCAAGTCTGCCGCCGAAGATCCCTTCTTCCGTGAAGATTCGCTGCACGCTGTGTTCATGGATCTGCTGCCGGTTTCGCACGCCCGCCCGCCGATTCCGTTGGGCAGCAAGCTGTGGGACCTGCAGGTGAAGGCCTTCCGCGATGAGATTCCGCACGGTCTGAAGACGCCGGAACAGGCGCTGATGGACATTGATACGGAGATCAACGCCGGCTTGGAAGAGATTGGCTTCTTCGCGTAAACGATAATTGGTAGGAACCGCAGATTGCGCAGATTTTTATCTGATAACTACAGATTTTACAGATGATACAGATTGTTTTCGCCGAGCCTCGAATAACCGGCGCTCAAAAAGCTGGAAAGGACAGCGGCCACTCTGGAATCTGGCTTTGTTCTTGGTAGAAAATCTGTGAAATCTGTAGTTTTTTCAGTGCAGTCTTATCTGAATAGGTAAAATCTGCGCAAGCTGCGGTTTCTTCTCTTGTTCAAATGATGCACGATTTCAGCGGTGGAAATAAATTATGACGGCAGCAGCCTACCCAGCCCCCAAGCGGCGTATGTCCCAATCGACGCGCCACACCATCAACGGGCTCCTCTTTGCCTCCCCCTGGATTATCGGCCTGCTTGTGTTTTGGATCTATCCCACGCTGGCCTCGGCCTATTATAGCTTTACCAAATTTAACGGCGTGGCCCACTCGCAATGGATTGGTTTTCAAAACTATCTAGACCTGCCCAAGGATGATGAATTCCGGGCGGCAGTTTACAATACCTTCTATTTTGCGGCGGTTTCGATTCCGCTGGCCATTATGACGGCTTTTGGGCTGGCCATGATGTTGAATGCCAAAATCAAGGGCCAGACGATCTATCGCACGATCTACTTTTTGCCAACGCTGGTGCCGGAAGTGGCGCTGGCGCTGGTGTGGGTCTTTATCTTTACGCCCAAAACCGGGCTGATCGAAACACCTTTTCGTTGGCTGGGCGTGCGCGGCCCCTGCTGGCTGACCTGTGATAGTTGGTCGCGTGAAACGCTGATTTTGCTGGCGCTTTGGATCATCGGCCAGCAGGTGATCCTCTACCTGGCCGGTTTGCAGGATGTGCCCAGAGACCTCTACGACGCAGCCGAAGTGGATGGCGCCAATTTTTGGCACAGGTTCCGCAACGTCACCGTACCCATTATGACGCCGGTCATCTTTTTCCATCTGGTGACCTCTGTGATCGGCGCGCTGCAATTTTTCGCCATCCCCTATATTATGACGGGGGGGACCGGTTTCCCGGCCAATTCGACCCTCTTCTATTCCATCTATCTGTATAAAAACGCCTTTCACTATTTTGAGATGGGGTATGCGTCCGCCATGGCTTGGTTGCTCTTTGTGACGACGCTGATCATTACGCTGATTATTTTCCGCTCGGCGCGGCTGTGGGTGTTTTACGCCGGTGGTGAATCATAGACACACCTATTCAGGCACTCGACGGCTGAGCTTGTCGGAGCCCGGTGTGGCTTTCGACAAGCTCTGGCAACGGCTGAATAGTCACGACAAAGGAAGTATTATGGCGGTTGAGACCCAACGGGCAGCCACAACAGCAGCACCGCGGCGCGGAACCCAAGGCCGACGCAAAAAGCAGATCCGCACTTTCTTTCGCCATGTCTTGATTCATATGGCGCTAATCCCGGCGGCGCTGCTCTTTTTGTTGCCATTTTTGTGGATGCTCTCCACATCGCTCAAGCCGGACACCCAATTTTATTCGCACCCACCCGTCTGGATCCCCAGCCCAATGATGTGGTCCAACTATCCCGACGCGGTTTTTTACATCAGCTTTTTTCTCTATTTGCGCAACACCCTCACCATTGCCATTCTGGCTACGTTGGGGGCGCTGATTTCGTCGTCGCTGGTGGCGTATAGCCTGGCGCGCATACCCTGGCGCGGGCGCAATGTGCTCTTCATCCTCACTGTGGCCACGCTGATGTTGCCCTTCCAGGTAACGATGATCCCACTATTCATCGTTTTTAAAAACCTGGGCTGGATCAACTCCTTCCTACCGCTGATCGTGCCGCACTGGTTTGGCGGCGCGCTCTATATTTTCCTGCTGCGCCAGTTTTTCATGACCATTCCGATGGAGCTTTCGGAAGCCGCCCGCATCGATGGCGCCAGCGAATTCAAAATCTATCGCTCTATTATTATACCGCTCTCCAAACCGGCGCTAGCCACCGTGGCCATCTTCGAGTTTATTGCGCGCTGGCGCGACTATTTGGGGCCGCTCATCTATCTGAGCGATCAGAAGCTATATGTGCTTTCGCTGGGAATTTATGAATACCGTTCCCAATATGGCGCTGAATGGGGGCTGCTCATGGCGGCGTCGGTGCTGATTACGCTGCCGATTATTTTGCTCTTCTTCTTCCTGCAAAAGACCTTTGTGCAGGGGATTGCGTTGACGGGGATTAAAGGGTAAATAAGAGGGCGAGGCGCTTCGACGCCTCGCCCTTTTTTGATTTACACATATATTTGTTCATTGCCGCATCGCCTAATTTTTGACGAACAATGATGATGCCATTATACTACCTTCGCCCGATTTTGGCAGAGAGAAGCCCCGACTCTCCTCAAACATTTCCCAAATTGTTAGTCAATCGCTGTGAGAAAGCCACAGCGCCTCAATTGCTCCAAATCAAACTTTGACTGGTTATATTGGCGCGTTCACCGGCAGTACCTGCATCAAATAGATCCAATTCTGTTATAGGTGTGCAGTCCGAGCGACTGCTGCGCACTCTGTATTACGCCTGGCGCGCATAGAGATTTGCAGCGTGGCTCAAGCGGAAAACGTCGCTTTCAAAGCGGCCTCTCAAACAAGCCATAGTTGATTTTGCAGACAGCGCAACGCAACCGTGTGTTCGTCAACGCGGCAATTTGGCAATTACACCCACATTTGCCCCGTTGTCACTATAAATAAAGTTCATCTAAATGGAGGTAAACAAATAAGGTATGATAACCCAAAAACGTTTTTCTTTTTTGCTTAGCCTGCTGATCATCAGCGCCTTTGTGCTAAGCGCCTGCCCAGCCCCTTCGCCTTCCGGCGGCGCACCAGCCGAAGCACCCGCTGCCGAAGCGCCCGCCGCAGAGGCGCCTGCCGCCGAAGCCCCGGCCGCCGAAGCGCCCGCCGCCGAAACGGCCCCCGGTGACTACATGAATGCCACCCGTGAAGAGACCGTGATTTGGGACATCGACGGTGGCCGCGTGGCCGACCCCGAATTGTGGAACCCCTTCGTGCCCGGCAACCGCCGTGATCATGGTTATCATCAGGCCATCCTCGAACCGCTCTTCATCCTCAACTACCCAACCGGTGAAATTGAACCCTGGCTGGGTGAAAGCTTTACGTCTAATGACACCAATGACGTTTGGACGTTGACCCTGCGCGATGGCATCAAGTGGAGCGATGGCGAACCCCTTACTGCGGATGATGTCGTCTTCACGATCCAAATGCTGCTGGATAACGCGCCGGATCTGGGAGACTCCGCCTCCATGCAGGATTGGGTGGCCAGCGTCGAGAAAGTGGACGACCTGACGGGTACGTTCAACTTGACCCGCCCGAATCCCCGCTTCCAACTGGACTACTTCTCGGTGCGCATTTGGGGCAGCATCAATATTATGCCCAAGCACATTTGGGAAGGCCAGGACCCGCTTACCTTTAAATACTACGACCCCGAAAAGGGGTGGCCCGTTGGCACCGGCGCCTATAAACTGGCCAGCGTGAGCCCGACCGAATTTACCTATGTGCGTGACGATAACTGGTGGGGCGCCGCCACCGGCGTTTACCGTTTGCCCGCGCCGAAGAAACTGGTCTGGACCTGGGCTGGCCCCGAAGAGACCCGCGCTGCCCTTATGGCTGACAAAAAACTCGACAGCCTGATGGATATTACCCTAGGTGCTCTCCAGGCCTTGCAGGCAAACAACCCGAACGTTGTCACCTGGTTCAACGATATGCCCAAGGCGTGGGTACCTGATCCTTGCTCGCGCACCTTCATGGTGAACCATCTGGTTGAGCCGTGGAATGACAAAGATATGCGTTGGGCGTTGAACTACGCTATCGACCGCGATCAGATCGTCGAGATCGCCTACGAAGGCACGACGCTCAAGTCCCGTCACTTCTTCCCCGCCTACCCGCCGCTGGATGCGCTGGTAGACAAGGCCATCGAAGCCGGCGCCTGGAATCTGGACCAACTGTGGGAGTTCAACCCGGATAAGGCGAAAGAGATCATCGAATCCAAGGGTTATGAGATGGGCAGTGATGGTTACTACGCCAAGGATGGCAACCAGCTTACCTTGGACATCACCACCCACGAAGCTTTCATTGAGAAGCAGCGCATTGCGGCCGTTCTGGTCGAGCAGTTCCAGGCCATTGGCATCAATGCCACAACCCGCAATGAAGCTGGCGGCACCTGGGGCGACAACCGCGCCTTTGGTGAATTCGATTCGCAGATGAACTGGGAAATGTGCGGTTCTGTCAACGAGCCGTGGAACTCCAGCGATCGCGCCAACGTACGTTGGACCAAGCCGCAGGGCGAACGCGCCGATGGCAACTACATGCGCTGGTCAGGTGAAGCCGCCGATCAATATGGCGCGCTCATCGACGAGATGGGTTCACTGCCCTTGGGCGATCCGAAGGTGGAGGAACTGTTTATCGAAGCGTCTAAGATCTTCTTTGATGAACTGCCCGTCATTCCGATTACGCAGGCCAAGAAGATTATTCCATTTGACACCACCTACTGGACCGGCTGGCCCACCTTTGAGAATGATTACATCCACCCGCCGACCTGGTGGCAACACACGCATATAATCTTGCAGCATTTGGAACCGGCTCAGTAACCGCTGCATAGGCTCGTAAGTGTTCGCAAGGCTTGCTCGGTAAAGTTATTCCGCCATTTACCGGGTTGATTTGCCGTAAACAATGGGCGCTGGGCAATCGTAACCAGCGCCCATTGTTTACCTACTATCATTCAATTATTGATATTGTGGCGATGGAGTGAGGAGTTTACCGCGATGGCTGGACTAACCCCAGCATACATCTTACGCCGTGTCGGCATGTGGCTGCTCACCATTTGGCTGGGCGCAACGATTATCTTTATTATTCCCCGCCTTGCCCCCGGAGATCCGGTTGCCGCTATGGTGAGCCGGTTGAGCAATCAGGCTGGCTATATTGAAAATAGCGCACAGATGATCGAATCATGGCGGGCGCGCTTTGGCCTTGATGGACCCTGGTATGTTCAATACCTTAGTTATTTGCGCAATGTCCTCACCTTTGATTTAGGCTTTTCCCTCGCTAACTTCCCCAGTCGCGTCGATGACCTGGTTATTCAGGCTCTGCCTTGGACAGTTGGGCTATTATTCATTGCCACGATTCTCTCATTTATCCTGGGCAACTTGGTCGGCGCGTTGATGGCCTGGCGGTGGACGCCTGCCTGGGTGCGCAATCTACTTCCGCTGACTTTGACTTTTACTTCGATTCCTTTTTTTATGCTGGGAATCCTGTTGATCTACCTTTTTGCATTTGGGCTGCGTTGGTTTCCCACTTCTGGCGCCTATGAGAGCAGCATTGCAATGGGGTGGAATTGGTCTTTTATCAAAACTCTCATCTGGCATGGCACTCTGCCGGCGCTCTCGATCGTTGTTACCTCGATGGGGCTATGGGCGCTCGGTATGCGCGGCATGATGATTACCACCGATGGCGAAGATTATATGATATTGGCCCAAGCAAAGGGCTTGGCGCCGCGCCGAGTTTTCTGGTCCTATGGGGTGCGCAATTCGATTTTGCCCCAAGTGACCGCCTTGGCGTTAAGCCTCGGCGCCATTGCCGGCGGATCTACTCTTGTCGAATATATCTTTGCCTATCCCGGCATGGGGTATCTGCTCTATCTTGGTATTGTAACGACTGATTACACTTTGATCCAGGGAATTGTCTTTATTTTGATCGTGGGCACAGCGACCGCAGTCCTCATCATCGATCTGCTCTATCCGCTCATTGATCCACGGATTTCGTATGAGGGGGGGTAGACGATGACTACGACTGCTGTACCTGCGGCGCCGTCCAAAACAGAACGTAGAACGCGGCTCAACCGTTGGGATTCGCCTTGGCTCAATCCCAAATTTCTCATTGGGCTGGGGATGGTGCTTTTTGTGGCCTTGATGGGTATCATCGGGCCGCTCTTTTGGACTACGGACCTGGCGCGCGTGGCCAGTTCCCCCCAGAACCTCCCTCCACCGTGGGCTGGCTACGATTTTATTACTACCGACAATGCGCCGGTCATCAACACCAATGCAACGCCTGGATCCTCTGCCGATAATAACTCTTTAACTGGCGGCAACCCCCTGGCCACACCGGCAGCCGATGGCCAAAGCGGGGGCTCGCTCACGGGTGGCAACCCATTGGCCACCGCGGCCAATAGCGGGTCAACCGGGGGCGGAAATTCAATTACAGGTGGCAATCCGTTGGCCCAAAACACACCGGCCGCCAACACGCAAAGTGGTGGATCGCTCACGGGCGGCAACCCATTGGCCAAAGCAACCCCGGCGGATGATGCAAGCGAAGCCGCCAGCACCAGTGATGTGGCGGCGCAGCCTGCCACGCGCTCGGTTTCAACCAATCCCTTTGGCTTTGGCATTCCCAGTTGGGATCACCCCATGGGGACCGAAAGCAACGGTCGCGATATGCTGGCCGTGCTCATTGTAGGGGCGCCCCGCTCACTGCGCATCGGCTTGATTGCGGCTGGTATTGGCATGTTGGTAGGCATTGTATTGGGTTTTACGGCTGGCTTTGTCGGTGGACAGGTGGATAACGTGATCCGCACCATCTCTGATGCCGTCATCACCATTCCCTCACTGGCGGTGCTGATTGTGATTTCCGCCTACGTGCGCCAGGTGAGCGTGGAAAATATGGCGATCTTGTTGGCGCTCTTTGCCTGGCCCGGACCGACGCGCCTGATCCGGGCGCAGGTGTTGACCATGCGCGAGCGCGGCTATGTGCAGATGGCGCGCCTCTCCGGCGCCTCGACCTTTGACATTATGTTTAAAGAGATGATGCCCAACTTGCTGCCCTATCTGGCCTCCAGTTTTACGGGCAATGTCTCTGGGGCCATTCTGGCGGCCACGGGGCTGGAAGCGCTAGGCTTGGGGCCGACGCGCATCCCCACGCTGGGCATGACAATTTTCTATGCCATCCGCGCTGCGGCTATTTTGCGCGGCATGTGGTGGTGGTGGGGCGTTCCCATTGCAATTTTGGTCATCATTTTTAGCGGTCTCTTCCTGATGACAATCGGGCTGGATGAGATCGCCAATCCCCGCCTGCGAGGAGCGCGAGCCCAATGACGATGGCAAACTCAAATGGCCCAACCACAGCCGCCCAGCGTGATGTGGCGGCCAACGCCAACGGCGCCAAAGCCGGAGCGCAGGATGTTGTGCTCTCCGTCAACAATCTCAAAGTATACTACGAGACGCCCACCGGCGACGTGCGCGCCGTTGACGATATCACCTTTCAGATCTATGATAGCGAAATTGTGGGCCTGGTGGGCGAATCGGGTTGTGGCAAAACCACCACCGCCATGGCCATTTTGCGCATGGTGCAGCCGCCCGGTCGCATTGTTGACGGCCAGATCCTGCTGGACGGCGTAGACGTGGCCAAGCTCAACGATGCGGAGCTGCGCAATGTGCGCTGGCGCTCTATGGCGCTGATTCCGCAGGGCGCTATGAATTCGCTCAACCCGGTCATGCGCATCAATGATCAGATCGCCGACGCCATTGTGGCCCACGAGGGGCGCAGTGCTGGCGGGGTGCTCAAAGAGCGTATCCTCAATCTGCTCACCATGGTGGGCCTGCCCAGCCGCGTCTACAACATGTATCCCCACGAATTGAGCGGCGGCATGAAGCAGCGCGTCTGCATTGCCATGGCCATTGCGCTCAATCCGTCGCTGATCATCGCCGACGAGCCGACCAGCGCGCTGGATGTGGTGGTGCAGCGCGTGGTGGCCCAGAACCTGCTGGACATTAAAGAGCGGCTGGGCGTCTCCATGATCATCATCGGCCACGACATGGGGCTCATGGCCCAGCTTGTGGACCGGCTGGCCGTCATGTATGCCGGCCACATGGTGGAGCTGGCCCGCGTGGACAAGGTATTCGCCGAGCCGCTGCATCCATACACCCAACTGCTCATCGAGTCGATCCCGTCAGTAAAAGAGCGCAAACCACTGAAAATTACCGAAGGCCTCACCCACGATCTGCGCAACCCTCCTCCCGGCTGTATCTTCCAGGAACGCTGTCCTCACGTGATGGACGTGTGTCGCTCCGTGCGCCCGTGGCTCAAAGAGTATAAGCCAGGACAGATGGCCGCCTGTCATTTGTATGAAGAATAGTTTTATTGCTGTATTGCTTATTGCTGTAAGGGGATGGCGGAGAGCGATTTTTATGACGTATGAGGAGTGGGAGAGGGAGATACCGGCTTCAATTTCGGATGATGTGCTTTGGAAGATGCGGGTATATAGATACGCGCTATTTTTATCGGAGCTTGCTTGGAGTGATGTCACAAAATTGATGGATGATAGGCGCACAGTGGCCTTGGCTGATCAATTGTATCGAGCCGTCGGCTCAATAAGCGCTAATCTGGCCGAAGGCTACAGCAGATATACGGGCAAAGATAGAGCGCGTTTTTACGCTTATTCCCTTGGCTCCGCTCGCGAAAGCCGCGACTGGCACTACAAATCCCGTCACATATTAGGCAATGTCGTGTTCGAACACCGCGCCCAGTTTCTGGCCCAAATCATCCGCCAACTCAAAACAATCATCGCCAAAGAACGCAATACAGCAATACAGAAATAAAGCAATAAGATTATGACGCAAACCTTACTCGAAATCAAAGACGCCACCAAAATCTACGGCGGCGGCTTTTTGAGCGGCCAGCCCAGCACGGTGGCGCTGCAAGATTTTAACCTGACCATTGCCGACCGGCCGGCCAGCATTACGACCATTGCCGGTGAGAGCGGCAGCGGCAAATCGACGCTGGCCAATTTGGTATTGGGCTTTGTCAAGATCACGTCAGGGCAGATTCTGTTTAAGGGCAATGACGTGGCCCTCATGGATAAGGCGCAGCAGATGGTGTATCGCCGCGAGGTGCAGGCCATTTTTCAAGATCCCTACGCGGTCTACAATCCGTTCTACCGCGTCAAGCACATCTTTGATCTGGTGGTCAACAACTTCAAGCTGGCCAGCAACAAACGCGACGCCCGCGAACTGGTGGAAGAGGCGCTCAACGTAGTGGGGCTGCGCGGCGAAGAGGTGCTGGAAAAATATCCGCACCAGCTCAGCGGCGGCCAGCGCCAGCGCATGATGGTGGGCCGCGCCTTTCTGCTCAAGCCCAGCCTGATTGTGGCCGATGAGCCGGTCTCCATGGTAGACGCTTCGCTGCGTAGGATTCTGACATCATGCTGCGGCTGCGCGACGAGCACAACATCTCATTCCTCTACATTACCCACGACCTGAGCACCGCGCACCGATCGGCGACCGCATCTTTTGCTCTATCAAGGGCAATCGCCGAGCGCGGCGACACCCCAGGTCATCGAAAACCCCAAGCACCCCTACGTGCAGATGCTCATCGATTCCATCCGTGCGACCTAACCATCTGCTGGGCGGCGAAGAGGTGCTGAGCATCGACGATGAGCAGATGCGCATTAGCGCCGCCAGTGGCTGCCGCTTCATCCGCGCTGCACCACTGCATGACCGCTGTTTGCAACAGCGCCCCTCTACACCATTGCCGAGTTAACCAACGGCAATAGCTTCCCACTTCCCGTGCGCCGATTGCGCACGAAGCGTCCTGCTACTTGTATGACAAGTAGGGCCATGAGTATGGCCGGAGACAAAGCCTCGCCCAAATCGAGCCACGTCGTTCGGCCATACTCGTGGCCGTCGGGCGTGCAATTAGGTTCCGAACGGGGCGGCGCGAAAGCGGCGGAACCAAGCGCCAGAATATAACCCAGGTGCATCCCGCCCGCATTCATGCCCCTACGCATCTCTTAAATCGGACTATCTCCCGACAGCGCTCCAAAATTCCACTGGCGGCGCACGCTGGCGGGCGTGACGGCCAGCGGCGCGCCCGTGCGGATGGCGGCGTAAATGTCGTTGTAGAGCGGCTCCATGCTTTCGCCAAAGTTGAAGTCGATGGTGCAGGACTCCTCTTCCAGGGCAGCGTTTCGCTGTTGTAGCCGCGGTCGGGCGTCGGTTTGGTATCGAGCACCAGCGGCGGCGCTTCCGCCGGGTCAAAATATTTCCAGCGCAGCTCGCGGCGGTCGCGGCTGACCAGCGTGCCCTGCGTCCCCATAACCAGCAGGCGTCCTGCGGATAGCGCAGGTGTTGGCCATCTCCACGTCGATGAGCGGGCCATCCTTGGGTTTGATGATCAGCTTAACGTGGCTTTCGGCATCGCCGGCAAAGAGCGGCGTGGTCTCCATGTGGCAATAGATGTCGGGGTTGGGATCGTCGAAAAGTGGATGGCCCAGTCGATAGAGTGGGCGCCCTTGTTGTTCAGATCGCCGCCGCCATAGGCCTTGAGCGTTTACCAATCCCAGCGCCGCCGGAAGCCGTTGCCCGTCATGCGGATCTGCACAATGCGCCCCAACACGCCCGAATCCACAATCTCCTTAATTTTCAGAAAGTCGGGGTGATAGCGATAGTTCTGATTGACCGTTAGCAGTTGGCCGGTCTCTTCAGCCACGGCGATCATCTCATCCACCCTGGCCAGCGTGGGGCGTCATGGGCTTTTTCGACGATGACGTGCTTGCTTTATGGCGCATGGCCGCCGTGGCGTCGGGAACGTGAAACTGGCTGGGCGTGGCCACCACGACCAATTCTACCGCGTCATCGGCAATCAGCTCGTCGATGGTGTTGTAGGCTAGACAGTCAGCGGTCGATGGCCTCTTCCTGGCGCGCCCTGTCCGGGTCACAGACCGCAGCCACCTGGAAGCGGTCGCTCACCTGCCACGGCGTTGGCGTGGATGCCCCAGCCGCTGCGCCCCAGGCACGGCAATGCCGACGCGGATGGGGGTGTGGTCGGTGTGGGAAGATTCGGTGGTCATATATTGTTTGCCTTTCTTGTGAAATATTTTTGTGGCATAATGACGGGTAGGCATAAATGTGCAAAGCCGTGGGAATAGTCTATTGGACTTTCGGGTTATTAGCCAAATCACAAATATCGTAACTATCGCTAAAGGCCCTAGCGTGCAGGTTCGGCACTATTTGAATGAGCGATTTGGACACGGTCGTTGGCGCAAGATGAAGGGTGAGGCGCTCATCGAATGGGAAGATGGACGCGTTGAGTATGTTGAGATACACTGGTTTGAAGCGCACGGAATTGGGCGCAAATTGACAAAGCGCAAGCGGGGATACGGAGGTAAGTAACGTTATGGTATGTTCGCTGCATCAATAATAGGCAGTATTTAAAGCAACCTGATTTTGAGGACGATGAGTTTATTCACGATCTTGTGGTCGGGCATGTCTACAAAGTCATTCCAGACAGCAGGAAGAAGAATTAGGCTACCTGCGGATTGTGGATGAATCAGGTGAAGATTATATTTTTCCCGCCACTTATTTTGAAGCTGTTGAATTGAGCCACGCAAATGGCAAAGATTTGGACGCGCAAATCACCGTACATATCAATGAAATGGATAAAGCGATTCTGCGCGCCGAAGCTTTATCTGCCCAAAAATCAGTGTCGGCTTTGATTCGTGAGTGGATAGAAGAGAGGTTGGATTCTGCCACAGGCAGCATGAACGACTTACTCATAGAGGGATTTCTTAGGCATATGCTTTGAGAGAGTTGTACATTTCTTTGCCTAGATCTGTACTGTACACGGCAAACCCACCAATTTCCTCAAGTTCCTCTCGAGACATCCCCGTGATAAGCTCAAATAAATGGTCCAAAATTGATTTGTTGATTTTTGGCTCTTTCGGATCTCATGTAGTTGACACGCTGGCTCGCCCCCTTCCTGGAAGAGGCAGCCGTCGCTTTCTCGCGAGCCAAAGCCGTCTCTGTCTCTGCCCTGAAAATAGCCATAAAAACACAAAAGGAGAACGATTTTCATTCCCCCTGGCGCACTGTTGTGCATGGGTAACTTCCTTCCTGGAAGCTACACGAGATCCCGTTGAGCCGAATGAATTTTGTACGCGGATATGGTTGATTTGCGCGGATTTTTGGCTGTTTTCATGCTCAAATCCGCGCTTATCAGCGTAAACTGCGTACAATTTCTATTTTTACTACTCTCCTCTACTCCTGATGCAGCGACGGCGCCCGCCGCGGCGGACCGAACTCCTGCTCGGTCAGGGGGACGGCCTGCTTTTGGTAGACCTGCACGCGATAGGAGCCGTTGTCCGGCACATACATGAGGCCGTCGGCGCTGACTGTGACCGACTGGGGCTGGCGCAGATATTTTTGCACTTCAGGTCGGCCATGTCGCGCAGGCGGTTGGGGCGCGTTGGTCATCATGTAGTCGGTGGCCACTTTGGAGAGGGTGGCGTCGCCCAGGAACTTCTGCACATAGCGCCCTCGGCGCTGAAAAGCTGGACGCGGTTGTTGCCGCGGTCGGCCACGTAGATGTCGCCGTGCAGGTCCACGGCCACGCCGCTGGGCCGATTGAATTCACCATTGCCGCAGCCCGCTTGGCCAATGGTCATGCAAAACTCGCCCGTGGCCGAGAACTTCTGCACGCGGTCGTTGCGCCAGTCCGCCACGTAGACATCGCCCAGCTCATCCACGGCAATGCCCCACGGCATGTTGAACCGCCCTCGCCGCGCCATAGCTGCCCCAGCCCAGCAGATATTGGCCCTCTTTGGTAAACTTCTGCACGCGGTGGTTGAGCGAATCCACCACGTAAATATTCTCGTCGGCGTCAAAGGCAATACCCGCCGGGCCGTTGAGCTGACCCGCATCGCCGCCCTGTTCACCCCAACTGCGCAGAAAGGCGCCCTTTGTCGAAGACCGAAATGCGGTGCAGCGCCTCGTCCGATACGTAGAGATTTTCCTCTTTGTCGCAAATAATGGAGACCGGCCAGGTCAGCTTGCCCGGCTCTTTGCCATAGCCGCTGAGCGCTGCTCAGGTCTTTGTCCGTTGCTATATTTGCGGATTAGCGCCGCCTTCGCTGCGGCACAAAATGTAGAGCCGGTCCTCCTGACCCAAGGCGATATCGATGGGGAAGTTGGTGAGCCGCCGCATGCTGAGCGTCTTGAGAAAGGGGTATCCCGCCCGTAAGAGTCCATAAGGTCTGGTCATGATTCACCTCGCTAGGCTGCGTGATAGGGATGGATCTGCTCGAAGTGGCCGCCCACAATGTGGGTCGGGTCCATGCCCATCCACTGTTCCAATACGGTGCCGTAAATGCCGCGGAAGTCGATGGTGTGCTCCAGGTCTTCGCCATGCACCCAGCGCGCCGGGTCCAGCGACGGATATTGGGCATAGAGCCCGCCATTGACGCGGTCGCCGATGATAAAGGCGCCACCGCCGGTGCCGTGGTCGGTGCCGCTGGCGTTGTCGCGGATACGCCGCCCAAACTCGGTAAAGACCAGCATGGTCACCTCGGACGAGGCGTTGTGGGCGCGCAGGTCCTGGAAGAAGGCGGAGATGGCGCCGCTCAGGTCGCTGAGCAGCTTGGGGTGGGCAGGGACTTCGTTGGCATGGTTGTCGTAGCCGCCGTGCTGCGTGTAGAAGGCGCGTGCCCAGGCCAGCCAGGTGTATCCGTTTCGCCGTCGCGCAGCCAAGCGCAATGGGGTTGTCGCCATACTCGACGGTGGAGCTGTAGAGCGCCTTGGCCTTTGCAGCTCATCCGCGCTCCTGCATGACGTTCTGGCCGGTCTGCGCCAGATAGTCCATCACAATAGCGCCGACCGTGGAATTGTACATGCCTTTGAAGATTTCCAGCGCTTCGTTGCGCTGCCGCTGATCGCCGATGCTGGTCAGCAGGCCATAGGTGTCCAGATTGTCAAACGAGGTCACCGGCACGCCGGTGACGGCCATGGCGCGCGGCAGCCCCTTGCCCACGCTGACGCCGGTGAGCAAGAATTGTGGCCCTGCGGGTCCAGATCGCGGATCACGCGGCCGACCCAGCCTTCGGTGCCAATCTTCAGCGGCTCGCAGGTGTGCCAGATGTCCATGGCGCGGAAGTGAGAGCGGTTGGAATCGGGATAGCCAATGCCCTGCACAACGGCCACATCGCCAGCATCGAACATCGCTTTGAGCGCAGCGGCGTGGGGATTCCAGGCCAGCGTGTCGTGGATGGGCAGCACTTCATCCTCTTTGAGACCCACCACCGGGCGGGCGTCGTAATAGATGCCGTTGGTGTAGGGCAACAATTGTATTCATAAAGTCATTGCCGCCGCTAAGCTGCACAATGACCAAGACGGGCTCTTTTTGATAGCCATGATTTGGTTCCTTTTCTAACGATCCACGAAGGGATACGGAGGCGCACGAAGCGCGTTGCCGCGCCGTGAAATTTCGTGTCTTCGTGGATCAATATTTCGAATCGACTAGCAGCTTGCGGGAGGACACGATAAACACAATTTTTGTACGCGGATGAACGCTGATTTTCGCAGATTTGAGGTATCTTTTCAATAAAGAGCGGTGTGTAGACCCGTTTGGCTTCGGCGTGAGCTCAGTCGAACGGTTTCGATACGGCCACAAACTGCCGTGGCCTACTCAACCGGTACTAGCCTTCCTCTGAATATTGAGCAGTTACGATTCGAGCGTCAAAATGGCCAAATAATCCGCGTAAATCCGCCAAATCAGCGTACAATATTCTTCTCTCCGACAGCTTGCTAGGCAAATCCGATATTCGCGCGAGGCGACGATCAATTGCAACATGCGCACAATGCGGTCGGTGCTTGCATCGTGGGCGCCATTGATGAACCGTTGGCTGTGCCGTTGGCGCCAAAAACCAGATCGCCGCCGCTTTGGGCAAAGCGCACCAGATAGTCGCGGGTGGTTTCGGCCAGCGTCAGTGGACCGGCCACGCTGCGCAGCTATCCACAATTGGGCGGGCGTCAGGCTGCTGCCTTGGGCGCGCAGGCGCTCAATAATGTCCTGGATGCCGGGCTGGGACGCCGCCCACTTCGCTGACGGCAAAGTTGACCCGCTCGGTGAGCATGCCGCCGTCGATCCATTCCGGCCCGGTGTGCCAGCCTTCCACGGTGGGCGGGTTGAGCAGCTCCTGGCCCATGAGCGTGGCGGCGTTGGCATATTTGGGCATGCCCGGCTCCGGCGTGCGATAGGCGCCGATGAGCTTCAAAATGCCGGTGACCAGCTCGGTGGGACTTTTGACCTTTTGGAAGCGGGCGGCCTTGAAAAAGTCGCTGCTGAAGAGCGTGCGCAACACGGGACGCATGTCGCCGCCCGACTCCAGATAGGCGTTGGCGAGCGCTTCAATGGCCGCCGGGTCTTGGGGCGGGGTGACGTTCCAGGCCGGCACCTGCGGCTCATCGGCCACAAAGAAGTTATAGAGATGGCGCGCAATAAAGCGGGCCGTGGCTGGCTGCTGCACGATGATGTCGATAATGTCCTCGCCATTCAAATTGCCACTGTGGCCCAGGAAGGTCTTGGCGCCGTCATCGTGCTCCGCGGGCAGAAAGACAAATTGGGGGTCGTAATAGCCGTGGGGATAGAGGGGGACCGGCTGCGTAAAGGTCCACCCGGTAAAGGCGCGGGCGCAATTTTTGATGTCGTCCTCCGAGTAGTTGCCCACGCCCATGGAGAAGAGTTCGAGCAGCTCGCGACCGTAGTTTTCGTTGGGCTCGCCTTTGCGATTCTCGTTGTTGTCCAGCCAGAAGATCATGGCCGGGTCTTTGGAAAGCTCCAGCAGAATCTGGCGCAGGTTGCTCATGCCCACGCGGCGAAAGGTGTCGATCTGCGTACACGACGCCAGCACGTGCTGATTCTTGCCGTGGCCGGTGGCAAAGACGTGGTGCCAGAAGAGCGCCATCTTCTCTTCCAGAGGGCGCTGGCTGTTGATCATGCGGTAAAGCCAGGTGCCGGCGTAAATTTCCGGCGCTTCCCCACCAAAATAGCGCTGCAAAATGTCCTCATCCAGCGGGGCGCAGCGCTCCGGCTCCACCAGATCTGCCACAACTTGATCATACCCTCGTTGAACATACGCCTCCAGCTCGCTTTGCGTAGCGCCAAAGCCGGCCCGCCGCAAAAGATGAGCCATGAGGCCAACATCGCTGTCCGCCATCTTTTCCTCCTGTATTCGGTTGTAATGTGCTACTTGGAACGTTTCGCGGTTCGACGATTATCGCCCATAGGGAGTTGGGCGACCCTGCCGTCATTGGGGAGGACGGGCAGGTGTTTAAAAGTATATACGAGGATGGGGATATTGACAACCAGGGTTTGATGGTGAAGGTCGTTGGCCCACAGGACTGTATCTGTTAACGATACTCCTGCAAATACCGTATCGTGTTGTACATCTCTGATTCATCGATCTGATTTAGAAGATTGAGCACAAGTTGCAACAAATACGAAAATCGGTCGCCCTTGATCTGCGGAGAAACTACCAGTCCAGGGAAAGGCTCTGTTTTGCGCCGTACAACTCCTGCGCCATCGGGATGAAATCTTTAATATTGAATATTAACAGCGTCCGTTGTTGCGCTATGGCATAGTCAAACTGCGACCAATCATGTCATCATTGCCAACTTCAACTGCACTGATGACGTCAAAACCGCGCTGCCGCAAAGTTCGCGCCAATAGAGCTGCCGTAATATCTGCATCAAGTAAAGCCGAATCGTTGCCATACCTACGCTTTCTGATGCTCTTGCCTCGCACGAATGGCTCCATCAGCATCGATGGATAGGTTAGCCTCATTCAGCACCTGCTCAATTCGGTTTGCTTCAATCAATGCTTCGATCTCGGCCTGATGATCAATATAAAAACTAATCGCATCGTAAATTGCAGCGTGTAAATATGGATAGTCGCGCTGGATTTCTTCAACGGCCATGCCTGCTTTGTAGTAATCAGCAATTAGCCGTACTGCTGCGCGGCTTCCCTTGATTATTGGTTCTGCTCCCACTCCAATGCCCGGCAGTCGCACAATATAAGGATGTTCGGTCTGTATAGGAATAGACGTTAATAGTTCTGGTTGAGCGCTCATCTGTGCCTCAAATCATGGTTTAGCTAAACTTATTCGCGTCAAGTCCAGATTATATCAGGACTTTCGTACGCTGTACACTGAAGACGCATCTTGGGGAACGTTTCGCTTTGGGGGCAGGATTTCCGTACCCGGGAGAATTTTGGCTACTTTGAACAAAGTGCGATCTAAAAGTTGTTGCCAAATGAACGCTCTCAGAGGAAATTCAAGTTCTCCCCTAAGCTAAAACGCACCCGCATCTTGCATCTATCGCGCCGACCTATTTCGGTTACAACCTAGGTTGTCTGTTGGTGATTGAGTATACACTTGGCAGGTTGTTTGCGGCTTGTTATGAGCATGGTGCAGAGTGGATAATGTGCATTCAGGGGACGTATTTTTTGGCATGTAGCTATTGTAACGGCTTGCACTGCCTGCTGACGGTAGGACTTGGACTCAGCTAAGGAGCAGGATTCTGTGTGGGCGTGAAACTGCTCTAAAATGCCGCAGGATCACTCGGTCTGACGTACTCTTCGTTAGGCGCTGTTGGCAAATATCTTACTTGCATAATGGGAACTCAGGTAGTGAAGCTTGGCTTGGCGCCCAGTAACAAGCCATACGGGCGTGCTATGCAAATGAGATATTTCTTTTACGGGTTTGGCCAGAAATAAAGTAGTGAAATTTTTTCGGCTTCACACAGAAAATTCGATAGGTTATTTCTGGACAGACCCTACGCCCATTGCTAAAAATAATAAAAGTCAATATATAATATATGATGTCAGCCCTGCTAAGCGGTGGGATACACCATGATAATAAGCATAAGCAGTTTGCCAAATAAGGCTATCGATACGGCTAACTTTTTCATCGCATCCTTTACATTCTTCAATTAGTAAAGACTGCTTATCATGTGTAAGCACCTATCCAAGAACAAAAACGAATTTTTTACTTATTCCGCCTGCCGTTTAGTTGCTTGAACTGCACATAGCTCCTTGGCGCGTTAGCTTTACGCCTTTGTTGGGGCGGCGTTCGGTCTACAGAACCACCTCGAACTACAAGATTAGGTTGTTCCAGCACAGCGAGCTTTACATAAATTCCCGAACGAAACTGCTGTGGGACGAAACGTTATCCGTGAGATTGCCGACAATGTATATCGAGAATAATCTGCGAGACTATCATCACCCCTGCTGCATTCCTCGGCTTCGGTGTACGCGTGACCAGTATAACGGAAATGGGGCGCAGATTCAAGCCCACAGAAATCGGCTGGATGCGGATAGACGCTATTCGTCCTACTCAAATGCCGAATCTACCCTGCCGAAACCCTAAATCAATCTTGCGCATCCCGGAAATACATCTCCATCTCCGTGGCAAACAGAGCGCCAACGCGCCGCCCATCATCAATGCCAAAGGTGGCCGGTGCTCCAAAAATGGCTGCAGGCTCCGGCTGCACGCCGCATTCCTACGCAGACGCCGACCAGCCCGCCTTCGTCATCAATGCGCCCATTCACGCCGCGCCAGGCCCGCATGAGCGCATCGTGATAGGTTGCATCCAACCAGCCCAGTCGCATGCCACGCGCCAGGGCATAGCCAACGATGCAGGTGACGGACATCTCCAGATACGAATCCGGCATGTTGTTGATGACCTGGCGCCACAGCCGCTGGCGTCTTGATGGGGCACAGCGCATCCGGGTGGCGCTGGTGGATCTCGAGCAGCGCCGCTCGGTCGGGATGATCGGTGGGCAAATAGCTCAGCGTCTCGGCGAAACCCAGCGCCGCAAAGCCATTGCCGCGTCCCCAATAGGGGCGGAGCGGGCGTGCGCAAAGAGCCCGTCCGGTTGTTGCACGTGGGCATCCAGCAAAAAGCGGGTCAGGATGTTCAAATAGGCGGCGTTGCCGGTCGGTTTGAAGAGCGCGGCCCAACACGGCGCCGCTAAGGAGCATATCCTCCACCCGATAATCGGGATCGGAGAGCCGCAAGCACGCCGTCTTTGGTGACCAAATAGCGATTGGCCGTGTGTATCAGCGGATCGGCGTAGCGGCTGTCGCCGGTGGCCGCCGCCAATTCATCGGCCACACCAGACCGGCCCGAATTGGCCCCGCCGTCCTGCGCGGCAAAGAGCGCTGTGTGGCCGGCCACGTACGGCTCGACCAACGCCACAATATTAGGCGACGGGTTCGCGCCGTCCGCATCCAGCGCCGCCAGCCGCAACCGTCCGCTGATGGCCACACCTGCGTATAGACGACCGGGTCAAGCACATAGCCATAGGTGGCCGCCAGATGCGGGCCACCGCCAGGACAGGC
The DNA here is from genome assembly GCA_041391125.1 of Caldilineaceae bacterium. Taxonomy (GTDB): domain Bacteria; phylum Chloroflexota; class Anaerolineae; order Caldilineales; family Caldilineaceae; genus JACKBC01. The sequence goes on from JAWKON010000059.1 coordinate 57,544, forward strand.
GTTCAGCGCGGGCGGCTTTAAGTTTGTTCATCGATGGGCATGGTTGATCTCCACATTGTGGGGTTGTAGTCAAAAACACGACTCTCAGCAGGATCTCGTGTGGCTATTCCATCTGTCCGTCAAAACAATCCCGGAATCTCCAAAAGATTCGGGATTGTTTTTGATCCACCACCCGCAATTCTGATGAGCCAACAAATTTTGTACGCAGATGAACGCAGATTTTCGCAGATTAAACCCCTAAATTGGTCAAAAATCCGCGTAAATCCGCCAAATCCGTGTACAAAAACCTCCTCATCGACAGCATTCTAGATGCGCCTAACAGCTCAAACCGACGCCCAAATCTGTTGTTTCTGAATCATCTGTAGTATTTACGTATTCATCCTACCGCCAATAGCGCGCGATCCGCTCACTCCGCCTTGGTCTTGACCTCGATCAGCGCCGGTCGATTATTCGCCGTAACCGCCAGCGCCGCCCGGATGGCGGGGGCCAGCTCATCGGGCCGCGTCACCTGCTGGGCATGAGCGCCCAACCTCGGCCACACGGCGTAGGCGCCATGGCGTTGGCGCCAAAGCGGTCGGACGCATAGGGCATGTGGTGGTCGTAGTGGGTCATCACGCCGTTGTTGAGCACCACGGTCAGCGTGCCGATGCCGCAGCGGGCCACCGTCTCGGGTCGAGACCGGCCATGCCAAAACGGCGTCGCCCATGACGTTGATCACCGTTTTGTCCGGCGCGGCCAATTTGGCGCCGAGGGCCAGACCTAGCCCGTAGCCAAGCTGGGTCGATTTGCCCCAGCCCAAATAGCCGCGCGGGGTGGTCGGCTTCCAGAAGGGCACGAGCTGTTCACGCGGATAGCCCGAGTCGTGGGTGATGATGGTGTTGGCCACGTCCACGGCGTTTTCCAGCTCGCGGAAGACGCGATAGGGGCTGATGGGCATTTCGTTGGAGGTAAAGTGCGGCTCCCACTCGGCCATAAACTCCTGGCGGATGGCGGCAATGCGATCCACCACGCCATGCACGTCGCCGCGGCCGTTTTCACCCACCTGCCGCTTGACCTCTTCGATCATCTGGCGCAGCACCACCTTGGCGTCGCCCACCGCGCCATACGAAACCACATAATCCTTATTGATGTCCTCGGCGCAATTGGTCACCTGGGCCAGCGGCACGTTGTCCGGCATGGGCGCGGTAAAGACCGACCGCGTAAAGCTGGTGCCCACACCCAGCACAAAGTCGGTACTTTGCAGGAAGCGATGCACCATCAGCGTGCCGCTGGAAGCGCCGGTCCCCAGCGCCAGCCGGTGATTTTCAGGGAAGGCGCTCTTGCCCGCCAGCGTGGTCATGACCGGGATGTGGGTCAGCTCGGCGAACTCGACCAGCTCGGGCGTGGCTTCGGCAAACATGAGTCCATGCCCGGCGTTGATGACGGGGTTGGACGCCTTGAGCAGCGCCGTCACCAGATCGCGCACGTCTTCCGCCGAGGCCGCCGAGGTGCGCCGCACCACCGGCTGATAATCCACGGCGTCCGCGGGATAATCGGCGGTGATCACATCATTGGTCATTTCCACCAGCACGGGACCCAGGCGGCCATGTTTAAGCTGGGTAAAGGCCCGGCGCATGACGGCCGATATGGTAGCGGGTTTGTAGAGCATAGAAGACCATTTGGTAATCCCTTTGTAGTTGGGAACCGCTTCGAAGGTGGGCTGCACGCCCAGCCGGTCAAACGGTTCACCGCCGGGCAGCGCCAGCAGCGGGATCGAATCGGCATAGGCCTGCGCCACGCCGCCAAACGCATTCTCGGCGCCCGGTCCGCGCTGCATGGAAAAGACGCCAATCTTGCGCCCGTTGTGGATGCGGCTGTAGCCATCCGCCATGTTGACGCCGGCCCGCTCCTGGCGGCAGATAATGGGCAGAATGCCCTCCTGCGCGCCCACCTCGATCAGCGTCTGGTGCGGAAAGGCGAAGAGAATGTCCACGCCTTCGGCTTTGAGGATTTTGGCCATTGCTTGGTAACCGTTCATTGGTTTCTCCTTTGGTGGGTGGGATCAACAGATTACACAGATTTAAGAGATTTCGGTTCAACAGGATTACATGTGGTTGACAAGGGAAAGCGGCGGTTGAGTAGGCTGGTG
>JAWKON010000060.1:0-59158 GCA_041391125.1 Caldilineaceae bacterium
CAACGGCTATGGCACGGTGGCGCTGGGCAACGGCCTAAATGGCGTGCAGGTGGCCGGTTCCGGCGTGGACGCCACCGGCGCGACCGTTTACAGCAGCCGCAACCAGATCGGCGCCCCCGGTGCGGGCAACCTGATTGCAGGCAACGTCGCCAACGGCGTGGCTCTGGTCGAAGCGGCCATGACCAACACAGTCAGCAGCAACTACATTGGCGTCAATGCGCCGGGCAAAGGCCCGTTGGCCAATGCGCTGGTGGGTGTGCTGATTGAGAATGGCGCCGATAACGTGATTGAGGCCAATCTGATCTCCGGCAACGCGGGCAATGGCGTACACATCGCCGACCCGCCCAGCAGCATCGAAGCCACCGGCAACGTCATCCGCGCCAACGTGATTGGCCTCAACGCCATTGGCGAAGCGGCCCTTCCCAATGGCGGCGCCGGCGTGGGTCTGCAAAATGCGTCGCAGAACTTAATCGGCGGGGCCGCTGAAAGCGACCGCAACGTCATCTCCGGCAATGTGGGGGATGGCGTTATCGTGCAGCGCAGCCCGAACTTTAGCGCGCTGCAAAACCGCATCGAAAACAACTACATTGGTCCCAACAAAACGGCCACGGCGGCCATCGGCAACGGCGGCGCCGGCGTGCATCTGTTTAACGCCGAAGTGACGACCGTGCACGGCAACGTCATCGGCGGCAATAGCGCCGGCGTCACCTTTGCGGCGCCCAACACCTATGGCAACGTGCTCACCGCCAACTTTATTGGCGCCGATCCCACCCAAACGCTCCACTTTGGCAACGGCGAGCACGGCGTCTTTGTCAATTCCAATGCGTACGACAACCGCATTGGCGGCACGGCGCCCGGCGAAGGCAACGTCATCGCCTTCCACAGCGGGCGCGGCATTTGGATGACCTCGGCCAATGCGCTGGGCAACGCCATCCGCGGCAACAGCATCTACGACAACCAGGGCGATGAAATCGAAAACAAGCTGGGCATTGACCTGGCCGGCAGCGGCCCCAACCCCAACGATCTGGGCGACATTGATATCGGCCCCAACAAGCTGCAAAACTACCCGGATCTGATTGGCGTCTATGCGTTTGATGGCGCCACGGTGGTCAACGGCTTTTTGAATAGCGCGGCCAATACGGAATTTGCCGTCGACATTTTCTACAACACGGCGTGCGATGCCTCCGGCTATGGCGAAGGCCAGTTCTATATGGAGACCATCGCCCTCACCACCGATGAATTTGGCAACGCCGGCTTCTCCCACGTGATGAGCATTCCCGGCCAGCGCGCAGTTCGTCACGTTGACGGCCACCGACCCCGACGGCAACACGTCCAGAATTTTCCAACTGTGCCGCAGCCGTGGCGGCCACCGTGGTCAACAGCACCAATGATGCCAACGACAGCGCGTGCGATCTGACCCACTGCTAGCCTGCGCGAGGCCATCGACGTGGCCAATGCCAGCGACGCCAGCCTGATTGCCTTTGGCATTCCCGGCACAGGACCGCACACCATTCGGCCCGCGGCGGCTCTCGCGCTGATCCATCCGACCACCGTCGATGGACTGTCGCAGCCGGGCGCCACCTGCCCCGGCGACATTTACCGACCCGACCCGCTGGAAGAGATCGATCACGCGGCCGATCTGGCCTTCTTGTTAACCACCCACAGCCTGGCCAAACCCGAAGATGGCGGCGAAAAGGAAGAGCCGCGGCCGATCACACCCACGCTGCAAATTGAGATCGACGGCAGCCTGGCCACCGCGGCCGGCGTCAACGGGCTCACCATTGCCGGTGGTGAGAGCACCGTGCGTGGTTTAACCATCAACCGCTTTACGGGCAACGGTTTGATTCTCACAACGATGGGCAATAACCAAGTAGGCTGCAACCTGATTGGCGTGGACCCCGAAGGGTATGTGCCGCTGGGCAACGGGCTAAACGGCATTCTGATCGACAATAGTCCGGGGAACAGCCTGGGCGAACCGGCCGATCTCTTCACCATCAGCAGCGACCCGGCGCCGGTGGCCGTACCGGGTGACCGCAACATTGTGGCGGCCAACGGCGGCAACGGCATCCGCGTGCAGGGCGCGCTGGCGGATGGCAACGCGATCTGCGGCAACTTCATCGGCGTGGACGCCAGTGGCCAAACGGCGCTGGGCAACGGCGCCAGCGGCATTGTGATCGACGCCGCCGTCAACACCCTCATCGGGGACACCGATGCCGAGGCCCGGCTGCGCAACGTGATTGCGGGCAACCAGGGCAGCGGCATAACCGTCAACGGCGCCAATGTATCGATCCTGGGCAACTTTATCGGCACGGATATGTTGGGGACGACGGCGCTGGGCAACGGCGCCGACGGCATCCAGTTGAATGCGGTGATGAACGGGACCGTGCAGAGCAACCTGATCGCCGCCAGCGCCGGCGCCGGCATCTTTATGACCGGCGGCGGCAACAACCTGCTGCGCGCCAACTTTATCGGCACCGATTTGTGGCGGCTGGCCGCCCTGGGCAACCAGGCCGACGGCATTCTGGTGGCGGGCGGTGCGGCGTCGCAAATCACGTCCAATGCCATTGTTTACAACGACGGTGCGGGCGTCAAGCTGCTGCCGGCGGGGCTTGCCATTCCCACCGGCATTCGGATCGACAGCAACGCCATCCACAGCAACCGGCAGCTCGGCGTGGACCTGGGCGGCGATCTGATCACCCCCAATGACATTGGCGATCTGGATGGCGGTCCCAACCTGCTGCAAAACTACCCGGTGATCAGCAACGTGCAGCGCGCCGACGTGAGCACCACGGTGATCGGCAGCCTCTCCAGCGCGGCCAGCACCAGCTATACGCTGCAATTCTTTGTCAACGCCGGCTGCGACCCGCTGGGCAATGGCGAAGGCCGCGTGCTGTTGGGTACGCTGCCGGTGACGACGGATGCGCTGGGCAATGTGGATTTCAGCACTTCCTTCGCCACGGCGCTGCCGGAAGAGTTCATCATCACTGCCAACGCCACTGACCCTGGCGGCAACAGCTCCGAGTTTTCGGCGTGCGGCAAGCCGTTTGTGCCAGTGGCCGGGTTGGGGCTGGCGCTGGCTGCACCAGCGAGCAGCGGCCAACCGGGCGAGACGCTCAGCGGTGTGCTCACCGTGTCCAATCTGGGCAACTTGGCCGACACCTTCTATGTAGAAATCGCCGGCGACTGGCCCATTGTGCCTTCGGTGGCGGCCATCAGGCCATTGGCCCCGGCGCCAGCGCCGATTTGAATATCCAAATCACCGTGGCGGAAGACGCCGCGGCAGGTGCGCTCAACGAAACTTCCATCGTGGTCACATCGCTCTACGACGACCTGGTCACCGACAGTCGCCAGTTCACAACTGAAGCCGAAGCGGCCGGCGTATCGCTGAGCCCAGCCGAACAGAGCGGGCAGGACAAGCCGGGCCAGATCATCAGCTACTATCTGACGCTGACCAACAGGCAACATTGCCGATACCTTTGATGTCGTGCTGAATAGCCTGTGGCAAATTACACCCACAACGCAGAGCATGGGTCCATTGGACATGGGCGAGACGGCCATGCTCACCATCGAAGTGGCCATTCCGGCGGACGCTGTGGCCGGTGAAGTGGACATGGCCAGCGTCACCGCCACTTCGCAACACGACGGTGCGGTGGCGGCCACGGCGGGGATCACGAGTATGGCCGAACAGGTGTGTTTGCGCTGGAGCTGAGCGAGGTGACCAACAGCGGCCAAGCCGCGCCTGGAGAGACGGTTCCGTATACCTTCGGTGATCAACCGCGGCAACAGAGCCGGATGAATTCGAACTGGCAGAGCGCCTGGGCGGTCCCGTTGCCGATGACACGCACCGGCGTATTGGAACCCCCGGCGAACAGCACGAGTTTCGAAGTCGCCGTGACGTTCCGACCACGGCCCTTGCCAACGATTCCCACGACAACAGCCGTCGTCGCGTCCGGTCAACGATCCGCTGGCCCGTGCCAGCGTTGAAACTGGCCACCACGGTGACGCCCGACGTGGGCAGGCTGTCGGTGCGGTTAACGTGGATGTGCTGGGTGGCCTGGCTAATGAGGCGCTGATCTATGCGGTGACCGTGACGAACAACGGCAGCCAGCCGGACAGCTTCAGCCTGGCCGTGAGCGGAGCCTGGCCAGCCGCGCTTTCGGATATGCCGTCACGCCTGAGCTGGCGCCGGGCCAATCGTTCAGCTTTACCGTGCGGGTGACGATTCCGCCCACTGCTAGTATGGGTGAGCGCGCCTTTACGACGGTGACGGTCACGTCGCTGTCCGATCCGGGCGTCGTGCAAGAGGTGATTCTGATTTCTATGCGCCGGTGTCGACTTATTTGCCGCTGGTGAGTAAGAGTTAAGAGGATAAATCGGGGCTTCAATAGGACCGCCTGTGGTTGACTCTTCTGGTTTCGATACGGCTGGGAACTGCACCAGCCTACTCAACCGCCGCTAATCTGTGTTAACCACATGACTCAACTCAGGTGCGAGGCGCCTTCCAGAAGTGCGTCGCACCGCTGAACTGCTCAGAAGACAACGAATAATCGCCCTACTTGACTTTGGCCACAAAGCGCTCAAACGCACGCTGCATATTGTCCGCGTGTTCGAGTTCATCTTTGGAGTGTGACATCTGCTCATCGTGAATGCCGGTAATCTTTTGCAGCCGCGCGCTCACGTCCACAATGGTCGGCTCGATGGTATCGACCAGATCCTTAAACTCATCTTTGGCCATGACGCCCACGCGCTCGACCCTTTCGCGCAGGCTGTGGTAGCGTTTGGCCTCTTCTTCCATCTTTTCCAGCCGCGTGTAGTAATCGGGAAACTCGTTCAAATGCGCCAGCGCAATCTTGCCGGTGGTGAGCGGGTCATCACCGGTGACATCCGTGCGCACATCCTGTTTCCCGTGCTCCAGTTCGACGTCCATTCCCATGCGAAACTGTTCAACATCAAAGCGGCGAAACTTGACGCCCAGCTTTTCCCCAATATCCTGGGCCTCTTCCAATGTGAAATGTTTGTTGGTTGTCATCGTGTTCTCCTATTTATTAACGCACCAATAAAACCGGTCGCCCAATGCGCGCCACAATTTCGTGGGCCAGGTCTTCCAGCAAAAAGCGTTCCCAGCCCTCGGCGCGATGGGCGCCGATCACCACCAGTTGATAATCTCCGGCGGCCGCCTCGGCCAAAATTTCGTCCACCACCAGCCCGTGGCGCACTTTGGGCGTCATGGCGCGGGCGTGGTTCTGCATAATGAGCATGTTGCGCAATAATATATCGCCTTCGGGCGTCTGCGCGCGCATCAACTCTTCGGCGCTGGCGTGGAGCAGGCGGCCGGCGCGGGCGGCCGGCGCCGCGCTGATTTGGGACATGACGTGCAAAATTGTCACCTCTGCTTGCTGGCCGATGCGTTCGGCAAAGCCGCGCTCAATAAAGCGCTCTAACACGGACGGCTGGGTGGCGCCGCTGGTGCAGACCAGCACCCGCTCAATCGGCGCAATCTGGCCCTTGGCGATCAGCACCGAGCAGGGGGCTCGTCCGGCTATCTGCATGGATACAGAGCCGAGCAGGCGCGTGGTCAACTTGTGCTGGGGGCTCTCGCCCAAAATAAGCAGGTCGGTGTGCAATTCTTGGGAAACCTGCAAAATGACGCTGGCCGGCCGCCCTGTCCGAATTGCGGTGTGCACCCGGCCGGCCTGGGGCAACAGAATCATGCGCGCTTGGGCTACCGCCTGCTCGGCCAGCGGCTGTTGCAGCGGCGTGGGCGCCACGCTGAGCACCGTGGGCGGCGGGTCAGTCGGCGCTACAATTTGGGCGCCAAAGCGAACGGCGGCAGTAGAGTGCAAAGAGCCGCCCGTGGCCAAAAGAATGTGCATTGCAAAGACCTCATAGCAAAATCAAGGCAAATGGAACCAATACAATACTCAAAACAAACAGGGTCAAATTGCGATTGGATGCGGTTGTCCACGTCACAAAACCGAGCAGCATCATCTCAAAGCGCCGGTAGGCCGTCAGCAGAATCAGGGTGGAGATCAGCGCGATGCTCACCATTTCGGCCATGACGACGGTGAAGGCAGCCGGGTTGTCGAGCAATACCGCCGCCAGCAGCGTGTCGATAAAGGTGGTGATATTGGCGCCCATCATGTAGGGAATCACGTTTTCACGGCGGATAAAGCCGCGGTCGTTGAGCGGCACCAGAATGCCCAGCGACACGGTGACCGACATGGAGATCAGCGTGATGCCGGCGCCCAGCGCCAGCATGACCCACGGGCGATAGACAAATTGCGCCACCTGCCCCACATGGCTCTCTTTAATTGCCATCTGGGGCAGCGCGCGGTCAAAGAAATTAAAGCTCACCAGGATGATTGCCAGCCCCAGAAAAAACGACGCCCACACCGGGAATGGCTCGGCCAGGGCGTGGGCCAGCGGCGCAAAAATGCGCTCAAAGAGCGTGCTCAACATATAGCCAGAGCGCAGTTGGAAGCGATCCAGCCATCCCCCATGCAATAGAGCCAACCCCACAAAAATTCCAAAGAAATGAGTCACGCCGGTGACACTGAGCGAGAGCAACCCCATGCTCAGGCTGTCGGCGCGGTTGCGGCCGCGCAACACGTAGAGAAAGCCCAGAAAAAAGACGGTCAAGCTCGCGCCCAGGCGGCTGCCCGTGATCATCATGAAGGTGGACCAGGCATCCAGCGCGCCGGCGTCGAAAAATGTGAGGGCGGCGGCGGCCACGGGCGACCCGCTCAGGAGCAGGTATGCGCCCAACCAGCCCAGCCCCAAACTGCGCGCAGGCGCGGCCGCCGCCAGATATTCATGCACAAAAGGCGTCAGCGTGCGCGCCCCTTCTTGCATGAGTGTCAGCGCCAGTATGAATAGAAACAAGCTGGCTAGAAAGATGGCGGTTTTCGTCACGCCTACAATGTGTTGCACTTTCCACCATTACAACTTACGCCACGCCTGTGGATCGCCAGGGGAAGAGACCATCTCTTGCGAGGCGATTCTTACTCCAGGTTTGCGTATGTTCTAATCATTATGTTTCTTTGCGAATCAACGGCATAAACGATGGATAACGCAGTCAATAGCAGTAAAGCCACAGCAAATGGATGCACCATACGATAGGTGCGCAGGTTTTGGGTAAACATGGCATCCTTCCTTTCTGCACAGGTAACCCAGCTGCCGGGCCAGTTGAACACGGCAATCAAAGGCTGTGTGCATGTTTATCACGGTCATCCCAATGGGTCAGAGCGTGTAACGCTGTATACGTCAGTGAGATGACAAAATAGGCGGGTATCAGATAAATGGCGAGGAGATAGAAGATGGATGGTTCACGAAAGCCGTTGAGATCCTGCAAGGTCACAGCACCCAACAGATGCAGAATGAGTGCCAGCAACCAGGCATAAAAGAGCGCGTAGGTACGTTGTTGATTGAGCAAGAACAGTTTTGTGAACATAGTGCTCCCTCCACGAGTCTGCGATGATAGTTTATGGGAATTTCGTGCTTTAAACTAAACTCTGTACAAGAACATGAGCTTTAATTCTCCGGTAAGCAATTGAAGAACAGATGTTCTTTTTGCAGCCGCAGTATAGTGTATATCTAGATTAGATCAATGTTCTTTTCGATGCATCCGATAGGTACATAGGAAGGCGACTGGTCAACTCGACAGTTTTTATGGCTGCGTTTGGCCAGTCATTGTCCTGGCCAGTTGGTGAGCAAGCTTGACCAAGGAGATAGGAGGCTCATAGTCAACGAAACGACGCTCTATTGCTTCCTGAACGTTCAGTAAGAAAAATGAAAAAGATCTTGAAATTTTGTCGAAAGTATGAGACAATTACCGCAAAGTAAAATCCCGCGTGACAGGTCTTCGCCATTCTTCCGTTGCCATTTTCTGTCCCGTTGGCCCCCTCTTTAACACCCAAGGAACCCTCACAGAGGATATATATGAACCCTACGCCCAAGGTCAACAAATTGGAAAGAATTGATGTTGTCATTTTCATTGCTCGGTCAAGTAGCGTTGTACAAAAACGGGCAACCCTTGAGCCGGATCCGTAGTCAGAAAGAATCAGCCTTACTCATCTATTTAGCCCAAACGGGACAAACCCATCAACGTGACTTCATTGCCGAGTTCCTTTGGGAAGGTAGAACGACACAACAGGCCCTCAGCAACCTACGCACCGCCCTAGCACGCTTGCGCAAACAGGTGGGTGACGCGTTAGTGATCACGCGCCATTCGCTGGCCCTGACGCCAGAGAGCCAACAGCAAGTGGATGCGGTCAATTTGTTGCAGACGCTGGCAGAGTCTGGTCCAATCGATTCGGCGAAAAAAGCCAACGCTCTCCAAAATGTTCTCGATGCCTATCACGGCGACTTTCTGGCCGACTTTCACCTGCCCGACGCCCCTAATTTCGATGAATGGGTTGTGACCACGCGCGAACATATCCGCCGTCAAGTAGTTGCCGCCTACCAGAAGTTGGGACAATATGCGCGTTCTACGGGCAATGTGGATGATGGAATTGCCGTCGCCCGGCGTTGGCTCCAGGTGGATGCGCTGGATGAAGCGGCACATGCGCTGCTGATTCAGCAGATGATCGACAAGGGGAGTGTGCGGGAAGCCGCGAGCCATTACGACGATTGTGTGGCTCTGTTGCGCGCGGAATTAGACATAGCTCCCTCCGCCACGCTGACGGCGCTCATCCTAGAGATCCGGCCGACCCCGCTCAGCGTTGCCCAACCGATCGCAAAGCAGCCGCTCGTGGTCCCGCAATTAGTGCCCCCTGTGTACCACAATTTGCCTGCGCCGCACGATCAGTTTTTTGGCCGCATGGCTGCCCTGCAGGATATTGACGAACGGCTGGAACAGCCGTGGTGCCGGCTAGTCACGCTGGTGGGGCAGGGCGGCGTGGGCAAAACGCGCTTGGCCCTTACTGCCGCCCGTCGCCGCCTCGACCGCTATCCAGATGGCGTTTGGCTGGTTGAACTGGCCGATATCGACGCCGATGATGACGATTTACGGGAAGCGATTGCCGTCGAAATCGCCACGGCTCTGGATCTGCGCTTGAGCGGCTCGTCCAAACCGGTGGAGCAGTTGCTTAACCATCTGCAACACAAAGAGCTATTGCTTGTGCTGGACAATTTTGAACATCTGCTGTCAGGGGGCGTGCCGCTTGTGCTCGACCTGCTGCAGCGCTGTGCAAAGGTGCAGCTCATCGTTACCTCGCGGGAGGCGTTGCGCACGCGGGCCGAGTGGATCATTGCGCTAACCGGCTTGGGCAATGGTCCAGATGACGGGGACGGCACGCCGTCGGATGTCGTGGATCTCTTTGTGGCGCGGCGCGCCCAAGGGCGGCGGGAGAACCTGCCGCTTGATGATCTTGTTTACGTGCGTCATATCTGCCACCTGGTGGAGGGGCTGCCGCTGGCCATTGAACTGGCGGCGGCGCTGGCGCGCAGCAGACCGCTGTCCACGCTGGTCGACGAACTGCGAGATGGCTTTGATGTTCTGGCTACCTCCTTGCGCGATGTGCCGCCGCGCCACCGCAGCCTGCAGATCGTCTTCGACATGTCGTGGGGTACGTTGACGCCAGTGCTACAAACGCGCCTAGCGCGTCTCTCTGTCTTTCGCGGCGGCTTTACCGCGGCGGCGGCCCAGCAGATTACCGATACGGACACCCCGCAGTTGGCCGAACTAGGTGAGAAGTCGCTGTTGACGCATGATATGGTGACCGACCGCTTTGCGCTCCATCCGGTTGTGCGCGCCTATGCCGCTGCAAAGCTCTCGGCAGTTGAGCCTTCGGTGGCTGAGCTTGTCGAAGCCCCCCCCACCCCAACGGTGAAAAAGCATATCCGCTATTATCTCACGCTGTTGGCCGAGCACAGCGATGCGCTGCAGAAAGAGAGCCCGCAACACGCCGTGGCCGCGCTTGAACCGGATCTGGAGAATGTGCGCCTGGCTTGGCAGAATGGTTTGGCGCTCTCTGTGCCTAAATCGTGGGAACCGCCAGGGAGTTCTGGGAACGAATCGGAGGCTGAGCCTGTCGAAGCCGTCGAACCGATGGCTGAGCTTGTCGAAGCCGCCGATCTGCTCTATGCCGCTCTGGCTTCACTCTCGGTCTACTATCAACTGCGCGGTTTGGCCCATGAAGCGGAAGGCGTCATGCAGAACACGGTTCGCACGGCCATGACGCGGGGCGCCGCCGGCTACCCCTTGGCGACCCGCGCCGGTCTGGAACAGGCGCGCTTTCAAAATCGGCTGGGCCGCTATCGGGCCGCCATAGAGACGGTGGAGACCGCTTTGCGCCAGGCCCAACAGGGTGCGGACCACTGGGCGGAAGGCATGGGGCATGTGCTGTGGGGCGAAGCGCTGTGGCGGCTGGGCGAGTACGATGCGGCGAAAAACAAGGTCAAGCACGCGTTCTCCATTGCCCAGGAGGTCGACAGCACGCTGCTGGTTGGTTGGTGCCATCACCATTTGGGCGTCATTGACGATCTCCAAGGTCGCTTTGCGGAGGCGCTTGCCCATTTGGAGCAGGCGTGCGCCGCGTGGCGGGCAATTGAGAATGCGCAGGCATTGAGCAATAGCCTTAACAGCCGTGGGCTTATTTGTTACAACAAGGGCGATCTGGTGTCTGCCCAACAGATAATGGAGCAGGCCCTCACTATCTGTAACCAGCTAGATAACCGTTATCTACAATCGATCCTATTAAACAATCTGAGCATAATCGCTACCCAGCAAAGGGATTACTTGAGCGCCCACCATTATTTACAGCATGGCCTTCAGGTTGCAACTGCAAATGGCGATTTGGCGGCGCAAGGGTACGTCCGCACAAATCTCGGCAAAAATTATCGTTTGCTGGGGAAAACCGAGCTAGCGGTCAAAAGTCTGGAAGAGGGGGTGCAAATTTCTGAGTCGATCGGGAACCGTGCCTTAACAGCAATGGGGTTATTCTATCTGGCTGAGACCAAACGCGAACAAAAAGAACCACAACAAGCCGACGCTTTGTACCGACAAGCGTTAAATATTGCTTGCCAAGACAATTTACAGCACCTTGCCTTCGAAGTCTTGATCTCTATGGCCGAGCATTTGAGCAAATTTAATGAAAGCGAAGCCAGACAACTGGGTGCGCAAGCCATTACGTTGGCTGAGGCACTCGAAAACCCAACCTTTCTGGCGCGCGCTATGGCTATCGACTCCTACTTGAGCGTGTCGTAAATACGAAATGACAAGCGCCCGAATTGTCACTGACAACTCGGGCGCTTGGGAACTGCTGATGCTGGAAGCAATGATGTACGTTTTAGCGCTTAACAGCCAGTATGTCCACCACCACAAGCGTAACTGATCGCGGGCTGCAAAGCGAACAGCAGCGAGAAGATAGCGGCAAGTACAATCGTCGTCCAAAGCTTAAAGCGTTTCATAAGTAACCTCCGTAGTTGTGAAATGTGGTTTGATTTTTGGGCTGTTGTGTAAGCGGCGTTGATGGCCACAGGATACGGAGGCGGCGCACCATTAGCGCACCCACTGGGAAGAGGCGGTGGGTGCGGTTGGGTGCGGGGAAGAAGTCGAATTGCTAATGGTGAATGGTGAATGGCTAATTGCGAACGGTCTCGTCGCGCGGCGTTCATTCGCAATTCACCATTAGCCATTCACCATTAGCCATTCACCATTAGCCATTCACCATTAGCCATTCACCATTAGCCATTCATAATTCAACAGGAGGAACCATTGGCCAAGGGCGATGACATTGAAGAACGGCTGATCAAATTTGCGGTGCGGATCATTCGGCTGTGCGAATCAATGCCGAAGACAGTGTCGGGGAGACATTTGAGCGGGCAACTGGTGCGTAGCGGCACATCGCCGGCGTTTAATTATGGTGAGGCGGGCGGCGGAAAGCGGAGCGATTTTGTACACAAAATGCGCGTCGTGCAGAAAGAACTCAACGAGTCGGACATTAACCTCAAAATCATTTGCCGCAGCCAGCTTTTGCCAAAGCATCAGTTGGCGGATATTATGGATGAGTGCGATCAGCTTTGTCGGATTGTTAATGCCAGCATTCAGACGGCGCTTAGAAATAAGAGATGAATGGCTAATGGTGAATAGCTAATGGTGAATGGTAATGGTGAATGGCTAATGGTGAATGGCTAATGGTGAACGTTCTCGTCGCGCAACGATCATTCGCAATTGGCCATTCATAATTGCACCGTGGCATTTACAATTCTCATGACCACCCTCCACATCTCCCTCCTCGGCCCCTTGACGGTCACAATCGACAACCAACCCGCCGCCTTCCGCACCGATGCCGAGCGCGCGCTGCTGGCCTATCTCGCCATGCACCAAGGCATTTCCCTGCGCCGCGACACATTGGCCGGCCTGCTCTCGCCCGACCGCGGGGACAGCGGCGCTGACCTATCTGCGCAACCGCTTGACCCGCCTGCGCTGCGTTGGGCGATGAGGCGGCTGCCCGCCCTGGTTTGCGGCCGACCGCAAACAGATCGCACTGCGCACGGGGACGACATTGTGATCGACGCACCCCGCTTTGCGCGGCTGCTGGATATTGTGGAGAACCATCCGCATCGTCAGTTGGCCGGTTGCCCCACCTGTTTGGCGCGGTTGGAGGAGGCCGTCCATCTCGTGCGCGGTGAATTGCTGGCCGGGCTGAACTTCCCCAGCGACACGTGGGAAGCGTGGCTGCTGGCTCAGCGCGAACATGTGCAGCAGCGGGCGCTGGCGGCGATGACATGGCTGCGCGAAGCGCGCATGGAACAGGGCGAGTGGCCAGCGGTGCTGGCCGTGGCGCAGCAACAGCTAGCGTTGGAGCCGTGGTTGGAGGCAGCGCACCGGGCGCTGATGCAGGCCTACGCCCAGCTTGGCGACCGCAACGCCGCCCTGGCCCAATATGAGCAGTGCGCCCAATTGCTGTGGGACGAACTGGGCGTCGAACCAGAAGAGGAAACCACCGCCCTGTTCCAAATGCTAAAGAATGAGGACACAGAAGAGCCACTCGCCACCCGCCACCCGCCACTCGCCACCCGCCACCCGCCACTCGCCACCCGCCACAACCTCCCCTCCAAACCACCCGTTTCTTTGGCCGCGCTGCCGAACAGACCTATTTGCTCGAACGGTTGGTGGACCCTGATTACCGGCTCATTACGCTGGTGGGGACGGGCGGCATTGGCAAAAGCGCGCCTGGCCATCGAGGTCGGTCAGCACGTTCAGCCGAGCTTTCCCGATGGCGTTTGGTTTGTGGCGCTGGATGCGGTGCAGGGGGAGCGGAGCAGATCAAGATTGCGGTGGGCGAGGCGATTAGATTGGGGCAGGGGGCTTAGCGCAGGATGATAAACAGCTCACCGGTGATCAGGTGCTGGCCCTTCTGCGCGCCAAGCAGATGCTGCTCATTTTAGACAACTGCGAAGGGGTGCTGGAGGAGCTGGGCTTTATCCCTTCGTGGCTGAACCGCGCGCGAGGTTTGGTCATGCTGGCCACCTCGCGCGAGTCGCTCAACTTTCAAGCTGAGTCTGTGATGTTGCTGGAAGCGCTGGAGATAGGGGCGCAAGGAATTGTAAATGGTAAATTGTTAACGGTGAATGGTGAATTGCAAATGGGGCCGTCGGAGGCCATGTTTGCCGAGCAGGCGCGGATGGCGCGGGATGGGTTTGCGGTGACGGCGGAGAATCTGGGGCAGGTGCGGCGGATCTGTGAGTTGGTGGATGGGCTGCCGTTGGGCATTGCGTTGGCCGCGGCCTGGGTGCGCCGCCGTTCGCTGGCGCAGATCATCGATTCGATTGGCCAGTCGCTGGACTTTCTCAGCACCCGGCTGCGCGATGGGGACCCGCGCCACCGCAGTATGCGCGCGGTCTTTGAAACGTCGTGGCGGATGTTGGAGGCAGAGGAGCAGGCGGTGCTGGCCGCGCTCTCTGTTTTCCCGACGAGTTTTACGGCGGAAGCTGCTGCGCGCGTGGCGGGCGCCACCCTGTTTGATCTGGACCTGCTGTGTGAAAAGTCGCTGCTGCAACAACAGCACGAAGCAGAGCGATACGTCATGCACGCTCTTGTGCGCCAGTTTGCGGCGGAGAAGCTGGCGGTTCGTAAGCGCGCGGTTGAAGAAGCGTTTGTTGAATACTATTTCGGGTACGCCCGCGCCAATCACGCGGATTATGGCCAGCTTCAACCCGAGTGGAGCAACTTTTCTGGCGCCATCACCAAGGCCCACGCGCTGGAAGCGTGGCAGACCGTGCTGGATTTTGCACAGGTGCTGGATGAGCCGTGGTTTCGGCAGGTGCGGTTTGGCGAGATGCGGGCGGGGTTGGCGTTAGCGCTGGAAGCGGCTGCGAAATTGGGGGATGATAAGGCGCGGGTGCTGCTGCGGCTGGGCGAAGTGGCGATGGAGCTGAACGCGTATGCGGAGGCTGAAGCACATTTGGCAAGGGCGCTGGATGGCTTTATGCATTTGGAAGAGGGCGCGGGGATTGCCCAGGCCAAATATCTGCTGGGGCGCATTAAGAATGAGCGGGCGCAGGATGGCGAGGCGCTGACGCTCTTTACAGAATCACGTCGTATTTTTGAAGAGGAAGGCAATGCACTTGGCGTGGCCCGCAATCTCAATTTGATGGCGGTTTGTCATGTGAAGATGCACCGGGATTTTCAGACCGCTCATGCATATCTGGCGCAATCCGTCGCACTACAGAGCCAACTGCCTTTATCGCCCAGCTATGTAGAAACGCTACGCAATCTGGCGCGCGTCAAGAGCCGGACGGACGCGTATGCCGATGCCGAGCGATGCTTGATGGAAGCGCTCAGAGTGAGCCGTCAACTTGGCGATATTGGCGAATATGCGGCCGTGCTCTATGAACAAACCACCCTTTGCAAAATGCAGGGAGAAATTGAGGCGGCGTTGGTGCTTGGCCAGGAGTGCCTGGAGAACTTTCGCAAGCTAGGCAGCCTGCGCTGGGAAGCGCTGGTCAAGACGCAGTTGGGGCTGCTGCAGCAGGCAAACCAGAATCTCGCTGAGGGGCTGGCATTGCTCAACGACGGGTTACAGATCTTTCATGAACTGGACGACCGATATGAACAGGCATACTCCTATTACTATTTGTCCAAACTGTATACGGAGATGGACAAACCCAAGCAGAGCTTATACGCCAAAGCAGCGGCGGCGCTTAAACTTGGAATTGAATGATCCCCATTTGCATGAGTTGCTCAATTGAGCAAGTTTGGCCATTCCCAAAAATAAAATATCCAGCATGGCCTACAAGCTAATATAGAAAATCGATTCGAATTGGGATGTCTATTTTTCTGGATTAGCGTAACTACTCAACTGTAGCCTGAGCCTGTCGAAGGCGGAGGCGGGCTTCGACAGGCTCAGCCCTCGAGTGTCTACGTAGTTACGGATTAGCCTTAATGATTTCCCCAGCCGTGCGGTCCTTTATCGCCCAGCCATTTAAGTACTGTTGCAATATTTCGTCAGGGCCTGAACTTTTCGGTTTAATGGCATATTTCTCGATTCGCGCTAAGGTTTCGTGGGGGACGCGCCTGGTGGCGGCAGTCTCATCTGTCAGCTCTTGCATCTTCCTGTTGTAGTCTGTCAGCTCGGCGCTATCGTCTGCATACCAGGGAATAGAGGTAGAGAGTTCTTGGGTATCGGCCGGTTTTGGGAGCGTGGCGCGAAGCAGATGCGTTGCGAACTCAATAATGATTGGGCGAACGCCATGAATGACTCGCTCGACATTGACAAGATTGTCCAGATATAGTTCCGATTCAATAGGTAGATAAATACGCGAAGGACGACCATCACCTGCATCTGCGCTTATACCCCCACTGTTCGATCATTGTTACCCAGCGCTTGTCCAGCTTGGCCGCAATCTCATCGAAATTTTTGACGACGGCCCAGTGTGGCATCAGATCCTTTGCCTCTGGCTTTTGTGCGCTCTCCTTTTTGATTTGGTCGTATATTGACGGCAAGATACGCAGAATTTCGGTCAGAATGAAGAAGCGGAGCGCGGGGGTTGGATGCACCTCATCATCTTTCCATGCACGCGTTCTATCGATAGACATAAGCAACGCCTGCAAACCAAGCGCCGATAGTGGACCGGCAATGATGCATCCGTACAGGTCGGCGAAAAGTTCTTCACACCAGTGATGGTAGGGGTTGTTTGCTTCAAACTGCTTGCTCAATTCAATAAACGATTTGCCATCTCCGGGGAGCGCGCCATGTTGATAGATGTGGTGTCCCACTTCATGCGGAATCGCCAAAAGCTCGTAGGCATAGAAGTCACTGCCAGCCGCCACTTCGTCATCCACAAAGCCAGCCGCGGGCGGAACGCGATCATAGCTAATGCCAACCAAAATGAACTGATCCGTATAGGGCAGATCGTGAATGTGGGTGTGGTCACTTAGATAGGTGACGACGGCAATGTTTTCAGAATCGCCCGGCAGCAGGTGCTTGAATGGCGCTATCGCTTTGATGACAAGCTTGTCCATCAACAAAAGCTCTCTTGCTTGCAAACCCATAGCGGGATTCGCTCCCTTGATTGATTTGTGCCAGCGGCGCTGGGTTGCTGCTTGCTGGATAATCGCGTGGTCAGTGGCAACGCTTTGCGAACAACTGCGCAGAAGATGAAGCGGGGCAAATGTCTGGTTTCGCTGATGCTCTTCGAGAGAACGCTTCATATCATCTTGAAGCTCGCGCCAGAAAAAGTCATTTAAAATCCGGCTTAGTTCATACAGGTTTAGCAACTGTTTGATTTGGAAAAAGTGATCCTGCTCGTTGAGTTTCTTGCGCTTCTCTTGAAATTCGTCACTTGTTGGCTGTGCATTTGTCAAGATATTTTCGAGGTCTGTCTGAACGTTGCCGGCGCTCTCGGCGTTTTGTTTGATGTGCTTACGCATCTCATTGAGTGAGATTACGCTCATGCTATCGAACGAATCACAAAGCAATCGATAGGTTGTATCCATCAACCCTTCCAGTTTGATGGTTCGACCTTTCAGCAGATCGGGGTATAAATAATCGCGCAAGAGCCTGCCGTCGTCCTTCGTGGGCCGGTGCGCCTTAAAATGTACGGTCTCTTCCCCACCATAGGCTATTTTCCCCTGCAACGATTGATAGTTTTTACCAGATTCGACCAGCTCAATTTGTAACCCGATCTCTTTTGCTGCTCCAAGAGCATCTGATAACTGGTCAATCTTCAACTGTTGCGGAAACGAGGAAGCGGGCAGCATGATCGGCTCTGACGAATCTTTCTTGCCATCCGTAAGTGCCGTCCCTTTTTCGATCTTGATGACGCCGCCATCGTGCCACGGTGCTGATTCATCGCCTTGGCGGATGTATAGACGGTATAGGTTTTCCGCGGGGCTATTGAGGGTGATCGCCCAGATGTCAGAACCCTTCTTGTCAACACCAGTTGGCGACGCGTCCGCTGTAAATACAAAGAGGCGCTCCCCCTCATACTCTTCAAATAGCCCATTGACCTTCACATTTCCCCACGTATGCAGATTGCCTGCCCCTGGGTAATCGTTTTCAATTTTGACAGTGTCGCCTGCGTAGATTTGACGCGGTTCCCCATTGGTAGATGGCTGTGAAGAGCCGGCCAACCTGACCGTCCACGTGCCCGATGGCCCACCGCCGCGCTTGGGGACACTGGCGGTGAACACACCGATTGTCATATTGGTAAACTCCTTAAATGGCTCCAGCCGCGTGACCCATTCAAAGCTGTCCAGATATCCTGCGCCTGGATAGACGTTAAGCAGGTGAATTTTGTCTTCGTTTACCAACGGCTCTCCCGTGGCCTTCCCCGTTGCCGAAACAATCTGCCAGCTGCCGGAGCCGTGGGCTCGATCTTTGTCATTGTGCGTAAAGACAAATGATTGGATATGCTCGTCGTGCCAGTGCGTAATCACCGGTTTGTCTATGACCCAGCCGCGCGTTTCAAGATAGCCGCCGTGTTTCGCGCCGTCCGCATCATTAAACCAATTTTGGGGGTCGCCAAATTGATTTTGCAGGTGAATAATTGAGCCGATAAGAATTGGATTTTTTCCCACCATGGTCTTCTCCGCTGCAAGGTTTCTATATCTCTAAAAGATGGCTCATCTGGATCTCATGTGGTTGACCCGCTGGTTTCTCCCCTTCCTGGAAGAGGCAGAGACGGCTTTGGCGAGCGCCAACGCGGCGTCTGCCTCTTCCAGGAAGGAGACCACACGATATCCCATTGAGCCTAAAAGATCAGCCAAAGTATACCCCACAAAACGCTACATCTCCACATCCCCCGCCGCGGTGCGGAAGCGCGTGGAAGCGTTTTGGAAGCGTTCGTCCTGGTATGATAGGCATTGCCAGTCAGATGTTCAATATGGAGGCGCTTGGGTAATACATCCTGAACAAATTAGCGCAACCACCAAAGCGACGACGAGATGCGTCGGAGGTCTGGCGAAGCCGACGCGAATCTTTTCCTACACATGAGGATCAAATGAAACTTAAACTACACTCTATTGCTCAGCCTAACAATGGGCAACGCCATTTCTGGCGTGTTCTGTGCGTGCTCGGCCTATGCTTATCAACCTTGCTGCCGATAGACTGGGCCGTCACGTCGGCATCCGCACAATCACAGATTTACTGGCTAGGCCGCTTGACGGGAACCGAGTACGCATTCGACACGCGGCTGCCGGCCGATTTTGCCGCCATGATCACCGCCAACGGCCCAAAGTATGCTGCCTTCAAGGATCTCCCCAAGCTCACAAGCCAGCTTATCGCCGGGAAGAGCTACTCCTTTGTGTCAATCTCCCTGGCCTGGGACAAAGATCTGATCGACAACGGCCAAATCGCATTCCAACGCAATGGCGCGGTCGGAGCGAATTCGTGGTTTACAATGGACAAGACCAGCGCCGAGTGGCCTGCCCTCACCTCTCAGTTGAAAGCCCAAGCGACCGTGAAGGGTACCTGGAAGTATGTTGACCTGCTCGTTCTCATCTCGCCCAATGCAGAAACACCTACGGTGCGTATGTCCATCTTCGGCGCGCGGGAGAGGTACTGGCTCGGCCGCGTGGATGGGACTGAATATGTCTTCGATACGCCACTGCCGCCCAATTTCGTCGAGAAGATACTCGCAGCGGACCCGAACAAATATGTCATGGACAAATCGCCCCGAGAGTTTCCGTCGCAGACCATCAACGGGACGCAATATTCCTTTGTGAAGACCCAGATTACCTATGACAAGCCGCAATTCGAAAAAGGCGAGGTTGCGCTCGTGCGCAAAGCGGGAACGACCAACATGCTGTGGGTCAACGGGCAAATGAGCAGCGCCGTGGGGAAGCCGCTTGCTGCGCAACTGCCCACACCCAAACAGGGTGAATGGAAGTCTTTGGATATGGTCATCCTCATCTCGCCAAACGCAGAAACGCCCAAGCTGCGGCTGCCTGTCCCCGAGACGACCCTGGCAAAATTAAAGATGAGCGAACTTGGCCAGAAAACCCAAGCCGGCCTGTACTACCCCGCCGTGAAAATCCCGGCAAATTTGGATGACTTCCGTGCGCAGATGCTGGCCTATGGGAATGCAGGTCGGCAGGATGCGAATTTTCGCAAGGATAACGGGTCGCAGACGGCCACCGATCTGAGCCTTGACACTGTGCGAACCGACGTATATAAGAACGGCAAAAAAACTGGGCAAACTCAGATGGAGAAGGTCTTCAGGCAAAGTGAGACGCCGCCTTTCTTCGCTGACCACGTGCTAAACGACAAGCTCAACCAGGCGGCGCAATTCCAAGCCGAGTATCAGGCCTCCATTAACAAACTCGGGCATGACGGCCCGCGATCCTACCGCGACCCCAAGACCGGCAAGAACGTTAACCTTTTTGACCTTGGTCAGCGCGCCGACTTTTTCGGCGTCGCCAGCGTGGTGGAGGCCGCAGGCCAGGGCGGGTTGGGCGATTATCCCCATAGCTGGATGGCGGGCGAAACGCATTTTCGGCCCTGGTTTAACGTCACTGGTTGCTACCCCCAGATCGGCTACGGCGCCGCCATGTCCGCAAACGGAACCTGGTACTTTGTGGCAGTTCCTGAAATTGATGCCAATTGCGTAAACCCTGGCCCAGCTGCGCAGCCCAAACCCGCTGACAATTCGACCTCAGCTCCGACTTCACCAGCGGCCAGCACAGGAACAGCCCAAGAAAATAGCTTTCCACTGCTAGCCGACCATGCGATTGTTCGGGGTCAAAAGTATCCCTCAGCATCTGGCAATCACTATCTCATCTTCCAGCCCGACGGCAACGTCGTTGTCTACACCGCGGCCGGTCAGTACGTTTGGGGTCTGCAGAGTGTCACCCCCAACTATAGCAAGGCGCAAAGCGTTCAGATGCAGAAAGACGGCAATTTTGTGGTTCGTGGCGCAAACGACGCCTATATCTGGTCAGCTTTGACCCAGAATCCTGACTCTAGCGCCTATCTGACCCTGACCCCCGACGGCGTCCTTCTGCTTGTATCGGGCAATACCAGTGCGATTTTATGGGCCAGCAATGGTGACCTCACTCAAGCGCTGCCGCCCGCGGAAACGAGTTCTGCCGCACAGCAGACCAATAAGCCAACAGCGCCAGCGAATGCGGGAGCCTCAACCGCAAATTCAGACGCGCTGACGCTCGAGATTGGAAAAGAGTATGTCATGCGCGAGGCAAACGGTTCTTACCGCTACTTCAGACTGACCAGCATCGTGCGGGGAACATATCACTTTGAGCTATGCCCATACGCAAATACGCTGGGCTCCATGGAGACCACGGGGACCGAGAATGTGATGAGCGTTGAGGCCGCGCAGGCGCAGAATATTACCCCAACCAACGAGTCATGCACTTGGGGAGAACAGAACCGCGTGTTGAGCCCTGAGGTAGGGAAACAATATATCATCCTGGAGGCAAACAACAGCGCCCGCTACTTCAAAGTGACCAGCCAGCGTGGCGATAGCTATAACTATGAGCTATGTCCTGACGGAAGGGGAACCATGTCCGCCACGCGACCCACCAATGTAATGCGGATTGATGTCGCCCTGGCGCAGAATATCAGCCCGACCAACCAGCCATGCGACGCAATCAAAGTACCGTACGGAAATTAATCGAAAGTACATCGTTTTTTGCCGCACCACAGACAACATCACATTCGGTTCCGATGCTTTCTCAGATAGGAATGCTTGAGCGCTGATCTGCGGCGCTCAAGCATTTATTTAGCAAGTCTATAGTTACTCCAATTCTGAAAGGACTATTTCGTGCAAAGCGAATACTCTTCTCGCAAATCAGTCGCTCGGCGGCGAAACACCAAACGATTTTTTTCAATCCTCCTAGCGGTGCTGACCTTGCTGCCGGCCCAAGTGTATGCCCAAAACGCCGTCTCCACTGGCATCACCCCTATCAGCTGGTCGCCCGATGGCGCTAATCTCGCTATTGGCTACGCCGATGGCAGCGTGCGCGTCTGGAACAAAAAGGCCGAAATCTATATTGCCACGTTGCGCGATCTGGACGAAGCCGTCACAAGTCTTGCCTGGTCGCCGGATGGCGGCAGTTTGGCCGCCGGCACAGAAGGTGGCGCTGTGCAGCTGTGGGATACAGAGACGTGGGAACGCTTAGCTTCGCTCAGTGGCCCAGCGTTTACGCGCAATGGTGTGGCTTCGACCGCTGACAGTGCAGTTGCCTCTGCCAACACAGAGAATGCTGCGACGGCCCCCGCAGCAACATCCACGGACACCCCCACAACAGCGGTGCAGCCGGCAAATACGCCGGCCCCAACGAATACGCCGGCCCCAACGAATACGCCGGCACCCAAGCCGGCATCTACCACAGCGGTAGGACTGCTGAACTTTGAGACATTTGGAAACTGGCAGCGTGGTGATCAGCCCTACGGTACATTTACCCAAAGCACTGACCATGTACAGGAAGGGAAATATGCTGGCAAATTGAATTACGATTTTTCTGCCGCCACAACCGCGGACGGTTTTATTGTCTTCACCCAGCGCATTGCCACTGAAGGTAAACCGAATCTGGTTCAGGGCTGGGTGTATGGTGACGGGTCGGGACATCTCTTTAGTATCTGGATCGAAGATGCCAATGGCGAAGTGTGGTCTGTCCCCATGGGCGCTGTGACATACACAGGGTGGCAGCAGGTCACCGGCGAAATCGACGCCAATGCACCCTGGCCAGGTGGTCACAAATTCGGCCCTGAAAATGGCAGCATTGACTATCCAATTCGTTTTTATAGCTTGGTCGTTGATCGCGCCGAGGGACCCAAAACCGGGACGCTCTCGTTTGATAACATCACATTTGGGACTGGTGATCTGGCCGCGACGCCCACCGACGCGCCGGCGCCGGTCACTACATCCACGGTGCTGAACTGTCAAGTCTCAATGGACCCCGCCCAAATCCAATACTACGAAATTACCGGCTCCACCGCCAGCGAATTGCGCAGCGCCATGGATCAGCTAAGCCCCAGAGCCACTAAGAATAATTATAAAGACTTCGCTTATAGCTGGCAGTATTTGTGGAATTGGCCCGGCTACGGAACAGATAGCTGCGACTTGGCGGCGGCCGATGTATCGCTCAACGTTGAATTACTGGTGCCGTGCTGGAAAACGCCCGCCGATGCATCCCCTGAACTGGCGGCCCAATGGGAAGGGTATCAGCAGAATATTGTGTCGCACTTTCAGCCCATGGTGGCGAACAAAGCGGAAAACCTGGCCACCCTAAAATCTGCCATTCAGGGCGCAACCTGCACGACGGCGGATGCGGCCGCGCAGGGCGTACTTGATTCGTTGAATGAGTTCGACGGCGCCTATATGAACCAAACCGATCGCGGAAAAAATCAAGGGGCTGTCTTTCCGTAGTGCAGTTGTTGGTCCAGCAGCTACTGGGGACGTAAAGTGGTCCCCCGATAGCGCCCGGCTTGCTTCCGGTTCCGCCGACGGTACTGTTCGCATCTGGAATGTGGCGGATGGCAGTATAGAAAATGTCCTTATGGGGCGCGATGGGGAGGTCAAACCCGTGGCGTGGTCGCCCGATGGGGCTCAACTCGCGGCAGGGTTCAAATCAGGCGGTGCGCAAATGTGGGAGACGCAAACGTGGACAGCGGTTGCTGCCATGCGCAATGCGGAAACTATCTACAGCCTCGCGTGGGCGCCCGATGGCAGTCGCTTGCTCTTGGCAATGGACAACGGCGTCATAGAAGCTTAGGGTCAGGATTCGATTCAACAAGAGCGTGAATCGAATCAAATAGTCGCGCTTGAACACCCGATTGGGGACGCAACGAGTGTAGCCTGGTCTCCTGATGCGAACCTCATGGCTGTTGGAGAGCAAGATGGCTCTGTTTTGATATGGGATGGCCAAACAAAGAGTGTCGTGGCTGAATTTGATGGGCAGTCTGGTCCCGTTTCCAGCTTGGCTTGGTCCCCAGATGGCAGTCAACTTGGCATAGGTACAGAGTCTGGAACTGTACTGATATGGAACATGAAAGCACAGGGAATGGTTGCTACTTTCAGCGGCGATTCTGCGCCTGTGATGATTATCTCCTGGTCACCAGACAGTGCGCTGATTGCCTACATGTTAGAGAGTGGACTTGTGCTCGTTGGCCAAGTGCTCGACCAAGAGCTTTATGAGATCCAAAGACCGCGTTGACGCTATCGGCGTCTATGTAAAGTGAAATCATTTTGAGACCGGTAGTTTAGAACGCATCAGGGAGCCGTCATTTTCGATACGACTGCAACGCCGCAGTCTACCAACCGGCATTCGCTCAAAGTACCGTTTTCTAGCTGATTTCACTTTAGTGATAACAACTGTCTCACAAAGTGCACTTGGCGACAGCGCCCGCGGAAAGCGGGCGCTGTCGCCGCGCAGAGACTCGATTTATTCCCACTTGTGCGTCCATGTCATGTGCCCCAAGCAACTACCCCCAGGCTGAAAGCCATTAGCGGCCAGCCTATCTTCTGGTGATCAGCATCCGTATTGAAAAACGCAAACAACCGGTGCAGAAAACTGCACCGGTTGCGCTTCAATCTTATGGAGGTAAAATGTTCAGGTTAGTTGGCTGTGCATCTGAAGTTGACCGCGTCAAGCGTGAAGCCTTCGACCACAATCGTGTCGATCACGATTCCATTCGCATCATCACCGGCCACGACGGTATAATCCGTAGACGCCGTAATCTGTTCGCCTGGAAGTCCCTCGATAAAGTCACTAGCAAGGCTCGCAAAGGCACTGTTGAAGACCCCGACAGTTAAATAATTAAAGTTATCCACGATAGTAACTATCCAGGTGAATACCGGGGCTCAATAAGAGAGCCGCGAAAGATGGAAAGCAAAGCAGGCCAGAGCTGAAAGTTGTGCTTGCGCAGGGAAGAGATGTAAGAACGCAGGAGGCAGAAGGCATCAGCGCCCCAGGTGCTGCGGAAGCAACCGGAGATTTTCTGTTGCACCTTGAGCATACAAATATCTCTTTCGGCGAGATTGTTGTCAAAAGGCACATTAAAATCATAGACAAAGGCCAGAATGGCGTTTTGTTGATTGTCAAAGCGTTCGGCCAGATTGCGGGGTTTGGTCTTTTTGACGCGACCTCGTTTGCCGGTGGGCCAACCATCGGGGGGCGGGGGATTAGCGGCCAGGGCGTGGGTGACTAAGCGTCGATAGAGGCGGTCGACCTGCTGCTGTTTGGGCAGCGGGAGTGCGGAGTTGCCAGCCGCCTTTGCCGCGGCGACGACGGCTTTGGCCGCCAGCAGAAAGTGCTTGAAGCGGCGCGCCCAAAGTTGGCCCTCGTTCTCAATCAGGGCATTGAGTTCACGGAGGTGATGCACATTGCACAGTGCATGATTACATTGCTGGTAGAGCCAGTAAGTAGCCCAGCTATCATGGATGGCCGTCCCTGTAAAGGCCGGTAAAATATCGATGGCATCCGTCGCTCGGCGCCCACGATGGCGATGAGCAAGCGCTGCGTCCGCTCGTAGGGAATGAAGAGTTCATCTTTCAGGTAGACGCTCAGCGCCTTGATCCGCGGTCCGTATTGCACCGGCTGCGTCACATCGGCGGGGAACTGCCCCTGATTCAGTGGCAACCTTTACATCGCCGACCGTGCCAACCACCGCATCCGTAAGGTTGAAGGTGTGGGAGGCGTAGCCGGCCCAACCCTGGAAGTAGCCGACGCCACCCTCAACGCCGACAGCGGCAGCATCAGCGTACCCGTCCTCTTCAATAGCAACGGCGCCAGCATTGCCGGCGTCGCCTTCTCCATCGACTATCAGGAGAGCTGCCTGAGCTATGACAGCTTCAGCGGCGCGCCCGCCGGCTTCACGCCCAACGTCACCAACGACCCCCTGGACACTGACGGCGAACTGGATATCTCGCTGATTGACGACAGCACGCCCATCGACGCGCTGAGCGACGGCACGCTGCTCACGGTGGTCTTTAACGTGCTGCCGGCCTGCGTCACCACCAATGGCGCAACAACCAATGTCGTCGTCAACTTCTCCAACGATCCGGCGCCATCCTTTGGTGGTCAGGGCGCCGGCGACGTGGAGAGCACAAACCCGGCCACGGGCGGCACGCTCACGCTGGAATTCAACGCCACGCCCACCGACATTACCCTCGCGCCCAGTAGCGTGAACGAGAACGAGGCCAGCGGCGCGACCGTCGGCACGCTCACCACCACCGACCCCGATGCAGGCGACACCCATACTTACACGCTGATGGCGGGCACAGGCGATGCCGACAACGGCAGCTTTACCATTGTGGGTGACCAGCTTCAGACCGCGGCGAGCTTTAACTTCGAGGTTAAGAACAGCTACAGCATCCGCGTGCAGACCGACGATAGCAAACCCAACGGCACTTTTGCGAAAGAGCTGACCATCACCATCAACGACGTGAACGATGCACCCGTGGCCGTGGACGATCCAGACGACCTCCGCACCACGGTCGTTGTCGGCGCAGCCTCAATCAACGTCGACGTGCTGGCCAACGACAGCGATGAAGATGGCGACACGCTGACCGTGGCATCAATCATCCAACCGGCGGCCGGCTCGACGACGAATAACAGCACCAACATCGCCTTTACTGGCCCAAACGCCAACGGCACAACCACCTTCACCTATCAGGCAACCGACGGCACAGCCAACTCTGCTGACGCCACGGTTACGGTCAACTATGTCAAAGACGACCTGCGCGGCGACTGCAACGGCAGCGGCAGCGTGACCGCCGCCGACTTTGTGGGCGTTGTGCTGGAGCTTTTCGACGCCGGGGATGACCCACAGTACCAGAGCAATCCAGCCTGGTGGCTCATCTACGACCCGGCTGGCTATGCGGGCGGCCCCGTTGGCTGCGACGCCAACGCCAGCCAGAACGGCGCCGGCAACGACACCGACAGCGTGACCGCGGCCGACATCATCTGCACGGTACGCGTCTTCTTTGGCGACACAAGCTGCGCCATCCCGCCGGTCATGGCGGCTGGCGTGCAGAGCAGCTCCACGGCAACGCTCCAGGCAGCTAATGTGGCCGCGAGTACAGGCGCAACCGCGGACGCACCAATCATGCTGCAGAGTAATGGCAACGTGGCCGCCGCCTTCACCATCCGCTACGATGCGAGCAATCTGCGCTTTGACGCCAGCGACGCCGATGGCGACGGTCTGCCCGATGCGCTGGCCCTCCACCTGCCCACTGGCGTGCAGCCGTGGACGCAGGTGCGCGATGGCGAGATTCAGGTGGCGCTGGCCGGCTTGCAGTTGCCCCTCTCCGCCCTGGCCGACGGCGCGCTGGCCACGGCAACCTTCGACGTGACGGGCAGCGGCAGCGCCGTGCGCCTGACCAATGTATCGCTGGGCGACACCAACGGCGCCGACCTGGCCGTCACAACCAACGAAGTCTAGCACTGCCGCGGAATTGTTTATACGGTCTACATTTACGGCACAATGGCTCGGGTTGTGCTACAATCATCACTAGCATCCCTATGCAGACGCCCGCACGGAATGCCCTGACAAAGTGTCACGTCTATTGGGTTTTTCCACGACTCCTGCCACGATTTTGGAGGGTAAAAATGGTCTCATCTGTCAAATTATCCGCAAACATTACCCCAGACGAATATCTAGAGTTGGAAAGAAAAGCGCCGTACAAGAGTGAAGACTTTTCTGGCGAGGTTTTTATGATGGCGATCTGCTGGTAATGAAAGAAATTGTGTCCTGGCGAATGGTATGGTGATACATAACCCCAAAGAGCGCCGTCTACGCTCATTGCAGCGCCACATTCTACACGTCGAAGCCAATCTAAACCGTCTCCAGCAGCAGAGCGTACGCTGGTCTTGGGCGCGCGGAATCAGCTTTTTGGCGGCCATTGGCGTCAGCAGCCTGGCCCTGTTTAGCGTGGGGGCCTGGCTCTTTTGGCTCTGTTTGCTGGGGTTGGGTGCGCTCTTTGTGGGCTGCGTGGTTGTGCATGGCCGCTACGAACAGAGCATGGCGCGCCACGCGCTCTGGCGGCAGATCAAGCTGGAGCAGATCGCACGCATGAAGCTGGATTGGTCCGCCATGCCCCCCGCCAGCTACGCCGCCCCGGATTATGCCCACCCCTTTGAGGCCGACCTAGACCTGGTGGGCGAGCGCTCGCTGCATCGGCTTATGGATGTGGCGGCCACGGCAGAAGGAAGCGCGCGGCTGCGCGCCTGGCTCAATGACATTGAGCCCAATCGCGACCGCATTTTGCAGCGCCAACAGCTTGTGCGCGAATGGCGGCCGCTGGCGCGCCTGCGCACCAAGCTGATGCTGCATGGCCGGTTGGCCGCCGCCGCCGTGACCGCCCAAACGCGCACCGGTTCCCCGCTGGAAACTGCATCCGCCACGCCGCCCAAATGGCAGACCGCGCAATTGCTGGCTTGGTTTACACAAGATGCCGACGGCCCCGCACTCCGGCGCTGGCTGTTCGTCCTGGGCGCGCTGGCGGGCGTCAACGCGCTGCTCTTTCTGCTAGATTGGCTGGCGGGCGCGCCACCGCTCTGGCTTTACACATTTGGCGTTTACGTGCTGCTCTCGCTCTATGCCGGGACAATGGCCGCCCACAGCGGCAGCGAGAAAGATGTCTTTCGCCAGGCCGCCCAGCTCAAAGAGATTCTGGCCCGGCTGACCGAAGTTTTCCGGCAGATCGAAAAATTCTCATTCCGCGGCGCGCCTCATTTGGCCGCGCTCTGCCAACCCATCACCCAAACCGAGCAGCGTCCGTCGCGCTACCTGCGCCAGCTCGCCTGGATCACCAGCGCCACCGGCGTGCGCGGCAACCCGTTTATTGGGTTGGCGCTCAACGCCATCGCGCCGTGGGACATCTACTTTGCCTGGCGGCTGGCCCAGTGCAAAGTGGATATGGCCCATCACATGCCCCATTGGCTCGAAGTGTGGCATGAACTCGAGGCGCTCAACGGGCTGGCCAATCTGGGCTACCTCAACCCGCACTATGCCTTCCCGACGCTATTAGAAAAGCCTCATGCCAAAAGCAATGTATTGTTAAACGTCGCCCAAATGGCCCATCCCCTGCTGCCGGATGTGGACGCGGCCCCGCCGAAAGTGCGCAACGATTTTACGTTCGACCAGTTGGGCAAGCTCGTGATCATCACTGGCTCTAACATGGCGGGGAAGAGCACCTTTATCAAAGCGTTGGGGGTGAATCTGGCGCTAGCCTTTGCCGGCGGCCCGGTGGATGCCGCGGCGCTGCAGGCGGTCCCTTTCCGCATTTTCACCTGCATCAAAGTGAGCGATTCAGTCACCAACCGTATTTCGTACTTTTACGCCGAGGTGCAGCGGCTCAAAGCACTGCTGGACGCGCTGCAAGCGGCGCATCCACTGCCGCTCTTTTTTGCCATCGATGAGATCTTCCGCGGCACCAACAACCGCGAGCGACTCCAAGGCAGTCAGACTTATGCGCAAGCGCTCACCAATCAGAACGGTGTCGGCTTTATCTCCACCCACGATCTGGAGCTAGTCAAGCTGGCCGATGACAACCCGCTCATTGCCAACGTCCATTTCCGCGATGATGTGGACGGCGCGCGCATGATCTTCGACTATCGGCTGCACCCCGGCCCCTGCCCCACCACCAACGCGCTCAAAATTATGCAGGCGGCGGGGTTGCCCATATCGGGTTAAGGCAAAGCTGTTTAAATAGAGCCGCTGCGGCTGCAACGCACGGCTGACCACTCGGCTGAAAGGTCATGGGTTTCTGCAGCCGTGCATCGCAGCCTCCGCTATTTGAATCTTCTTTAATAGCCACAATAACACAAAAGATACAAAAAGTTGGGCATATTTTTGTGTCTTTTGTGTTATTGTGGCTATTCTGCTTTTTTGCGGTTGAACAGGAGGCGTCGAAAAATATCAGATAAATGTCAGCGCATTTTCCTTCTGACACGGACGGCTTCCGCTATGATCATTAGTTATGAAGGCATTACTTTTTCCGCACCAAATACTCGTCAATCTGGCCAATGGGCTGGACTGGTTTGAACGCCCCCACCAGCGCTATTTTAAGCAGGTGGCAACCCGCACCAATGGCGAATTTCTGCAATCGCCCGACATTGTAGATGCGTTCCATCGCGAGCGCCGGGCGGTGATTCTCTATAAGCGCATTGAGCGCGGGCGCTACAAGGTGATTGAGCAGTTGAAGTTTTCCATCTGGCTGCGCCAAACGCCAGCCCTTGCCTTTGCCCTCTATCGCTGGCCCACCAAAGAGCTGGAGCCGCACGCTTCCCTCCCCGTGCGCTTTCATGCCGCGTACAATTGCTATGGCAAACCGACCGAGCCCGTGGAAGAATTTTTCGCCAATCCGGCTTGCCAGGAGCAGCTTGTCGCGCTGCCCGCGGTGGGACCCATGCGCATCATTTTGGATGGCAAAGAGTTGACGCTGCACAAATATTACGAACGTGGGGATACGGTGGAGAGCGCGCTGACCTATCTCAACTGTCTCAGCGATCTGGCCGGCGCGCTGGAAGAAGATGACAAGACAAGGTGACCGGGTGAAAGGGTGAAAGGGTGAAAGGGTGAAAGGGTGAAAGGGTGAAAGGGTGAAAGGGTGAAAGGGTGAAAGGGTGACTTCGACAGGCTCAGTCACCCTTTCACCCCTTCACGAACCCGCACAATACAGCGGAAGCCCAAATGGCACGTCGAGCTGTCGATCATCTCGCCGGTGCGGGCGGAGGGGCGATAGCGCAGGCAGTAGTTGGGTGCGCACAGATGTGAGCCGCCTTTGGTCACCTTGCGCGGAATGGTGATGTGGGGCTGCGCCGGGTCATAGCTCAGTTCGCGTTGGCCGCCGCGGGGATTCTCCGGCACGCAGCAGGGACTGGCCGGCGCTTCATGCTGGGCGCTGTACCAATCCTGCGTCCATTCCCACACGTTGCCCGCCATGTCGAACAGGCCGTAACCATTAGGCGCAAACGAACCGACCGGTGATGTACCTTCGTAACCATCCTCTTTGAAATTTTGCCACGGGAATTCCCCCTGCCACGTGTTGGCCATCATCTGGCCCTGGGGCGTAAATTCATCCCCCCAAACGTAGACCGCGCCATCCAACCCGCCGCGGGCGGCAAATTCCCATTCGGCCTCGGTGGGCAGCTCTTTGCCCGCCCACTCGGCATACGCCTGCACATCTTCCCAGGCCACATGCACCACCGGATGTTTGTCCAGCTTGCGGATGTGGCTGCTCGGTCCCTGTGGATGCCGCCACTGCGCGCCCGGCACAAAAGCCCACCACTGCCGCCAGTCGCCCGGATGCCAGAGGGGCACGCGGCCTTTGGGCTTCTGAAAGACCAGCGAGCCGGGCACGAGCATGTCGGGCGGCGCTTCGGGGTACATGGCCGGGTCGGGCTGCTGCTCGGCATAGGTCACGTAGCCGGTCTCTTTGACAAAGCGGGCAAAGTCGCGGTTGGTCACCTGGAAGCGGTCCATCCAAAAGCCCTGTACGGTGACCCGATGCGCCGGGCCCTCCTCGGGATAGAAATCGTTGGAGCCCATCCAAAACGCGCCGCCCGGAATCCAGACCATATTAGGGTATGGTGCAGGGCCTGGGCCCTCGGGCAAGGTTTGCGCAGCATGTTGGGCAATGCGTGCGGCTCGGCGAGCCATGATGGTTTTCTCCTTTGGCATACTCTACTGGTGACGGTAAGCGCACTTTATCATAATCTATCTCGATTTTGAAATATGCGTTTGTCAAGAGTCAACTATACTGGCCGCCGGATGCACCGCTTGTCGCGCGCATCAATCTGCTCAGGGGTAACTGATTGCGTACGAGCCGCTCCTCCCCCTTGACACACTTTGTGCGTCCTTCCCCCTCCTCTCCACGGGTGGAGAGGAGGGGGGGCCAGGGGGAGGAGCGGCCTGGCCCTACCGCACCGGCGCGCTAAACTGCCGCACAATGTCTTGGCCGCCGGGACTCAGCACAAAATCAACAAAGCGCGCCAGCCAGCCTTTGGGTGCGCTTTTGCTCACCAGAAAGATCGGATAGACGAGCTGGTACTGCTGGGCGGCCAGCTTGTCCACATAGGGCAATTCGCCATCCAGCGCCAACACGCGTACGGATGCACCGGCGGCATCTCCGGCTTGAACGGGCGCCGACTGCGCAACCAGCGTCTGCGCAGAATCGGTTGCATTGTCCACCAACTGTGCCGCCACAAATGAGCGCGACACGTAACCAATGGCCAGCGGATTTTTGCCCACAAAATCGACGACATCGGCGCTGGTAGGCATGACAATGGCGGTCAACGATACCTGTTCCGGCCCCATGACGCGCTCTTCAAACAGGATGCGGGCGCCGCTGCCATCCTCGCGGCTCACCAACTGAATGTCGCCATCGATCCCATTGACTTCCTGCCAGTTTAGAATTTTGCCATCAAAAATATCGCGCAACTGGGTCAGCGTTAAGCCTTCTAACTTGTTAGTATGATGAACCACAATGGCCAGCCCATCAATTCCAATGGGCGTGCGTACCAAATTGCTTTGGGCCGGGGCAATGGGCTCACCAGCGGCGGGGGGCGCCAGGATGGAAGCGCCCAGATCAATTTTGCCCGCGGCCACATCCTGTTGACCCAATGTGCTGCCCCCACCGCGCAGATCAAACACGACGTTGGCATAGCGGCGGCTGAATTCCTCGGTCAGCGCCAGCAGCACTGGCCTCATGCTGTTGGCGCCGGCAATGCGAATCAGCACCGGCTGCGGCGTGGCCACCGTGCTTTGGGCGCAGCCGGCGCTGAGACAGATGCAAAAAAGACAAAGCAAAACAAGCAATCGCATAAAGGTTACGGATTTTGCATGGCGTTCACGCGGCGCTGGCGCTGTTCGTGACGCACGGCCTGGTTGCTAATTTGATAATCGGCCAGAAATTGGGCCCGAAAATCGGCAAATTTTCCCTGCGCAATGGCCTGCCGAATTTGCGCCATCAAGCGGCTCATAAAGCGCACGTTGTGGATTGTGCCAAAGCGTAGCGCGCTGATTTCACCGGCTTTATACAGGTGGCGCAAATAGGCGCGGCTAAAGGTGCGGCACACATAGCAGTCGCAATCTTCCTGAATGGGGCGCACATCTGCGGCGTATTGGGCGTTGCGGATATTCATGCGCCCATGCGGCGTGAGGAAAGCGCCGTTGCGCGCAATGCGCGTGGGCAGCACGCAGTCGAACATATCCACGCCGCGATAGACCGCTTCTACAATGTCTTCGGGCGCGCCC
Source organism: Caldilineaceae bacterium (assembly GCA_041391125.1). GTDB lineage: Bacteria > Chloroflexota > Anaerolineae > Caldilineales > Caldilineaceae > JACKBC01. Next base: position 32,667 of record JAWKON010000060.1, read on the forward strand.
ACGCCCATCAAATAGCGCGGTTTGTGGGCGGGCATGGCCGGGCAAGTTTCATCCAGCGTGGCGTACATCTGCTCTTTGGTTTCGCCCACGGCCAAACCGCCAATGGCGTAACCGGGGAAATCCAATTCGGCCAAAAAAGCGGCGCTCTGCACGCGCAGATCGGCAAAAATGCCGCCCTGCACAATGCCAAAGAGCGCCTGATCGGGCCGCTGGTGTGCGGCGCGGCAGCGTGCGGCCCAGCGGTGCGTGCGCGCCAGCGCCTGTTGCATATAGTCGCGATCCAGCGGCTCGGCGCATTCATCCAGCACCATGATAATGTCGGCGCCCAGCGCCTCCTCGATTTCCATCACCTTTTCCGGCGTAAAATAGTGGCGGCTGCCGTCGATGTGCGAATTGAAGAGCACGCCATCTTCATCCAGCTTGCGGCGGTGCGCCAGGCTGAAAACCTGATAGCCGCCCGAATCGGTCAGCATGGGGCCGCGCCACTGCATAAAGTGGTGCAGCCCGCCCATTTGCTCCACCAGCCGGTGACCGGGGCGCAAATAGAGATGATATGTATTGGCCAGGATCAGCGTGCATTCCAATTCGGTCAGATCGCGCGGCTCCAGCGTTTTGACATTGGCCAGCGTCCCCACGGGCGCAAAGGCGGGCATGGGAATAGGGCCGTGGGGCGTCTGCAATTGAGCCAGTCGCGCCTTGCCGTCGCAATGGCTGAGTTCAAATGTAAAGGGTGGCGTGGACATGCTAATTAACTGTGGTGGAGACGTGATTGTAGAGGTTGGCCAGTGGTACGGTGACAGAAATCATGGTGCCGCTGGCGCCGCTTGGCAAAGGGGACAAAACTTCGAGCTTGCCGCCCAACAGCGTGGTGCGTTCGTTGATGTTGAGCATGCCGAAGCTGCCCAGTTCATCATACTTATCCAACACGGCGTCATAGTCAAAGCCAACACCGTTGTCGGCGATGGCCAGCAAGAAATGGCCATCATACACCTGGATGGAGAGCCAGATCTCGGTGGCAGAGGCATGTTTGCGCACGTTGTTGACCGCCTCTTGCATAATGCTAAAAATGGCGTTGGCCGCATTGGGCGGAATATCATCCGGGATGTGGTTGACATTTACGTTAATCTTGAACTGGGTGGAGCGGCTTAATTGGCGGTGATAGGACTCAATGGCCGAAATGAGCCCGCGGCTCTCCAGCGTAATCGGGCGTAATTCAAAGAGCAGGGTGCGTACTTCGCGGTTGGCCTGACGCCCATATTCCTCCAGCCGGTCGATCTCTTCAAAGGCCTTCTCAAATTGCTGCCGCGTCAACATTTGGCGCAACAGGTCCAGATTCATGATAATCAGGCTCAACATTTGGGCCGTATTATCGTGCAGATCGCGCGCAATGCGGTGGCGCACTTCCTCCTGAGCGCGGATAATGCGCTCCTGCTCGATGCGCAAATTCTGGTACAGTTCGGCGTTGCGCAGCGCAATGGCAGCCTGGTGGCCAAAGGTTTGCAACAGTTCGCGCTTCTCATCTGCAAATGGTTGGCCATTTAGCGAATAGACCACAATGATCCCAATAATGCGGTCGCGGTGCATCAACGGCGCGGCGGCGATCGCACTCTTTTTTAACTCAGGCGAAGTGGCCCACGGAATGGGGTTGCGATAGGTGGTGCGGTCGCCGCGGTGATGTATACACCAGTCGGCGATTTTTTCATCCAGAAAGACCTCGCGCGGCTGCTCCACCCCTTCGGCGCGATAACCGGCGCTGGCGCGCAACTCCAGACGCCGGCTGTTGGGCCGCACCAGCAGCAGTTCGCTGCGGTCGGCGGACAATATGTCCAGAATGCTGAGCGTAATTTTGTTGAGGATGGCCGAAACGTCCAGCTCGCTATTGATGGTCTGGATCACCTCGTTGAGGGTGGCCAGCTCGCTCACTTTTTCCTGTTCGCGGGCAAAGAGGCGGGCGTTCTCCAGCGAAATGGCCACCTGTTGCCCCATAATGGCCAGCCAGTTTTGGTCATCTTCGGTAAAGCCGACCATGTCGGCCTTGTTTAATACCTGCAGCACGCCAATGGTGCGCCCTTTGATACGCAGCGGCACGCACAAAATGCTGCGCGTGCGAAAGCCCGTTTGCGCGTCCATGGCGGATTCGTGCAGCGCCGAATGGCCCACATCGTTGACAATGATCGGTTGGCCGTGTTGCGCCACCCAGCCCACAATGCCGCGGTCAATGGGCATACGCTTCTCTTCCAATTTCTCGGCGGCGCTGCCCTGCGTAATCATGAAGATCAGCTCGCGGTTTTCAAAGTCGATGCGATATAACGTGGATGCTTCCGCATTGAGCACGCTGGCGGCCATGTGGGTGGCCTGGTTGAGCACCGTGCGCAAGTCGAGCGAGCTGGTCAGATCCTGCGTCACCATGTAGAGTAGATTAGCGCGCTCAAAGCGCTCCTGGGCGTCGAGCATATAGCTGGCGCGCAGAGCGTTGCCCGCAAAAAGCTGAATTAGATCATACAGAACGGATTGGTCCGCTTCGTCAAATCCAGCGGGCGGGAAGAGGAAACTCATGTAGCCTCTGTGCAGTTGCTCCACCATAATGCGTACATGCACAAGGTGGCTGCCATCGTCCCGAATATGCCAAGTGACGGGGTGTGGTCGCTCGTCCATAAATGTCCGCTGCCATTCATGGAGCGCTTGCGCCAAATCGGGCGGCCATTCGCCAGCCTGATAGTGGTTGTAATCTAGCAGATAGAGTGGCTCCTGCAAAGACAAAGAGACGGCGCGGGCATTCATATGTCGGCACAACAATTCGACGCCCAGTTGCCAATAGCGTTCAAAGAGCCGATCTTCGATCAGTTTATTCAATTGGCACAACGCGGCAATTAGTGACCGTGAATTTAACATAAGTAAACGACTGGCAAATTCCAATTTCACATAAATCCTATTGTACCGTGCTTGGATGGCTTCGCAAAAAGTCGAGGCAATCCGTTGTAAGGTGAGTTTCCATTTACGGATCTGTTTTGGCTGTTCAAAAAAAGAGTGGTTTATACTATGTTTTATTATCAGTAGACCGCAACGCTCGGCGGCTGAGCCTGTCGAAGCCAGAGGGCGTTGCGGTCTACTGATTATCTTATTGAGCCCACCAATCCAAGGAGAAGGCGAGCATGCAAGAGTTAGTTGAACGGATTCGATCTGAGGGGAAAAATCTGGGGCGTGGCATTCTGAAAGTCGACGGCTTCATCAATCACCAGCTTGACCCCGCGTTGACGGCCAACATGGGGCGCGCCTTTGTGGAACGTTTTGCGCAAGCGGGCGTGACCAATATCACCAAAATCGTGACCGCCGAAGTCAGCGGTATTGCGCCGGCCCTGGCTACGGGTATGGCATTGGGGGCGCCGGTGGTCTATGCGCGCAAGAAGCGGCCCATCACCATGCAGAGTAGCGTTTATCGCGCCGAGGCGCCCAGCCACACCAAAGGCGGCATTGTCGAGCTGATCATCTCGCCCGAATATCTGCACCCCAGCGACCGCGTGCTGCTGATCGATGACTTCCTGGCCAGCGGACAGACCATTGCCGCCCTGGCCAGACTCATTGCCCAATGTGGCGCCACCCTCTGCGGCATCGGTTGCGTCATCGAAAAATCGTTCGAAGGCGGCCGCGCCCTGCTCTCCGATCTGCACATCCCAATCATCTGCTTGGCCACGATTGAGAGCATGGAGGGGGATGCGATTGTGGTTTCCGGGGAAGAGGGGGAGAGGGTGAAGGGGTGAAAGGGAGAAGAGGGGAAAGGGTGCATGATTCACCCCTTCCCCCTTTCCCCCTTTCAGGCTGTTACTGTCCGCCGGCCTCGTCCTCTTTGCCTGCATAGATTTGGGGGTCGCGGCCGTAGATGGTTGTGGTGTCGCGCAGGCGCGCTTCGATGAAATCGGTGATCTGGTCGGGGGTAAAGCGCCAGCTCCAGTTGCCCTGGGCGCTGCCCGGCAGATTCATGCGGGCGTGGCTGCCCAGGTCTAGCACATCTTGGAGGGGGGCCAGGGCCATGCCGGCCACGCTGCGCCAGGCGGCGTCGATCAGGTTCCAGGCCGGGTCGTGACCATCCGCGCGCAGATATTGGCGGAAGTTGTCGCGCTCCTTTTCTGCTGCTCTGTTTTCGTACCAGCCGCGGCTGGTGTCATTGTCGTGGGTGCCGGTATAGACCACAAAATTGGGGGTATAGTTGTGGGGCAAGAATTTGTCGCTGGCATCTGCTGCTGAAGGCAAATTGCAGAATCTTCATACCGGGCAGATTAAACTGATTGCGCAGCGTCACCACATCGGGCGTGATCTCGCCCAAATCCTCAGCAATAATAGGCAACTCGCCCAGCTCGCGCAGAACCGTCTCAAAAAAATCGGCGCCTGGCCCGGGCAGCCATTGCCCGTTGACCGCAGTTTTCTCGTCTGCCGGCACTTCCCAATAACCGGCAAAGCCGCGGAAGTGGTCAATGCGCACAATGTCATACAGGCTCAACACGGCGTGGATGCGCTGCAACCACCAGCGATAGCCATTTTGCTGCATGGCCGGCCAGCGGTACAGCGGATTGCCCCAAAGCTGGCCAGTGGCGCTGAAATAGTCGGGCGGCACCCCGGCCACCACCGTGGGCTGAAAAGCAGCGTCCAAAAAGAACTCGCTGGGATTGGTCCAGGTATCGGCGCTATCCATGGCCACAAAAATGGGAATGTCGCCGACGATCTGAATATCCTGCGCATTGGCATATGCTTTCAAGCGCTGCCATTGCCGGTAAAAGTGCCACTGATTGAGCTTGTGGGTGTGGATGGCGTCTGCTTGCGCCTGGGTCGCCGCGTGCAGCGCGGCTGGTTGGCGACTGCGCAGCGGCATATCCCATTGATTCCACGGCTGGCCGTTATGCACATCTTTCAACGCCATAAAGAGCGCGTAATCATTCAGCCAATGCGCTTGCGCCGCACAGAATTCGGCCAACGCTGCTTTTTGTTCCGCCGTGGCGCGCTTATCAAATGCCTGCGCAACCCGATGCAGCAGCGGCAGCTTCCATTGATAGATGGCGCCAAAATCGACCCGATCCGCCGGAAAACCGGGATTCTGGTTCAGTTCATCCTGCGTTAACAGGCCCTCTGCCACCAGATCTTCCAGACTGATCAAATAGGGATTGCCCGCAAACGAGCTAAAGCTCTGATATGGGCTGTCGCCATACCCGGTGGGTCCCAATGGCAACACCTGCCACAGGCTTTGCTGCGTGCGCGCCAAAAAGTCAACCCAGGTGTAGGCCGCTTGATTAAAAGAGCCGACGCCATATGGCCCCGGCAGCGAAGTGGGATGCAGCAAAATGCCGCTTTTGCGTTGTTGGTTCATGGTGTGACCTCTCCCTTACCCCTCTCCTGGCAGGAAAGGGGCTTCCGGCGACATCCTCTCTGCACGGTGGCGGGCAATAAAGGATGATTGTTTAATAGATTGCAATGTTATGTGCTGCCTGCAAACTCAATACGAGTAGCGCCACACAAAAGATGGTCCAGCCCATTTCCCACATGGTACGCTGTTCCTGCGGCACGGGCTGGGGCTCCAGGCTGATGATAGCCGGGCGGGCGTAGCGGGGCAGCAGCCCCCAGGCCACAATGGCGCCGCCGATTAAGCCGCCGATGTGGCCCCAGTTGTCGATGCCGCGCGTGCTCAGGCCAAAGATGAGATTCACGGCAATGACGACGATCATATTTTGCAAAATGGCGCGGCCGCGCTGCCCAAAATTCTCTCGATATTTGAGAAAATAGACGGTGGTGGCGCCGGCCAGACCAAAAATGGCGCCCGATGCGCCGGCCGATGGATTGGCGCTAAAGGCATAGCTGGCCACGCTGCCGCCCAAGCCGCCCAAAATATAGATGGCGGCAAAGCGCCAGTGGCCAAAGTAGCCCTCCACCATAGGTCCCAATGCATAGAGCGCATAGAGGTTGAAGAGCAAATGGAAAGCGCCAATGTGCAAAAACATGGCCGTAAAGAGGCGCCATTCTTGCCCGTTGGCAATCAACGCATTGATCTTCATGCCAAAAACTTGCAGCACGCGCCCGTCTTCAGTCCCGTCCCACACGCCATACTGAAACCAGCCGTATAGAATCATGGCCACAAAAACAGCCAGATTGATGCCTAACAAGGCGTACGTCAGCGTGGGCGGCGCAATTTTCAGGTAAAAACGGGCCGTCAGCGGCAGACCGCGCGCAGATGCATCGAGCGACGCATCGTCATCCATGTCGTCATCGGACAATCGGTCATCCAAAGGACGGCGGGGCGAGGAATATTGGGGTTCATTCATGAGATTAGATTTCCACCGGTTTGCGGTCGACGCGACATTTTTCGGCTTTGACAATGCTCAACACCAGATCGGCCGTCTCTTCCTGCTGGTTCAGGCGGTTCACCACGGCATAATCGAACTCGTGCAGCCGCTTCAGCTCCTGGCGCGCCGTGGCAATGCGCATTTTGAGCTGGCCGGCCGGCTCGGTTTTGCGCTCGCGCAGCCGGCGCACCAGTTCGTCTTCGCTTTCGGCGTTGAGGAAAATGGTCACCACATTGGGAATGAGCTTGCGGATGGTGGCGGCGCCCTGCACATCAATGCGCATGATTACATCTTTGCCGCTGGCCAGCGCATCGCGCACCTGCTGTTTGGGAATGCCTTTGTAATCGCCATAAACGACGGCATACTCCAGCAGCTCTTCTTGGGTAATCATCTCGGCAAATTCACCAATGGAGACAAAGTGATAGTCCACGCCATCGACCTCGCCAGGGCGAATGGGCCGCGTGGTGGCGGTGACAATAAAATGAAAGGGGTGATTGGAGAGCTTGAGGCGATTGAGGATCTCATCTTTGCCCACACCGCTCGGCCCTGAAATTACTGTTAAAAGAGGTTTAGGCGCATTAAATTGTTCATAAATCGCTTCAATATCGCCATCTTCGCTGCTCTTTATTGCATTTATCGTCACGGTTTTTGCTCCTGCACAACGGATTTCTGTATAATCGTTCGATAAGAATATACGCCTTTTCATGCATCCGCAAAAAATTGCGCCACGCAGTAAAGTCCTGCTGGACTTTGCAAGTTCAGAATGGAACACTGATTCGACTGATGATTTGAATTTTGTGGATTTTCGTAACTAGTCATAGATTTTCAAGGGAAATCAGCGCCAATCCATCCAATCTGTTTCATCAGTGTTCTATTCTTAGGAATCCTTATGCCAATTTATGAATATTTCTGCCGCAACTGCCGCAAACGAGTGAGCATCTTTTTCCGCACCATCAGCGCCGCTCAAACCGAGACCGCCATCTGCCCAGAATGCGCCAGCGCTGAACTGCACCGACTCATGAGCCGCGTGCGCGTACTCAAATCGGACGACAGCCGCATGGAAGATCTGGCCGATCCCAGCATGTTGGCCGGGCTGGAACACGAGGACCCGCGCGCGCTGGCCAGCTTTATGCGCCGCATGAGCGACGAAATGGGCGAACCGATGGATGCCGAGATGAACGAAATGGTGGGCCGTTTGGAGGCGGGGGAAAGTCCCGAGGAGATTGAGAAGTCTTTGCCCGATGTGGGAGATGCGGGCGGGGGTGGGGATGCGGGCGATCTTTCGTGAATTGTTGACAAGGTCAGGGTGACCGGGGTTATTTTGTCTTCTTCGTGCGGAATGCGGTTGAACCTCTTGGAGAATGCACTTTCGCCTTGATATTGGGCTGCGTGTTATTGTGCTCTGCATTGTGTCGGCGCGATAACAAAACGATGCCTATGATCATAGCCACGGCCACCAGCGCGCCCCCCAGAATGCCCCACCAGGTGATGTGAACGCCCGCCAGGGCTATCCCTAGGATAACGAGCGCAAATATTTGTATAATCCCAACCATGGCCCACGCCATGCGATCAATGGTCATATCTGTCTACCAGGCGAGCTTCAAATAGGGTTGCCACTGGGGCGCGTTGCGCGGCGTCCAGCCGATCTGATTGGAAAGGCGGCCAAGCTGTTGAAGCTGTAGCGCAGATGCAATGTTTTTGGGCGCCTGGTTGGCTCTTTCCAAAGTGGCGTTCAACCACTGAGAATAATCGGTCCACCAGCCCGTGGGCAACTCCTCCACAACATACAATATTTCCCGGCGCATGGCCTCCGTCCGCGCCTCATCCAGCCGCTGCGTCTGCCCCCAGCCGGCCAACAATTCATCCAGGCGGCGGTCGATTTCAGGTGGTAAAATTTGGTCGAGATTCATGGTTTCATCCATACATGAATTATAGTCGATTGCACATGCGGCGGCAAGCTGCGTGGCCTCTCCCTGCTCTGCACCCGATGGGTGCGCCGCGTCCCTCTCCACCTTGTGGCTTACCTTTACCCAGAAGTGGAGATGGGTGGCAGTCTCGGGGACGGACACACCCCAAGCCTACGCCAACAGTTTCATCTCTTCCGCCAGCCGCTTGCGGGCGGCGGAGATTTGATAGCGCACCGTGCCCGCCGGCCGATCCAGCAGTTCGCTGATCTGCGTGCTGTTCATTTCACCCAGCACCTGCATCAGCAGCACCGTGCGCAGATCCTCCGGCAGCCGCTGGATGGCCCGATCCAGCAGTTGCATCTGTTCCTGTTCGGCCATCGCGTCGTGAGGTGTGCGGCTTGCGGCCTCCGCCACATGCATATCATTCTGCAATTGCTGATCGATTGCAGAGCGGGCGGCCTGTTTGCGATAGTGATCGGTGAGCAGATTTTTGGCAATGGAAAAGAGCCAGTAGCGATGTTGGCTCTCTGCCATGCCTTGCAACACGTGTACGTGACGCCAAGCTCGCAAAAAGGTCTCTTGCAGCAGTTCGAGGGTCAATTCGCTATCGCCCGTACGGCCAAAAAGATAAGCGTGCAGCGATTGGCGGTGCGCATCGTAGACGCCATTGAAGAGCGTTTCCTGGGCTGCATCTGGGTTGGGATAAGCAGGGTCTGGGCTCGTCATGGGCTTGCATCAGAATGAACGTATGTAGGGCGGTCTTCCAACCCGCCACCCAATCGGCAACGGTTAATATTCAGCATTCGCTGAGCTTGTCGAAGAGGACGCTGAACATTAACCGGCAACGTAACTATTCACCCCTCCCTGGCCCTCCCTGGCCGCTTCGCTAGGGAAGGGAACTCCGCCGCCGCTGGCGGCGCTTTCAGCTCCTCCCCCTCAAGGGGGAGGCCGAGAGGGGGTCCAACGGCTGAATAGTTACCCGGCAACGCAGAATCGCCACACACCGACGGGATTGGGCGGGTAGGGATACCCGCCCTACAATTCAAGCGGCGCTATTCGTCCTCATCTTGATCATCTTTACCGGCCACATTAATCATACCATTCTTTTCCACCGTGAGCACCTGGAGCAGCGGGACCAGTTCTTTGGGCCCTTCCAGGATGCCGTTGAGCACGATTTCTGTCACCTTGCTGCGCAATAGTTCGACGGTGACGTCGGGCTCGATGTTCACCACGCCATTAATGATCAGCGAGACCGGCTCTGGCAGATATTCAAAAAGGCCGCCGCAAAGCTGTCATTGCCGTTGACAAAGCGGGGTGAGCCTGTATACCAAACCACCTGTCCCGCCACATTCAGATAATTGCTGAGCAACCCCTGGCTTTCCCGCGGGGCAAAAAGCTGGCCCGCCACCACCACTTGCCGGTAGCCCACCTTGGCCACGGGGGTGGTGATAAAAGTCTGCCCGACCACCAAAAAAATATCCGCCTCATTGCCAGACCCATTGGCCAGCACATCGCCATCCAGGCGCACCTGGCCGGTCTGGCTGCGCACCTGGCCACCCGCCGGGAAATAGACCGTAGGTCCATTCAGGTCGCGAATGGCCAGCCCGAGCGCGCTTTCGCTGCCCTCCGGCGCCAGGATGGGACCATTGACGACCAGTTGAGTGTTGTTTACCGTGTGAATGGGCGTTGTAAAAATGAGCGGCCCGTTGACCACATAAATATTGAGTTTGTCACTTTCGGCCGAGAAAGCATCACCGCCCAATTGAACGGGGCCGTTGATTACTTTGACGCGCACATTTTCACCATCCGGGATGGGGATAATCGACGCCACATTTTGGATGGGTTTGGTCATCAACTTACTGTGCAGCGATTCGGCCACCAGAATCGTGGCCACGTTTTTGATGCTGCTGATCTTGTCCAGCTCTGCGGCGCTCTTCATGGTGGAGAGGTCGAGCATGGCTACGTTCTTGATTTCGCGGGCGTCGGTCTGTGCAGTGGTTGTCGTTTGATCGCTCATTGGAATGTCTCCTTTTGAATTTGGTGGAACATCAGTTTTGAACTGTATAAATCAACTATCTCAGGCCCCCCACGGGCTGATGCTGCGCGGCCAACTTGGCGCCAATCAGAATCAGCAGTCTCCCCAGGCCAGCCATCATTTGCGCATAACGTTCTGGCTTGACCGGTGCTTGTTGGCACAATTGCAGCAGCCTGTGCCGTTCCGCTGCCCGTTCAGCCTCGTGCTGCTTGGCCTGGGTGACATACAATATGCTCAATGGATTGATTAACATTGCCATCTCCTTTTCAATCTGCCTCTTCAAATTGCCTTTACACTTAATAAAACGGATGAGTTGGCAAAGTGTTGGCGGAAAATAAAAAAGCCGACGAAATGTCGGCTTTTTTCGTTAATCTGGCAGATTTCTGATCATGCTCGGCTTTCCAATTCGACGCCTTTTTTATGCATATCAGCGGGCATGAACGTTCTCCGTGTATCAAAAATTAGGTTTGATCAAAATAAATAGCTGCTGTTGGATCGGCCCGCCAATCCAGCGCAAACCGGATCCGCTTTGCGTGACCCGGCGAAAGCGCATCCCACGGAATCTGCGCAGGCGCAAACCAGCGCACATCCAGCGTCTCATGGCTGAGCGTGGCTTCGCCGCCGGTGACGCGGGCGGCAAAGAGCAAATGATAGAGATGACGGCTGGTGCGCGTGCCGCTGAAGCGACTGTCGAAAATGCCGATCAAATGGGTTGCCTCCACCGAGTAACCGGTCTCTTCCCACACCTCACGGGCGCCGCCTTCGGCTGGCAGTTCATTGACCTCGCAGCCACCGCCCGGCATGGCCCACAGATGATCATCGCTGCGCTGCATCAGCAGCAGCCGATCCTCGGCGTCGAACACCGCCGTATCCACCACGGCCAGCGGCGTGACGGTGACCAGATCGTCAAAAAGAGGCGCTCCAGTTCGGCCAGATCGCGCGTTTCCACCAGGCTGAGCAGGCGCGCCGCCAGCCGCATCACCTTTTCGTTACGCTCTACTTGATACGGGTTTTCGGCATAATGTCGACCCACCGTACCCAGTGAGCGCAGCTCGTTGGCAATTTGGACGATTTCGGCGGTGACGTCGTTGAAGGGGGCATGGTTTGGCTCCGTTTGTAGGGTGATCGGGTGACAAGGTGAAAGGGTGACAAGGTGAAAGGGTGACAAGGTGAAAGGGTGACTTCGACACGCTCAGTCCCCTTGTCACCTTATCACCCCCTCACCTTGTCATCTTCTAAATGTGAAAGACCGCCTCATACGCCGGGTCCGTCAGTGCGGGGCGTTGGAGCGTAAAGTCGCCGATGGGATATTCGGTGTGACCGTCAATGGCCAACTGGCTGAGGATTTTGCCCAGCAGCGAGGCGAATTTATAGGCGTGACCGGCGCCCACGCAGAGCATAATCTGCGGATGTGCGGGCAGCGCCTCGATAATAAAGTCGCGGTCAGGCGGCATGGTGTAGAGGCAGCTTTTGGTGTAGAGCTTGGGGCCGCCAAAGTGTGGAATGTGGCGGGCCAGCCACTCATCAACCAGTTTTTCACGCACTGGGTCCGGCGCAAAGGTGCGCGACTCGGGGGTCACGGTAGGCCCGGAGGCATCGATGGCGGCTTTGGTGGCCACTTCGCCGTAGACCGGAAAGCCATACATGACCTGCGCATCGTGCCAAATAAAAATGGGGAAGCGCCCCACGGCGAACTCTTGGAGATGCGGCGTAGCGTAATAGGTCACCTGCTCTTGGGTAACCGTCAGCGGCAGCCGCATACCCACCGACGCCAGCAGCCGGTTGGTCCAAGCGCCGGCGGTCACAATCAGCTTGTGGCAAGTAAATGTGCCTTGCTCGCTTACCACTTGGGCGCCATCCGCGGTCGGGTTGATCTCGTACACGGTGCATTGATCGAGAATCGTGGCGCCGTGCAGGCGGGCGGTGGCGACGTGAGCGGCATTGCCTTTGGCGGCGTCGGCAATACCGGTATCCGCCTGCCAAAGCACGTCCACATCACCATCCAGCGTAAATTGCGGATAGCGGTAGCGCAACTCATCTCCGTCGAAACGCTCATAGCCAATATTGGCCGCGTCCATGGCCCCGGCGTATGTTTCAATGTCACCCAAGTAAGCGCCCGCTTTCCAGGCCGCTTCCACACTGCCGGTACGCGTCACAACCTGCACGCCCGACTCCTCTTCCAGCGCCGCCCATGCCGTATACGTATGCGGCGTCAGGCGCGTATACTTGGCGTGGTGATAGGTGAGACGAATAATGCGCGAATGATCCTGCGAGCCGCCATTGTGGTGGCCCAGTTTGTACTGTTCAATTCCCAGCACGCTGGCCCCGGCCCGCCGCGCCAGCCAATAAGCGGCGCCGCTGCCAATGCCGCCGCAGCCGATGACGATGTAGTCGTAATGTTTTTGCATGGCGTTCTCTCCTGGGTTAGGGGGCGCCTGCAATTCGGCCAGTATGTCACTTGCAGGCAAAAGATCTGTTCGAATTGCAACTAATAGACGCGCAATCTTTGTCTGAAGGGAGCTTAATGTTAAACTGTTGTGAAATATCCCAAATCTATCTCACAACATCCCATCTGATTATGTCTACACATTTCGAGGGCAGCCCGGAGGAACAGCGGGCGCTGGACGTTTATATCAAGTTAACGCGCGCTGCTGAATCAGTCAACACGCGCATCAACCGGCGACTGTCCGACTTCAAATTGACGCTCAGCCAGTTTGGCGTGCTGGAGGCGCTCTATCATCTCGGCCCTATGCACCAAAACGAACTGGGGCAAAAGATTTTGCGCAGCAGCGGCAACATGACGATGGTTATCGACAACCTGTGCAAACGCGGCCTGGTGGAGCGTAGTCGAAACGAGGAAGATCGCCGCTATATTCGCGTATCTCTTACTCCTGCCGGCGAACAGATCATCCATGATTATTTCCCTGAACACGTCAAAATCGTCCTCGATGAGATCAGCGTGCTCACCCCGGCTGAGCAGGCAGAATTGCAGCGCCTGTGCAAGAAATTGGGGATGGGGAAGATTGGTTGAGTAGAAGGTCACTTGTCATCCGGTCACCTTGTCATCCGGTCCTTTCTCGGTCACCTTGTCATCCGGTCACCTTGTCATCCGGTCACCTTTCTCCGTCACCTGTCATCCGGTCACCTTGTCATCCGGTGACACCTTTCATCGTCACCTTGTCCGGTCACCTTGTCATCGGTCACTTGTATCGGTCACCTGTCATCCGGTGACCTTGTCATCCGGTCACCTTGTCATCCGGTCACCTTGTCATCCGGTGACCTGTCTCCGGTACCTGCAGTCACCTTGTCATCCGGTCACCTTCATCGGTCACCTTGTCACCCGACGTTACCCCACCACGATATTCACTAGCTTGTCCGGCACCACAATCACTTTGCGAATCGTCTTGCCCTCCATCCACTTTTGCACATTGGCGGAGGCCAGCGCCTGACTTTCCAGCGTTTCTTTGGCCGTCCCCGGCGCAACCAGCAGCTTTTCGCGCACTTTGCCGTTGATCTGCACCACCACGGTAATCTCATCCTCTTTGGCCTTTACGGCATCGCCCTGCGGCCAGCTTTGCAGATGTACGCTTTCGGTGTGACCCAATTGATGCCACACTTCCTCGCTGATGTGCGGGAAAATGGGCGCCATCATCTTGATGAGTGCGCCGACCGCTTCCCTCCACAATGGCGCGCCGACCACCGCCGACTCCTTCATTTTTACCAGCAAATTGTTCAGCTCCATCATGGCCGCAATGGCCGTATTGAAGCGGAAGTTCTGCATGTCGTCGGTGACTTTGAGGATGGTCTGGTGCAGCTTGCGTTCCAGCGCGCGCAGGTCGGCAGCGTCGGGTTCGGCATTTAAGTGATGCGGGTTGGCGTCATCCAGCGCCACGTTCCAGGCGCGGGCCAAAAAGCGGCTGACGCCCTCAATGGCGCTGGGATCCCACGGACCGCCCAAGTCCCACGGGCCGATGAACATCATATAGCCGCGCACGGTGTCGGCGCCATATTTCTGCACATAGTCGTCGGGGTTGACCACGTTGCCCCGGCTTTTGGACATCTTTTCGCCATCCGGCCCTAAGATCATGCCCTGGTTAAAGAGGCGATCCATGGGCTCATCAAAATCGACCACCTCCATGCGCTGCAGCGCTTTGGTGAAATAGCGCGTGTACAGCAGATGCATGGTGGCGTGCTCAATGCCGCCCGTGTATTGATCCACCGGCAACCAATAGTCGCCCTGCTCCGGGTCCCACGGCGTATCGTCCGGGCCGATCTCTGCGCCCGCTTTCCAATAGGGCGTCACGTAGGCATATTGATACCAACTCGAACACATAAAGGTGTCCATGGTGTCGGTCTCGCGCTCGGCGGCGCCGCCGCACTGTGGGCAAGGCACGTTGAGAAAGCCGGCGTGATAGCGCAGCGGGCTTTCACCGGTGGGCTTGAACTCGGCGTCATCGGGCAGCACAACGGGCAGGTCCGCATAGGGGACGGGCACGGTGCCGCACGTGGGGCAATGGATCATGGGGATGGGCGCCCCCCACATGCGCTGGCGGCTGATCAGCCAATCACGCAGACGATAATTGACTTCCGCCTTGCCTTTGCCATTTTGCACCAGCCATTCGATAGCCGCTTTGACGCTCTGCCCCTCTTCCTTGCCCGTTATCAGGCCGTTGATCGGCCCCGAGTTGACCATGACGCCATCGCCGGGCCACGCTTCCGACAGATCGTCGGCTGAATTGACCGCGTGTTCAAACGCATCCGCCGGCGGCTGCACCACGAGCTTGATCTCCAGCCCAAACTTTTTGGCAAACTCAAAGTCGCGCTGATCGTGTCCCGGCACGGCCATAATGGCGCCCGTGCCGTACCCCATCATTACATAGTCAGCAATCCAAATCGGGATGCGCGCCCCGTTGACCGGATTGATGGCGTAGCCGCCAGTGAAAACGCCGGTCTTCTCCTTGTCCGCCGCCCCGCGCTGAATTTCATCCATGCGCGCGGCCTGTTCTTTGTATTCGTCCACCGCCGCCCGCTGCGCATCGCTGGTGACGGCCTCTACCAGCGGATGCTCCGGCGCCAGCACCATAAAGGTGGCGCCCCACAGCGTATCCGGTCTGGTCGTAAAGACACGGATGACCGAAGCATCATCGCCATCGCCCTTCGTAAATCGTACATCGTCAATCGTAAATTCCACCTCCGCGCCTTCGCTGCGCCCGATCCAGTTGGTCTGCATCACCTTGACGCGTTCCGGCCAGTCGATGTGGTCCATGTCGTCCAGCAGCTCTTCGGCAAAGTCGGTAATGCGGAACTTCCACTGGAACAGATCTTTTTTGATCACGGGCGTGCCGCAGCGCTCACAGTGGCGGTCGTCGCCCCACACCTGCTCGCGGGCCAGGGTGGTGTTGCAGCTTGGGCACCAATCCACCGGCGCAAATTCGCGATAGGCCATGCCGTGGTCGTAGAGCTTGAGGAAGAACCATTGGGTCCACTTATAATAATTGGGATCGCAGGTGACGGCCTCGCGATCCCAGGCCCACATAGCCCCCATGGTGCGCAATTGGCCACATACGCTCGATGTTGGCATAGGTCCACTTGTTGGGGTGGATGTTGTTTTTGATGGCTGCATTTTCGGCTGGCAAGCCAAACATCAAACCAAATGGGGAAAAAGACGTTGTAGCCATTCATGCGCCGAAAGCAGGCGCCGGCATCGCTGGGCGTCATGGCGTACCAGTGGCCGGCGTGCAGATCGCCCGACGGATAGGGCAACATGGTCAATGCATACCACTTGGGCCGCGAGCGGTCTTCGACGGTCTTGTATAAACCCTGCTCTTCCCAAGCGTGCTGCCACTTGGGTTCGATTTCCTGTGGAGTATATCTCTGAGCCATAAATGATTCCTCTATATATAACTACAAATATACAGATTTACACAGATTCTATGTCTTCGATAAGAAAAAAATCTTAAAATCTGTGTAATCTGTAGTTGAATAGTTTCCTGAACGCAAATAAAAATGATACTGTGCAACCGATAGATTGTCAATGTTTCTGATAATCCGTGTTTGTGAGAAAGTTGTACACATCCGGTAACTGAAAATTCGTATACTATTTCATGGAAATTTACGCGCCCCGTGTGCAAAGTTGAGGCATGAGGCGCCAAAGCACGTTTCATACGGAAAATGTTGCTACATTATTTGTCTCTTGTACGGGTATCATACTGTTTACATAAGTGCGTAACTTTTCATAAAACGCCTCCGTCATGTAGTGCAACGTGGTGTAACCAATCCGTGAATCGCACAAACGCACTGTCTTCGAGCCAGTAGCTCCAGATCGCATTCACTCACCGCCGCACGCTGCTCACCGGTTTTCTTTCGTGAGCAAGGCAACTGCCAGCAAGGAACCCATTTGGTGCTTTGGATACATATACTGGCTCTGTCATAGATGAAAGTCGATCACTCGGCTAAAATTGGCGTAACCGTTTCATCTATGACAACCGCGAATATTGACCCAGCGACTTGCAAGCAAGCCGTCTGTTTAAGCTTGCCCAGATTTCGCTATGTTTGAAATTCGGAAAGACAACATATGAAACGTTTATTCTGCGGGATGCTTTTGGGCTTTGGCCTGTGTCTAGGCGCTACTTTGGCTGACGGAGACCGATCGCGGCGCCCTTGTACAGAGCGCCCTGGCCCAATCGACCATACCGGATCCCGCCATTTATGACAAGCCATTTCCAGACACAATCCAATCGGACGCGGTTGCGCGCGACGTGCTCGAATATGGGCGATTGGTTTTTATGGCCAGCCGTCGCATAGGCGGTGAGGCGCTGGCCGCAATTGGGCCCAAGCTCTTAGCGCCCCCCCAAAGTGACACCCAATGGGTTGCACCTCAAATGAGATTTTGGCCGCGCTCTTTCAGGCTGCCGAAAAGGAATTGGCAACCATTGAACCGCCCGCCAGCACGCTGGAGGCGCATCAGATTTTGCTGAGCGCGCTCAACAACTGCAGCCACTCTGTCCAATCTGCCGGGCAAGGGGTGGAGACAATCCAGCCCGCATATATTCAGCAGGCGCTGGAGCAGATGAATCGCTGTGCGCACCAGGTGGCCGACGCCACCGACATCATGCTGGCGCTGGGCCAGGAGATCAGCGGTACGACCACGTTGCCCGCGCCCACACTGACGGTGACTTCAACGGCTACAATGACTTCGACAGCTACAACAATGGTGGCGCCCGCGGCAACAGCTACTATGTTACCCACCGAAACGCCGACCGCCATTGCCACCGTTGCGCTCACCGCCACATCTCTGCCCACCATTGCGCCGCTGTACGTTGACCGACACGCAAAGCATCCAGACCGATTTGCCGATTTATGTTTTCGACCCGCGGCTCATCATGAACACACCCGCCACATGCGACTGTTCCGCCAAGCGCTACTGGTGCGCCAATTTTATTTCGCAAGCGGATGCCCAGATCTGTTATGACCGCTGTCAAGCGCAAGTGGGTATGGACATCCACGAAGCGATCCCGACAAGGACGGTATGGCGTGTGAAGAACGGTGATTCGTTGTTGCGCTATAGGGGCCGCAGCGAACGCAAACCCCATTCTGCGCTCAAGCTGTTCCTGCACACCGATGGAAGAACTTATTTTTGATCAACAGATTCGCAGATTAGGTAGATTTATTGCTGTGTTGCTGTATTGCTGTATTAGAGCTATAGCAACACAGCAATACCTTTAATACAGCAATAAGATAACTGCTAATCTTTTCAAACTGTGTAATCTGTTGATCAAACCAATCGACACAGGTTTGAGGAAGTTGTTGTATGAGCACCTCTTTTGTGAATGACATGTTAGCCCCTCTGGGCCAACCCGCCATTCATCATTCCCATGCATTGCCCGCTAATTTGGCCGGCAGCGACGGCCTTCGCGCATCGTCGCCCTGATTGCGGCCTACAACGAAACCCGCTTTATCGGCAGCGTGGTCATCGGCGCCGCATTTGTGGATGCCGTGGTGGTGGTGGACGACGGTTCGGCCGACAACACGCAGCGCATTGCCGAGAACGCCGGCGCCCGCGTGTTGCCCATGCCGCAGAACGGCGGCAAAGGCGCAGCGCTGCAGCACGGCTTGAAATTTGTGTTGGAGCAATTTGGCCACTGCGCCATTGTGCTGCTAGACGGTGACGGCCAACACGACCCCAACGAAATACCCGCCATTGTGGAACCGATTTTACAGAATGACGCCGATCTGGTGGTGGGCTCGCGCTTTTTGGAAGTGCGCAGCCAGATCCCCTGGTGGCGGCAGATTGGCCAGCACGGTCTGACGCTGGTGACCAATGTGGCCTCCGGCGCCCCGCTGACCGATTCGCAGAGCGGCTTTCGGGCGCTTTCCAGCCGAGCGGCGCAGAAGTTTTCCTTCTCGGGCAAAGGCTTTTCGGTCGAGTCCGAAATGCAGTTTGCCGCCCGTGAACAGGGCCTGCGCGTGCGCGAAGTCTCGATTACCTGCGTCTACGAGGAACCGCCCAAGCGCAACCCCATCAAGCACGGCCTGCAAGTGCTGGACGGCATTTTGCGCATGGTGCTGCAAATGCGACCGCTCTTTTTCTTCGGCATCCTATCCATTGCCATGCTGCTCACAGGATTGCTCTTCGGGCTAAAAGTCGTGACCAATTTCAACGCCTATCGCGAACTGGCGGTGGGCTACGCGCTGATTACGGTCATGCTTATCGTCATGGGCAGCATCTTTCTCTCGACCGGAGTGACGCTGCACGCGCTGCGCTCGTTCCTGGCGCATCGGCTGGATAAATAATCATGGGAAATGTTGAAAACAAATTCACGCAAAGGCGCCAAGACGTAAAGGGTGGGGCGGACGCCGCCACAATATTGGGCGGGAGCGCCGCCGAATCGACGCCGCGTTGCAGCGTGATCATTGTGGGGTATAACAATGCCGCCGATCTGCGACCGCTGCTGGCCATGTTGACGGCGCGGCCGGAACCCGACGTTGAGCTGATTCTGGTGGACAATGCCTCGACCGATGAGACAGCGCAGGTGGCGGCGGATTATGCGCCACAGGTGCGCTATGCAAAGCTGGCGCAAAATGTGGGTTTTGCCGGCGGCAACAATGCCGGTGCGGCCCTGGCCCGCGGCGAAATACTCGTCTTTTTGAATCCAGACACGCTGCCCTACGCCGGTTGGCTAAACGAACTGACGCGCCCACTGGCCGATGAATCTGTGGGCATGAGCACAGCGCGCCTTGTCCATCTCCACCGGCCGCATCTGATCAACGCCTGCGGCAACGACATTACGTGGACCGGGCTGACCGTCTGCCGCGGGCTGGATCAGCCGGTGGATTTGTGGGATGCGCCGGACGAGGTGGCGGCGGTTTCGGGCGCCTGTTTTGTCATGCGGCGGGCGCTTTTTGAAAAACTGGGCGGTTTTGACGAGCGCTTTTTCCTCTATTATGAAGACACCGATCTATCGCTGCGCGTGCGGCTGGCGGGCTATAGCATTGTGTATGCGCCGCGCGCCGTGGTGGCGCACCGCTATGTCTTCAAGTTTAGTGCGCAAAAAGCCTATTATCAAGAGCGCAATCGCTGGCTGGCGCTGCTCAAAACGCTGCGCTGGCCCACGCTGCTTTTGCTGCTGCCCGGCCTGCTGCTGGGCGAGCTGATGGCCTGGTGCTACGCCGCCCTCAACGGCTGGGACCACGTGCGGGCCAAAGCGCGCGGCTGGGTTTGGCTGTGGCGCAATCGGACGCTGATCCGCCAGGCGCGGCGCGAAACCTTTGCCCACCGCCGCACGTCCGACGCGGCGCTGCTGCGGTATTGGTCGCCCACGCTGCGCTTTACCGGGACAGTGCCCGCCGTCGTGGCGCAGGTGCTGGAGGGCGCGGCCTATTGGCTGCTGCGGGTGTATGGCGGCTTTTGTCGGCGCGTGGCGATGTGGTGAGGAGGAGCAAATCGAATGAAAATTGCGCACATCACCGCCACCTTTCCGCCCTATTATAGCAGCACCGGCATGGTCTGTTATCACAACGCGCGCGGGCTGGCTGCATTGGGCCACGAAGTGACGGTATTGACCGCCGATTATCCCAAAGGCGCAGCCGACAGCCCGCCCGGCGTAACGGTGCGGCGACTGCCGATCACGTTTCGCTTTGGCAATGCGCCGTTTCTGCTGGATCTTTTGCGCATTGCCGAATATGACGTGATCCATCTGCACCATCCATTTATTTTTGGCGCCGAAATGATCAGCGCGGCGGCGGCGGGCAGGCATTCCCTATGTGCTGACCCATCACAACGATCTGATCGGAACCGGGCTGCGCCATCAGCTTTTTACGCTGTACACCCGCGTCAGCAGCCGCGCCATCTTTGGCAACGCCAGCCGTTTGTGCGCCGTATCGCTGGATCACGCCGACCATTGTCAGCTTGCGCCGCTCTTTGCCCAATATCGGGACAAAGTGGTGGAGGCGCCCAATGGGGTTGATGCGCAACACTTCCGGCCCGATGTGGATTGCGGCTTTGTGCGCCAGCAGATCGGAATTGGGCCCGACACCCCCATTGTGCTCTTTGTGGCGGCGTTGGATGCGGCGCATCACTTTAAGGGCGCGGCGCTATTTTTGGAAGCGGCCGCCAAATTTTTGAAAAGCGACAAAGATACCCATTTTGCGCTGATCGGCGATGGTGATTTAAAGAGCAGCCTCATGCGGCAGGCGCAAACGTTGGGCATTGGCGAGCGCGCACACTTTCTCGGCAACATCCCCAATCAGCAGCTTCCGCCCTATTACGCGGCGGCGGATGTGACCGTGCTGCCGTCGTCGCCGCCCGAATCATTTGGCATGGTGCTGATCGAAAGCATGGCCTGCGGTACGTCGGTGATCGCCAGCGATATTGCCGGCGTGCGTTCGGTGGTGAATCACGGCGTGGACGGCTTGCTGATGCGGCATGGGGATGGTGACGATCTGGTAGCTCAATTGCAAAAAATGGTGGGGGACGCCAATCTGCGCCACCGCATGGGGCTGGCCGGGCGCGCTAAAGTGGAGCGAAAGTACGCCTGGGAACAAGTCTGCGCCAAGCTGTCCGCCATGTATCACGAAATTCAACACACATAACGCCAATGCTCACATATCCACCCCTGGCCTATCGCGCCGCCGTTGATTGGTGTGTCGCGGCCGTCACCAAATCCGAAAGCACGGTCGCCCTTTTCAGCAGTCACGCGCTCACCGCGGTCGAATTTATCAAACGGCTGCCCGGCCATGAGACGCGGTTCTATCCGGTTGGCGATTTGCGTGAGCAGTTCCAGCGGCAAGAGTGGCCGCCAAGTGCCGAAATTGGCTGGGAGAATGTCCGAATCGAAATGGGCGACGCGCGGGCTGATACACAACCCAAACCCACCCTCAAAACGGGCAATGCTGTGAATACCGTGGTTTGGGCCGGGCTGGGGCTTGCGGAGCAGCAGGCGGCCTTCAATGCAACGCATGAAATGCTGGCCAGCGGCGGCATGATCTGGATTTTGCAGCCGGGACGGCTCTCTTTCCTCATTCCGGACAAGCGCTATCAGATGCAGGCGGCGGCTGGTGCGCCCAAGATTTTGGCGCAGAGCCAAAACCTGTTGATGCGCAACGGTTATCGCATTGAAAAACAGGTCGGGTTTTACGGCTTGACCAGCCTGTTTTATGGCTTTGCGGCGGGCCAATGCCAGCGGCTACAACAGCCGCAGCTTGTGGATCGCTTTCAACACCGGATGCGGCACGATGCGTATCAAAGGCAAACAAGCACCGTGGGCGGCCCTCTGTTTAATCGCTGCGCAAAAGCGGGGCTGAGGATGAACGTAAATTTGACAACACAAATGGATAAACCGCAGATCGCCATTGAGCCGGCAACGCTCGGCCCGGCTGTGTTGCAGCTCGACCGGTGGCTCGACACCATGCGCGGCCCGGCGGGCTATGGCGGGCCGGTTGTCCATTGGTGGCAAGACAGTTTGCACTATGCCGGCCGGGCTGGACTGGCGTTACGAAGGCATTGTGATTGGCTACGTGCATCTGTTCCACCACACCGGGAATGCCCATTGGCTCCACAAGGCCAAACGGGCCGCTGACGATCTCGTGCGCGGGCAGTTGGCAACGGGCAATTATCGCTTCCAGCTTCGAACTGAATCCGTACAGCGGCGGCACACCACGAAGCGGCCTGCGATTTAGCCTTGCTGACGCTGGCCGAATGTCTGGCCGCAATGGGCGACGGCGGCTGGACAACATATTTTGCCACATACTTTACCACTGCCGAGCGCAATTTGGAACAGTACATTTTGGGCCGGCTCTGGGATGACAAGCGGCATCGGCTGCACAACACTTTTGCCGGCGCGTCCTTTGTGCCCAATAAGGCCGCCACCACGGTGGAAGCGCTGCTGCTCTGGGCCAGGATGCGTGACAGCAACGCCATATTGGAAGAGTATGTGGCGCCCACTCTTGATGCCATTGTGGCGGCGCAGGTCCATGCGCCGGGCCAGCGCCGCACGGCGCCATTGAGCAGGCAATAAACGAGAAGGGCGGCACGGGCCATTACTTTCCCTATTACGTGGCGCGCTGTATTCCGGCCCTACTTCTGGGGCATCGACTGACGAACGAGCCGCGCTATAAAACGGCCGCGGAAAACGCCATGACGTGGATCTTACGGGAACGCTTGCCGGACGGCTCCTTTCCACAGGTGATTTATGGGAATGGACGGGAGAACCGCTATCCGCAGTGGGTGGCGGGTGTTGGTGACGTGCTGCGCGCTATGGCTATGATGCAACAGAGCGGCATGGAATTGACGCTCGAGCCGACGCTGGGTTGGTTGCTAAATGGCCAATGCCTTCCGGCGCAATTGGCGCCGGGCATGGCTTCGCCGCCCGCAGTGCGCAGAAAATCGCGCCAGGTCCGCCGGATTTTCGCGACCTGCTGCCCGTGTGCGGGTGGATCGACAAAGCGTTTCGCTTTTTGGCCAGCGCCGTTTCCGATTTGCCGCCGGTGGAGAGTGCCGCAATCGAACCGTTGCAGACCGCATGTACGGCCTGGGGAAAACGGGCCACATATGGAAAGCGCCGCCGAAATTGTCGTTATGCAGGACGGGCAAGCCCTCTATCAGTGGCGCAAAGGTGAGGATTGGGCACATTTGGACTAAAGAAAGACGATTCATAGCACAACTTCAACATACGATTCGGCCACAGCGCACGACCGGCGTAAAACCTGTCAGGTCTCGCAGACCTGACGGGTTTGATGGAAGGCGCTATTGGTTATTCACCGGCGCGGCGCTCAGCGCAGTTGCCATCTTCCACTGGCGGCGTTGGCAAAAGGATCGGCGTCTGGCGCTGGCGTACAAAACGGCCCGCGCGGGTCTCAAATGGAACCGCCAGCGGACTTAGCCGCGGTGACGCCGGCAGATGAGCCGGCGCTGGTCAGCGTGCTGATTCCGGCCTGGAATGAGGCGGAGCGCATCAGCCTGCATTGAGTCCGTGCTGGGTCTGCGCTATCCGCATAAAGAGCTGATTTTGTGTGCGGGCGGTGCGGATCGCACATTGGCGATTGCGCGCAAATATATAGGAACGGAAAGTGGGGCCGCGGGTGGTCATATTGGAGCAGGCGCCCGGCGAGGGCAAACAGCGCGCTGCGCAAGAGTTTTGCCCAAGCCCAGGGCGACATTATTTATTTGATGGATGCCGATTGCGTGACCGATGATGCCTGTTTTGAGGCGGCGCTGCGACCGTTTTGGCGGGCGAAGCGGAAGCGGTGGCCGGGGCATGGCAGCCGTTGCCAGCGGCGCGAGCCGCGCTGGTCGATTTCCAGTGGACACACCACCTTTACCGGCACCTGTACTTCGCCGCACACCACCTGCTTCGATGGCCGCAACGCCATGTTCCGGCGCGCCGCCTGGCGGTCCGGGGCGTTTGATGTGGACACACCCATCGGCACCGATTATGTGCAGTCCAAACAGTTGGTGGCCGCGGATGTGCCGCTGCAGGCGCTGCCCCAAAGCCGCATTCAGACGGTCTATCCCGCCAGCTTTGCGGCATACTGGCGGCAGCAATCGCGCTGGTTTCGGTCGCCGTTGATTTTGGGGCTGCAACACAAAGCGTGGGGCCAGGTTTTGACCCAGTTGCGGGCGGGGATCAGCGCGCTCTTTTTGCTGGCGATTCCGCCGCTGGGCGGGCTTAGAATCGACCGCTGCGCAGCGTTTGGCTGCTGGCCGTGGCGCACCTTCTGCTGACGCAGTGGCGGCTCACCTGCTTTGCCCAGGCCGCGGGCGAAATTGAAGGGGCGCCCATTCAATGGGTGGTGCTTTTCCTTTTTATATGTTGGTTAGCTGGGTGGCCACGGCGCGCGGCCTCGTGGAATCTCTCTTTTCAAAGCGGAAATGGCGGTGGTAATTTAGATTATGAGCATTATTCGCGGCGCTACATTTTTGATGATTGGCAGCTTTGTTGCGCAGGCGCTCAGCGGTGACCGGGCTGCTGATCGCCCGCCTGGCCGGGCTGGATGCGTATGGCCAATATGCCACGGCCTTTGCGCTGGCGGGCGCTTTTGCGCAGGCTTTTTTGTTTGGCGTGGACAGCATTTTGCCGCGCGAAATCGCCAAACGCCCAGAGGCGGCGGCCCACGTTTTTATCAACACGCTGCTGCCCGTCGTGCTCTGGTCGGCGCTGATCGCCGTGGGCATTGTGCTGGTGGGCGTGCAGTTGGGATACACGGGCAACGTGCTCGCCATTCTAATGATGGCGGCGCCGATCTTTGCCCTGCGCGGGCTGATCAACCTGGGGCGGGCGGCGCTGCGCGGTCTGGAACGCATGGACATGGACGCGCTGATTCAGGTCATCGAAACGCTGTTGGTACTCGTGGCCGTGGCGGTCACGTTTGCCGTTTCGCCCTCCATTCGGCATGTCATCCTGGCCATGTTAGTGGCCGAGCTGCTGGCGCTGGGATACACGGCGCGCTTGATCAGGCGCTATTGCACCGATTCGTTCCGCTTTGCGCGGCGCACCAGCCTCCAGTTGATGCGGGCGGCCGCGCCGCTGGGGGCCACCTTTATGCTGATTGGCTTCAATTTTCGCCTGGATACGATCATCCTCTCCACCCATCACTCTGAAACTGAAGTGGGGCTTTACGCGGCCGCCTTTGGCATCATTGTGCTCTCTAGCGCCCTCAGCCTGGTGGCGGCAGCGCTCCTGCCGCGCCTTTCCGCCCTGGCCGATTCAAATCGGGCCGAATTTGGCGCGTTGTGGAGCACGGGCTTGCGCTACACGCTGATCATTGGGCTGGGCGTGGGGATGAGCATCAGTTGGCTGGCGCCGTGGCTGATTCAGCTTTTATATGGCGCCGAGTTTGCCGCCGCTATTCCGGTGCTGCGCGTGCTGGGCATTGTGGCCACACTGCTCTTTATCAATCGCTATGTGTGGCACGTGCTGATCGCTTTGGGCCAGCAGAAGTCGATTCTGCTTTCGGCCATTGTGTCGGCGCTGGCCACGTTGGCCTGCGGGCTAACGCTCATCCCCGCGTGGGGCGTTTATGGCGCGGCGGTGACGGCGATTGTGCGGGAAATTTGCCAGCTTGCGGTGCTGGGTTATTTTGCGTTTCGCTGCGCCCCCGCCATCCGTTGGAGAGAGGCCGTGCTGGCCCCCATTGGCGCGGCTTTGACTATGCTGTTTATTTTGATTTTTGTTCAAGTTCAACATCTCAGCGATATGTACGCACTATTCATGCTGCCATTGGGCATTCTGCTTTATCTGGCCGGCCTGCTGATCACCAATGGCATTCAGCGGCGGGAGCTGGCCGGTTGGAGCAAGCGCTTGGCCGTGCTGGCAGTGATAGCCGGGGGCGCGGGGCTGCTGGCGCATCCGCAAGCGGCGCTGGCGGCCCAAAGTTGTCCCTCAGCCTATCAAGCGCTCGACGCCAATGGCGATGGTCGCGCCGAAGCGCTGCAAATTGCGGCCCATTTTAGCCCGGCTGTGCAGGATCAGATCACCGTCTATTTTAGTGCTGATCAAACCGATGAGCGGCCCGCCGACCGCAGCTGCTGGACCGATTATGTGGATTTTATTGATGAAACATGGGTCTTTGATGCTGGCGCCAATGGCGACGCCAACCTGATTATCTTTTTTGCGCGGGCCGGTAACGCCGTCACCGCCGAACTGTATGACGACCAGGATGGCGATAATGCCGTGACCTATGCCGTGCAGGACAATCGGGTTGTGATTGGCGAAACGTTGCCCAAAA
>JAWKON010000061.1:0-58688 GCA_041391125.1 Caldilineaceae bacterium
ATGGTTGATAAAAGCCGCCGCCTGCTCAATGGTTTGCTGGTATGAATCGTGGTGCTCGTCCAGCGCATCGGTGGATTCGTGGGCAAAGAGCGCCGGGTCGCGCCACATGGGGGCGCCATCGGTGCGCCAGAAGGCGGCCAGCTTCCAGCGCGGCAGCCGCTCGCCGGGATACCATTTGCCCTGGCCAAAGTGCAAAATGCCACCGGCGCCAAAGACCTTTTGCAGCCGCCGGATCAGCCCGTGGGCCAGCGCCCGTTTGTGCGGACCGTCGGCGCTGCTGTTCCACTCGGCGGCCTCCATGTCGTCGATGGAGACAAAGGTCGGTTCGCCGCCCATGGTCAGCCGCACGTCGTGGGCGATCAGATCGGCGTCCACCTGTTCACCCAAGGCGTCGATGGCCTGCCACTGCTCAGCGGTATAGGGCTTGGTGACGCGTGGGTCTTCAAAGATGCGCTGCACGCTATTGTCAAAGTGGAAGGTCACTTCGCACTTGTCGGTGTAGCCGGTGACCGGCGCCGCGCTGATCGGCGACGGCGTGCCGGCCAGCGGAATGTGGCCTTCCCCGGCAAAGAGGCCCGACGTGGGGTCCAGCCCGATCCAGCCGGCGCCGGGGACGTAAACTTCGGCCCAGGCGTGCAGGTCGGTGAAATCCGCCGTGGGGCCGGACGGGCCATCCAGCGCTGCCTGATCGGCGGTGAGCTGCACCAGATAACCCGAGACAAAGCGGGCGGCCAGCCCCAAGTGGCGCAGGATCTGCACCAGCAGCCAGCCCGAATCGCGACAGGAACCCAGCGCCTTTTCCAGCGTCTCTTCGCAACTCTGCACACCGGGGTCCATGCGCACCGTGTAGGCAATATCGCCATAGAGCTGCTGGTTGAGCCCCACCAGAAAATCGACAATGGGCTTTTCCGTGCGCTCCACGCCGTGCAGCCACTGGGTGAGTCGCGG
Organism: Caldilineaceae bacterium; assembly: GCA_041391125.1. Lineage (GTDB taxonomy): Bacteria > Chloroflexota > Anaerolineae > Caldilineales > Caldilineaceae > JACKBC01. The sequence continues at coordinate 949 of JAWKON010000061.1, forward strand.
GCCCGATTCATCGATTTCTAAATAAGGTTGTAGCTCTTTAGCCTCCTGCGCCGAATAGGCAAAAGGGAAATGGGCCGCCGCTTCATCCACAAAAAAATCGAACGGATTGATGGGCGTCATATCCGCCACCAGGTCCACCTCGATGGCTAATTCGCGCGTCCGTTCGGGAAAAACGACGCGCGCCTGATAATTGCCAAACGGGTCCTGCTGCCAGTTAATAAAGTGCTTTGCGGGCCGGATGCGCAGCGAATAGCCCTGAATGGGTGTGCGGCAGTGCGGCGCCGGCCGCAGCCGAAAAACGTGCGGCGACAGGTTCACCAGCCGGTCGTAGGTGTAGCTCGTTTTGTGGTTGATCGCAACGTAGATGGCCATAGGGTTTTGGGATTGGGAGTAGGGATTAGGGAGTAGGCGGGAGACTGCGCGAGCTACTTCACGCGTAGAGCAACTCCCTAATCCTTACTCCTTAATCCCTACTCCCCTTAAATTCGCGCCAGCTCCACCAGTTCGTACGAAATATACGAATCGTAGAGCGCGTTATGGATTTGGTGACATTGGGTCACAATGTTTTTGAAATAGGCGGGCAGATCGGCATCGTCGACTTCGTCCACTTGGGCGTATTGCAGCTCGGCGTGTAAGCGGCCGGCCCGACGATAGGCGCGTTCGGTGCGCGGTTTGGAGGTGGAATCGGCAATGCCGCGCAGCGCTTCGTGCAGCATGGTGACGGCATAGGTGACCGAATGGGGGAAATAGGGGTTGAGCAGCAAAAACTCCAAGATGTGCTGGCGATTGAGATCGGCCGTGTAGACTTTGCAATAGGCCTCGAAGCCGGTGCAGGAGCGCAGCAGTCCCAGCCAGTAGAGGTCTTCATCCAGCAGCGGATTCTCCACCGTCTCTTTGGGCAGCCGCAATTGGGGGCAATAAAAGACGCTCATGTTGACGGTCAGCGAAATGGCGCGCTCGATAAAGCGGCCGGCCTCCACAAAATACCAGCCCTCACCGTGGTTCATGGTCGAGTCGGTAATGCCGTGGAAGAGGTGGATGCCCTCGTTGAGGTTCTGCAAAAATTCCTGCGGCTCGGCGGACCACATGGCGTCCATATCGATGCGCTCCACATAGAGGTAAAACTGATTGATCTGGTTCCACATCTCGGTGGAAATCTGCTCGCGCACCTGGCGGGCGTTTTCGCGGGCCGCGCTGATGCAGGACTTGACCGAATTGGGATTGTCGGGGTCAAAAATGTTGGTGTAGGTCAGCCCGTATTCGTCGCGCGCTTTTTCATAATCGGTGGGCAGATCCAGCGCGGCCAGCACATATTGGCGCCGCTGCTCCACCTTTTCGTCAGGCTGATCCAGCATCAAATCCAAATGCACGTCCAACAGACGCGCCGTATGTTCGGCCCGCTCCAAATAGCGACCCAACCAGTACAAACTGTCGGCTGTGCGTGAAAGCATAAAGGGTGTGCGCATGGTGATTCCTTGTTTGGGATTAGGGATTAAGGAGTAGGGATTAGGGAGTAGGCGGGCGCACCGAGCTTCTGACACGGGCCTACTCTACCCCTACTCCCATCCCTACTTCCTACCTATTCAATACCCACGTGTCTTTGCTGCCGCCGCCTTGGGACGAGTTGACCACCAGCGAGCCGCGCTTGAGGGCGGCGCGGGTGAGGCCGCCGGAGATGATCTGCACGCCGTCTACGCCGTTGAGAATGTAGGGGCGCAGGTCCACGTGCGCGGCTCCAGTTGGCCGTCCACAAAGCAGGGGACGCGCGAAAGGCTGATGGTGGGCTGGGCAATGTAGTTGCGCGGGTTGGCTTCAATTTGGATGCGGAATTTTTCCTGCTCGTCCGGCGTGCTGTGAGGGCCGATCAACATGCCGTAGCCGCCCGATTCGCCCACGGCTTTGACGACTAGTTTGCTCAGATTGGCGACAACGTGCTTGCGCTGTTTTTCGTCGTCGAGCAGATAGGTCTCCACATTGGGGATAATGGGGTCCTGATCCAGATAATAGCGAATGATTTTGGGTACGTAGGCATAGACCGCTTTGTCATCGGCAATGCCGGTGCCGAGGGCGTTGGCCAAGGTCAAATTGCCGCGGCGATAGGCTTCGAAGATGCCCGGCACGCCTAGCATTGAATCTTTGCGGAACACGTCGGGGTCAATAAAATCGTCATCGACGCGGCGGTAGATCACATCCACGCGGCGCAGGCCGGCGGTGGTGCGCATGTAGACCACGCCGTCATGGGCCAGCAGATCGCGGCCTTCCACCAGCGCAATGCCCATTTCGCGGGCCAGGAAAGCGTGCTCAAAATAGGCCGAATTGTAGGCGCCGGGGGTCAGCAGCGCAATGGTCGGCTCTTCGTGCTGATGCGGGGCCAGCCTTTGCAATTTGCCCAGTAGCGTGCGGCAGTAGTGAGCCACCGAGCGTACGCCGTAGCGCCGGAAAATGTCGGGGAAGACGCGCTTCATGACGCGGCGGTTGGCCAGCATGTAGGAAACGCCGCTGGGCACGCGCAGGTTGTCTTCCAACACGGCAAACTCGCCGTCGGGTTGGCGGATCAGGTCGGTGCCTACAATGGAGATGTATATGTTGTTGGGCACGTCCAGCCCGATCATCTCTTTGCGAAAGTGGCGGCAGCTCTCGATCAGCGCGCGCGGCACAATGTTGTCCTGCAAAATGCGCTGGTCGTGATAGAGATCGTGCAAAAAGAGGTTGAGCGCCGTAATGCGCTGGATCAGCCCGCGCTCCAGCTTGTCCCACTCCGAGCTGGTGATGATGCGCGGCAGCAGATCGTAGGGGAAGATGCGCTCGGTGCCTTTGTCGTCGCTGTAGACCGTAAAGGTAATGCCCTGGTGCAAAAAGGAACGTTCCGCCGCCAGTTGACGCCGCTCCAACGTTTCTAAGGGGACGCTGCAAAGCTGCTCGTAAAGCATGTCATATTGTGAGCGTGGGCTATTGGGACCGCTGAACATTTCGTCAAACGAACTGTCGAGGTGGTAGCGTTCAAAGGGGGCGTTGAAGACAGCTTCGGCGGCAGATGATGCAGCAAGCGGAGTAGCAGTTTGCATCATCTGTTGACGCTGCGTGGAAACGGTCATAGCGGCTGTCCTTTTTGTGGCGCAATGGTTTGTGCGCGATAGCAAATGGTTCCATCGCGAGGGACGACGGAAATGCAAGTGTGGTTGTCAGTAAGTTTGAGGCGGCTTCGGCAGTATTAGCCAATTTGGTTTGAGGAATTTTCGCAGAGGATGCATGTGCGAAGATTTTTTGGATAAACGACACTGTTTGAAAATAGACCAAACCACCTCGATTTGTGCATTGAAGATAGCACACTTTACAGCAAGGCGCAAGTTTTTTGACGATCAACCGGATTTGGGTGTTGATGTCCAGAGTTTTGACGGCGTCCTGTGCGATTTGCACAAAAAAGTCCTGTTGTGCCCTCTTAGGGAAATAGCTAGGCCAGAAAGGAACAAGCTTCTTAACCGGTACACGTAACACGCAATACGCAACATGCCTAACTGATGTCACGATTTGTCTGCAATGGCCTATCTCCCACCCATCCCCGACAGCGTAATGCCGCGCACAAACCAATTTTGCCCAATAATGTAAATAATTAAGACCGGCAGCAGCGCGATGACCGAGCCGGCCAGCAGCAGATGCCACGCCGTGTTGAACTGGCCCTGAAATGAAGAGAGGCCAATGGGGATTGTGCGCATTTCCTGCGTGCGCGTGATCACCAGCGGCCACAAAAAGTCGTTCCAGGCCGCGTTAAAATTGAAGATGGCCAGCGTAGCCAACACCGGCCCGGCCAGCGGCATGATCACCCGCCACCAGATCAGCCAGCTCGAAGCGCCATCCATGCGCGCCGCTTCGTCCAGGTCGATGGGAATGCCCATAAAGTATTGGCGCAGCAAAAAGACGCTAAAGACGCTAAAGGCCGAGGGCAAAATCAGCCCCAAATAGGTATTGTGCAAATTGAGATAGCGGGCCGAAGTGAGGATAAAATTGGGAATCATGGTGACTTGAAAGGGGATCATGAGGGTCCCCAGATAGATGAGGAAGAGCAGCTCGCGCCCGCGAAAGCGCAGCCGCGCAAAGGCAAAGGCCGCCAGCGAGGCCGTAAAGATTTGCAGCACCACCGTGGAGGTGGCCACAATCAGGCTGTTGAGATAAAAGCGCCCAAAGGGAATGGCGCGAAAAGTTTCGATGTAATTTTCAAAGGTCAGGTCGCTGAAGCCAAAATTGCGCGACAGCAATAGCTGCTGCGGCACCAGCGAGCCAATAAACATGACCAAAAAAGGCAGCAGCGTGATCGAGCTGCCCAAAAGCAAGAGCGCGTGCAATCCCGCACGGGCCATGAGGGGCGGTCCCAGGCGGTTCGAGGATCGACGAATGGGTCGCAAAGGGGTTGCTGACATCGAATGAATTACCTACTCCGCCTCATAATGAACCCAGCGGCGCTGCAGCCGCGTTTGCAACAGCGTAAACAGGAAGATAAAGATAAAGAGGAACCAGGCAATGGCTGACGCCTTGCCCATCTTTTGGAACTCGAAGGCGTTCTGGTAAATGTAATAGACCACAGTCAGCGTGGATTGGGCGGGGCCGCCCTGCGTCATGACAAAGGCTTCGGTAAAGAGTTGGAAGGCGCCGATCATCTGGATCACAAAGAGGAAAAAGGTAGTTGGGCTGATCATGGGGAAGGTGACGTTGCGGAAGCGCTGCCAGGCGCTGGCCCCATCCACATTGGCGGCGTCGTACAGCTCCGGCGGCACGCCCTGCAGCGCCGCCAGATAGATGACCATGGTAAAGCCGGTGTTCTTCCACAGCGTCAGCAGCACCACCGACGGCTTGGACCAGCGCGTGCTGCCCAAAAAGTCGGGCGGCTGGATGGGCAGCCCCAGCTCATTCAAGCGCCAGATCCACGCGCTGATCAGCCCAAAGTCGCGGTTGAGCATAAACTGGAACACAATGGCGCCGGCCACAATAATTGTCACCACTGGCATAAAATAGATAACGCGATAGACAATGCGCCCAGCAATGGCCTGGTTGAGCGCCACCGCAATGGCCAGCCCAAATGCCAGTTGCAGCGGCACAATGGTCACAATGAAATAGGCGCTGTTGCCCACCACCCGCCAAAAGACCGGGTCGCGCGTCAGCATCTGCTGATAGTTGGCCATTCCCACAAACTGCGGCGGCAGAATCAGATTCCACTCCACAAAGCTCAACCAGAGCGACGCCAGCACCGGCAGCGCCACAAAGATCAAAAACCCGGCCAGGCTGGGCAGCAAAAAGAGATATGCCTCCCAATTCTGATCGGGCCGCCAGCGGAGCGGGTGGCGTCGCGTGGTGTGTGATGTTGTGGGGTGGGTCAGCGGTTGGTCGGCCAAGGTGTATTTGACAGGGGGAAAGGGAGAAAGGGAGAAGGGGTGAGGATGACCTGCCCCCCTTCTCCCCTTCCCCCTTTCTCCCTTTCAGCGTTCCTTACTTCGGATACCCATTATCCGCCAAGAACGCATCCACCTGCTCGCACAGGCCGGGCAGCACATCCGCCGGGGCGGCGTCGCCGGTCCAGATCTGGTCTAGCGCCGGGCTGATGATGGAACAGCTTAGCTCATTCCACTCGGCAAAGTAGCCGATGCGGCCCGTTTTGGCGTTTTCACCTTCGGTGATAAAGGCCTGGCGATTGGCCGGCGGAGCCGACATGCCCAGGAAGGCGTCGGATTTGGCGGTGGATTGCAGGGCGGGCAGAATTTCGCCCGACTCGGTGTAGATGCGCTGGCCGCCATCGGTTCCTTGCAGCCACTACAGGAAGGTCCGTTGCGTCCTTGTTGTCGCTCAGCGCGCTTCATGTCCACGAAGTGTTGCCGGCGCTGGCTGACCGTTGGCCGCCATCGGGGATCGGCACCACGGCCACGTCGTAATTGAGCCCGTCGGTGCTTGTGCCAGCGCGACGCGGCTAGAGTTCTGGATGATCATGGCGGCTTCGCCCTGGCGACATCCGGCATCGCCACCGGCCTGGCCTCGCACTGGGCCGGGCGCACACGCATTGTTGTTCATCATATCGGCGAAGAACTGATGCCGCCAGCCTGATCAGCGTACATTTGGACGGATTGCGCATGTCGTCCAAAATCGCGCCGCCATTTTGACTCCACCCAAAGCTGATATTTGCCGCCTCCATGCCCAGCGTACAAAGGTCGACGCGGTCACCGTCGACGATGGCCAGCGCTTCCGAAGCCGCCAGCAGGTCGTCCCACGTCCACGTGTCGTCGGGATAGCTCAAACCCGCCGCGTCGAACATGTCTTTGTTGTAATAGAGCACTTCCAGCCCGATGTCGCGCAGACTGCAATAGCTTGCCTCGTAGGTGGCAAATTCTAGCAGCGACGGCTACTGTCACTCAGATCATAGCTGCTGGCTTCACAAACGGACCCAGGTTCTCCCAGCACGCCCCTGCGCGGCGTAATTCTGAATGGGTGAGAGGAAGAGCACATCGGGCACCGCCGCCGGGTCGCCGCTGGCCCACAGCGTCTGAATTTTGGTGAAGTAATCGCCCCAAGGCTCGCTGTAGATTTCGATTTTGATGTCGGAATTTTCGGCCATAGCTGGGGCGTCGGCTACTTTCTGGTGCGTGGCACCTCCTCGGGGCTGCCCCACATGGCCCAGGTGATGGTGGTGGGGCCAGCTTCGGCCGCCGCACCGCCAGCCGCGCCCGTGTCGCCGGCCGGCATGGGCGCACAGGCCGCCAGCGCCAATGCCAGCACCACAAGCAGGCTCAAAATGGTGAATGTTCTGCGGTTATGCATAGGGGTTCTCCTTGTGAAAAAATGAAACATATTGGGGGGTAGGTGATTAGTGATGAGCATGGTGTTGAGATTGGGTCTGTGTTGCTTGCCTTGATAAACGGACTTTCAGGTGAATGGAATATTCAATACTCGATACTCAATACTCCCTTTCGCCGGACAAAAAAACTGGTCGAGCGTCAACAGGTGTGGCAATATAATAGCATTCCCTTTTCACGGTGGCAACCAATCAATTGCGATGCGCATTTCAACGAACGCGGAGGGCAAGGCAGAATGAACGCAGATTGCACACAGATTTGGGGGAATGGAACACAGATTGGCGCAGATTGGGCGGATTTGCGCAGATTTTTTGATAGGTACTTTATTGCTCACCGTTGTATGCCGTTGTCGGAGACCATGTTATTACGCCGGTAACGGTTGAAACGTTCACAATGGCCCTCCAGATGCCTGCAGCGGCCACTTTGTGAGCCACGATTTGGATCACACCACGACCGTGCCCGGCGGCGACGTGGTGGCCGGTTTTGACGCCAATGGCAGCGGCGTGGCCATCAACGACCTGGACAACGATGGCGATCTGGACATTGTGCTGGCCAACCATGCCGACGCCAACACCATCCTGTGGAACGAAGGTGGGCTGACCTTCCGCAGCGAGCGTGATGCTTCACGTGGCGATTCTCGCTTCGCCTTGATTGTGGATGTGGATGGCGATGGCTGGCAGGACCTCTTTTCTTCACGCGTACGGCCAGCGCACCCACCTATTGGCACAACGAAGGGATGGGCGCCGATGGGCGCGGCCACCTTCGCAGCAGGTGCTGGACGGCGTCAGCGCGCCGCTCTACAGCGCGTGTCGAAGGATCTGGATATGGATGGCGATCTCGATTTTGTGGGCGGCACGTACGATGTTGGACGGTTGGCCCAATTTGGCCACGAATTTTTAGAGCAGGAATTGGCGGCGTTTACGTTTACACCAACACGGGCGGGCGTTTTGAAGCCACGCGCCTGGCCCTAAAGCGCAGGCGCTGGTCACCGTGCTGACCGATCTCAACGGCGATCTGCGGCCCGACATTGTGGTGGCAACGACTTCGCCATCCCCGACTACGCCTGATACACACCGACCATGCCGCTGCCTATGCGAGCTGACCACCACCAGCCACAGCACCATGAGCTACGACGCCGCCGACGTCAACAACGACGGCCGCCCTGAACTCTTTCCACCGACATGAAGCCTTATGCCAACGATGCCGCCACCGAAGCCGCCTGGGAGCCGCTGATGATGGGCATGATGGATGAGCCGCACGACCCCGCCGACCCGCAGGTCATGGAAACGTGCTCAACGTGCCGGAAGGCGCGGCGCTGGTGGATGGCTGCCGCCCGCGGCGTGGACGCCACCGGCTGGAGCTGGTCGGGCAAATTTGGCGATCTGGATCAGGACGGCTTTGTGGACCTCTTACGTAGTCAACGGCATGATGGAGGCTGCCACCTTTGCCCACCTGCCCAACCACGAACTGGTGGAGGAGAACCAGGCCTTCCGCAACGACGGCGCTGGCCACTTTCTCCACGCCCCCGAATGGCAATTGAACTCAACCCAGCAGCGGCCGCGGCCTGAGCATGGCCGATCTGGATGGCGATGGCGATCTGGACATGGTGGTCACCAACGGCGCAGCCCGGCCCAACTTTGAGAATCAGCTCTGCACGGGCCACAGTTTGCAAGTGGATCTGCGCTGGCCCGGCCACGCCAATCGCAATGTCCTGCGTGCAGATCACTCTGCACACCAGCCGCGGCGATTACCAGCGTCAAGTGAAGGCGGGCGCGATACCTCTCTGGCGATGCCGCTCGCGTCCATTTTGGTCTGCCCGATGATGCCACAATTGACGCGCTCGAAATTTATTGGCCCGATGGTGTGCGGACGACGATTACGGAGTTGGTGTCTGATTCGCTGGTGAGCATTGTGCGCCGCTAAGGTAAGTGCGTTTCGTCTCGGGGCAACACCGTTCCTGGAAGTTGCCCATGCACAACAGAGCGCCAACGGGAATGAAAAGCGTTCCCCTTTGGCGCGTTGTTGTGTTTTTGTGTCTATTTTCAGGACAGAGGCCGAGACGGCTTTGGCTCGCATAACGCGGCGGGTGCCTCTTCCAGGAAGGAGTACATCTCGCCCCAAAGCGAAACGCACTCATAGCTAATACAGTTTTTGTGACACTCCATTCAGTGCTATAGTGTCACAATGAATGGTTCACCAATCCGTTTTGTAATTGACACCAACGTACTTTCGAGGGGTTGACCAGACTAAGGAAGCGCATCAGGCTTCTCATTGATGCTTGGTATGCCGAGCTATTTGTGCTTATGTGACGCTAACGCTTGCCTATGAGTATGCTGATGTTCTCTCTCGCAAGCTATCAGCCAGAAGGTGGCATCAACTGCAACCAGCTCTTGGGAATTTGTTACAATTATCGAAAGTGGTAACGGTTCATTACACTTGGCGACCTATATCACCCGACACTGGAGATGGATCGCGTGGTTGATTGTGCCATGAATGCGGGTGCGGTTGTTGTAACATGGAATCGAAAAGATTTCCGGTCAGCTAGGTGAAACCTTTGGGATTACCCGTGTTAACCCCTGTCTGTGCAGTTGCATTGTTGATTGAGGAATAAAAAGGTCGAATAAAATGAGTAGATTAACACTAAGATTACCGCAAACGTTACATGTCCAGCTTACCGATTTGGCCGAGACAGAAGGCGTCTCATTGAATCAATATATTGTGTATGCGCTGACGCGTCAGGCAGCCCTGGCATATACTGTACAGCCCGTATCTGACCACGACATTGCTCTCAGCAGAAAGCTGCCTTTTTCCGCCTCCTCCAGTCTCTCGGCACAGCCTCATTCGGATGAAATAGATGCGTGATGTCCGAGCGCGAGGAAGTGGAACCAGAGCCGGAACTTACTCACGACATGGTTCAAAAACTGCAAAATCGCATTGCCCAAAAGCGTCAGTTAAGGCAACCTGCATAATGACCATGAAAACCACCACACTCGATCTCAGCGACCCCCTCATCCAAGCCGATCCCTATCCCCATTACGCCCAGTTGCGCCAGGAAGCGCCCGTCTGCTGGAATGGCCGCACCTGGCTGATCAGCCGCTACGCCGACATTGTGGCCCTGCTCAGTGACCCGCATGTCTCGGCGCGCACCGAGCAGACCTTGCTGTGTTGCCGCCCGAAGTGCAGCAGAGTTGACGCCGCTACGCACCATTTTGGGCAGCCGCATGTTGTTGAGCGATCCGGCCCCAACACACGCGCCTGAAAGCCATTGTGGCCAAAGCTCACGCCGCGCATGATCGAAGGCCGCGCCCGCATTGAGCAGATCTGCCACGGTTTTTATCGATGAGGTGATCGCCAACGGCTACTTGGCGGGACGTGATGGCCGATGTGGCCACCAAATTGCCGGGCTGGGCCATCACCGATGTTTTAAGTGTACCCTATGCCGATCAGCCCCGCTTTACGTTTTTTTCGGGCGCGACCAGGTGCTGATCTACGACCGCGCCGGCACCACCCAAGACCGCGGGCGTCATGCGCCAGGGCCAGAAGAGTGATGTTGGAAATGAAAGCCTATCTGGAGGTCATCATCGAGCAGCGCCGACGCGATCCGCAAGACGACCTGATCAGCGAACTGGTGCAGGCCGAAGCAGCGACCGGCTGTCGCAGGATGAGCTGTTTGGTATGTGCGTGGCGCTGCTGGTGGGCGGCAACACCGATCGCCCATCTGATCGGCAACGCCATCCTCACTTTATCCGCCATCCGGCGGCGTTGTTCACCAGCGGCGCAGCCTCGAGCTGATCGTGTTCCGCCACCGAAGAGGTGATGCGCTTTGACAGCCCGGTGCAGCCACCAGCCGCGTGGTCAAGGAGACCATGAATTTCAGGGCGAGACCTTTGAGGCGGGCCAGGGCATTGTGGTGCTCTTTGGCTCGGGCAACCGCGATGAAGCCCAATTCGTCAACCCAACGCCTTTCGAAATGACGCGCCACCCCAATCGCCATTTAACCTTTGCGCACGGCCCCCACTATTGCCTGGGCGTACCGATTGCGCGCACGGGTGGCGCAGGTGGGATTTTGACGCTCTTGCAGCGCTGCCTCAATTTTACTGGTCAATGACCAGCTTGATTGGCTGCCGGGTTTTGCGTTCCGCGGGCCGCACACGTTGCCGGTCACATTTGGTGTCGGATAAAAAACGCTACCGCTAAGAACGCGAAGAGCGCAAAGACCGGATTTTTTCTTTGCGCTCTTCGCGTTCTTAGCGGTAGTTCTATTTTTGCAACAGACTTGGTTTCGCAGGTCACTTTTGCAGAGTGACATCGCGAGTATGCCAAAAGATGTCACTCTGCAAGAGTGACCTATTGAATATCAACTGCTCATCACATTTGGAAGATAACATGACCGACTTACCCACCGATCACCTCAGCATTACCCAACACAGCGTCACCATCGACGGCCAAACCATTTCCTACACCGCCACCGCGGGGACGCTGATCTTAAAAGAAGAGGTCGAAAAGAGCGACGGTCAGCGGGCGAGCGAAGGCGCCCAGCCCAAAGCCAGCCTCTTTTTTGTGGCCTATGTGCGCAATGATCTGCCCGAGAGCGCGCAGAGCCAGCGCCCTCACCTTTAGCTTTAACGGCGGGCCGGGCAGCAGCAGCGGATGCATATGGGGCTGTTGGGGCCGCGCTGGGTGGAGATGGGCGACGGGCGTGCCAGACCGCCGCCAGGCAATGGACGAAAATCAATTTTCCCTGCTGGATGAAAGCGATCTGGTCTTTATCGACCCGGTGGGGACGGGTTTTAGCCGCGGTAGGCGAAGCCAACCGCGACTTTTATCATTTAAGAAAGATGTGGGCGCCAGCGTGGGCGATTTATTCGCCTTCATTGCACACGCGAGGGGCGCTGGCTTCGCCCAAATATCTGATCGGCGAGAGCTATACGGCACCATCTGCTTTCGCCGCCCTCAGCGGCTATTGTGATCGCTACGGCCTCTTTGAACGGCATTGTCTTTGTCAGCACGATTCTCAATTTTCAAACCACGCGCTTTTGCCCCCGGCAACGATCTGCCCTATGCGCTCTATTTGCCCCTTGCCGCGGTGGCTTGGTATCATCAGCGGGTGGGCCAACAGCAGAGCCTGCTCGACACGGTGAACGCAGCGCGCGACTTTGCGCTGGGCGAATACGCGGCGGCGCTCATGCGCGGCACGCTGTTGAGCCAAGATGAAGAAGCCGCCATCGCCGCCAAAATTGCGGACGATTGGCCTGCCGGTCGACGGTGTTGCGCGCTGCAACTGCGGCGCCGATCTCACCACCTTTGTGAACGAGCTGCTGCGGGCGGAAGGCAAAGTGGTCGGGCGGCTCGACGCGCGCTTCACCGGCTATGACCTGGGTCCCACCGGCCAAAAGATCAACTTGAGCCCAGTTCGCTGGCCTACAACGGCCCCTACACCGCCGCCCTGTACGACTATCTGCGCCGCGAGCTGCAATATGAAAGCGATCTGCCCTATGAGATCATGAATATGCAGACTGACCAGATTGGCGCTTCGACGAATTTGAGGGCGCGCATGTCGACGTGGCTTAAACGCTGCGCCGCATTATGTGCAGCAATCCGCATCTGCGCGCAAGCTGGTGTGCAACGGCTATTACGATTTGCCACGCCTTTGCGCCGCCGAATACACCTTCATCCACCTCTATCTGCCCGCCGAAACGCAGTCAATGTGCGCATGACCTATTATGAGGCGGGCCATCTGATGTACGTGCATTTGCCGTCGCTCCAGCAGCAGAAACGCGACCTGGCCACATTTTTGAGAACTTAATCTGACTGCATTGAAAACTACAGATTATACAGATTTCACAGATTTTCTATCAAGGACAAAGCCGGATTCTCAGAGGGGCTGCTGCTCCTTTTTCAGTTTTTTGACCACTGGTTATTCAGCGCTCAGAGAAACAATCTGTATAATCTGTGAAATCTGTAGTTAAAAAGCCTTTTTGCCGTGTAGAGTTCAATATGAATCATCAAGAATGGATTGAACTGGCCATTGCTGCCTGCAACGACGCCGGCGTCGCGTATGGCCCCATCGAAATCATCACAACTTGGGATCAAAGTTCCCCCCATTCGGATGTGAATGCAACAACGCCCTCTTCCGCATTGGGGATCAACGCTGCCTGAAACTTTATGGTTCTGAACATGCGCGGCAGTTTTATGCCGAGCGATCTGCTTTGCAAACGCTGGGTCGGCCACGGTCAGGCGATTCCGGCTGCGCCATCGCGCTGGCGAACGTTCGCAACTGCCGCTTCCATGTCGATGACAGAGGTGACAGCAAGGCAAGCCTGCAAAATGGCTGACGACCTGACGTGCGGAGCAGTTGACCCTCGCGCGGAGATCGACGCATCACGGCGGCGGTCCAGCGCCTGCCTCAGACCGATCTGTCTCGGCTGGAGCAGCAGGTCGGTGGCCGGCATGAATATGCCATGATGCAGGCCGAACAAAAGTTTGCGCAAATCGAAGCCACCGCAAACCTTCATCGGCGCAGCGCGACGCGCTGCTGCACTATCTGCTGGGAGGAGCGCTCGAATTTCTCGACGAACCATCCTACGTGACCCATTCAGACTTTTCGCACGCCCACGTTTACTTTGCGCGTGCGAAGGCGGCGGTAAAAGTTACCGGTTTTTCACTGATCAGGCGAAGCCATGCTGGGTCCGCCAGAATGGGATATTGCCTTTCACTGGTTTTGACATTTTCGCGCGATCGCGCAGCCATGCAAGAGTGTCTAAATGGCTACTATCCAGACGGACGGCGGCCGGAGCGCTTGGGCTCGCCGCCGCCTCAGCACGCATCTGTATTCCTTCTCCATGGAGAGCTTGGCCCTATTTCGCCGCAAGCGTCGGTGAATCCGGAGGCGATTGAAGGCGCCATGACCGAGTTCTTCTTTGATCCAGAGGTCGTTTGGATCGCCCGACTAGCCGTTACGATGCTTGAGCTGGATGGTGAGAGGTAGCGGTGAGAGGGCGGGTGGCGGCAATGAGTCACCCGCCACCCGCTACCCGCCACCCGCTACAATTCATAAAATAGAAAGGACGCAAGATGTCGTCACCAATTCATCAAGGCCGCGTCGCCGGCACGCATTGGGATCCCAACCAATATCTCAAGTTTGCCGACCATCGGCTGCGCCCGGCGCTGGAACTGCTGGAGCGCATTCCCATCGAGTCGCCGCGGGTGATCTATGATATTTGGCTGCGGCACGGGGCAGATCACCCGGCTCATTGCCGAGCGCTGGCCGGACGCCACGCAGATTTACGGTCTGGATAATTCGCCGGAGATGCTGGCCAAAGCCGGCGCCGAACCCAGCTCGATCCAGTGGATCGAGGCAGACATTCACGCTTGGGTTCCGGAGGAGGCGCCCGATCTGATCTACTCCAACGCCACGCTGCAATGGCTGGCGGAACACGATATCCTTTTCCCGCGGCTGGCCGGCTTTTTGCAGCCGGGCGGCTGCCTGGCCGTGCAGATGCCGCTCAGTTGGGGCATGCTGTCGCACGTGCTCATGCGCGAAACGTTGGCCGATGGCGGCGCCGATGGCGGTGTGCTGGGGGCGGCGGAACTGCGTCAAGCTGTGGCGCGCAAATGGGTGGAAGACGCCGCCGACTATTATGATTTATTGGAGGCGGATTGCCGCAGCGTCGACATCTGGGAGACCGAATATCTGCAAATCCTGGCCGGTGACGACCCCGTGCTCGAGTGGGTCAAAGGCACGGGGCTGCGGCCCATTCTCAACGCGCTGGGCGATGCGGAACGGGAGCAATTTCTGGCCGAATATGCCGCGCGGTTGCGTGTGGCCTATCCGCGCCGGGCCAATGGGCATACGCTCTATCCGTTTCGGCGGCTGTTTCTGGTGGCGACGGTTTGAGGGCAAGGCGAGCGGAGCAAGGCCAGAGTTCTGCTGGTTCCTGTTTAGTGAGTCGCTGATGTTCGAGGAAAATCTTGTTCGTACTATGATTTATATGATTTTGTGAGTGCGATGACGTTGGTCGATCTGTTGTCATTACTTTCAATCGATCCGTCATACGAAATCATAGCTCATCACTTAATCATTTACATCATAGTCCATCATACAATCAAATGAATCATAGTCCAGACAGACAATTTTGCCGCCTCTGCGTGGGGCTTTACCGCGCCGTCGCCCGGCGCAACATATCCACATATTGCTGCGTGCGTTCGGCCTCGGTCAAGGTGGGCGCTTCTTCATCTTCATCTCCGCCCATACCTTCCATTCCACGCGTACCCGCCATAGAGGGCAACTGGGTGGGACCCATGCCCGGCACATCCAGCATCATCTTGTTTTCAGATTCGGCCAGACGCAGCACGCCTTGGGCCAGGGCGGCGCCGGCGTTTTCGCGCTGGTTGATGGCGGCGTAGCTAAAGAAGTTTTTGACGTGGGTCAATATGCCCAAAATTTCGTGGGCCGGTTTGGCGCCGGAACCAATAATAATGCCGGTGATGATCACGTCCCACAGCGGCGGCACGGTCTCCAAAAAGCGCGGGGTCAGCGGCTTGAGATAATCAAAGAGGCGCATCCCGGTGTAGTTGGAGACCAGAATGCCCAGCACCACGCCCAGCACCAGGCTGGTGCCGCTCTTAAACTGGATGTACTGCGGCGATTTCAGCGCGGCCGGCTTTCGGTGCGGCGGAAGTTGAGCAGCGCCCACTCCACATAGCGTTCCAAATAATTTCGGTGGCCCGCTCCACGCCAATGGCCGCCGTGGAAAGCGGCAGCAGCACCGGCCACACGCCCGTGCTGGCGTCAGTGGCCGCCTCTTGCAGCACGGGCGCCGCCAGCAGCTTGGCGGGCAACAGGGCCAGCGTACCTGCGCTTATGATGCCCAGCCATACGAACAGTTGGGGATGCAACTTCTGCGCGCTGTCCATTTTTTGAAATTTCATCCTTCGCAAGTCAATACGCATTCGCCGCGTCTTCTCCTCGTGAAATGTATTGGTCAATCATATCGTGGAATTGTAGGTGCGGCTTTTAGCCCATAGGCACCGAGTTAAGGATATAAGCTAGTGCCGGTCGACCCACTCACTCTGGTTTCGATACGGCCTCAAACTGCCGAGGCCTACTCAACCGCCGTTCGCTCCCGTTCACCCTGTCACCCGTTCACCACTGCTCCGCCAGCTCCACCAGCAGCCGCACGCCATAGCCTACCGCACCTTTGGGCGCCAGTGGATTTTGCCATTGCTGTCCCACACCATCGACGCAATGTCGAGATGCGCCCACGGGTAGCCCTCGGTAAAGTGCTCGATAAATTTGGCGCTGGCGCCCACGCCGCCACTGCGCCCGCCGCTGTTTTGCACCTCAGCCATATCGCTCTTGATCGCGTCCATATATTCATCGTATAGCGGCAGATGCCACAGTCGTTCGCCGCTGCGATCCGCCGCCGCCAGCAGCGCATCTTTGAGTGCATCAACATTGGCAAAGAGCCCGGCCGCGTGCGGACCCAACGCCACGCCCACGGCGCCGGTCAACGTGGCCAGATCCACCACGGCCGTCGGGTTGTAGCGCGCCACGTAGGCCAGCGCATCGGCCAACACCAGCCGCCCTTCGGCGTCGGTGCTGAGGATTTCGGCGGTTTTGCCCGTCATGCCGGTCACAATATCGCCGGGGCGGAAGGCGGCGCCGTCGGGCATATTTTCCACACAGGCCGCCACGCCAATCACGCGCTTGGGGACGCCCAGCCGCGCCAGCGCCTCCATAGCGCCAATCACCGCCGCCGCGCCACCCATGTCGTCTTTCATCAGCCACATATCGGCGCTGGGCTTGATGCTGATGCCGCCGGTGTCAAAGGTGATGCCTTTGCCCACCAGCACCAGCGGCGCCTCATTTTCCGTGCCGGCCGGGGCGTGCTCCAAAATAATGAGCTGCGCCTCGCGCAGTGGAGCCTAAGCTGATCACAACAAAATGCCCATGTTCAGCTCGCGCATTTCGGCTTCGCCCAGCACCGTGCAGCGCAGACCGGTGGCGGCGGCCATGGCGCCGGCGCGGCTGGCAAATTCAACCGGATAGAGCACATTGGGCGGCTCGCTTACATAGTTGCGGGCGCTGACGCCGGCGGCGATGCCCACGCCGCGGTCAACGCCGGCTTGGATCGCATTCACTTTGGCGGCGTCAAATTCGACGATAGTGTGAAGCCCAATGTGGCGCGCTTGTCTGCGCTATTGGGGCGAAACATAGGCCGCCAATAGCGTCCCTTCGGCCAGCACTTGGCGGAAGCAGCCGTGTCCAGCCCGGCAATGCCCGCTTCATGCACAATGGTGGCAAAGTTTTTGACGCTCTCTTCAGCCCGGCCAGCGCCTTGGCGGTTGTGGCGGTGGCTTTGCGTACACCGTGCCGATCAAATTTGGCGCTTTGGCCCAGCCCCACAATCAAACACACGCGTGCGGCAATTTTGCCATCGGTGTAGAGCAGCGTTGCGGTATTGGCTTCGCCGGTAAAATCACCGGAAGCGATCAAGCGTGAGATGGCCGGCCAGGGCGTTGTCCACAGCGCCGGTCGCGCCGCCGGGGTGCTGGACGCCTTCGAACAGGTTGACCACAATACAGTCGGTCGCGTGTTGGGCAATGTTGCCTTGTGTGACGTGAATTTGCATAATTTATCCCTTATATATCAACCCAGGCGTCCCCTGAGCCTGTCGAAGGTGACACCGGCCTTCGACAGGCTCAGGCCTCGAATAGCCTAATGGCTCATCCCTTTACTTCAGCCGCGTTGTAGACGTTCGGCCGCTGCTTCCAGCATGTCGTCGGTTTTGCAGAAGCAGAGGCGAATCAAGTTGTGGGTGAGGTGTTGATGGGGTGGGCTATAAAAATGGCTGGGCGGAATGGCGGCCACGCCCACTTCACGCGTTAGCCAGCGCGCCGCCAAGCTGGACGTCGCGCAGCACGCCGGGCTCGGCCGGCACGTCCAGCTTGCTCGAGTCGGCCAAGATAAAATAGGAGCCATCGGGAATGACCGGGGCCAACCCCACCTGGTTGAGCACGTCCAGCAGCATGTCGCGCTTTTTCTGATACATTTGGCCCAGCCACGCAAAATAGCCCTCTTGCGGCGCCATTTCCAGGCCCACGGCCACAGCCTCTTGCAGCGGCGTGGCCACCGTAAACGGAATCCACTGATGGCCCATCAGAATGGCGTGCGCAATGGGCTACCGGCGCAATGGCCCAGCCTACCTTCCAGCCGGTGACCGAAAGTCTCTTGCTGGCGCTGCCCAGCGTAATGGTGCGTCTCTACATGCCGGGCAGCGTGGCCGCCAGCCGCACATGCTCCACGGTTCGGCGCGGCTGGCGTCGGGATAGACCATCCATTCATACACTTCGTCGGCCAGCACCAGCACATCATATTTTTGGGCCAGGTGGGCAATGCGCTCCAACTCGGTGCGGCTATAGACTTTGCCCAGCGCGTTTTGCGGCGTGTTCAAAATGAGCAGCCGCGTGCGTTCGCTAAACGCCGCCTCCAGCGCCGCAAAATCGATGGCCCAATCGGCGCCGATTCGCTGGTCGGGTTGCGGCGC
Source organism: Caldilineaceae bacterium (assembly GCA_041391125.1). Classification (GTDB taxonomy): domain Bacteria; phylum Chloroflexota; class Anaerolineae; order Caldilineales; family Caldilineaceae; genus JACKBC01. Next base: position 19,331 of record JAWKON010000061.1, read on the forward strand.
CACGGGCGGGATCGACACATAGACCGGCGTGCCGCCGGCCATGATTACCGAGGCGGGGTAGCTGTCATAGAATGGCTCCAGCATGATCGCCTCGTCGCCCGGCTCGATCAGCGCCTGAATGGTGGCGTAGATGGCCTCGGTGGCGCCATCGGTCACTACAATTTCAGTGAGCGGGTTGAGGTCGCGGTTGAAGAGCGGGCTGAACACATTGGCCAGCGCTTTGACCAGCCGCAGGTGACCGGCGCTGCGCGTGTATTGGTTCAGATCAGCGCCAATGGCGTCCTGGGCGGCCTTTTTGACAAAGTCGGGCGCCGGAAAGTTGGGAAAGCCCTGGCCCAAATTGACCGCGTTGTGTTCGATGCACAGGGCTGTATATTCGGCAAAGACGGTGGGGGTAAATGTGCTAACGCGGGTTGCAGCCCGAAAGGGGGCGGATACGCCCGCTTCTGTGATTGCTGGATTCGCTTGCATGGGTTTATGTTCTATTTATGCTGTGGATTCGAGAATCTATAAAATGGCATATGCACAGCATTATAGCCCATTGGCGAAAAAGGGAAGCCAGGGAGTAGGGAGTAGGGAGTAGGGAGTAGGGAGTAGGGAGTAGGGAGTAGGGAGTAGGGAGTAGGATGCATATGGCGGAGCTGATGCCCACTTCCCTGTCCCTGCTCCCCAGCCCCTGGCCTACTCGGCGGCGACGATGACGGAGTGGGTGTGCTTCATGTTCTCAGCGCGCGCTAGGGCGTGATAGAGCGCGTCTTTGGTGATTGCGGTAGCATTTGCGGCGGGTTCGGCATTGGCCGGTTCGGCGTGTGGCGCATCGGAGAACTGTTTGTTGAAAAGTGTGACAATGGGAATGTGGCGCAGATGGTTCACCGCCAGTATTTGATTGAGCGCCTTCCAGCCGCGGCCGTTGTCCGCATGGAGGTTGACGAGAATCACGTCGGGGTAAAAGTCGAGAATATTGGTAATAATATCCCTGGTATGGGGATGGAGATGGGGTTGAATGCTCCATTCAGCCAGCCACGCAATGAGTGATTCGATGGACTCCTCATGGCTATCCACGACAAAAGCGCGCTGGAAATGAAAGGGCCGCGTCTGCTGTTGAAGTGATTGGGACGATGCTAACGCGCCATTGACGGGTAGCGCGAGCGTAAATTGCGCCCCTTGTCCGGAAGTGCTGCTCACGGATATGGCGCCGCCATGCATTTCGGCCAGACGGGCCACCATGGCCAGCCCCAATCCGCTGCCTTCATAAAAGCGGGTGAGTGAGCTATCGAATTGGAAAAATGGCTCGAATATATGCTGTTTCGCGTTTGGGGATATGCCAATGCCGGTATCCCATACGTGAAAATGCACCATCTCTGTTTCGGCATCATACGTCTCTTCCAATCCAATGGCGCCGCCATCAGGCGTAAATTTGATGGCGTTTTGCACCAGATTAGAGAGCATCTGGGTTAAGCGATAGCGATCTGCTACAATATGCAGCGACTGCGGATGCAGTTTTGTCACCACCTGCAAGTGGTGCGCAGCCGCCTCTTCGCGTATGTCACTCATGATCTTGTGGCATATTTCAGTGGTGTTTACGTGCTCCAAATTGAGGGCAATATTGCCGGTATCTACGCCGACAAGATCGAGCATATTATTGATGGTGGTCAGCAACCGTTTGGCATATTTATCAATGCTGGCCAACGAGTCTTTGTGACGCTGCGATAGGTGATCGGTCGCAGCGCCCAACATTAGTTCGCTGCGCGTCATTATGACTGTGAGCGGGGTGCGCAGCTCGTGGCTCATCATGGCCAGGAAATCATCTTTGACCCGTCGCGCCTTGGTTAACTCCGTTTTGAGGCTGGTAATCTGAGCAGTAAAATCGACAATGCGTCTACTTAACAGAGAGCGGTCGTGGGCGGCGGCTAGATAGGTTTGCTGGGTCTGGTTAGCTTTTTGGGCTTCATGGAGATAGCCGCCGATCAGCGGCGTCAGCGAAGAAAGCAGATGAAAATGGGTGGCCGTAAAGCCGTTAGAATGGCATGTCTGCAAATGGAGCAAGCCAATTATCTGGCTGTGATATTTGATGGGCAGCAGCAGCAGCGAACCCAATAGCGGTTGTGCTTCATCACTACCATCCATACCGATCGCGTGGTCAAAAGCGCTGTTGCTGAGACTCATGCCCATCTGGGCAAATCGGGGATTCTGCGGCAGGGTGGGAATGTAAAGCGGGCGGCTTTCGGTAAAGCCGGCGCGCCACCGTTCAAGGTGGGCCGCCAATTGGGTGGACCCCCATAGCGCAAAAAGTTTCTGGCGTTCAATGGCTGCGCCATTATGGAATGCGTGGTACAGGGCAGGCAAAGGTTGTTTGGTCAGATCAGCCGCCGCGTTGCGGTGTTGCCCGGTCGTCATAGGGCTTGGATCAACCTGCTCGGCAAATTCATTTAGCCCCGCCGATGTGAGTATCAAGCAGAGATCTACGGGCAAAATAGCCTGAATATGTTGAACAACCAGATCAAAATAGTGGGTGGCGCGTAAAAAATGATCGGTGGCCGTTTCACCAGTCGCTAGCGGATCATTCAACGCAGGGGCAGAAACCGTTTCGGCATCCTCTAGGGTTTGCCAAAGGTTATCTATACTCTGGTCGTTAGTGAATGTGTCATGTAAGAGCATTTGAGGATCAGCGGAAGCATGGGGAAATTTCGACTGCGAAGCCGATCGGGGCATTCGATAGTTGGTAGTTTCCATGGGGCCTGATTCCGTAAGTGAATTGCAGCAACGGTTGCTATGTGATATTGGTGCTGGGCGGTCGGTGTGCAAGCGAGTGAAGGATCGCCAGCCTGTAAGGTTATGGCTTCGATCATAATCCATGAAAGTTAAGATGTAAATGGCCCAAAAGTACCGGTTTGCCCCCAAATTTTGACCAATTTTTGCAATTGCTATTTTTAGATGCTCCGTACAACGTGTAATAGAGATTATTCAGGATACTCGCCGATACCTGTCACCTTGTCAAAAAGTCCGGTTAGTTGCTTATTCCGAATAATCTTTATTGATGTCGGCTCTTGAAGTACATTACATAGGTGCGCAGGGCGTCTTCCGCGTTGAGATCGTGCGCCTTGGCCAGCGCCACAATGCGCCACAGAAGATTGCCCAGTTCGTGCGCCGTGGGCGTTGATACAACCCGCTGCATTTGTTCCACCACGCCTTGGGCCTCCTGCATCCGATCCAAGAGGCCAGCTTTAGCGGCTTTGGATTGCAGTTCGCGCGCCTTTTCCAGCGCCGGCAGCGCCGCCGGGACGCCGTCCAGCGGGCCGGGCGGCGGCAGCCCCTTGGCGGCCTTCTCGGCCGCTTTGATGGCGTCCCAATTTGTGAGGACTTCGGAGACGCCATCTACGGCCACATTCTCAAAGACGTGCGGATGGCGCCGGATCAATTTTTGGACAATGCCGCGCGTCACGTCCGCCATCTGAAAACGCTCCTCCTCGCTGGCAATTTGCACCAGCATGGCGGGCAGCAGTAACAGATCACCCAGCTCTTCCACAATATTGGCCGTAATGCGTGCATCGCCGTCGCCCAGATTGTCCGTATCAGCAGACTCAGCATAATCTACATCGGCATCAATCGCCTCCAATACTTCAGCACATTCGCTGAGCAGATCGCCGCGTAAAGAAGCCAGTGTTTGCTCGCGATCCCACGGGCAGCCGTCCGGCGCCCGTAAATGGGCCACGATCTCTTGCAAGGCGGTGAAGCTGCCGCCATCGGCCAGCGGCGGCGCATAGAGCGTGGTCAAGTGATCAAAATCATCGCGGTGATCCAGCTCGTGCAAGGGCAACGTGTTGACCTGCTGATCGGCACTGCCTGCCGCCCGCACTACCGTCACCGGATGGTCGGCGGGATAGGCGTTGAGCAGCGTCAGCTTGATGTCCGAAGCCAGCCAGCGGGCAAAAACTTGGCCTACCAGCAGCGGCATCCCGGTTTCAACGCGCGGATAGTGCTGTTGCGCCAGCAACATGGCGTCCACAAGTTGACAGCCGTTCATGGGGTCCAGGCCTAGCGCCGTGCAGACCGGCTCCACAAAACTGGTCGCCCCCACGATTTCCACCTGGAGACCGGCCTTTTTCGCGCGCGCCTGAATCAATGCCGTGGTGGTTTCGCCCACCATCGGGTGACCCGGCACGGCGTAAACCACGCCGCCGGACTGTTGGGCCAGCGCCAGCACGCGGTCGGCAATTTGCGCATAGACATCGGCAAATTGGGCGTGCGCCTCATAGAGATGGTCAAACGTTTCAAAGGCGACTTGCTCCGCCAGTTCGGCCACGCAGGGGTGATGGGCTGTACGCAGCGTTACGAGCCGGCCAGAGGTCAACGCGCGCCAGCCCGCCAGCGTAATATCCGCTAGCGCGCCCGGCCCTAATCCCACAATGGTGATAGCGGCCGCAGCATCGGTTTGTTCGGTAAGATGTGCTGAATGAGCTGGTTTCATAATGCTTTATTCTAGACTATCCGATGTGAGATTGTAGAATTTTCGACAGTTAGAAAGGAGATTATGTTAAGGAAAATCGCGGATAAAGGGCAGGGGTATAATTCCCGTAGCGTTTTCGCTGACGGACCGCTTAAGGTTACTCGTGAAAGCGGCTCTGCAAAAACGTTTCGAAGAGCACAATGAGCAGAATGACCACCACCACAAAGGCCAGATCCGCCAATTGAAAGAAGGCCAGCAGCGCAATGGTGACCACGGCCAAAGCAAAGAGACCACCCTGGCGGATGGCGATGATAGGGTCGGGTTTGTAGTATGGTTCGCCCGTCAGGGCGGGCCACCGCTGGTGCATTTGCAGCGCAATGAGGATGCCGATGCTGGCGGCAAAACCAAAAAGCACCACGAAAAAGAGCAGCAGCGCAGCTACATTTAGCTGGCCATCGGCTAAATGGGGCGGCGTTGTGAGAAGGAGATAGCCCATAATCGCCGTGCAAATGGCCCCTATGAAAATTGCCCAACCTGCTGCTTGCCTTCGAGTCATACAATTCAAAACGCTTTGCTAAATACTCTATACGGTTGTTTCATCTACATGGCGGCTGAGATGAACACCAGGATTTTGCGAATCATTGGCGCTGTTGCAACGTACTGATAATAGGTATCATTCAACTACAAAAGTCTCATTGGGGCAAAACGGTGAGACAATCCAAGAGCAATTAGGTGTGCAGGTAGCCTCTCCCAGATTTGGCGCTTCAGCGCCAAATCTGTCCCTCTCCACAAGGTGGAGCGGGACGCGGCGCACCCGCAGGGTACAAAGCCGGGAGAGGCCACGCTGCCCTTGGTAAATTGTCGGTTGGACGGAATTCGAATGTCAGGGTAATATTTAACTTATCTGGTACGATTGCCTCAATTATTTTACGCTAATTTTAGGCCATTTTGGATTGGATGAAGGAGTTCACTTGTTACGCAGGCAGAAGACGCTCTTTTTTACGATTGTGGGCATAGCTGTTGTGGTGGTCATTTTTATGCTGGCGGCCGAGCGGATGCAACTCGTTTCGCTGCCCTCCCGAGCTGTGGTGACGACGCCCATTCGGGTAGCCATGCCGGCGCCATTGGCGCAATGGGCGCGAGCGGCGGCGGATGATTTTAACCGGCGCAACGCCGACGCCGCGGTAACAATCATTGAAATTTCAGGTATGAGCGCGGCGCAATCGTACGGACAACAGAGCGCCGCCCAATTGCCCGAGGTGTGGACGCCCGACGCCGCTTTTGTGCTGGCCATTGGGCGGGATGAAGGGGCGCCGTTTGCGCTCCAGCCAGATTTTGCGCAGGAGGGTTCGCTGGTCCACACGGACCTGGCCTGGGGCGCCTTTGACAGCCGCGCCCACAGCCTGGGCAGCGTCGATTGGTCGACGGTGGGGCGCGCCGCCGCCGCCGAAAATTGGTCGCAACTGGGCGGGCAACAAAATTGGGGCTTTTTTAAATTGACCATTGCGTCACCCACGCACAGTGCGGAAGGCTTGGCCGCGCTGCTGTCCGCTGCCGCATCGTACCATCAGCACGCCGCGGTGACGCGGGCGGACGTGGTGGACGGCGCATTTGTGCAGTGGCTGACGCCGGTTGTGGATAGCGTGCCCAATTTCGCCACGCTGGGCGCCGACCCGGCCAAGGCGCTGGCCACCCGCGGTCCTTCGGTGGGCGATGTGGGGCTGCTCAGCGGCGCGTCCTGGCAGCGTTCGTTGGCGGGCCTGCAAAAGTGGGAGGCTTTTGACATTAGCGCACCGGCCTATACCGTGCGTTTGGACTATCCATACGCGCTGCGCACAAATTTGACCGACGCCGAACGCGACATGGCCGCGCGTTTTTACAACTATTTGCTGGATCGCACGGACGAGCTGGCCGCCGAAGGATTTACGGCTGAAGCGACTAACTCGGCCACCCAGGTAGTGGCGGAAGATCAGGCCGTCTTGGCCCTTCTGCGCTGGGCCGAACGCGAACGGATTGGACAATAAAGGAGCATATTAGACAATGAAGCGAGCATATGGGATCGCTGCTATCGTATTTCTGTCGCTGATGGTGCTGTTTGTGATCATCGCCGTGAGCGCGGTGCGCAACTTTCTGAGTTCGAGCCCGACCGCGGATCAGGCGGGCGGTGGGGTGGCGGCGCCAGACAACGCCATCGAGGTGTCGCTGATTTACGCGCCGGAGGAAGAGCTTTACATGACCGACGCCATTCGCGACTTCAACCAGGCTTTTGCCGATGGGCGCAACCCGGTGACGGGTGAGCGGCTGGCCAGCGGCGAACGCCCCATTTATGTGACCGGGCGCTCCGGCTCATCGGGCACGGTGCACCAGGGCATCATCAATGCCGTGATCGCGCCTAACAACACCAATGTGGAAAAGCCCACCATCTTTTCGCCATCGGTCAGCCACTGGCTGGCGCTGGTTAATTACCAGACCGGCCGCCAAGTGTTTGACCTGGCCGACAGCCCGCCCACGGCGTTGGCCCCGGTGGTCATGGCCATTTGGGAAAGCCGCTTGCAAGCAATCCAGCAGCACAATGGCGGTCAGCCCGTGGGCTGGGAAGAGCTGCTGCAAGTGTTGCGCAACCCCGATGGTTGGGGCGCCTATGGGATATCCGGTCGCAAAACCATCTATTACGGCCACACCGACCCCTATGTCAGCTCGACGGCGCTCTCCACGCTGATTGCCGAATTTTACGCCAGCGGTCGCTATAATTCGGACCAGCCCGACTTTCGGCGGCTGACGCTGGACATTGTGGATGATCCCAAAGTGCAGCAAGGCGTGCGCGAGATTGAGGGTATGATCAAACATTACTCATCGCGCACGACGGAGTTCAAAGAATATATTGCCCAAGGGCCCGATTATTTGGACTTTGTGGCGCTGGAAGAGAATGATCTGATCTATATTAACCAGGGCAAAACCACCTATAAACCCCCGGAAAAGCTGGTGGCGCTCTACCCCAAGGAGGGCACCTTCTGGCACGAGCACCCCTTTGCCATTCCCAACGCGGATTGGGTGTCGCCCGAACAGCGGGAAGGCGCCAAACTTTTCACCGATTATATTGTCAGTGAAGCGGTGCAGCGCAAGGTCATGGAAGCGGGTTTCCGCCCGGTCAATCCGGCGGTGACGCTCGACTATCCGTTTGTGGCGGAGCTGGGCGTCGATCCGCAGCAGCCCACCACCGTGCTGGATGCCCCCAGCCCAGATGTGATTGCGGCGGTGCAGGCGAGCTGGCAATTTGTCAAAAAACAGGCAGATATTTTGCTGGTGATCGATACCTCCGGCTCGATGGAGGGCGACAAGCTGGAACAGGCCAAACAAGCCGCCCATGAATTTCTCAATCGCCTGCCGCCCCAAAATCAAGTGGCGCTGATCGAGTTTAACGATCTATCCACCACGCTGGTGCCCATGAATTCGTACGAATCGATTCAGGGCCAGTTGCGCCAGTCGATTGACGGGCTCTATGCCGATGGCGGCACCGCCCTCTACGACGCTATTATCGAGGCGGCCAACTCTATCCAAAACACCGATGGCGACCGCATCCGCGCCATTGTCATATTGAGCGATGGCCAGGACACGGCCAGCGTCCACAGCCTGCGCGATGTCACGTCGCTGGCGCGGGGTGAACGCAACCCGCTGCTCATTTTCCCCGTGGCCTATGGCCGCGATGCCGATATCAGCGCGCTCAACAATATTGCCCGCTTCTCCTCCACCAAAGTGCTTTCCGGCGATCCCGAAGGCATTAAGGAGCTGTTTGAGCTGATCAGCAGTTATTTTTAGGCCATTGTAGGAAAATGGTTACACCGGTTTTGCGTGTTGCGTATTGCGTGTACCGGTCAAGAAGTTTGGGCCATCATGGCATCGTTATTTCTGTGAGGTGGTCTTAATAAGCCCGAGATGAGCCGCATCCTAGACAAGTGTCGAGACAAGGTGACAAGATGACAAGGTGACAAGATGACAAGATGGCCGAGTGACGAGGTAAATCCATGTCATCCTGTCATCCGGTCATCTTGTCATCCGGTCATCTTGTCATCCGGTCATCTTGTCATCCTGTCATCTTGTCAAAAACAGTTGCTTTTCTCCCCGCCAATGGTACTATAGTCCTATTGAAGAATTCCCACCGTTGACGTACGATATGCATACCGCTGTTGTTTTTGCGGAACGCAGCCATCCATCGCTGCGTTTAAGGTGAAGCCCCCAACAGCTATGCAAAGTGTATATTTGCAATCTATGCCGTTCCTCGCCTGTCGTCTACAGATTATATTTGGCTCAATTACGAAGTGTTGCTTTCGGATTACCGCCAGTATGTCACTAGCAAGACAAAGGAGATCCCACTATGGCATTGCGTGCGTCTGTAGGAAGCTCAAATCGTTCCCAATCAAAAAGTATGAAATTCACCGTGGGGCAGATCGCCCGCGCGCTGCGCTGTCATGAACGGTCGGCGCGCTTGTATTTGCGCGAGGTCAATGACAGCATTGATTGTTATACCCAAAACGTCTCTGAATTGGTTGATGGCCACACGCTGGTGGCTCTATGTCGTCGCTACGAAAACCACATTCTGGGGCGACGCTTGATCGCCCTGCTGCAAAACGCCTGAACGGATATTTCACAAGCCATATATACTTGGCTCTGTCATAGATGAAAATCGACTACCCGAGTTAAATTAGGCGTAATCCTTTTCATCTATGCCAACCGCGAGTATAAAAACAAAAGGGCGTCCATTTACGCAGATTCTGTGTAAATGGGCGCCCTTTTGTTTTCGTCCATCTTAAAACCGTATCCTATCCGGCGTTCAAGCACACAGCAACCATAGGATGAATCATCTAAAATGAGATAGATTGCAACCAAACCAATAGGCGCCGGTATTCACCTCGATAATCCTTTGTCGATAGCTGCCGCAGGCCGCATTTGCGCCAAGTCTGCCCGCCGCCGCCCGCCCTGAGCCTCTAGCGAAGGCGTAATAATTAGCTGTTGTTCAACTGAACAATTTGATATGATCCAGACTGCCCCCGCGTATCGACCATCAAAAAATCTAGCTTTTAGCCATGCTGCGGTTCCCGGCCATGTGGAGACAGGGAATGCCAGTGCTTACCTCATCTTTCCATCAAACAGCACGTACGAACGCACCAATACGCCGCAAAATTCAATCTGGTATGCGCTCTTGGCTGATGGAGCTGGCAACGACGCCAAAGGGCGCGTGGCCAGCAAATTGGCCGTCGAAGTTGTCTACAAAGAGCTAATTCGCGCCGCCATCCATGATGAAGACGAGATTCTTTATCATTTGGAAGCTGCCTTCAAACAGGCGAACCTTGAACTGCGGCGCAACGCGGCTGATGATCCATCTCTTCACGGCATGATGGCTTCTTTGCTGGCTGGCGCCGTTGTGCAAAACCGGCTTTATATGGCCTATGCCGGCCACTGCTGCGTCTACGTAGTGCGCAATGGAACAGCTATACAGCTTACCTTGGATAGTCCGAGCGCGGTGGAGCGCCCGGCGGACGTTGTCCAGGCTGGCGGGGATAGCGGCCCACAGCATTGGCCGCCCAGCGATTTTCAATCGCAGCTGGGCGCCAGCGAACTGGCTGAAGTCAATTCTTATTTACACGATGTGAATCAGCCCACCGGGCCGCTTGCAAGCGGGCGTCTTGCGCTTGTCGATTATCTGGAATTGCAGAGTGATGATGTAATTCTCTTCTGTTCCAGTGCGCTGGCGACCGCCCTTTCCGTAGACGAAGTGGCCCATATCGCCACATCCGAGCCCATCGACGGCGTGGCGGAGCGGCTGGTCGCCGCGGTGCATGACAAAAACGCCCATGCGAATGGGGCTGCGCTGGTCATAGAATGGAAAGGCGCGGCGTCGTTTACGCGAGCTGCGCCCGCTGTGCGTCGAAGGCCCCACTTCTCCATGCCCATGACGGCGGCCATTCTGCTCGTAGGCTTACTGGCCGTCTATTATACTTTCACATTTTTGCGCGCCTATCCGGCCTTGTCAACGTTTTCCGCCATTCAGGCCCAGCAAGGGCGGAACGCTGCGCCAACTGTCGCCCAAAGTGGCGGGGCGTCGATCGATAGGGCCGCCATTGCAGCGGCCACGTCAGCGCCAGTGACAGAAACGGCCACCCCCTGGCCAACATCCACATCATCCCCAATCGAGCCTACGGTGACGAGCAGCCATGGCGACGCGCTGGCGGAAGGAGGCGCGTCGATCATAGACGCGGGTGACGCTGTAACGGCCACGGCTACCCTGTTAGCGCCTACGCGGCCACCGCCGACCGCAGTAGAAGCGCCAACCGAAACGGCAACGGCCATTGATACAGCCACTTTCACCCCCATGCCCACGCCAACCTTAGCCGCTACACCAACTGCCACAACGCTTCCCACATCGACTGCTACATCGTCGCCCACCGTCACATCGTCGCCCACCGTCACATCGTCGCCCACCGTCACATCGCCGTCTACCGTCACATCGCCGTCTACCTCCACTGCTTCATCGACCAACACCGCTACATCCACGGCCACATCGTCATCCACGTCGTCATCCACATCAATGCCAACATCAATGCCAACATCAACACCAACATCAACGCGTACGCCATTGGCAACGCAGACGCCATTGCCAAGCAGCACGCCTACGCTGGGGCTGGCGCCCACCGCCACCACGCGGGCAACGCCCACTGCGCGCCCAACTGTCGCCGCCACGGCGCCGCAAAGCGGCGCAGCGGAAGCCGCCACCCCGGTTGTCGGTCCTGATGGCGCGGTGCAGGAAATTTATGTTCTGCAAAAGGACGATAACTTGTGGACAATCGCATTTGAACGCGGGTTGACTGTGGAAGAGTTGCTGGCCGCCAATCCGCAAATACAGGATCGAAACCAGATTTTGCAGCCGGGCATGATTATCATCATTCCGCAACCGCAGCCTTAAATACCAGCTTATTCGTAACTATTTAGCCGTCCCCTGAGCGCCCAAACTGTGTTTGGGACGTCGAAGGGACACCGAGCTTCGACAGACTGAGCTCTCGAGGGCCTGAATAATTACGATTATTCGAAATCGGGCACTAACTTATGGCGCATCGCCAGGTGAACCGCTTCTGTGCGCGTGGCGACGCCCAGCTTAGAGAGGATGCTGCTCACGTGAAACTTAACGGTCGACAGGCTGACGATCAGCTCTTCCGCCATTTGTGGATTGGTGAGCCCGTGCACCATGAGCGCCAGCACTTCGCGCTCGCGCTCGGTCAAGTCAAAGCCGACGTCATTGGCGGATGTCTGCTGAGATTGGATGAGCGCTTGCATGGCTTCCGTGGCCAGGGTAGGGCGCCCGGCGTAGGCATTGCGAATGGCGCTGTGCAGTTCGTCTGCCGTGATGTCCTTGAGGAGATAGCCCAAAGCGCCGGCTTGCAGCACTTCTTGAATCATATCTGGCTCTTTGAAACTGGTTAAAGCGATAATCTTAATATTGGGCTGGGCGGTTAAGATGGCGCGCGTGGCATCCACGCCATTCATGCGCGGCATTTTCATGTCCATCAGGATCACATGGGGGTGCAGCCGCGCCGCCATGTGGACAGCTTGTTCCCCATTGGCGGCATCACCCACAAATTCTAAATCGGGCGAAATGTTGATAAAAGTGGCTAAGCCGCTGCGCACGATAAATTGGTCGTCGACAATCATCACGCGGATTTTGTCAACATTGGACATGATTTCTCTTCTCCTCAACGTAACTATTTAGCGAAGCTGCGCCGCAAATCGATGAGTTTGCGGGTGGCGAGTTGCGGGTGGCGGGTCTCGGGTCGGCAAAATTTGCTCTGTTTACAAAGAATTTTTCGTTGTCAAATGATTCAGCCAATCGCGGCCTGAGCGTTGTTGGTTTGCAGCTATTGCTGAACGACTGAACTCACGCCGAAGCTCACGCTAGAGCCAGGACGACCGTTGCCAAAGCACGCGTATCTCGGTTCCCTCATCCGGGGCGCTTTGGATGTGCAGCTCGCCGCCAATCGCTTCCACGCGCTCATGCATCATCTGCAAGCCAAAGTGATCCCCATCCACACGGTCTACTTCAAAGCCGCGCCCATCATCCACAATGGTTAGCATAACTTGGTTGCTGCGACAACGCAAGAAAACTTGCGCCTGCTCCGCTTCGGCATATTTGGCTACGTTGTTGAGCGCTTCTTGGATCACGCGGTAAAGGGCTATCTTTACATCTGCCAGCAGTTCGCAGTTGCCGTCTATCCGCCAGGTCACTTCCACACCAGAGCGCAAATGGGTTATATCTGCCAGTTGACGCAAGAGTTGATGCCAGTCCGCGGTCACTACCGCCGCTGGCCGCAATTCGAGCAGCAACGTGCGCATTTCCGCCAATGCGCCGCGCACGCTGCGGCGCAATTCGTCCAATTTGGTGCGCCCCATTTCAGGGTCGCTTTCCCAAATCTGGGGCAATACATCCGCCAACATGCTGGCGGAAAAGAGCGTCTGCGTCACCGAATCGTGCAGATCGCGCGCAATGCGGTTACGTTCCGCCGCTGCTGCTGTGGTCAAGTCGGTGATCAGCTGATTGAGTGAGCGTGAGAGGGACGCCACTTCGGCATTGGCTTCGACAATGGGAATATCCGCATTGGGGACGCCAACGCGCACCGCTTCGGCGGCCTGCGTGATGGCGCGCAGCGGCGCCGTCAGCCGGCTGGCCAGATACCAGACCAATAATTCGCACACAAGCGCCACCAAAATCCCGATGCCAATCACCTGCCAGCGCAATCTGGCCACGGCGGCAAACGCATAATCGGCCGGCTGGCGCGCCAACACCAACCAGTGCGCTGCCTGTGATTGGGCATCAACCGGACCAGGCGTCAATACGGTCACATATTTGCGCCCATCAGCCCACCGCACAATCGCGGCGTCCGGATCCTCTTCGGAAAGTGTGTCGTTTGGCAAAAGCTGGGGGATGGAGATGGGCGCCAACCCGTCGGGCGCCATCAGAATCTGACCATTACCGCTGATCACAAAGAGATCGATCCGCCGCTCTGCTTCTTGTAGTTGCAGGCGTTCCGGAGATTGGGTTAGCTGGAGATCGCCATTGGCTGTGAGATTCTGTTCTAGGCGTTCGACCATACGGCGCGCCAACGTGGTGAGCGCGTCATAGGTGACCTGGTGCATCTGACGGGCGGCCAGATTCTCAACGGCCAGGCTCAGCAGCACCACCATGATCAGCAACATGCTGCCGAAAGTGATAGTCAAAATAAGTCGCAGACTGAGTTTGGGATAGTTCATTACAGGATGGCTTTGGCCGCAGAACGCAGTACGCTCATGGGCATTGTCATACTTCACTCTGGCTTAGATGAAAATCGACCACTCGACTAAAATTAGACGTAATCCTTTTCGTCTATGCCAACCGCAAGTATGGATTGTTATATGTTGAGTGATACGAGCAGATCGAGCAGGTGGTCTGGTGATTCGGTTTTGCTGATGTAGCCATGCACCATGCCGGCTAACGCGCGCGGCAGGGCCAGCAGATTACTGCGCAGCACAATGATGTGGAGCCGCGGAAATCGTGCGTGTAGCGTCTGCATCAACTGCCGGCGCTCTTCATCACTGGTAAGGCCGGGCAAATCCCAGTCCAATAGCAAGACAGATGGCGCCGCCTTTTGAATCGCATCGACGATTTCCCCGCTGACGGTCACAGTTCCCACCAGCTCAAAGTTTGCTTTCTGGCTCAACCAAAGGCTTATTGTATTGGCCAGATTGGCATGGTCATCTGCCAGTAAAATTCTCATCATGTTTTCACCAAGTTTCCATTGCACCAAGAATTTTCGTTACTCTACAGCCAATGTCATTAAGTTAGCAGTTTTCAGTACTCAGTAGTCAGTTCGGAACTCACCGTGAATACTGAGTACTGAAAACTGTCTACAATAGACGGGCAATCGCTTAACTTAATGATATTGACTATGCCGCCGTTTCCCGAGCGCCCAAACTACGTTTGGAACGTCGAAGGGAACGGCTGCATAGTGACGGATTTTCCCCATTATACACATGTTTGCTGACCCTGGCATCATACCATGGACTCAATCTGACCTGGCCGATGGAACAGTGCGCAGGCTATGCTATAGCGCAGTATGCAGTCTCAACCCGCCCCCATACAGGCGCGGTTGGTCGGTCTATATTTATGCAGTCGACCAGCGGGGCGGATATTGGCCAATCCGCCACGGTAAGCGCGCCAACCCTATACCATTGACCAGGCCCAAACTGGGCGATGGATGGTGCCTTTTTTTTGTGCATTGCGGTATAGTGAAGAAGCAATATGGTTCATCTGGATTCCGGGATTGTTTGGACAGATGTACGAATTTACCATATGAGATCCGGTTGAGCCGAAGTAATATTAACCGAGAAAGAGCTCGATTTTTAACATATGTCTAATACGATGGTTTTGGCGTCGGCAGAGGAAGCGTGGCGCGGTCAATATCTGGCGCGCGTCGCCAATTATACCTACCATTTACATTCGACGGCCAGCGATTTAGGGGGGTTGCACGGGCGCTTACAGCAACTTGGATTAACGCTCCATGTTCACGTCGGCAACCCATTCTATGATGTACCGAGCGGGCATCATGGCTACGTGGCCGCTACAGAGGAGGACATAGTGATTGCGATTCGGGGCTCAGGCGAAGCGGATGATTGGCGCAATAACCTACGCATGGCGCAACAGGCGCACTGGCGCGGCGGGCGCGTGCATGGCGGTTTTGCTTTGGCCGCCCGCGGAATCACATTGGCGATCCAGAACGTATTGGGAAGTAAACCTGAGCTGTATGGCCAGAAATCGCTCTGGTTAACCGGACATAGTTCGGGCGGTTCGGTGGCCATTTTGGCCGCCGAAGAATTGGCGGCGGCCGGCATTCACGTGGCGGGCATCTACACCTATGGCGCCCCCAAAGTAGGTGACGCCGTCTATGCGCACAGCTATGCACTGCGCACGCAAATCCATGCTTTTAGCGCATTGGGTGATTTTGTGCCGCTGCTGCCGCCGGCCTGGCTGGTGCGCAACGGGCGCGGCCTCAATATTCAAAACTATGTCCACGTTGTGCCGCCCAAGTTATTAGTGGGGAAAACCGTCAGCATGCGGGCGGCGTTACGTTGCCTGATGGATAAACGGCTGTCGCTCTTGGAAAGGGTGGTGGGCGCGCTCATCGAGTTTAGCCCGCACAGCCTAAACGCCTATATTACCAACCTGAAATAGGGGAAACTTCATGTCAAAACGCATTCTTTTTCTCATTTCCGATACGGGGGGCGGCCATCGCGCCTCCGCCCAAGCCATTGCCGAGGCTATGCACTTTTTGCACCCGCACCAATATGAAACCATTATCGAAGACATGTGGCGGAACCACACGCCCCACCCCTTTCGCGAGATTCCCAAAGCCTATCGTTGGGTTGTCGGGCCAGGCCTGCCGCTCTGGAAACTCATGTGGCATACCATGTCTCAACCCACTTTGCAGCGCCATATTTTGGATGAAGTGGAATTCCTGGTCCGCAGCGATATGCAAGCCTATTTCCGCACGACGCAGCCGGATATGGTGGTCTCTGTGCATCCGTTGCTCAACCAAATCGGCCTCAACTGTTTGCGCGACAGTGGCTCCCACGCGCCATTTGTGACGGTGGTTACCGACCTTTTCACTTTTCACCCCACTTGGGTCGACCCGCGCGTAGACCGCTGCCTCGTTCCCACCGAAGCCGCCCGCACCTATGCCATCGAACTGGGGATGGCGCCGGAAAAAATTGCCGTTTACGGACAGCCGGTAAGTCTTAAGTTTGCCCAACCCCCCGGAGACAAAGCTACGCTGCGCCAGCAGCTTGGGCTGGATGCAGATCGCCCGGCCGTTCTGCTGGTGGGTGGCGGCGAGGGCAGCGGTCGGCTGGTGGCCATTGCGCGCCAGATTGTGCAGCACGCACCGCATGTCCAGCTCTTGGTGGTGACGGGGCGCAATCGCGCCTTGCGCCAGGAATTGGCCGCTGCCAGTTGGGCGCAGGCGCCGCACATTCACATTTACGGCTTTGTGAACAACATGTCCGAACTGATGCACGCCTGTGACTTGATTGTCACCAAAGCCGGCCCCGGCACCATCAGCGAAGCGCTGATCGCCGGTCTGCCCATGATTCTGTTCGACTTTATTCCGGGCCAGGAAACCGGCAACGTGGCCTATGTAGAGCACAACGGCGTTGGCGTCTTTGCCCCCAGTCCATCTGAGGTCGCGCACACTATCGCCATATGGACCTGCCCCGGTTCACCAATATTGAACGAAATGCGCGCCAATGCTTTGCGGCTGGCGCGGCCGCGGGCGTCGTTGCTTATGGCGGAAGATCTATGTCATGTGGTCGCCCGACCCCAGGCGACCGCTAAAGCTTTGGGCCACAGCATCAACCTTTCAACCGGAGGTGACTCTGTGCCAAAATTTGAATCGGTAAAGGAAAATGCGTAATGAGTTTGGCGTGGCAATATCTTTTGATTTTTCTCGGCGTGGCCGTTGAGGGACCAATTGTAACGTTGACGGCCGCCGCGTTGGCGGGCAATGGGCTGCTTAACCCGTGGCTCGTATTTTTGACCGCGGGTACGGGGAATGTCGTTGGCGACATGTTTTGGTATACGCTTGGCTATCATGGCGGCTTTGAGCGTCGCTTGCGCGCCTGGTCGTTTGTGGCGCGCTATGCGTCGCAGATCGAGCAGATAAAGTTGGAGGTAAACCAGAGAGCGCCGCAACTGCTGTTGGGCGCCAAGCTCTCTTTGGGCATTGGTTCGATCCCGACCCTGATTGCCGCCGGCATGGCCCGCGTCCGTTGGTGGCGGGTGGCGCTGGTGCAGAGCGCCGGGGAGATTATCTGGACGGGCAGCCTGGTGCTAATTGGTTTCTTTCTGGGGCAATATGTGCCGCAGATTCTCAAAGACATGCGGATAGCGACGATTGTAGGGGGAATTATATTTCTTTTGCTGGTGCTTGGGCTGTGGCGACGACCATGCTATACCTCGACCAAGCCTAATTGTAAAAAAAAGGATGTAGGCAATGAAAATTCTGCTGACCGGACAGGCATTCTATCGTTGCGATAATGGCCAGGCCGTTTTCACCATCAATTTGGCCGAAGGGCTGGCCGCGTCCGGTCAACAGGTTATGGTCCTGGCGCCCTCCACAAAGCGCCCGGCCGCCCGTGAACAGCAAAACGGCGTGACGGTGCAGACGGTCCCGGCCTTCTCTCTGTTTGATAACACCAACGTCACCGCATTTTCCGGCGGCTTGGTAAATGCCGTGTTTGAACAGTTCCAGCCGGACGTTGTGCATATTCAAGACCACTATTTTCTGAGCCGCGCGGTGCTGCGGGCGGCGCGCACGCGCCACATTTTGACGGTGGGAACCAATCACTTTCTGCCGGAAAATCTGACCGACAATCTCCTGCGTGGTCACCCCCTATTGCGCGGCGTCCAGCCGCTGGCGAATCGCCTGCTCTGGCGCAATATGCTGGGCGTGTATAATCGCCTGGCGGCCGTCTCCACGCCCACTCAAACGGCTGCCGCCATTCTGCGCGCCCAGGCGATCCGCTCGCCGGTGAGCGCCATTTCGTGCGGCGTGGATGTGCAGCGCTTTCGCCCGCGCCCCACGCTGGATCGTTCATTCATGCGGCGCAAATATGGCCTGGCGCCCGACAAGCCCGTCCTGCTTTACGTCGGGCGCATTGATCGGGAGAAAAAGCTGGATCTGTTGATTGCGGCGTTGGCGCAGATGGGGCGCGCGGATATGCAGCTTGCCATTGCGGGGAAAGGCGCTTTTCGCCCCAAATTGGAACAACTTTGCGCCGAATTGGGGTTGCGCGACCAAGTCGTCTTTACCGGTTTTGTGCCGGATGCCGATTTGCCGCTGCTGCTCAATAGCGTCGATATCTTTGCCATGCCCAGCCACGCCGAACTGCAAAGCATTGCCACTTTGGAAGCAATGGCCAGTGGTTTGCCCGTTTTGGCGGCCAACGCCCGCGCCCTGCCCGAACTGGTGACGCCGGGCAGTAATGGCCAGCTCTTTGATCCCACCGCCAGCCGTGATGCCGCGCAAGCCATTGCACAATTGATCGCACAGCGCAGACAGTGGCCACAGATGGGCGCAATCAGTCGCGCCAAGGCTGAATGCCATGCCCATTCGCAGGTGGTGACGCGCTATGTGCAGTGGTATTGTCAAACCGATAGCCGTGCGCGGAGTGCAAGTATAGCCAGCCAGACCCCCTGTGGCGGGGCGGTCATGGCGCCAGGCCAGGTGGAGTCCAAGTAGCTACTTTCTGTTGCGAAAGTCAATTTCTACCGCCAAGCCCGCGAAGGGATGCAAAGGAAGGTCAAAGTATGATCCTTGCGCGTCTTTGCGCTCCTTGCGGTGGGAAACCCTTTCGCAACAGAAGCTAGCTAGTTCATGACGGCGCAAATAAGCCAAGGGTTCGAGAAACCGAGTTTTTGCCAAAAACTCGGTTTCTAAGTCCCCCCAATCTATTGGCCTTTTTGAGTCGCAGTGTGCAAAAATGCCCCACACCAAGCATCGAGAGCAGAGTGCAGGCAAAACGGAAAAGGACACTTTCTGCGCAAATTAGAACAAGAGTTTCGCCTGCACCACCCCGTATGGCGCAGGCTATCGTGGAAGAAGCCAAACCAGTCTAAGAGGCAGCCGAGAACTCAAAGCGGGTGAAATCCCAGACGCTATCTGACCCGCTACGACCGAGGAGGGAGGCCAGCCACTCAGCCAACTGCCGACAGTGGAAGTGATCTGGACCCTAGATGCCGGGGATGAAGATAGCGCAGTGCGCAAGAGCTATGGTCAGTGAGCTTGCGCCGAGTGCGCATTCAACGCCTAGCTAGTGAAGCGCTCGAACGAGGCCGTGGCTACGCAGGAAGACTTAAGCATGGCCCTCGGCGTTTGTGTGCCGCACCATCAAAAGCGATTGTAAAGCGTTAGAAACAAAGGGGATCTGGTCACGACCCGCGGCAAGCTTCACGGCATCGGTCGCGGTCAAACCCCATAAAAGCCAAATTGTGGGACGTTGGTTACAAGGAGCCTACGACCAGATTGTGCTCCAAACGCATCACAGCATCACTTCGATTCAGCGCTATATCCGGACATTCTTGCGCGTCGTCCTGCTCTATCGTCAGGCGTTTGCGCCTGGAGAGATAGCCATTTGGTCAAGTCAGTCGACCCTTGCTTAGCGAATATCTGACGCTCTATGAGAGCTACGATCAGCCAGAGTGTCGTCAACGGCTCGAACTCCATTTGAACCGCTTGCAAAACGGCCTTCGTCCCGACGATGCGCCGAAAAGGGAACCTATGGCGGCAGCACGGGCTTCGGGCGCGCCTATCGCCAACGGCTGAACGGGCAGTGGGGCATTGTGGACGTGGACGATTGCGTCAATGCCGCCCGCTATTTGGTGGAGCGCGGCGAGGTGGATGGCAACCGATTGGCCATCGCCGGCGGCAGCGCCGGTGGCTATACGACTTTGAGCGCTCTGACCTTTCCCGATGTTTTCCAGGCCGGCGCCAGTCACTTTGGCGTGGCCGATTTGGAACTGTTGGCCAAAGATACGCACAAGTATGAGTCGCGCTATCTGGACAACTTGATTGGTCCCTATCCTGAGCGCCGTGATCTCTATATTGCGCGTTCGCCCATTCACCACGTTGATCTGTTGTCCTGCCCGCTGATCCTCTTTCAGGGCTTGGAGGACAAAGTGGTGCCGCCCGCGCAGGCGGAAAAAATGTTTGTGGCCGTGCGCGCCAAGGAATTGCCCGTCAGCTATCTGCCCTTCGAGGGCGAACAGCACGGCTTCCGCATCGCCAAAAACATCAAACGCGTGCTGGACGCCGAACTCTATTTTTATGCCCAAATATTCGGCTTCGAACTGGCCGATCCAATTGAGCCGGTGGTGATCGAGAATTTATGAACCAATCATGAAACCAGTTTGAGACCAATACTGCGGCGGTTCAAATACGAGAGCAGATTAGCGGCGGTTGAGTAGGCCCGGCAGTATGGGCCGTATCGAAACCAAAGCGGGTCGACCCGTGTACTTGGTTTCGATACGGCTGCCTACGACCGCCGCCTACTCAACCGGCGTTCACTAGTACAGAGCGGCGTAAGTAAGTCTACAGTTAAGAAGTTCGACTTCTCCGAGAAGTCGAACTTCTGGGCGGCCTGTCAAACTATGGGCCTATTTAAGCCGCCGTGTACTAGTTGCTGTCATATCTGTCGATTGGTGCGACAATGCAGCCAATAGTTGGCGCAAAGAGCATCGCGCGTCGATTGAGCTATTTCCCTTTTTCAGGTATAATCGGGCCACAGCGCATAATTCACCGATTCTATCGCACCAGTTGCACCCAGCCGACGCACCGCCAGCAAACTGATGTCCCAACTCAAACTTTATCTTTTAGGCGCCCCCCGAATTGAGCTTGACAACAGTCCGGTGACTTTGCCGCGCCGCAAAACCACGGCGCTGCTGGTCTATCTGCTGGTCACCCGGCAGCCGCAGCGCCGCGACACGCTGGCCACCCTCTTCTGGCCCGAGTTGGGGCAGAGCGCCGCCCGCGCCGCGTTGCGCCGCGATCTGCACGTGCTGAATGGCGCCCTCGGGCCAGAGCGGCTCCACACGTCGTGGGATGAGATTGCGCGCAATGGCGACGCACCAATCTGGATCGATGTGGAGCGTTTTCAGCAATTGGCGGATCAATGCAAGTCCCATCATCCCAATGACGACGCATTGTGCGAGCCGTGTGTGCGGGCGCTGACCGCGGCCGCGGCGCTGTATCAAGACGATTTTCTAACCGATCTAGCGCTGGCCGACTGTCCCGATTTCGACGAATGGCGCGCCTTTCAGGCCGACACGCTGCGCCGCACCTTCAGCGGCATTATGCAAAAGTTGGTGCAGACCCACGAAGCGCGCGCCGCCTACGATGAAGCGATTCCCCTGGCCCGCCGCTGGCTGGCCGCCGACCGCACCCACGAACCCATCCATCGCACGCTCATGCGCCTCTTTGCGCGGGCCGGCCAACCCGCCGCCGCCCTGCGCCAATATGCAGAGTGCGTGCAGGTATTGGATGCGGAGTTGGGAGTCGCGCCCACGGAAGAGACGGTTGCGCTCGTTGAAGAGATTCGTGCTCGCCGCTTTCCGGGTGCAGGAAAGGGTGAAAAGGGGAAAGGGAGCAGAGGGGCCGGCGCCGCCCCCCTTCACCCCTTCACCCTTTCACCCTTTCACCCCTTCACCCCTTCTTCCGCCCCCCGCCACAACCTGCCCACCCAAACCACCACCTTCCTGGGCCGGCAGGAGGAGGCCGAGGCTATTCAGCAGTTGCTATTGGCACAGGATGAATGCCGGCTGTTGACGCTGATTGGACCGGGCGGCATTGGGAAGACGCGGCTGGCGCTGCACGTGGCGCAGACGCTGGTGGCGGAGGCGCCGGCAGCGTTGGCGGATGGTGTCTATTTTGCGCCGCTGGCCGGAGTGAGTGATGCATCTGATATGGTGGGGGCGGTGGCCAGTGCGGTGGGCTGCGTTTTTCGCGGCGGCGATGAACCGCAGGCGCAGCTCGCCAATTTTTTGCGCGGCAAAAAGCTGCTGCTGGTGGTCGATAACTTTGAGCATCTGCTGGATGGCGCGCCGCTTCTGGCGGATCTGCTGGCCGCCGCGCCGGAACTGCTGCTGCTGGCCACCTCGCGCGAGGCGCTGGGGCTGGCCGCCGAGTGGCTCTATCCGCTAGGTGGGCTGACGCCGCCGCTGGCCACCGACCCGCTGCCCGTTCTGGCCGAGAATGCGGCGGTGCAGCTTTTTATGCAGCGAGCGCAGCGGGCGTCCCCCGGCTTTGCTCTCAACGCTGAAAATGCCGCCCATGTGGTGCGCGTCTGCCGGCTGGTCAACGGCATGCCGCTGGGGTTGGAGCTGGCCGCGGCCTGGGTCAACACGCTGGGCGTGGATGAAATTGCCGACGAGATCACGGCCAATATCGACATTCTGGCTTCGGATTTGCGCAACATTCCCGAGCGCCACCGCAGCCTGCGCGCCGTTTTCGAGCAGACCTGGGCGCGGCTGAGCGATGGGGAACGGCAGACGTTGCGGCGGCTCGCTATCTTCCGCGGCCCCTTTACGCGTGAGGCCGCCCAGCAGGTGACGGGCGTTTCGCTGTTGGACATCTCGGCGCTGATCGACAAGTCGCTCTGCCGTCGCCAGACCGCGCGCTTTGATATTCACGAGTTGCTGCGCCAGTTTGCTTTTGACCGTTTGGATGAAGATGAAAAAGCGGCTGCATTGGCGCAGCACAGCCGCTATTTTGGTCAGCAATTGCAGGCACAGCGCGGGTCGCTTCTCACCGGGTCTGAACCGGAGGTGTTGCAGGCCGTTGCCGATGATTACGACAACATTTTGGCGGCGTGGCGGCATTTGGTGGAAGGCCTTGGGCGCGCTGCGGAAGCCGCGGAATGGGCCGCGCTTATTGATTGCTATGTACCGGTGCTGGCCGCCTTTTTTGACCGGCGTTCGCTCTTTTGGGAAGGCCAGCGCATTTTTAAGCAGGCGCTGGCTGCGCTGCAAAGAGTGGATGGCGCGGCCTCAAACTCAAGTTCCGCGCTGCATCATCTTTGGCTGCAGATGCAGATCGAGCAGGCCGCCATTGGTCTGCATTTGGGGCGTTTTCACGCGGCCAAAGATGCGCTTTATGCGCTCTTGCCTCAGTTGCGCACCTTGGACAATCAGCGTCAGCTCGCCGCAGCGTTGACCGTTTTGGGACCCGCCCATCTGCGCGCCGGCGAATACGATGCGTCGGAACGCTGTTTGGTCGAAGCGGCAGCCCTCTATGAACGGCTCGGTTTGCGGTTGGAGAGCACCTTGCCGCTGATCAATCTGGGGCTGCTCATGTCGCGGCGCGAAGCGTATGACAAGTCCCGCCTTTACTATCAGAAAGCGGCGGCCGTTTATGAAGAGGTGGGCTATACGCCGGGGCTGATTCGCTGCCTGAGCAACCTGGGCTCTACTTATCCCGGTAAAGCCGGTGTGGCGCAAGCCACGGCCTATTATGAGCGGGCTTATCAGATTGCAGTGGAGACCAACAACCGCTTTTGGATTGGCATCATCCTCAGCAACCTGGGCGACTGTGCAAATGAGGCGGGCAATTATCACGAAGCCAAAGAGAAATTTGCGGCTGGGCTAGCCATTTTCCGTGAATTGAGCGAAATGCGCTGGGTCACGGTGACGCTGGCCGATGCGAGCTTTGTATATATTGCGCTGGGTGAATTGGCGACCGCGGCGGCCAATTTGTGCGAATCGCTCACGCTGGTGCTGCAACACAAACTGGTGGTCGATGGCATTCAGGCGCTGACGGCCAGCGCGCTGGTGCTGCAGCAGCGGGGGCAATGGGAGCTGGCGGCGTCTATTGCCGCCCACGTGCTGGCGGATGAACGGTCGCGCAGCGGGGCGCGACAGCATTGCACGGCAGTCCTGCAAATGGCGGAGGAGACGCTGTCCGCCGCCGATTTGGCCGCTGTCCAGTTTCGTGGCCGCAGCACGCCGTTTGAACAGATGGTGCAGAGCGCGTTAGCGGCGTTGGAAGAATCCGCCCGAGGTTGAAGCCATCGGGCTACCTAACAGACGCCCGTTAAAACGGGCTTTGAAGGTAGCGAACGGCGGTTGAGTAGGCTGCGGCCGTATGCAGCCTTGGGAGCGCAGCGGCAGTATCGAAACCAAAGTGAGCGGGTCGACCCGTTTGGTCTCGATACAGGCGGATACTGCCCCGCCCTACTCGACCGGCACTCGCCTAAATGGTTTGCAAGCCCTTACCTTGATACTTATAGGGGGCGTCGATCCAGTTCCCGTTTGCCAACCTATTTTCTTCATTCGCCGTAACCCCGGGCGGACTTTACGAAGCATTGGGAAGAGGCCATGAGTCAACTGAAACTTTATCTTTTGGGCGCCCCGCGCGTGGAGCTGGACAACCAGCCGGTGGAGTTGCCGCGGCGCAAGGTGCTGGCCATTTTGATCTATGCCGCCCTCACCCGACAGCGGTTGCAGCGGGACGCGCTGGCCGCTATGCTGTGGCCGGCGGCGGATAATAAAGGCGCGCGGGCGTCATTGCGCCGCGAGCTGAATGCGCTGAACAACGCCATTGGCTCCGCGTGGCTGGAAACCACGCGCGATGACGTGACTTTGCGAGAAGACGCCAATGTGTGGAGCGATGTGGAGGCGTTTCGGGCGGCTGCGCGGCGGTGACGGTGCTGCGCGTCAGGCGAGGAGGCGCTACGCGGCCGCGTTGCTCATCAAGGCGACTTTTTGGCTTGCTTTACGCTCTCCGATTGCCCCACCTTTGACGATTGGCAATTCTTCGAGTCGGAAGCTCTGCGCAGCGATTATGCCGACGTGCTGGCCCAACTGGTGCAGCACTTATCCGCACGCACAATTGACGACGCCATTGTTTTTGCTGCCCGGCGCTGGCTAGCCCTGGACACGCTGGATGAATCGGTCCAGCGCCAGCTGATGCGGCTCTATGCGCTGGCCGGTCAGCAGGCGGCGGCGCTGCGCCAATATGAAGAGTGCGCCCGCCTGCTTGACGACGAATTGGGCGTCGAGCCGGATGCGGAAACCGCGGCGCTGTATGAGGCCATTCGCAGCCGTCAGTTTGCGGCGGGAGAAAAGGCAGGAAGGGGGGAAGGGGAGAAAGGGGGCAAGGGGGCAGAGTACGTCTCCCTTTCCCCCCTGCCCCCTTTCCCCCCTGCCTCTTCTCCCCTCCGGCACAATTTGCCCGCGCAGGCTACCTCTTTTGTGGGGCGCGCGGAGGAGTTGGCGGCGATCTGTCAGATGCTGGTTGAGCAAAGCGAGTGTCGGCTGCTGACGCTGGTGGGGCCGGGTGGGATTGGGAAGACGCGGCTGGCGCTGCAAATTGCGCAACAGATTGCGGATGGCGAAGCGGCGGATGGTGATGATGTGCGCTATGCGGATGGTGTCTTTTTTGTCCAGTTGGAAACCGTGGACGGTGCGGAGCAGCTTGTAATGGCGCTGGCCAATGCGGTGGGGTTTGTGTTTCAAGGCGGCGCCGAGCCGCGCGAGCAGTTGCTGCGCCATTTGCAGAGCAAACAGATGCTGCTGCTGCTCGACAATTTTGAGCACCTTTTGGCGGCGGCCGATCTGCTCACCGTGATTTTGCAGACCGCACCCGGCATCTCCCTGCTGGCGACCTCGCGCGAGGCGCTGGCCCTGCAGGAAGAGTGGCTCTACGGCGTGAGCGGATTTGCGGCGCCGGCGGCGGGTGCTGACGCGGGCGCCGTGGAGCAGAACAGCGCCGTGCAGCTCTTTTTACAGCGGGCGCGCCGCGCCGATTCCAGCTTGGTATTGGATAAACAAGCGTGGTCGGCTGTCGTGCGCATCTGTCAGCTTGTGGACGGGTTGCCGCTGGGGCTGGAGCTGGCCGCGGCCTGGGTCCGTGCGTTGAGCGTGGCCGAGATTGCCGATGAGATTGCCCGCGATCTGGACTTTTTGACCGCCACCACGCGCGGGTTGCCGGAGCGCCACAGCAGTCTGCGCACCGTGTTGGAACAGACGTGGCGTCTGCTCACGCCACCCGAGCAAGCGCTCTTTTGTCGCTTGGCGATCTTTCAACATGGTTTTACCCGGCAGGCCGCCAGCCGCGTGGCCGACGCTGCCATCATGACGTTGGCGGCGCTGGTGCGCAAGTCGATCATCAGCCACCACCGCGACGGGCGTTATGCCATGCATGGTCTGCTGCGCCAATTTGCCGCCAATCGGCTGCACGCAGACGCCGAATTGGCGGAAGCGACCGCCGAGAAGCACAGCCGCTATTATGGCATGTTGGTGCAAGCGCTGGAAAGCGGCTTGACCGGCGCGGACCATGCGTCGGCGCTGGAACAGATCGGCCAGGACATTGAAAACATCCGCGCGGGCTGGCGCTGGGCGGTGGCCCAAGTGGGCGCTGATCCGGCGCAGGTGACGCTGCTGAACCGCTATGTGGCGGCCTATTTTCAGTTTTATGATACGCGCAGCCGCTTTCAGGAAGGGCGCGCCGAGTTTCAACAGGCGTTGGAGGCGCTGGAGCCGTTGGCCTTCGATGGAGATGCGCAACTGGTGATGGGGCGTGTGTGCGGGCGGCTGGGCTGGTTTATGTTTCAAACGGGCCAACCGGCTGTGGCCAAGCGCCATTTGGAACGCAGTCTTCAACTGCTGCGACAGCTTGACTCTCCGGCTGACCTTATCTTTTCGCTAAATTATTTGGGCGCAGTGCACAGGCATCTACACGAATATGCAGCCGCACAGAGCGTTTTGGAAGAAAGCAGCCTGATCTGCCAGGCGCGCGACGACCGTTTTGGCCTGACTGTGGCGCTCAATATTCTGGGGCAAATTGCTTTTGAACAGCGGGAATATGCCCAGGCGCGGGCGCATTTGACGGAAAGCCTTGCCATCAAGCAGGCCATTGGCGACCAGCGCGGGGCGGTCTTTTCGCTGCTCTATTTGGGGCTGGTGGCGCGGGCGCAAGATGATTTGGCCCAGGCCGTGCGTCTGTTTCAGGAGGGTATTCAAATCAGCGAGCAGCACGGCGACCGCCGCAGCATTGCGCTTGGCCTGAGCAATCTGGCCGAGGTGGAAGCGTTGATGGGTCATGCCGCAGAAGCGGAGAAGCTGTATGCGGAGAGTCTGCAAATTTACGCCGACATTTCCAATCTGTTGGGCATGGTCACCACGCATATCAGGCTGGGCGACCTGGCGCGCGGTCAAAACAATGCCGACGCCACGGCGCACCATTATGAGGCCGCGCTGCGCATGGCCGAGAATCTGCAATTTCACCCCAGGCGCTGGAGTCCTTGGTCAGCCAGGCGCGCACGTGGCTGGCGGGCGAGCCAAGGTATCAGTTAAGCGTTTCGTTTCATCGTAGACGGTTTCGTCCAGTCAGCGAGTTCGCACGACTCTGAAACCCTGAACTTGCATGGTTAGAGCCGTCGCATACACCCGCCACCCGCATCGACAATCTCAATCGTGCTTTGGCGACGACGATCCACCGTCAGTTTGGTCACGTCGGGTCGGGAGTAGTGACCGGCTGGGTCGAAATTTTGCCGCTCCTCGCGTACGCGCAGGTGATCCAATGTGGCCACGATGAGCTTTTCGACGCCGGTCACGGGTTCCACCATCCACTGCCCGTCCGGACCGGCCATGGCCGAGCCGCCGTTGGACAAGATGCCGTCGGCAAGTTCGGCGTGCATGTCGGCGGTGATGATGTCCAGATGCGGGGTATCGGCGGGCAAATCGCTGATGCGCAGCAAGCCGGAGGCCGCCAACACATAGCTGCGTCCTTCGCGGGCCAAGAATCGGGTGGTCTCAACCGTGTTGTGTGCACCGCCGGGCCAGACCGCCACGTGCAAATCTTCGCCCAGGGCGTAGAGCGCGGCGCGCGGCAGCGGCATCCAATTTTCCCAGCAGTTGAGCCCGCCCACGGTGAAGGCGCCCAGCCCATGGGTGCGCAGGCCGTGTCCGTCGCCCGTGGACCAGGTCATGCGCTCCTGATAGGTGGGCATGAGTTTGCGATGCACCGATTGGATTTCGCCGCGCGCATCAATGTAGACCAGTGAGCAGTAGATGCTGTGACCGCCGCGATCGGCGGCCCGCTCCACCGTCCCCACATAGGCCGCAATTGAGCGTTTGGCCGCTGCCTGTTGCAGCGGGCGCAAATGGCCCGCTTCGATCTGGACGGCCTGGTCCACATAGTGGGCGTGGATGCGTTTTTGCACGGGCGAATCAAAGCGGGCGCCGTCAGTCCAGTCGATCCAAATGGGATAGCCGGGCAGCAGCGCCTCACCAAAGGCCACGAGCTGGCAGCCGGCGTCGGCCGCTTGATTGGTATAATCGACAATTTTGGCCAGCGTGGCGTCGCGGTTGAGCCAAACCGGTGCGATTTGGGCAATGCCAACGGTCAGTTGATCGGTCATGGTATGTCTCCACTGGCGCGGCCAGATTTAGGCTGGTTCGCACGTTTTAGGGAAGCAAGCGGGTGGCGGGCAGTGGGTCATCCACGCCCCTTTTGGCCAATATGCAGAAGGTGTCTCGATGCGCCGAGGATCGATTCATCGGTGCTGATCTCGAAGAATAGGTCGAGCCAGTGCGTGCGCTGGGCGCCTTGCAGGCGATTGTAGAGTTCATCGTCGACGCCGATGGCGGGTTCAACACCGGCAAGGGCTAGAGTTTGGAGGCCCACTTTTGCGTGGAGCGGGATGACTTCCGGCACGGTGGCAAAGTAGCCGCGAAAGCCGCCTGTGCGCGGATTGTCCGGGTTATACCCCAGGTTGAAAATGCCAGCCACTTCAGCATCGCTCACGTTGTCGCGCATCTGCTTTCGTTCCCCTAAACCTGGACAAGTCAGAAACAATAAGAATCGCGGATGCACGCCATATCCAGGCGTGCTTGCGGGGAACTACTAAGCCGTTCCCTGAGCTTGTCGAAGGGGACGGCTTAGTAGTTCCCTTGCGGGTTTATTATATCATATCCTACACTGACCGCGTATCGCCCCAGACCATTCAAATCAGGCAGACTGCAATGCACGGCTTCAAGAACCCCCAATTTTGCAGTGGAGGCGTCAGCCGTGCGTTGCAGTCGTAGCGCAATGATTCGCCGGATAGCTAGGCCGCCCAAAGCCGTTCACGATTGCGCCGCAACGGCAAGGTAAAGGGATGCCGCCGCCGCACGTACAATCTGCGCCTCGTCCTATGATGACGCATTTTGCGGAACGTATCTATGCGCGCCCCGTGTGGATATTTTGCCTCCCAGCCAACCGCCACCCAGGGCAAGGATGACACTCACCACTGCCCATACCGAGACACCGCCAAAGAGGCTCATTGCCAATTCAATAAAGGCGGCGGCGAGACCAACTATCAATCCATTCTGAAAGGGGGCGGCTTGGGCTTTGCGGCCCGCGCGCAGGCTGCCAACGAGCACGCCAATCCCGATAAAAAAGCTGGTTATTCCGGGCGCCGTTTGCGCAGCAAAGTTGTTGATCATTACCACGTCTGGCGCTCCTCTGGCCTGAATGCTGAGGTAGGTGGCATAACCTGTCACCACGCCAATCGAACTGCCGTAGGCGATAACAAAAGCTATTACGACCCCTACGATGACCGCGCTCCATTTGATTTCTGAGCGGTTAAAAGTCATGATGTTCTCCTTGTGATGTAGTTTCTCTTTCGCTTATATACGTGCTGGCATCTTCAGTATAGCGGCTGTGCGATCACAGAACGACGCTGAAAGCGATCACAAATGCGATCATAAAATTTCTGTCTGATTTATGCATATGGGCGCCTTCCCAACAAAGAAGGGCTCCGGAAACGGAGCCCCTCTTTGTTGGGAAGGTGTTGATTTAGGTCGCTTGCCGGAACACCCTATTTAAAGGTGAGCGGCAAATAGACCTGCTGTTGACCTGGGACAGGCAGGAAGGCTCCGCCCTGCGTCTGGATGGGCAGCATCACCGTGTTAGAGCCGCCCAGATTGGGCGCCGGATTGCTGACATGGATCCCAATCTCCCGTCCTAACAGCAGCGCGCTGGCCGGAATAGTCGTCCGCAGCTCGCTGGCGCTGACTCGCACAGTTGGCTGCGGCTCGCCATTCCACAGGATTGTAGCGCCATCCGCAAAACCTGTGCCAAATACGTTCAGGTCAAACGCCGGTCCCTCCACAATGACCGAGCTTGGCGTCAGTCCGGTAATCTGCGGCGCCGGATAGGAGACGCTGAAGGCAAGACCGGGCGCCGGCGCTGCTTCCAACCCAGGCGTGGCCAGCGCAATGGTGTGATTGCCCGGCGCCGCCAGCTTGTTGGCATCCACCGTGGCCTTGAGCAGCGTGTCGCTTACAAAGGTGGTCGCCAAGATCTGGCCGTCCCACGTCACATTGGTGTTGGGAGCCAAGTGCTGGCCGCTGATTTCCACTGTGGCGGCTGGTGCGCCCACGGTGGCGCTGAGTGGTGTGGCGGCCTCCAGGCGGGGGAAGTCCACAATGACGGTTGTTCCCCACGTGTTGGGCGCCGCGCCGCCCGCCCGATAGGGCCAGCGCGCGTCTGCACCGGAATTGTTTACGTTGAGATGGCTGGCCAACATGCCGACCACTGGATTCCAGCCGTTGAGCGCAATGCGGAACTCGGCTTGCCAGCGCTCCTCGGTGGCGGAGACCTGCGTCAGCGGATTGCCAAAATTATTGTCTGTATAAGGCACAAAGTTGCCGTTGCCATCGCCCACCACAAGCGCCGGCGTGCCATCTTCGCCCAGCAGGAAGCCCACATCGTCAGATTGCGCCGCGCCATCCCGGCTGTGGTTGACATCGATGAAGAGGGCGGCCTGGGTGGGCGGTCCATCCACGGCCCGGATCAGATTGCTGAAACAGACGGCCATTTCGTTTTTCATGCGTACAAGCTGCACGGTAGCCTGCGAACCATCGGCATAGGGCGCCAACTGCATGTTTTTGCTGCCCTGATAGACCGGATCGGTGCAGCGGCCATCAATAACGACCGAAAAGTTGTTCTGCGGAACAGTCAAGGCGGCCACGTTGAGCGTGCTTTGGTCGGTGGCTGTCTGATTGGTCGAATCGGTCGCCTGCAGCGCGACCGGGTACGCGCCGGGCGCAAATCCAGCCGCCAGTTGGCGCGCGCCGTTGCCGATGTCGTTGCCGTCAACGGTCCAGCGCAGGGCGTCACCCGTCAGCGCGCCGTCTTCGGCATCGTAACCTGAACCGCGCAGCGGCGCAACTTCGCCCGCTTCAATCCACTGTTCCGCTTGGGAATGCAGGATGTGAGCTTCGGGTGCTCTCTGGGTCACGGCAAACGGCTGCGAGACGGCCGTGGCGGTGTTGTAACCGTCGCTGGCCAAGATGCGGATGAGCGCGCTGGCGCCATTTGTGCCCGGCAAAGCAGTCGGGTCGTGCAGCGTATAGCTTACCTCAGTCGTGTTGGGTGTGCCGGGATAGCCTGCGACAAGCTGAATCCAGCTCTGGCCATTATCGGCGCTGTAATCAATGTTATAGAGCAAAATGTCATCACTGTCTGGATCGACGCCAGTCCAGCGCACTTCCAGCGCATCGTTCAAATTGACGCCGCCCGTGGGCGCCAGAATGGAGACCGTGGGCTGGGCAGGGCCGGGTTTGCGCGTAAACAGGACGCGGTTGTCGGCCATCAATTCGATGCTGCTCACGGTTCCGGTTGGCGCCGGCAGCAGCGTGGCAAAGGTATGCACCGCATAGCCGTCATGGTCGCTGGTGGCCGCCAATGCGATTTTGTGATCGCCCAAGATCTGGCCCTGCGCATCCATAAAGCGAATGTGGTGTACGGCGCTGCTCTGGGCCGCCGTGGCCATGGCTTGTTGCATATTTTGCAGCGCCGCCGCATTGAGCGCGCTATTGGGCTGCACATAGGCATATTCAAGCTGACCCAGCCCTCGATTGGGTTCGACCAGCCCGGAGACAAAGACGGAATTGGCGGCTGGGCTTGGCGACGGGCCAGCCGCCTGTAGCACTAGGTTGGTGTTGGCAGCGGTTCCCAGTGCGTTAAAGAGTCCCTTAAAGGTGTAATCGCTCACCCAGCGCGGATCTTCGTCGTAGCCTAGAAAGTCCGAGGCGTCTGTGGGCTCAATGGGCTCATAAGTGGCCAGATCATAGCCAAAGTAAGTTGTGGTCTCGGTGGTCTCGCGGTCATCCAGCACGCATTGGCTGTTCGGCATCCCGTACGGATAGTTGTTGTCCACATGGTCGTCGGGGTCGCCGCAATCGATGTGGCCGCGGCCCAAATTGTGCGCCAGCTCGTGGGCCAGGCTTTGGCCCGGTCGCGGCCACGCCCACTGGTTGCCCACCGAAATAGTGTCGTCCGGCGCCGGCAGCTTGACAAAAGCGGTATTAATTGACATGCTGCCAAAGCCCGCCGGCGTGTTGGGATCGCTGTCGGCGTGGACCAGACCCAAGGCATGACGCGAGTCGCTGGAATCGCATGTATCGCGCCCAATCGTCACTGTCCACAACTGTTTCTCGGCCAGCTTCAGAATGACCCATTCACGATCGGTGATCCAGTTGAAGATGTTGCGCTTCTGCCCCATTTCATACGGCCCCCAACAGGGATAGGGGAAAGGCCCCCACCAGCACGTTTCCAACTCCTCAATGGGTTCATTGCTGGGCAGATGATAGGCCTGGTCAATGGGCCATAGCCGCTCAAAGAGATCAAAGGTCTCGGCGACGTTTGGATCTTGCGCCGACGGAATGGGTGCGTGGCTGTGGATGGGCCAGGAGTAGACGCATACATCATTAAGGGCGGTGAACGTAAAGGTCTCGGTGTGGTCGTTGTTGGCAGGATTGGGATCGCTATACGCATGATATGGATCAAGCCGCACGGTCAGTTCAATATCACCGGCGCTTGTCCATGCTGTTGGTAGTTCAAAGTTCCAGCTATCGTTTTCGAAATCCCGCCTTATGCCGTTACCCACCCGCAGATTACGCGGACCGTTGAGCGCCAGCAGCGGTGAACCAGGCAGCGCCACCCCATTGCGGCGGCCTTCCAGCCGGCCATGCACCGCGTTGGCGTCACTGCCGGCAACGGTTCCATAGACGCGCACCAGGGTGGGTTTGTCCGCCACCAGCGGGGTTTCATTGTCCAGATTTTGGATGGCCTGGGTTACTTCCCAGTTAGTGAACTGAATATCACGCTCAATGGCCGCGGCATCCAACGGGATGCGCCGAAGCTGCCGGAGGCCGGTTTGAAGCACTTTGGAAAAGTAGAGATATTCATCGTCGGCATAGAGGTGGCTGTTCAGCACCTCCTTATCTTCAACATGAATATCATCGGGGCTTCCGCCGCCGATCTCGAGACGCCGAATGGGGCTTTCACCAGGGTAGCCAGATTCAGTCCAGTAAAGATGGGTCTCCTGCGCCGAGTTGATGCCCGCCGCCACTGCCTCACCCGGAAAACGGATGCGGGGCACTTCATAAAGCAGTTCGGCTTGCGTTTGCCCGGGTGTGGCTGCCGGCAAACGCATGAGCTGGCGCGTGCCAATGGTGGCGCCGTGCCACAGATAGATGGTGCGATGCATGTTGCTGAAGGGCTGCGTACGGGCCAATACAAATGAATTGCCATGCTGGACCGCAAATAGTTGCTCCCCGGCACACGGTGTGGGGGTACAATTTTTATCGGCCCACCACACGCCTTCGTCATCAACCCAGTAAATGTCGTTGCCAGCTACCTTAATGTCGTCTACTACGCCAATGGCCGTCGTCAGCAGCAACGGTACACCACCGCTCTTGGACACAGAATAAATCTCGCCCTGTCCATTACTCCAGTAGATGCGCTCGCTATCCAACACGAGATCGGTGGTGATAGGCGCAACGCCATCGAGGACCAGCGAAACGGGCGGCCCATTGGGTGCTGTCACCGGCACATGTTCGATCAATCCACCGCTGGGGTTGTAATAGTAGACGCCGCTCTCATCGGCCGCCAGCCCTTGATAACGATTGCATTTGCCGGTGCCGCTTTCAATGGTGACGGTAGCGCCGCCGGCCAGCGGCCTGCGTTTGAGGAAATAATCGGTTTCGCCAGCCGCATAACAGTTCTCGGCCCAGTAAATAAAACCACCGCCAATTGTCCAGTTGGTAAAAGTATCAGAAAGCACTAATCTAGAGGCGTCGATCGGCGGCACCGTCGCCGGTGCAGATCCCGGGGCGGCCTGCGCCCCCAAAGATGTTCCACTCAATAGAATGGAAAGCACAATACACGCATGTAGAATGCGTTGCACATACAGGGCAATATTTGAACGGGTTTTCATAAGGTCTCCTGCGCTGTTGTTGAAAGCAATTTTAAAAGTAGATACAAATATCCCAGATTAGGTGCGACGCACTTTCGAAAGTGCGTCGCACCTGGGCCGAACGTATTTTTCATCGCTGCCTCAGCTTCCACAGGCGTCAATCGACAGGCCCAACGCACTGGCCACAAAGGCGCCCAGCGCCGCCATGCTGTCGTCCTCGATGATGCCGGCGTCGTACAAGGCTACCGCCAGATTGTGCAGACCCATGCGCGGCGTCGGTTCCTGGCTGGCGTGCTCACCCATTACGCCCGTGTGGGCAAAGACGGCGGTGGCCTGGCCCCAGCAGGCGTTTTCGTTGCCGGCATTGGCCTGGGCAGTGAACGGAATGAGCGTGAGGGCGATGACAAAGATGATGGTGAAAAGTCGCTGTTTCATTTTTTGACTCCTATTCTGATTGTGGTTTGATATGTTTGGCGTGTCATCTGTTGACGCCTTCAGTATAGCGAGCCGTCGATCAGCAACCGTCGTGCAAAGCGATCACAAAAGCGATCATTTTTTATATGCGTAATCTCACGCCACCTTTTCTGTTGCAAAATGTTGACCAAGGCCAGCAATTCGGCCATTTTGAGGCCGTGGTTCTCTTTGTGGACACCTCCGGTTTTACGCCGCTTACCGCTCGCCTGAGCGCACATGGCCGCGATGGCGCCGAGGTGCTGGCCGAGATTCTGCTGGCCGTTTTCGAACCGCTGACCGCGGCTGTGTATGCTCACGGCGGCTATATTGCGGGCTTTGCCGGCGATGCTTTCAAAGCTATCTTTCCCGGATCGACGCCCGAAAGTTACCGCCATGCATTGGCGGCTGCCGAGCAGATCCGCACCCACATGCTGCACCACCCCACCCATGAAACCCGTTACGGCCTCTTTGAATTCCGCGTGCGCCTGAGCTTGGCCGCCGGCCAGGTGACCTGGGCCATCTGGTCCGCCGCCGGCGATGGCATGGCGCAGTCCCACGGGTACACCTTTGGCGGGCCCGCCCTGGATCAGGCCATCCAGGGCGAGGATCATGCTGAAGGCGGCGAATTGGTGGTAACCCGCACGGTCTTCACGGCGCTGCAAGCGGCTCAACTGGCGTCCATACGTGGCGTGGCGTTGACGGGTGCTGCCGAAGACTATCTCCGCGTTGACCGAGTTACGGGCGGCCTGCCGGCCCCGCAACCTGTTGGGCAGGACGAGACCATCTCCCAAACCAGCGCCGCCCGGTTTTACCCGTTGGCGCTGCTCAACGCGCAAAGTCAAGGCGAGTTTCGTCCGGTCTATACAATTTTTGTCAACACTCAGCGGCTGCCACAGCCCGGTGCGGACGATGACTTTATGCCGCGGCTGTTTCAATTGCTGCATCAGTATGGCGGCCACCTCTGCCGCATTGGGCGCATTGGCGCCAATGATCCGGGCGGCACGTTTCTGATCTTCTGGGGCGCGCCCACCAGCCATGAAAATGACCTGGAGCGGGCGCTGGCGTTTTTGCTGGCGTTGCGGGCGGGCGCCGGTGTGGCCTTGCGGGCGGGCGTCACCCACGCCGTGGTCTATGCAGGCTTCGTCGGTTCGCCGCTGCGCGCGGAATACACCTGCTATGGCAGCCGCGTAAACCAGGCCGCCCGCCAAATGGGCGCCGCCCAATGGGGACAGATCCTGCTCGACGAGGCTGTGGCGCGGCGGGCGCAGGATGCGTTTGCCGTAGCGCTGGCGGGCCAATATGCGCTCAAGGGGCTGGCCGGCGCGCGGCCGCTCTTTGCTTTGCAGGCGCGGCGGCAGCAGCCAAACAGCGGCGCATTTCAAACCGCGCTGGTTGGGCGGGCGCACGAAGTGGCGCAACTGCGCGCCGCCCTCCAGCCCATTTTGGCCAACCGCTATGCGGGCCTGCTGTTGGTGAGTGGCGAAGCCGGGGTTGGCAAAAGCCACTTGGTGCATGACGCCTTGCCGCCGCTTAACGCCGTGGAAGCGCAAATCTTTCACTGCGCCACTGACGAAATCTTGCGCGAATCGCTCAACCCGTTGCGCTATTTTCTGCGCCGCTATTTTGAACAAGCGCCGGAGGCCGCAGCGGCTCTCAACCAGGCCAATTTCGCCGCCAAGTTGGGCGCGCTCATTGCTGCCACGTCCGATATGGGGCTGAAGGATGAACTGGCCCGCGGACGTTCCTGTCTGGGCGCGCTGATCAATCTCTATTGGGACGATTCGCTCTATGCCCAGCTTGAGCCGCAGTTGCGTTTTGAGAATACGTTGAGCGCTTTGAAAACATTATTGCTGGCCGCAAGCCTGCGCCAACCGCTGATCCTGGTGCTGGAGGATGTCCACTGGCTGGATGCCGATTCGGCGGCCTTTCTCACGTTGCTGACGCGCAACGTGGTGAACTATCCGCTGGCCATCATCGCCACCTCCCGGCTGCGGGCGGGCGACGAAACCGCGGTCCTGCCGGCAACGCTGGTGACGCGGGAGATTCCCCTGTCCACGCTGGCCGCCGCTGACGTGGCGCAACTGGCGCGCGCCAATTTGGGCGGTGCGGCCGCGCCCGCGCTGATTGAATGGCTGACGGCACGGACCGATGGCAATCCATTTTATGTGGAGCAACTGCTGCGCTATTTGCATGAACAGGCTCTGTTGCGGGAGGCGCCACAGGGTTGGCGGCTGGCGGAGGACACCCAGGCGGATGCTCTGCTGCCCGACAATTTGCAGACCGTCCTTGTGGCGCGCCTGGATCGGCTGGTGCAAATGGTGCGGGAAGTGGTGCTGACGGCAGCCGTTCTGGGGCGCGAATTTAGCGTGCGCGTCCTATCGCAAATGTTACGCAGCGATCCCCGTTTGGAGGCCAAAGTGGAGCTGGCCCAGGAGGCCGCCATTTGGCTGGCGCTGGGCGAGGTACGCTATCTTTTTCGCCACGCCCTGCTGCGGGATGCCGCGTACGCCATGCAGTTGCGCGCCCATCTGCGCACGCTGCATCGCAGCGCCGCCGCCGCCATCGAGCTGCTCTTTGCCGCCAACCTGCCCGCCCATTATGCCGACTTGGTCTATCACTACGGCCAGGCCGGTGACGCCATACAGGAGCAGAAATATGCGCGCCTGGCCGGGGAACAGGCCGCCGCTCGCTATGAAAACCAGGCCGCCGTTGTGTATCTGAGCCGCGCCCTGGATTTGACGCCCGCCGCAGAGGCCGAGCAACGTTATCAACTCCTGCAACTGCGCGAAAGCGTCTTCAATCGCCAGGGCGATCGGGAGAAGCAGGCCGCTGATCTGGACGCGCTGGCCACATTGACCGCGGCCATGCCCGCCACAACCGCCGAAGGCCAACGGCGCCGCATCGAAGTTTTGCTCAGCCGCGCCAGCTATGAGAATCACATTGGGGATTACGCCGCCGCCACCAGCAGCGCCCAAGCGGCCATGGCGCTGGCCAACGAAAGCGGGCAGCGCGATCTGGCGGCGGCGGCGATCTATCAGCGCTCTTTGCCCCAGTTGCGCCGGGGCGAATATGCCGCGGTGCGGCAGACTTTGGCCGAGCTGCCAAGCGCTGACCCTCTTGCACAGATCAGCTATCCCGAAGCCAGGATTTTGAACGTGCGCGGCATTGTGGCCCTAGACACCGGCGATTACGTCGCGGCCCAACCGCTCTTCGAGCAGGCCAATGTGGCTTTTCAACAATTGGGCAAATTGGCGGATCAAGCCGGTGCGTTGGGCAATTTGGCCCTTCTTTATCAATATCAAAATCAACCTGCGGAGACACAGCGCTATTGTGAAGCAGCGCTGGCCCTCTTTCAGCAGATTGGCCATCGCCGCGGCCACGGCAACCAGTTGGAAACGCTAGGCAATTTGGCCGTGGATCAGGGCGAATTTACGCGCGCGCTGACCTATTTCCGCCAATCGTTGCAACTGCGTGAGGAAGTGGCCGACCGCTACGGCATCAGCGTCATGCAGGTCAATTTGGGTTTTCTGCATATTCGCCTGGCCGCGTTGGAGCAGGCCCGCCGCTATTTGGAGCCCTGTCTCGCCTTTACGCGCCAGGCCGGCGCCAAGCTGCCCCAATGTTATGCGCTAAATTATCTGGCTTACGCAGCCAGCGCGGCGGGCGACTATGCCGCCGCCCAGACGCTACTGGACGAGTCGCTGCCGCTCACCCGGCAGATCGGCGCCCACGATGCCGAGGGCGATGC
This sequence comes from Caldilineaceae bacterium, assembly GCA_041391125.1. GTDB lineage: Bacteria > Chloroflexota > Anaerolineae > Caldilineales > Caldilineaceae > JACKBC01. Next base: position 57,793 of record JAWKON010000061.1, read on the forward strand.
GCTCTGCTATGGGGCGGCCATTGCCATGCACCAGCAGCAGCATGCCGCCGCCGCCGAGAGCTACGGTGCGGCTTTGGCCGTCTTCCGCGGTGTGGGACACCAGCACAAGGCCATGGAGCCGTTGGCCGGGCTGGCCGCGCTCGAACTGCTGGCGGGCGATCTGGAGCGCGCCATGGGGAAAGTCGAAGAGATTCTGGCCTACACAGCCACCCGTTTCCCGACCAATATCCCCGATCCATTTCAGATCTACTGGCGCTCATATGGCGTCTTGCAAGCCGCCGCCGATCCGCGCGGACCAGAAATCTTGCGGCAAGCACACAACCTGCTGCAAACCCAGGCCGCCGCCATCGAGGATACGGCGCAGCGCCACGCGTTCCTGCACAACGTGGCGTCGCATCAAGCTATTATTGCGGCCTTCCGCAAGGCGTAATCCCTTGTAGGTCACTCTTGCAGAGTGACATGGCCGGATTACCACTCACAACACGTATCAACCACAAAGCGGGCGAAATATCTTGTTTCGCCCGCTTTGTGGTTGGTCTATAGTGTTTGTCTAACGCTCCACAATGGGCAGGAAGAGTTGATTCTTCGCTTCCGCCATGATGGCCGGTCTCTGTTCCGGCGTGCTGGCGCTCACAACCTGTGGTGAGCCGCCTGCGCCCACCTGAATCAACGGCAGGAAGAATTGCGCCTTGGTTTCGCCGGCGCCGCCCGGAGGTGGCGTCTGCGTGGTTTGCTCGATGAGAACCGTGGTCGTCGCCTCCATGCTGCCCTGGCTATTGGCAGCCACCACACGCGCTGCGTACGTGCCGGTGATGGCGTACTGGTGGCTCACAATGGCGCCAGTGCCGGTGCTGCCGTCGCCAAAGTCCCAGGCGTAGGAAACATTGCTGCCGCTG
>JAWKON010000062.1:0-58520 GCA_041391125.1 Caldilineaceae bacterium
AGTCACGACGGTGTTCACGAGCGGATCATGTCTGAAAACCTATTAACCCCTGAATTGATCGAAGAAATTGAAGAATATATCTTAAAGCGGCTACCGCAGGTGCTGGAACAAGATCCAAATTTTGCCACACTGATTGAAGGGATGTTGGCGGAAAAGTTCCCGCGCCGTGATGAATTTGCACGCATGCTCGATGAGTTGCAAGAGCATCGCCGCGACACGCGCCAAGAGTTCAAGCAGGCGGATGAACGACTGTCCAGCATCGAACAAGAAGTGCAGGAACACCGCCGCGAAACCCGTGCGGAATTCAAGCTGGTAGATGAACGGCTGTCCAGCGTTGAACAAGAAATACAAGAACACCGGCGTGAAACCCATCAGCGCTTTGAACAGGTGGATCAGCGCTTTGAGCAAGTTGACCAGCGCTTTGAGCAAGTTGACCAGCGCTTTGAACAGGTGGATCAGCGCTTTGAGCAAGTTGACCAACGCTTTGACCGGCTTGAAACAGAAATGCGCACTGGCTTTGATAATGTACAAAGATCGATAGATCGCCTTGGCTCACGATGGGGAATTCGTAATGAAGCCGTGTTTCGCCAAACCATGCGTGAACTGCTGGAAAACTCCTTTGGCGCTACTGTTGAAGAGCGGCACATTCGTGGCGAGCAGTTTGACTGCGTTATTATCAATGGGCAACATATTCTCGTTGAAATCACGGCTAGCGCCGGGCAGCGTATGCTGGAACGTTTAGAGCGTAAGCGTAAGCTCTATACTGATGAAACGGGGATTGCGCCGACGCGCTTTTTGCTCGTGGTTGGCGCCATTCACAGCCGCCGGGCGGAACAATTGCGCCAAGCTGGGTTCGAAGTGATCGAACCCGAAGATCAGAATGAGGACTGAATTGCTCTGGCCATCCACGGCATCCTATTGGCCAGCCGTTTGCCACGTTCGGATGGCGTCAATGGGATAGATTAGCATGAGGATATTGAGCAAAAGGCCGTCGCGAATCCAAAAGGCCAGCACGATTTCCGTACAAAGGAAGAGCAGAACCGTACGGCTGAATCCAATGCGCCGCGCCAACCAAACGCCCAATCCACAGAGCAGAATGTCGCTTAGTGAATTCACGATTGTATCGCCATTGTAGCCCAGCGCCAGCGTTGCGTCTCGATAGCGCTGAATAATCGCCTCTGAATTCTCGGCTACTTCCCACGCCGCCTCAATAAACAAAGCCAGCCACAACTGCCAACCAAATGCCAGCCGCGGCCACAGCCAGGCAATGCCCCAAAAGAAAATGAAGCCGTGCAAAATATGAGTAAAACTGTACGGATCTAAAATGTGCTGTGAGTTGTCCTCACTCCAGATGTCACCTGCCCACAGATCAACCCGACCACATTGACAAATCCACAAGCGCCCTTGCTGATCTAATAAAAAAGCCGCCAGTGCTAATGTGGCTAATATAGCGACCCAGGGCCAGACGGTATTTACGACATTTCGGGATGCATAGTCTATTTTCGACATATAGTTACATGCCGGTTGGTGCTATTTATGTTCGGCCACATACCAACGATGACCATTGCGATTGAGCAGCTTGGTCGCCTCTTCCGGCCCCCAACTGCCTTTGGCATATTGCCCGACGGGCGGGGCATCTTTGGATTGCCACCCCTTCAGCACCGGGTCGATCAACCGCCAGGCCCCTACAATTTCATCGCTGCGCGCAAAGAGCGACGGATCCCCGTTGAGCGCATCTTGCAGCAGTCGCTCATAAGCATCGGGCAGCGTGCGATCCGGAAAGGCGTCGCGATAGTGGAACTCGAGTTCCACCGTGCGCATCTCCTGGCTGGAATCGGGCAACTTGGCTTCAAAGCTCAAATGTACCCCTTCATCGGGCTGGACCAAAATCGACAAAATGTTGGAAAATAGGTTATTGGTCAAACCAAACATGGCCACCGGCGGACGCTTGAACACAATGGCGATTTCCGAATGCTTTTTGGCCAGTGCCTTGCCCGAGCGCAGATAAAAGGGCACGCCCTGCCAGCGCCAGTTGTCGATGTGCATTTGCATGGCGGCAAAAGTGGCAGTCTGCGAATCGGGGGCCACCTTCTCGGCTTCTGTGTAGCCTTCGTACTGGGCGCGCACCGTTTTGTCCAGCGCGATCGGGCGGGTGGCGCTGAGCACCTTCACCTTTTCATCGCGCAGGGTGTTGGCGTTATACGGCGCCGGCGGCTCCATGGCCACCAGCGTAAAGAGCTGCATCAGGTGGTTTTGAAACATATCGCGCAGCACGCCCGATTCATCGTAATAGCCGGCGCGGCTGCCCACATCCACCGACTCCGCCACCGTGATCTGCACGTGGTCAATATAGTTGCGGTTCCAGAGCGGCTCGAAAATGGTGTTGGCAAAGCGAAAAAAGAGGATATTCTGGGCCGTCTCTTTGCCCAGATAGTGGTCAATGCGATAGAGCTGGCTTTCCTGCCACTGTTTGTGAATCGTCTTATTGAGCGCCAGCGCCGAATCTAAATCGTGGCCAAAGGGCTTTTCGATAACCAAGTGACGATAGCCTGTTTCCTCGCTTTCGGCAGCCATGCCGGCCTCGCCGAGCGCCGTCGCCGCCGGGCCGTAAAACTCAGGCGCTGTGGCCAAATAGTAAAGCCGATTGGCTGGACCATTCTCCATTTTGGCCAGATAGTTACCCAACGCGGCATAATCATCTGGTGCATCTAAATTGCCCTTGAAATAATGAATATTTGCGGCAAACTTTTGCCATTCCGCCTCATCGTAGGCATCGCTAAATTCCTGCACGCCGCTCTGCAGCGGCTCTCGGAATGCGGCATCATCCCACGGTCGCCGCGCAAAGCCGACAATTTTTAACTTATCCGGCAGCCGTTCTTTCAAATATGAATTGTAAAGCGCCGGGATCAATTTGCGCCGGGTCAGATCGCCCGACGCGCCGAAGATGATGATGGTGGTTGGTTGTTGATTGGACATGTGTGTGGAGCCTTGTTTCGTTTTGCGTATTGCGTGTACTGGTTCAGGTTGTTATTTTGATAGGCGGTAACTATTCAGCTACCCGCGGCCTGAGCTTGTCGAAGGCCGGTGTTCCCTTCGACAAGTTTAGGGAACGCCTAAATAGTTACGATAGATGATTCTGAACTGGTTCACGCAATGTGCCATATGCAAATGATTTGAAGCAAGTATACTCCTATCTGGCCTGGAAATGCTGTTGGGAACCTCACGATATGTGTCTTTATATTGAACTATTCTCGTACATCCAGGTTCAGCAGCCGCCGCGCATTCTCGCCCAGAATCATCCGCTTCTCGTCCGCGCCAATGGCCATGTGGCGGATGGTCTGCACGCCGCCGGGCAAATCGCCGATCTGGTGCGGATAGTCGCTGCCCATGAGGATCTTGTCGTAACCGGCAAATTCGGCGGCAAAGCGGATGGCGTTGGGAGTTTCGGGGAAGGTGTCCATGTAAATAGTACGCAGATATTCGCTGGGTGGCCGCCTCAGCTTGACCCGGCATTCGGGATAGACGGCAAAGCCGCGGTCGGCGCGCTCGGCAATAAAGGGGACAGCGCCGCCCATGTGCGCCGCCGCCAGCTTGAGCGTAGGAAATTGCTCCAGCACGCCGCTGTAGACCAGCCGACAGAGCGCCGTGGTTGTTTCATACAAAAAGCCGGTGACCGCCACAATGCGGTACGCGCCCATCAGGTCAATGTGCAGCGGAATGGTGGGGTGGATAAAGAGGACCGCGCCTAACTCCACCGCTTTGGCATAGAGCGGCATGAAGGCGTCGTCATCCAGCGGCGCGCCGTTGATGTGGGTAAAAAGCGTAGCGCCGGGCAGTCCCAACTGCGTGACCGCCCGCTCCAACTCGCGCACGGCCGCGGCTGGGTCTTGCAGCGGCAGCGCGGCCAGCGCCGCGTAGCGCCCCGGGTGCTGGGTGATGACCCCGGCAAAACCATCGTTGACGATCTGCGCCAGCTTGACGCCGTGCGCCGGCTCCTCACTGTGGACGCCCGGCACGGTCAGGCTCAGCACCTGCATATCCACACCGGCGGCATCCATGGCCGCCGCGCGCGCCGCCGCATTGTGGTGCTCCTCCACAATAATGTTGTAATCGCCGTGCAGCACCATGCGCATTTCGCCGTCGCTCTGCTGCACGCTGGCTTTATAGGCGCCGGTGGTCAGCGCATCCAGATAGGGCCATGGGAAAAAGTGGTTGTGGAAGTCGATAATCATGGATGGGCCTCGGTTTCCGGTACAAAAGCTCTTGTACGGCGCGCCACAATAGCATCCACATGTTCCGGCCAATTATGCAGCACGGTTGGATCAATATCGGCGCCGGTTGGCCATACCAACGTGCCTATATCCGTATCCAGCTTCACCTGGTTAAACAAGGATAAGTCGCGCAATGGCCCAAAAAGCGGCCCCATTAGCGTCGGTTCAAAATTTATTCGGCGCTCTGTTTCGTCATCAAACCGAATGAGCAGGGTATAGTCGCCGACGATTTCAAAACCTATCACATCATATAGTTCTTCATTACTGAATTCATGCGCCATATCAATAACTCCTCGTGCAATACTTACATAACTGCCAAACTTATCGTAGTTCGTCAACCTTTAACATTGGTAGCTCTTTTTCAGATCTTCGCCAGTTTTCCAGCAGCTCTGCTTGATGCAACTCCGCCCATGCTAACACCAGATTTAACTGTCTACGCGGCAGTGCTCCGGCAAGCAATGCTGGTGGCTCGATTGAAAAGCTTGCCCTGTGTCTCCCATGTCTAGCATGAAAATGTGGGTGCTGATGACGACCCACTTCATAGTACATGGTTATAACTATACCATAAAATCTCGATATTTCCGGCATGATGAATTTTGCCCCAAGTTGGCTTGAATCTTGCTTTGGTATAAGAAGGGGAGCGCACTTCTGAAGTACGCTCCCCTTGCCATATCACCTCATTTTCGCACATGAGTCAGCGAATCCGAAATCCGCTCCGGAACCTCAATTCACAATCACCTTATCCACCGCACTCCGTCCAAAGACCTCCGGCGAATACATCTCTTCGGCCTTGGCGGGCGGCACGACAAACTCACCGGGCGTGGTGGCGCGCGCCACATAAGTATACGTATACACGCCATCCCACAGCAGCGTGGTGAAGGCTTCGGCGCGCTGGTCGCGCAGGTTTTGGTGCTCGTACCACGTACCCCACCACCACCAAGTTCGTTGGCTCTCATCGCCCGGGTCGGTGGGGATGTTTTCAGAGACGGCCAGCGCCGGGTTGATGATCTCCAGCCCGGCGGGCAGCGGATCGGTCAGCGCCACGTTGTAGCGGCGGCTGTCCGCCACCATGCTGATGCGCACGCGCACGCGGGCGCCGGCCCGAATGCGCCACGTCCCATCCTCATCGCGGCTCACATCCTGCGGGTCGTCCACGGCTTGGTATTCGCGCTGCACCACAAAGCCCATGTCCAGCGGCGGCATCTCCAAATCGGTGGGTGCATAGCGCAGGCCCAATCGATAATAGAGCCGCCCGTCCCCCTCTTTGCTCACAATCAGATCTTGCAACTCGCCACCTGCCACCTGCGGCTCGCCACCCACCAAGTAACTCATGGGGATCTGCGTCTCATGGCGCTCGGTGGTGCGACCCACAAATTCGTGGCCGCCGGCATAGGTTTCGCCCAGCCAGATGTTGGCCACAAAGTCGGGCGTCTGCGCTTCAAAGGTGTTGAAGTAGTGGTCCAGCGCCAGCAGAATAAAGGCGTTCTCCTGTGTGTTGTTCCAGCGGCCGGCGTGCGGTGGGCCAGCAGCCCGTTGACCACTTTGGGGATCAGGTCCGACTGCGGCTGGTCCGTGATCAGCGCATCCAGAATCACGCCGTCGGTGCGCCGGTTGGAGTGCAGCATGACGTACTCGTCGTCGCCATACGAAGTGGTGAAGTTGGCGGCGCCGGCGGTCTCCACGGCGCGGTTGTTAAAGTGCTGGCGGATGGCGTCAGCCTCCGCCGCGGCGCTGGGGTCGTCGGCCAGAATGGGCAGCAGCCAGGCCAGCCCCTCTAGCGGCATCTTGTCCACGCCGCTTTCTTCAAAGAGCGCCCGCGCTTTGGGCCCGTCCACATCGCCCATCAGGTTGCGCACGTTGAGCGCGTAGGCGCTGAGCGCCCAGCGCGTCTGCTGGCTGTACCAAGTTGGGTAATACTGCTCGATCTGGCGCAGATATTGGAGCGACATCTGGCGCGTCTCTTCGGTGACGGGGAAGCCTTTGGCGCGCGCCACCTGCAGGGCGTGGGCCACGAAGATGCTGTAATAGGGAATCGACTCGCGCCCGCGCGTCCAGACCGGCCAGCCGCCGTCGTAATTTTGCAGACTTTGCAGCGTTTGGGCGTCGCGCGCCACCGCCGCCATCATCTCATCGGACGAGGGCAGACCGGCGGCGTCAAAGGCGGTCAAAACATCGCGCAACGTGGCAATGGCCATAATGCGCGAGGCCAGCTGCTCGGAGCAGTCGTACGGATAGGCAGTCAGATAGATCAGCGCATCGGTCAGCGCCTGCAGCGCCGTGGAGGACGTCTGGATCTCCAGCCCGCCAAACTGCGGGAAGACGTCGGTCGGCTTGGCCACCGGCTGGATGACGGCGCCCTGATCCACCACGCCATAGACAGCGAAGGCTTCGGTGGTGGCGGGCGTGTAAACCGGCAGCTCCACCGTGGCGGCGTCCGTGTTTTCGCCCGAGACCGCGGCAATCTGGAAGCGGGCCGTGCCGGCGCTCATGGCGGCGGCGGGGAAGCGCACTTCCACGCGGTCGTTGGCCGGCACGGTGACGGTTTGGCCGGCGCTTTCGAGTTGCTGCGTGGCGCTGATTCCGGTATCCGCTTCAACATCGGTCAGATCGATATTAGATGCCTGCACCGCCACGTTGACCTGCATCTCCTGATCGGTCTGGTTTTGCAGCACAATGGGCAGCTCAAAGCGGTCGCCAAAGTTGAGGAAGCGCGGCGCCGAGGGCCGCACCATCAGCGGCAGACGCGCCGTCAGGTTGGCCTCGGCCGAGCCAAATTTGTTTTCCCCGGCCACGGCCACCGCCATAATGCGATAGCGGGTCAGGTTGTCGGGCAGCTGCACATCCACCTGGGCGTGGCCCTCGGCATCGGTAGTGACGCTGGGGGCAAAGAGCGCCAGCGGGTTGAAATTGGTGCGCAACGTAATCGCCGGTTGGGCGACCTTATTCAGATCAGCGTTGGCGACGCCGCCGGCGGCGGCGGGCGCTTCGGCGGCAAAGGCAAAACTCTCCTCGGCGGCGCTATCGGCCGCGGGCGCGGCCATGGGGGCGGCGGCCGTCGGCATGGCGGAGCGCGTCATAAATCCATCCTGCTGTTCGGCCACCTGCTGCGCCAGCGCCAGCGGATTGGCCAGCACAATGGAGGCTCGGCTGTGATAATCGCTGATGTACGAGCCACGCGTGCCATAGAAGACCGCCACCGGGTCGGTGAGCTGATAGCCGGTCAGCGCCAGGATGGCTTCATCGACCACGACCACGGCCACTTCGGCGTCGGCCACAGGGGCGCCATCGGCGTCGGTCAGCGCCAAGTCCAGCGTGGTTTGGGCGCCGGGGGCCAGCGCGGTTTCGGCGGGCGTTACTTCAAGAGCCAGCGTGCGCGCCAGCGGCGGCACGGAGAGGTTGAGACTGCCCGAGGCGTAGGCGGGACGTTCCGGCAGATCGGGCGCCACTTCGCCCTGGTCATCCAGCCGCGGGGCCGCGCCCACCAGATCCACCTGCACGTAAAGATTGGGAATGTGGCGCTCTTCAATGGGCACGCGAATGATGGTCGATTCGCTTTCCATTTGGAAGCGCTCGGTATAGAGAAGGCCGTTGCGGCTGACGGTGAGCAGCCCTTCCGCCGGGGCAAAGGGCGCCTGCACCAGAATCTCGGCAGTGTCGCCGGGCTGGTATTCTTCCTTGTCGGGAATCAGCGTGGCTTCTTCGCGCTCGACCTGGCGGGCGGGCGGACGCTTGCCGCCGCTGACCCAGCGCGTCATGACGGTCTGGTTGAGGCGGCCTTGTTCATCCGTCACGGTGGCGGTGATGCGATAGCTGCCGCCCTGCTCGGTGGCAAAGGTGCAGAGCGTGGGGCTTTCAGCAGGGAAAGCCGAGGAAGTGAGCGCACACTCCTGGACGTCGGCCTCTTCCTCGTTCCACTGGCCGTTTTTGTATTTCCACTCCAGCCGGGCGGCGCGCATATTGATGGTGCGCCCGCTGACTGCGTTGCCGTCAATATCCACGGCCACGGCTTCTACTTCCAGCGGCGCGCCCTGCTCCACAAAGGTGCGCTCGCTGCGCAGCCCCACGTAAATATCCGATGGATGCACCAGCAGCGTGGTAGAGGCGGCCCACGATTGGCGATTCACGTCCATGACCGACACATCGGCCTGCACACTATAGGGGCGCGGCTCGTCGGCGCCGGTAAATTCCATTTTGAGATAGTGGGCGCCGGAGGCGTCGGTGCGGCTGTTGTAGGATACGTAGGAACCACCGCCGCCAAAGTCGCCATAATAGAAATCAGAGTAGACCCACCAAGGCGTCCAACTGCCAAAGATATAGCCGGGCCAGTTAGGTGGCGTGTAGTTGGTGGGCGAGGCGCTGACGTTCCAGAAGGTGTCGGCATTGGGCAGCGGACCGCCGGCAAAATAGGCGGCGCGCACAAAGGTCACCGCTTGGCCGCCCACAAAGAAGGGGCCGGTCGATTCATTGCCCGCGGTCACCTCAAATTCGGGGCGGCGGAATTCCTGAATCTGGAACGAGTGCCAATAGTCGCGGCTGTTCAGATTGCTCACGCTGCCGGCCAGGGAGAGTTGCAGATTGGCGTAGCCCAGGTTGGCGTTCTCGGGCAGCGCAAATGCCAAGTCAAAGCCACCGGCGGCGTTGAGTTCGGCGCTGCCGGTGGTGAGCTGGTTGCCCTGCGGGTCGCTCACAATATAGTTGAGTTCGTTTTGGCCGCCCAACAAACTCACGTCGCCATCCTGCTTGCCGCCCACGCGGCGCGCCCAGCCCTTGACGTGTACTTCTTCGCCGGGGCGGTACATCTGGCGGTCGTCCCATACGTACCAGGCCAGTTCATCCTGCACGGGCATCGCCTGCCAGCCGCCGCCGCTGTATGAGCTTTGGGGCAAAATGGCCGTATCGTCGCCCTGACGCGCCACCAGCAGCGGCGAGCTTTGGCTGGGCAGTTCGATCTTGGCCGTGCCGTCCTCCCCGGTGACGGCGGCGGCTTGCGAATTGAGCAGGCTCACTTCCACATCGGCCAGCGGGGCGCCGGTGCGTAGGTCGTTGGCCCAGGCGGTCATCTGGCTGTGATCCACAAAGGCATCCAGCCCCATTTGGGTGACCTGCACCCACGTCTGCACGGTTTGGTTGCGCGGGTCCTGATTTTTGAGCTGCGTGCCCGGCGGCAGGTCCACGACGACGATCAGGTGGCCCAGGCCGTTGGGCAGCAGTTTGGCCAGCGGAATGGGCGTCTCGATCAATTCATCGAGTTTGGCGTTTATTTCCAGCGAGTTTTCGGCCAAGAGCTTACCCGGCGGATTGGGCGGGGTGACGTTGCGCCAGAAGTTGTCGCGATATTGCTGATAAGCGGGCCAATCTTCTGGCTGCACGGCAAAGACGCGATAGCGCAGGGTGGCATAGTTTATCGAGTAAACGGTGAAGACGGGCGCACTGGACGGATCCAGCGTGATCGTCAGATCGCTGGGGCCTGTCAACATGGGAATGGCCGAGCCGACCTGGAATTCGAGCGTCTGCTCCTTTTCCAATGTCTGGCCAAAGATGTCGCGCAATTCGGCGGCCAGCGTCACTTTGTAGGTGGTGCGGCCCTGAGTCGGCCCCTGAATTTGCAGCGTATCGCCAAAGTTGCTGATGACGGCGCCGGGCAGCTCAGGGTCGATGGTGATCCACGCTTCGTCGAAGGCATCCTGATCCAGCGGGTTGTTGAAGCGGATGATAAAGGGTGAAAAGGGTGGGCATTGACCATAGCCGCATTGGCTGTCAATCACGCGCAGCGGGCCATAGGTTTGGAAGCTGAACGATTGCACCTTTTCGGTGGTCAGCGGGCCTTCGGCCGAAGGCGTGCCGGGGCCAATGTCGACGGCCACGGTTGAATCTGCCGGCAGTTGCTGCTCGGTGCGGAAGGCCAGCCAGCGGCTCTCCGGCGCGCTTTCGCTCAACTTTTGCACGCGCTCGTCGGCGGCAATTTCATCCTCAGTGGCCAGGCGCACGGCATAGCGCTGGCCCCCGGCGCGCACGCTGACCGTTTCCAGCACGGCAGCGGGGTCGATGCGCTGGTCAAACTGCACGTAGAAGAGCGGGTCGCGCGGCTGCGGGCTGCTGTTGGGATAGTAGCTCTGCACGGTGGGCGCCGGCGTGCGGAAGCTCCAGGTGACGGCTTCGGCCAGCACGCCGCCGGTCATGGACTCCGTACCGGCAGGAATCTCCACGGTGAATTCGGTGGCCATGGGGAAGCGGTCGATTTCGTCCGATGCGTATTCAAAGGAGAGCGTGCGCGTGCCCAGCCACTTCCAAACACCGGGAACTGCCGGCGTAATTTTGACCGGCACATCCTGCGCCGCAAGCTGTTGCAGCGTACTGAGCGGCGCCATGGGCTGGTTGAAAGTCACGTTGAGGAAGGGGGCCAGCGGGATTTCGCCTTCAGGCGCATAGCGCAGCACCTGCAGCGGGCCGCTTTCGACTTCAGGCGCGGCGGCTTCCTGCTGCTGGGGTGGGAAGGTTTCGGTGATGGTTTCGCCGGTGCGCGGCGGCGGCAGCGATTCAACGGGCAGGCGGAATTCCTGCACGTCCGCGGGCGCGGTTTCCAGGGCGGGCAGGCGGTCGATGATCTGTTGGGTTTGAGCGGCGTCCAGCGGTGTGGAGGCGGCCACCGGCAACTGTTCCGGCGCAGCGGGCTGTTCGGCGCCTTCGCCCAACACAATGTGCAGCCCTTGTTGCGCATCGGCGCCGGGCGCCACCGGGAATTCCTGGCGCGCAATCCCTTGCAGTGATGGGGTACGGCGTGGATTGGCTTTCAGAGTGTCACCTCCTGCGGCGGCATGGGTCGCTTGGATGAGCGGCTGAGGCGCCACGAGCGCGAGAATCATCAAAAGGGAAAATAGGGTGGAAAATAAGGACTTGTTCATCGTGGTTCGAATTTTCTTGATCATGTAAGAGTCTCCATTACCAGCTTCCCAACACTGTACGCATGAGGGGGTGCAGCAACTATGTTTTGTGGAGGTTTATGTGGTTGATATGGTATGAAGACGGGAGAGGGCATGGGTTTGTTCCATTTTCTACGTGTTGAAAACAGTCGGCAAATTTCTGTACAATCTGGGAAATTTATAGAATTTCATTAGACCGCAATAGCCGCCGGTAGAGCCGACCTCCGGGAGGTGGCCGGCAGGTGAATGGCCTGACTACGTTGTCAGTGGCCACCTCCTGGAGGTCTATGTGCCGTTCATTTGTGGTCTATTGAAATTCATTTCGCTCGCGGCGTCGTAAGGCGTGGCGAATCGTTCTGAATGGCTTCGGTTTCCAGGACCAGTGTATTGAGCCGGGCGGTTAGGCTGGATAGCCGTTTGGCCGCCGGTTCATCAGCATTGCCCTGAATTTGCGTTTGTACTTCGTGCAGGCGCGTTTGCAGTAATTGGAGATCGACGCGCAGTGATTCGGAAAGCGTGGGCGGTTCGGGTTTGGTGGAAGATTCGATCAACTTGTTCAAAGAGATCTGGATGACAGTGGCCAGAAAAGGCGCCACCAACAGCCCGATTAGACAATAAAAATCGGCTAATGCAATCATCACCAGCAACACAAGCACTCTTTGATAGCGGCTGTTGGGATAAAGGCGCCGTTCGACCACAAATTCCATGATGCACAAAATGCCAATCGTATAGAGGATTGAAACGACAAACACAATGGGGCTAACGTTCAGCCACGCCACCGCCGCCAGCGGAAGCAGCGCAATCAGTCCGCCCACCAGCGGAATCAGCCAGGCCAGGGCAGCAACCAGCGCCAGTAAAAAAGGATAGTGTACACCCAGCAGCCAGTACCCCCCGGTGAGCAAACCGCCCGCCAGAAAGCTTTGCAGCATTTCGCTGCGCGTATACGCGCCCACGCCATCTTCCAGTGTACGCCAAGTAGCGCGCGCTTCAATGCGTTGCCCCGTGGGCAGAAAGGAGAGCCAAAGGCGCTCAAAGCGCAATCGGTCAGTGGTCCAGTAGATGCTGAGCACCAGGGCGACCAGCAACTGGCTGATCAGGTTGGCCATATTTTGCGTAAAACCGAGGGCGCCTTGGGCCAGATTGGCCAGGTCGCTGTCCGTCACCCATTGGGCAACTTGTTCAGGCGGGGGCAGGCGCGCCGCCACCAGCGGGCCCAAACGCTGACCGCTTTGCCACCTCATTTGTAACCGCGTGTAAACCGTGGACAGGTCTGTCAATAGAAGGCTCAATTCGTCCATCAGCGCAATGCTGATAATCAGCAACAGCCCGATAATCAGGGCAAGCAGCACACCATAGACAAGCGATGTGGCCAGCGTGCGCGAGAACCCGCGCTGGATGAGGGCATCAATAGGAGTACGCAAAGTGGCGGCGATGACCAAAGAAACGAAAAAGAGCAATACGATGCTAATGAGCTGCCAAGCCACGGCAAAGGCCAAAATGATGGCCAGAACTACGGTGGTGAAGAGCACAATCTGCTTCATGCGCTTTGCTCCATCTGGTCGAGAACGGTATCCAGGTCTTCGGCGATGGCTTCCAGCAGATCTTCAATCTGTTCCGCCTCATCGCTTACCGGTTCATTATCGCCATCCTTGCGTACTTTTTTCTGGATGTCGTTGACAAAGTCCTGGGCCTGCAAACGCAGCGTGCTCACGCGATTGCGCCCGGCCACATTGGTTCTGCCTGCTTCGACCATATTTTCTTCGATAGGCGAGATATTCAACACGAAACGATTGAAGAGAATTTGCAGTACAGCCGCCAGCGGGATGGCCAGGATGGCGCCGCCCAGACCAAAAGCAGGCCGAACGCCGCAATGGCCAAAATGGTTACAATGGCATTCACGCCCACCGATTTGTCCATAATTTGGGGGACGAGCAGATTGTTTTCCAAAAGCTGGATCAGGGTGACCACGCCGATCACCCACAGGATTTTATCCGGCGCCGCCGTCAGCGCCACCAGGACCGCCGGCACTGCGCCCAGGATAGGGCCAATCATGGGAACGGCTTCAAAGATGCCCATGAGGATGCCCAGACCAAACGCATACGGAAGCCCAATCGCAAAGTAACCCACAATCGAAAGCGCGCCAACGATCAGGCATAATATAAGCTGGCCGCGAAAATAGCTGCCGATCTTGTCTTCCATTTCGGACAAGACGGCGCGCCACTTTGGACGCTGATCCGCCGCCACATAAAAGAGAAGCCGCCGGGTGACCATGTCGCTTTCAAGCACCCAATAGTATGCCAACATGAGCACGGCAGTTAAGATGAAAAAGATGTAGCTGACGCTTTTGATGGTTTGCCACACCGGCGTAATCGCATCTAACGTGCTTTCATCCACATTATTACTTGCATTTATGTCGGCGAGCGATAGCTGCGGGGGCAGCGCCAAAGCAAATGCACGCACCAGCCGATTGCCGGCGCGCAGAATCGAAAAACGCCAGTTTTCATAAAATTCGGGAATTTTCTGCGCCACGGAGCCGGTCTGTTCAAATAAAAGCGGCGCCGCCAGCCACAAAACGCCCAAAATGCTAATGAGCAAAAGCAGGTAGATTAGCATCACGCCCACCTCTGCCCGCAGCCCGCGCCGGCGCAGCCATTCCACGGCGGGCTTCATGGCAATTTGCAGCGTCACCGCCGCAAAAAAGATGAACACCACCATATAAAATCGATAAAGCAGAAAGAAGGCAACCCCCACGCCCAAGGCGGCTAAGGTTGCCTGCGCCACTTTTTTTACTGTCCACTCTGGCAGCGGTGGCAGGAAGGGCGCCGCTGTGTCAACAGCATCCTGTCCCACGTGGTCTAGGTCGGCTCGATTGTTCAAAGTTGTACCATGCGCTCCCCAAATTAGTATCAAAAAATAT
The DNA here is from genome assembly GCA_041391125.1 of Caldilineaceae bacterium. GTDB lineage: Bacteria > Chloroflexota > Anaerolineae > Caldilineales > Caldilineaceae > JACKBC01. The sequence goes on from JAWKON010000062.1 coordinate 14,109, forward strand.
TGCGATTTATCTTACTGCATATCTGCAATCCATGCCCAATCAGGCGCCTTCTGCCGATTCCACCACCGAGATGGCATGGTCTGATGGGCGGATGCGCGCGCCGTGTCGGCGCGCATACACCTGAGTGAATTCGGCGCCCAAAAGCAATATTTGCGCTGAATAGTAGATCCAGAGCAGCAATACCACCAATGAGCCGGCGGCCCCATAGGTGGAACTGACCGAACTGTTGCCCAAATAGAGACCGATTAAATATTTGCCGATTGTGAAAAGCAAAGCGGTGAAGGCGGCGCCAATCCAGACATCGCGCCACCGAATTTCGGCATCGGGCAGCACTTTATAAATTAAGGCGAAAAGCAGGGTGATCAATCCCAAAGAGAGCCCCAGGCTGAGTGTACGCAGGAGCAATTCTCCCCCCGGTAACCCATTCAGGATATAGGCATCAACTGCGGACAGCGCTGTGCTCACCACGAGCGACACCAGCAGCAAAAAGCCAATGACCAACACCATGGCGAACGAGAGCGCGCGCACCTTCACAATCCCGCTGACGCCTTCGGACTTGGCCTCTACATCCCACACCTGGTTGAGCGCACTTTGCAGTTGCGAAAAGGCGCCCGTAGCCCCAAAAAGCAAGGTGATGAATCCAATCAGGCTGGCAATCAGCCCGCCGTGATCCTGGCTGGAGTTTTCCAACATGGCGCTGACAAGCTCGGCCCCGCCCTGGCCAATCAGCCCCCGCACCTGCGCGAGCAGTTGATCATGCACCACAGAGCGATCGGCAAAAAAGAAGGCGGCCACCGCAATTGCAATGATCAACAGCGGCGCCAGGGAAAAGATTGTATAGTAAGCCAGTGCGGCCGCTAGTTGAGATGCGTCATCCTCAAGCCACTCTTCAACGGTTTTCTGCAGAAGTGCATAAATTTCACGGAGCATTGTTTACTTGCCCTTGGGCTGCACCAGAACGAATGGTGTCATGAATGAATTCCATCTTTTGCAACACCGGCTGGGTCAGGATAAACGGATAGAGATCAGCATGGCCCATGGCGCGGTTCAGGCTATTGACGGCGAAGGTTAACGGCAGCCAGGTGTCAATAATCCGTTCGAAGTTGGGTTCTCGATAGGCGTTTACATTTACGCGTGCGCTTAAGGCATCATCGACATGTACAATTGGTTCAACCTGAATCCCAAACGCATAAGCAGTCTCCAACGTGTCGACAATGTGCAAGTAGTGCGCCCATGTTTCGGCCCAATCTTCCCACGGGTGGGCGGAGGCGTACGCGCTGATAAATGCAGCGTTCCACTGCTCATTCGCAGAATTGGCATAATGATTTTGGAGGGCCTCGCCATAATCGGTGCGTTCATCGCCAAAGAGGCTGCGGAAATCGCCCAGCCAGTTGTCGGATTGGGCAAAACGCGTCCAGTAATAGTGGGCTATTTCATGGCGAAAATGGCCCAGCAGGGTGCGATAAGGCTCCGCAAGCGATTGGCGCATCTCTTCACGGCGGGCGTCGTCGGCTTCGGCGATATTAATGGTAATGATCCCATTGCGGTGGCCAGTGGTGATCGGCGCTGCCTGCCCGCCGGCGCCTTCGGCATCGGCTAGAAAGTCGAACGCCAGCCCCCCGTCTACATCCGTACCCTTTGTGATCACCGGCAGCTTAAGCTGCTGCAGGCTGTACACCAGCCGATGTTTGGCAATTTCAAGTTTGCGCCAACGCTTGAGATTGTCCGCCAGGTCTAGGTCGGGGATGATGCGATTCAATTGACAGGCCAGACAGAGCGTATCGCCAGTATGACTGGGAATCAGCCAATTGCAGACGCCATATTCGTAATTGGCGCAATAAATGAATGACGTTGTGGGCGCCTGAGCCTCAAACCACAAATCATTTTGGGCGGCGGCCAGCGTCAAGAGCGCGTCTTGCTCCCACGCATAGCCCAAGGCATGACCACATTTTTCACACACAGTATTCTCAAAATAGAGAAGTTGACCGCAATTGCGGCACCGAAATAGTCTCATCTGTCTTCAAATCTCCACATGCAAAGTTGTCTTAAGAAAGTTACTAATCAGCCGTCCCCTTCGGCAAGCTCAGGGGACGGCTGATTAGTAACTCCAAATCTTCAGAGAGATTTTACGCGATCAAGCCTAATGATGATAGGTATACTGAAATAGAAAAGGGATATAGTTTAGGATACAATGAGGGTAACTATTCAGGTCCTCGAGGGCTGAGCCTGTCGAAGCCTGTGTCCCCTTCGACAGGCTCAGGGGACGGCTGAATGGTTACCAGTGAGGCAAGGATAAGCTAGAAGTGCGCCGCGCGCAGCGGAAGTGAACACAATTATGGATTCATCATGGAGCGGCAATCGTGGCAAAGAGATGCTGCAAAAGCTGAATCGAGCCAAGCCCCACAAAGATCAGAATGATATACTTGATGCTCTTGCCCACGGCCACGGCGCTAAAGAACCAGATCACGCGCATTCGGAGGGCGCCGGCCACCATGCCGGCCAGGTCAAAGAGGGGAAAGGGGATGGCCGCCAGCACGAGGAGCAGCAGCGCGCCATATTTGCGCGTCAGCACCTGCAGGCGCCGCATGTGAATGCGCTGGCTGGGCGGAATCAGCGCGCTGCCGGTGGCGCCGGCAATGTAGCCGCTCAGCTCGCCAAAAGCGCTGCCCACCCCGGCCACAATGCCCAGCGTAACCGGGTCCAGCGCATTGCCCATAGCCACCACCACGGCAATGCCCGGCGCCGGCAAGATAATAGTGGCGCTGGAGATCAGGCTGATGAGAAAAGCGCCTACATACCCCCACTGCCCGGCCCAGGCTACCCAGGCCGGGTTGAGCAGCAGCCAAAAGCTGCCCACGGTGATCGCCACAATAAAGAACACGCCGCCCCACCATTTCAGCTTATAAAGCCAGAGGGGGTCAACTTGGGCGTCGGCAGATGCGTTGAGGGGCAGAATGGCGTCCTGTATAGGTTGGGGAGCTGATACAGAACTTTCTTGGGACATAATGGGTAAATTCTTTATGTCCATGTCGGTACCCGGTGGCTTCGACAGGCTCAGCCACCGGGTACCGACATGGACCCTATTTCTTCACGAAGCGCTGCCCCGTTCCGGGGCAAATGGAAATGGCGCCATGTGAACAGACTGCAATTACTGTTCGCTCACCGAAATGGTGATCGTATCGATGGTGTCGTCGGTGGTCAATGCGTTTAACACATCCGCCCCCTCGACCATTTTGGCAAAAAAGCTATAGTTGGCTACGGCGGCTGCCGGCGGCTGGATCAGCGCCAGCAGCACTTGACTGCCGCTGCTTACCCCAATCTGGTTGTCTTGCGGCGGCAGCGGCATGTAGGCCGCCGAACCTACATCGGGCGCCTGGGCCACATTGAGTTCGGCAGCCACGGCATAACCCACATCGTTGATCGGCACATTGTCCGGCGAGCCAAAAACCAATGCCTGACCGGGGACGACTTGATTAATGGGCACGCCGTCATAAAAGCCCAGATTGGCCAACACCACAAAGTTGTTCACGGCCACGGGCGCGCTGATAGCATCCAGCGCCAGCGTGATCTCGCCCTGGCTGGTGCTAATGAGCGCCGTATAAACTTTGCTCGTGTCAATGACCATCTCCGGCGCTGTGTTGAAATAGTCCACGCGGTCCGCGGCCGGGACTTGGGCCAGCGGACGGTCCGCATTGTCCAAGCTGGTGGGGGCGTAGGGCGTGGGCGTCACCGTGGGGGTGGGTGTGGGCGGCGGCGGTTCTGGCGTGGGCAGTAGGCTGGCGTCACTCTGCTCGATGGTGACGGTTTCGATGGCATCGCCGGCAAAGTTGGGATTTGTATTCGGGTCGCGGCGGGTGAGTTGATCCAGCACCTCCAGCCCTTCGATCACTTCGCCAAAGATGGTATAGCCGCCGTTGAGCCAATCCGCCGGTCCAAAAGTCAAGAAAAACTGGCTGCCGTTGGTATTGGGACCGCGGTTAGCCATGGCCAGCAGACCGGCGCGATCAAATTCCAACCCGGGATAGCTTTCATTTTCAAACTCATAGCCCGGCCCGCCGCCGCCGGTGCCGGTGGGGTCGCCGCCTTGGGCCATAAAACCATCGAGCACCCGGTGAAACGTGGTGTCATTATAAAAGCCTTCACGCGCCAAAAAAACAAAGTTGTTCACCGCCTTAGGCGCCTGCTGGGCAAAAAGCTGCACCTTGATGTCGCCCTTGGCCGTTTTAAAGGTGGCATAGTAATACTGACCATCCACCAGCGAAAGGGGGGGCGGAGCGCTGTAAAGACCGTCGCGTTCTGCCGGCGCCAGCGCACCGGCCGCGCCAATATCCGTATTAGCCGAATCAGCCGCCGGTTCTGGCGTGCTGTTGGCGGCGGCTTCCGTAGCTTCTGGCGCAACCGTGGGCTCGGCTTGGCCCACATTGCATCCGGCCAGGAGCGGCAGCCCCACGGCAATCAGTACAATTGTCGCAACACGACTCAGGAAATATTTTAAACGCATAAACACCAGATTAAACTCCTCACTTATTAAAAATCGACAAGCCACAATGGTAAATGGTAAATGATAAATAGCGAATAGTGAATGAGAGTAGCCGGCCCGTTCACCATTCGCAATTCACCATTTACCATTCGCAATTACCCTCTTTACGGCTGACGCACGCCGCCGTCGCGAAATTCCAGCCACCAAATGCCATAGATGGCGACAATCAGCATGGCGCCGCCCACAATGTATGCTTCGACCTGACCGGCTCGAGTTAAGAAAATCGACGCCACCCCCGTAGCTCCACCAATCAAGTAGCAGATCAGCACCGCCTCGCGGCGGCTGCCGGTGAGCAGCGCCAGGCGATGGCTAATGTGGTCTTTGCCCGGCGTAGTCAGCGGATTCTGGCCCCTGCGCAGCCGGCCGACCGAAACCAGCGTCGTATCAAAGAGCGGCACGGCCAGCACCATTAGCGGAATCATCCAGGTGACGCTGACAATATTGGTGGGAAAACGCAGCTTGATGCCTACGGCGGCCAACAAAAATCCAATAAAGAGGCTGCCGGTGTCGCCCATAAAGATGTGCGCCGGGTTCCAGTTGTATACGAGAAAGCCAGCGCAGGCGCCGGCCAATGCCGCGGCCAGGGCGCCCACCAGATATTGGTGACTCAGCGAGGCCAGCAGCGCAAAGAAGACGGCGGCGATCATGGCGATGCCGCCCGACAGGCCGTCCATGTTGTCGAGCAGATTCATGGCGTTGGTAATGCCCACAATCCAGCCAAGGGTAATCAGCATATCCAGCCAGTTGAAAAAGAGGTGCACCTGCACGCCGCCGTAAATCAGAATACATCCCGCCAGCATCTGCCCGGTCAGCTTGACATAGCTGCCCAGCCCCCAGCGATCATCCACCACGCCCATCAGGCTCATCAACGTGGCGCCGATGAAGATGCTCACCAGCTCATTGATATAAAAGCGGTTGCCCAAAAAGAGCAGCGCCAGCACAAAGGCCACATAAATCGCGCCGCCGCCCAGCAGCGGCACCGGGCTGGCGTGAATTTTGCGTGCGTTGGGGGCATCCACCACGCCATAGCGAATGGCCACTTTGCGCATGACGGGCGTGCTGCCAATGGCGAGCACCAGCGCGCTGGCGGCCATTAAGAGATAAGGGGTCATAGACGGTTTCCTTTAGAGGAGGACAACCGTAGTATGGCCGCTCCTCCCCCTTGGCGCGCTCTTGTGTCTTTCCCTCCTCTCCACAAGGCCAAACGCAGTTTAGGAGAGGAGGGGATTAAGGGAGAGGCCTACTGCAATTGCTCCAACAATGTATTGATAGCGGCTTTTTGATCTTCCGGCGCCAGTTCCAGCGCCCGCTGCGCATAGGGAAGCGCTTGCGCATTTTGGCCCTGCTGCTGCAACAGGCGCGCCAGTTCCAGCGGATATTCAAAGTTATTAGGGTCCAACGCCACCAGCGTTTGCAACACCTCGATCTGCCGGGCAGCATCGCCTAGTTTTTGATATTGCGCCGCCAACATGCGCAGCAGGTTGACATCATTGGGATTGAGCTGACGCATGGCCTCCATTTGCAGCGCGGCTTGCTCTGGTTGGTCCGTTGCGTTGTAGAGTTCTAACAATAGCTGGCGGATCTGAAGGACAAGCTGGGGGTTGTCCGTACCGGCCAGCGCCAGAATCTGTTGACCCGTTTCAATGGCTTTGTCCGGCTGATCGGCATCGCGATAGAGCAGCATCAAGTTGCGCATGGCGCCCAGATCGCCGGGCTGCAACTCCAACACCTTCAGGCTAGCCTCAATCGCGCCCGGTATGTCTCCCGTGCGTGAAAGCGCCACCGCCAGGTAATTGTACATTTGCGCCGTGGGCTTGAGTCGCGGGTGGGCGTTCATAATATCAATGCCCTTGCGCAGCATCTCAATCATTTTAGCATACTCCTGGTCGCGGTCATATAAGTCAGCCAAGAGCAGATAGGTCTGCGCAAACAGGTTGTCGATTTCCAGACTCTTCAGATACGCCTCTTCCGCCTTGTCCTGCATGTTGGCGGCTAGATAGGCATTGCCTCTTTCGTTCCACAAATGGGCCGCATTGGGGCTCAATGTAACGGCCATTTCATAGGCCGCCAGACTTTCATCCAGCTTGGTTTGACGCACGGCGGGGTCATCGGTCAGGTCGGCCCAGGTGCGGTAGAGGCGGGCCAGATTGGCCGTGTGGTCAGTGTTCAGCGGGTTGACGCGCTGCGCCTCTTTGAGCACCACCTCCGCCGCCCGCAGCAGTTCGGCGCGGCTCATCTGGCTCACCTGATTTGGATTCAGCTCGAGCACGTCATGGAGCGTGGGGTCAGCGCCCAGGCTAAACGCACCCTCCTCGGTGATCTGTTTGGCCTGTTCCAACAGCGCCCGGCCCAGAAAGAGCATGTAGTGATCTTCGGTGGTGCGGGCTTGCAGCGCACGCCGGTACAGCTCAATGCTGCTGATCCAGTTGCTCTGGCTGTCAAACTGTTGGCCCTGTTTGTAAATAATGTCGGCGCGCACCAGGCCAATATTCACGGTGGTGATAAACCAGAAAATCAGGGGCGTCAATAGGAGCGCCGCCGCCCCACCGATTAGCACGCGGCGGCCGCCAAAGTCAATTCGTTCACGCAAATAGGGCCAGGCAAACACAATGCCGGCCCCCAACACCCACACCACCACCAGCCATGTGTAGACGGCAAAATGACCGGCCACATTTTCCAACTGCGCCGTCAGATCGGCGCCCGTGAGTGGAATCAAACGGCTGCCCTGGATCATGCCATAAATAAACCAGCCGCCCCACACCACCAATGCGTGCAGCCCATAGCCGCGCAGCCACCAGCCCGCATCCGGCGCCCGCTCGCGGCTCAACGAGGTTTGCGCCAGCCCCAGCGTGGCGCCGATCAGCCACGTAAAGAGCATGAGGAAGAGCAGCGATGGGCTGTTGACTGGCTCTCCGGCGATCATGCGCTTGGTGATGCTGTTCCACAAAATAGAAAAGGACGAGTTGAGCCCTTGGCTATTGGTGGAATAAATGAAGACAAAGGTGAAAAAGATGAGCAGATCGATCATCACAAATGCCGGCAGCGCCGGCGCCCCATGCAGAGAGCGGCGACTGCTGCTCTGGCGTTCGCGGCGATTGCTGCGCCCGCGGCGCCGGGATGGCGCCGGCGCGGGCTCTTCGTCAGGCAGCGTCTCTTCTACTTCACCCGAGGCCACGGCGGCAAAGGGCGATGGCTGCGCCCAATACATACCCACCACCAACAGCAGCGCCGTCTGCACCCAAAAGTAGGTGCGCGTAGCCGCAATGGCAATCCCAAAGTGGATCTCCACAAAGTGGGCCGCAATGGTGCAGACCAGCGCAATAATGAGCAACTGGCGCGGGATTTGGCTGCGTTCCGGCTTGAGTTCTGGGTGCAAAAGACGGCCAGCGTCACGTAAATGCTCAAACCCAACATCAAGCCGGCGGGTACAGCCACCCCAAAAAAGCGCCAATTGCCGTTATCCAGATCGCGGAAGATCAGCACCAACGCTATGCTGGAAAGCGCCAAAATCGCGCCAAATAAGATCGTGTCGCGGCGCTGTGAAATCAGCCCCAGCCAGCGCAACGCCCAATAGAAGATGGAAATAAAGAGCGACATGTAGGCAATAAAGCCCAAGGCGCCGGTGATCACCAGCGAATCCCACGTTTCGTTATGCGAACGGTCGGGGCTGGCATTGCGTCGCTCCCAGTGGGCCAGGTCTGGTGGATAAAACGGATTGTAGGCCACCCACATGGCTTCAGGCCCATAGCCCACCAGCGGTCGGATGGGGTTGATGGCGTCATCACTGCCGTCTGGGTAGATGATGGGCGGATGGGGCGCAATCATACGGGAAGCGCCATCCCAAATGAGCACGCGCACCTGGGCGGTGCCGCTCTCCAAATCTAGAATGGTGCTCAGGCGGGAAAGCGAAGGGATTGAGCGGACGGCGTTGCCAATGGCCGTTGTATTGAGCAAAATGAGAAAAATCACGCCGCCCAGCCCCAAACCCACCCAGCTAATGGTCATGATGCGATAGCCGCGTGGGCGCAGGCTGGTAAAAAGCAGCAGCCCCATAAGATAAACGCCCAGTAAAATGCCCAGAATCGGGCCACGGCTTTGGGTCCAGAAAATGGCCAGAAGCTGCACCATGAGCACAAACATATAAGCGCCGCCGGCAAAGGCAGCGGGCATATCTTGTACATTGCTGTTTTCCGAATCGCTGCTGGCCTGCTCACTATAGGCGCCGAGCAGATGGGCAAAACTGCTGTAGATGCGCTCAATGGTGAAAAAGACGGCCATCAACAGATAGGCCGCCAGAAAAATCGCGTTGCCCGCATTGGCGGCCACGCGCGTCGTCACATCCCCACCCCAGGGCAGCGGATCTTTTGAATAGTGCTGGATCACGCCATAGATGGCTATGGGCAGGCTCACCAGAATAAACGTGTGCTGCAACCGGCGGATCTGGTCCGGCGTGCGCAGATGGCCGGCGGTGAGCAACGCGATGATCACGTAGCTCAGATAGGTGTATGTACCTTGCAGGCGCTGATAGGAGCCCCACCAGCTTACAAAGCGGGCCACGCTGAATAGCGTGCTCAGCGTATAGGCAATGGCCAGCAATACGAGCGGAACAAAAAACGGCGTGCGCAAAATGCGCTGCCAAAGAGAGCTGTCGGGGAGTGTTTCATTAGCGACGGCAGACGTGCCGCCATAAGCCGGTCGCCAAAGCTGACCGCTGTTAGCTATTTTCACAAGCCAAACCAGGAGCATGAGCAGCGCAATGGAGCGCACCAGGCTGATTTTATCGGGTTCGAAGACGCGGCTGGAAAAGACGTTAAAGAACATGGGGGCGACGACCAGTGCGGCCAACCAGCCCGCTTCCAGAGCGGCATCGCACCAGGCGTCGAGTTTGTTATTTGGATTCATTAGGCGTTTTGGCGTTTGGAGGGATTGGGAGTAAGGATTAGGGAGTAGGGAGTAGGCCGCCGCCTCGATCCCTAATCCCTACTCCCTAATCCCAATCCCATGTTCATTCAAAAGATAGCGAGTTCAGGATTGAGACGGGTGTTCATCCATAAATGATTATATCATATTGATGACTGAGTGAAACTAGTACTTTAGTCCCAATCGGGCTAAAGGAATTGAAGACAATCCCACCACCGGTTAAAACCGGTGGCTGATACGGGAAACCGGCTTAAGCCCAAGACCATTCAAATAGCGGAGACTGCGATGCACGGCGGCGAAAACTTCGGACCTTTCAGACGAGGAATCCGCCGTGCGTTGCAGTCGTAGCGGCCTTATTTATACAGTCTTGGGCTTAAGCCGGTTTGCTTTAGCAGACGCCGAATTTATTCGGCGGTGTCAACCACATGATATCCGGTTGGACCGTTATTGTTACAGCGTAATCTCTTTGCCCAGCCGCGCCGATTCATAGATGGCCAGCACCAGTTCAACGGACTTGCGCGCCTCTTCACCTGGCGTGCCGGGTGGGCGATTATCGAGCAGCGCGTGGGTGAAATCTTCAATGACGGCTTTGTGGCTGTAGCCATAAACCGAGGGTGGATCGACGCGCTGGGCGGTGAGAATTTCGGCTTCCTGCTCAAGTTGCCCATCCACTTTCCAGAGTACAATCCGGTTAAGCGCGGTGCCGCCAATCTTGACCGAGCCGTGCTGGCCAAAGAGCGCCACCGAGCCTTCCAGATTCTGCGGCCAGGTAAGCGTAGAGCCCTCGATGGTGCCCAGCGCGCCGCCGGCAAAACGCAGCGCCACCACGCCCACATCTTCGGCTTCCATCTGGTGGGCCAGCGTGGCGGTGTAGGCGCTGACCGCCTGCACCGGCCCCATAAACCATTGCAAGGCGTCAATGTGATGGATACTCTGGTTCATCAGCGCACCGCCGTCCATGGCCCACGTACCGTGCCACTCGTCTTCGTAATAGGATTGGGGGCGATACCAGCGCACGCAAGCCGCGCCCAGATGTAGCCTACCAAGTCCGCCGTCGTCTATCAAGCGGCGTAGCGTTTGCATGGGCGAATTGTAGCGATTTTGCAGTACAACCGCCAGCTTGAGCCCTTTTTCCTGGGCGCGCGCAATCATGCGGTCGGCGTCCTCCAGCGTCAGCGCAATGGGTTTTTCCACCAGCACATGTTTGCCCGCATCCAGCGCATCCAACGTCACGGCGGCGTGCAGCCCGCTGGGTACGCAAATACTGACGGCGTCGATGTCGGTCCGGTCGAGCAGCGCGCGGTAGTCCGTATAGGATTCGGCGCCATATTCGGCCGCGAAATTCTGGGCGCGGCTGGCTTTGATATCCGCCACGGCGGCCAGCGTCGCCTGCGGCACCTGTTGGATCGACTGGGCATGACGGGGCGCCACGCGTCCGCACCCGATTAGCCCAAAGCGAATAGTCATGCACGAGTTCCGTTTCAAAAATGACGGTCCTGAAAAACCGCAGATTACACAGACCTCGACGTGAGCTCGGTCGAACGATTTCGCAGAGAAATTAATCTGCGAAATCTGCGAAATCTGCGGTTAAATGACTTTTGTTGAGTCAAAAATATGTTTAGAACAACCTATCGATCCTAACTCACTATCGCCGTAGGGGTCAATATTCGGCAGCCCTAAATGGAGTGAACATCTGTAGCGCGTTAAGCAATACAACCGGGAAATGAGCGGAGGCTGAGCATGTCGAAGTCGGAGCCGCTGCTGCTTCGACATGCTCAGCCTCCGTTGGCCCGACCATTTTCATAAGCGCCTATAGATGTGGAATGAGGTTATGTCTGTGCGGCATAAGTGTAAACTTAAGAGACGGGATCAGTGCCGGTTGAGTAGGCCCCTGCGGTTCGGGGCTGTATCGAAACCAAACGGGTCGAGCCGCGCGCATCATGCGATCTGAATGATTGTATCCTCAGCAAAGATTGGCTCCACATTCAGCCCCAAATTCGCATACAGTGCAGGCGGTACACTGATGTCAGCCAAGTAGAGATCGCCCACGGCTATGCGTCCTTGCGCGCTAAATAGCCCGGTTTTGGGCAGCGCCAGCGTCATGGTGGCGCGGGCGTTGATGTGCGGATCGTATAGCTGGCCGCTTGCCGTGTCGAGACCGCTGGGCGCGTCCAGGCTGAGGATGGGAGCGGCGCTGCTGTTGGCAAGCTGGATCAGGTTGCGGACGGCGCCGGTGGGGTGGCCGCGCAGGCCATAGCCGATCAGCGCGTCGATGAGCAGGTCGGCGGGCGGCAGCTCCCAGCCTTCTTCGGCCCAGGCCAGCGGCGCGCCCATCTTCTGCAAAATGGCAAGTTGATGCGCCGACGCGCCCGGATAGGACGCGGGCTCCGCCGTCAGCACCACCTGCACCCACGCCCCAGTTCAGCGAAAGCAAATGTCGCGCCGCTGCCAGCCGCCGCCGCCATTGTTGCCGCGCCCGGCCAGCACCACAACGGGCCGGTCCACAATATCGTCGTCCAGCAGCCGCTTGATACAGCAGCGCCAAATTGCGCCCGGCATTTTCCATCATTTGCGGCAGCGTAATGTTGTACTCCTCAATCATCAGCCGGTCCACTTCGACCATTTGCCGGGTGGTGAGGGTGGGGATATTCACAAAAGGTATTCGAAATGATTAGTGGCATTTTTAGTTGTGATCATTACCTAATGCATAGCTTAAAGCTTATCCTGTTATTATTTCAATATTTTATTTTGTTCCAGTCAGCTATCACATGAAGCTTTACGTATTTTCTAACCAAATTTATAACATCAGGAGAGGGTAGCTTCTCAATTGAAATATCGTCACCATGAAAAAAGTCGTTTCTAATATCGTTGAACTTCTTGAATTTTTGCTAAATCACATTTGGCATCTGTTGGTGCTAGTATTATACAAATTATGGCAAATTTATCCGCCAATTGTACTGGCTATTCATGACCTTTCGAAGATGTTTTGAATAAGTCCCTATATCTTCGCCTTTTTGGCCAATTTCTTTGAACGTATTTATTTCGTTGCGAATCTGATCAACGGCGGGGTTGAAATAAGCAAATCCATTAAAAAGCCAGTTTGATTTACCAGATCGGTTTTGTGAAACCTCAATCGAATCATCTTCATAGAAACGGGCCATCATATCTTTTGAACTGCATGTTTACAAATCTTTCAGAGTGTCCGAGCTGATAAACACATATAGTAAGTCATTGTTCTTATCATTTGCCTGAGTAAGTAACCTAGACAGAACCTGAGCTTGCTCCTTATTTGTAAGCTTGAAAATGTTTCGACGTTGCTTCTAATAATTGCTCTGTGGTAATGGGACTAGACACAAAAGCACTAACAGAAGAATACGTAATATGTGAGTATATGATCTTTCCATTCTCCTGGCGGAGATACACATCCTCATTATGTTTTTCCAAACCATACTTGCGTATCTCTTGAAAGAAAAATTGAAGCTAAAACTGCATTGATGTCATCTTTGTAATCAGCTATAATGAAATCTTTTGGGATAGCGCCATTGTAAACTGCATATTCCTCCGTCTCATATTCCAGCTTGCGCAGGTTTGCGCCCATTGTACTTGAAGCGGAAAACACCAAAATAGGAGCACCACCTATCTTTCTTCGGCGCTCCTCTGATTTTGGGCTTATCTATGCGCCAATCCGCGCAATTCTCGTAATTGTAGTCCCAAGAAATTGATGATTTAGTTTCATATTGTTGTTGATAGCTGTATGTCCGGTCAATTATGAAGCAGCTATCGTCTACGTTGAATCATGAAGTAACACGTTCAAATCCGTCGACGCATCATCAACAAGATTTACCTCAGTTACATTGGGTGGCAGATTAATGCCGTAGACACAATAATAAATCGCAGTGTAGCAATATTCTAGTCAGGTATCAGATCCATTTGCTCCAGAACATACGAGGATTTTTCTTCGTGATTTTGACATTACTTTACTAAACCTTTGAGGCACTAATTTTCAGCCACCAACCTCAACACCACTTTTCCAATCATAAAACAGATATTCAAGAGATTGCTGGAGCGGCAAATTTTGTACGGATTTCCAAGATTTACGCGGATCGCCAGCTGTATTGGTGCTAATCTGCGTTTATCAGCATAAATCCGCGTACAATTCCTGTTCTTATATCTCAACACCAACAAGCGTTCGCTTTAGCAGCGAAAAATCGCTGGGCCCGATTGCCGTTTCTGAATCGTGGTGCTGTCCCTCGCTCGGGCTCGATCCACAGGGCGGGCGGCTCTTCGAGGAGAGCGCAGGGCAGTTCGCGGCCGTTGAGCGGCATCCTGGCAGTGTTGTAGAGCAGTTGCTTGCCTTGATAGGGGTTCATCAAAACGTCGTAAAGGTGGTCCCCTTCGGCCATTTTGAAAGAGCGCCACGTCGGCCAGGGCGCCGGGCTTGAGCGTACCCACCTCGTCCTGCATGCCCATGACGGCGGCGGGGCGGGCGGTGGCGGCGTAGATCACATCGGGCAGCGACATGCCCAGCGCCAGGAATTTGCTCAAGCAGGTGGGCATGTCGAATAAGACGTTGATGCTTACCTGGTGGATGTCCGATGAGATCGATCGGGCTGATAACCGGCATCGATCATGGCCTGCGCAGTTTGAAGGAGAACGAGCCGGCCGCCGTGATAATGTCCATGACCACGCCAGCATCCCAGACACGCGGCATCATCCGGCAGCCGCCCGTTGTCGTCCACAATACGCATGTCGCCGCCGGTGAAGCAGTGAGTCAAAATGTCGCCGGGGCGCATAAATTCGAGCACTTCAGGCAGCGTGGGTGGGCCATAGCCGATGTGGGTCATCAATGGCATTTCACAGCGGTCGGCGGCGGCGCGGGCGCGGCGCAATGGCTCGACGCCTTGCCCACGCGTGGTATTTTTGTCGATGCGCACCTTGACGCCCAGCAGCAGATCGCGGTTCAGATCGATCAGCTTGCAGCATATATCCACATCGCAATAGTCTAGATTGCCCAACTCGCCCGTTTGCGCGGTCAGCCCAATGGTCGAAATGTTGAGCAAGGCGTAGATGCGAAGACACGGCAGCGGGCTCAGCAATAAATTCGCGAAAGCCCGGAAAGTTAAATGCGCCGGACGAGCCCACATCCAGCCAGGTGGTGACGCCGCTGCGCGCACGCAATGGGGTCGGCGCGCACGCCATGGTAGCTGACGCCGTGATAGACGTGGGTGTGCAGGTCCACCAGGCCGGGCGTAACGTACTGGCCCGTGGCGTCGATGACGCGCGGCGCGGCGTCGGCGGGAATGTTGCGATCTACGGCGGCAATGCGGTTGCGCTTGATGGCCACGTCCAACTGCCCGCTGTACTCGGCGCCCGGATCGACCACTTCGCCGCCTTTGATGATGAGATCGAATTGCATGATGGCTCCTTTTTGAAGGGGGTGAAGGGATGACAAGATGACTGGATGATACATTGACCGGATGACACGATGACTTTGACAGACTCTGTCATCTTGTCATCCTCTCATCTTGTCATCTTGTCAAGATAACGATTTATGTCTGCGAAACCCGCGGCTTCCACTCCCGCCGCAGCAGGGCGAAGCAGCGCATGTCGTGAAATTGGCCTTTGAAATAATCGTGTTCGCGCAGAATGCCTTCTTCGTGGAAACCCAAGCTGCGCAACAGGCCGGCGGACGCGGCATTTTCGACCATAACCAGCGCCTCAATGCGGTTGAGCTTGAGCTGCTCAAAGCCAAATTGGATGATGGCGGCCAGCGCTTCTTTCATAATGCCCTGGCGCCAAAAGGCGCGGTTGAGTTCATAACCAATTTCGCCGCGAAAGCGGCGCAGCGAGACGTAGCCACAGGTGCCGACTAGGCGGTTGTCCGTTTTGCGCGCAATGCCCCAGCGAATGCTGCGCTCGACCTCAAAACTTTCGGTAAAAAAGTCGATCAGTTCCAGCGCTTCTCCCTCGCTTTCATAGGCGTAGAGATCGTAAAAGCGCGTCACCTCTTCATCGGCAAAGACGGCCAGCAGATCGGCGGCGTCGTCCTCGGTCAGCTCGCGCAGGTGCAGATTGGGCGTTTCCAGTTGCGGAAACGCGCCAAAGACGGCATCCAGGTCGGGCTCATTTTCGGCTTCGGTGGGGTCCATTTCGTAGGCGTTCATGATGCTTTATTATACGTCACGCTGGGGCAAAGCAGCATTTTTCGGAAGCCGGAAATTTTCGCTTATGGGCAACGGCAAGTATATTGGGCTCAGAGTTGGTTTATAGCACCACACGCGGCATCCAAAGGAGATGGCCATGCTGACAGCAGCCGAAGTTGCTCAGATCAAAAACAATTATCCCATGTTGGCCCGACTGCCGGTTGAACTGATGGCCCATGTGCAGAGCCATGCCATTGCCATGAAAGCCCCGGTCGGGCACATTCTCTTTGATATTGACGACTCGTGCAATTCGTTTGTCATGGTGCTGCGCGGCGTGATCCGCGTGACCCGCCCCACGCTTAGCGGACGCGAAATTTTGCTCTATCGCGTGCAGCCCGGCGATAGCTGCATTCTGACTGTGAGCTGTTTATTGGGCCACGCCAGCTACCCGGCGCGCGGCATTGTGGAGGAGGATTTACACCTGGCCGCTCTTTCGTTGGACACATTCAACCTGCTGCTGGAAAAATCGGCGCCCTTCCGCCAAATGGTCTTTCAATATTTTGCCGACCGCGTGCATCATCTCATGGAGCTGGTGGAGGGGGTGACATTTCAGCCGGTGGAACAGCGGCTGGCGGCTCTGCTGGCCGAGCGAGCGCCGCGGCTGGAGGTGACGCACCAAATGCTGGCCGATGAATTGGGCACCGTGCGCGAAGTGATCAGCCGCCATTTGAAAGAGTTCGAAAAGCGTGGCCTTGTGCAGCTTGGCCGCGGCTATGTGGTCGTGCTGGATGCCGCGACTCTGGCCGATTTTGTGGCGTCCGTCGCTTAGTTGTGCGTCAATCCATCCCTGCGTGACTCCAGTCACAGACAGGCGCCCCAGCTTCCTTTATACTGAATGCATCAACAGACACATATAAAACTACAGTGTATAAAGGAGAAAATGATGTTTAACATAAATGAGGCCGGTTGGGATCGCATTGCGCGTGTCGCGTTGGGATTGGTCATGCTCTATCTGGGTTGGGGCGGCGTGGTAACGGGTGGACTGGGCATCTTCCTGCAATATGTGGGCTTTATCCCGTTGCTGACCGGTCTGGCTGGCTGGTGTCCGCTCTATTCACTCTTTGGCATCAGCAGTTGCCCGGTGGCGCCCAAAGCCAAAGCCCAGACGTAGTCAATGTGTGACCATTCAATCGTTCACTTCGACAAACTCAGGGAACGTTGAATGGTTATCTCTAATGAACAAAAAGCGGCGCCGATGAATGCTTTATGCGTCGGCGCCGCTTTTGTTTTGGTTGCAAGCACAGCCCAAACCCAAAGCAGCGTGACAAAGTCTCTGTTTCACGCTACAATGCAGAAACATACACCCATTTTCTGCAAAGGACATCAACCCGTGGCAATTACCCAAGACCGCGCCGAAGCCGCGCCGCCCGTGGGCTATGGCGAACTGGTGCGCCAGAATCACAACTTCCGCAACCTCTGGTTTGGCCAGATCATCAGCCTGCTGGGCGACTGGTTCAATCTGATCGCATCGGCGGCGCTGATTGGCGAATTGACCCACTCGGGGCTGGCCGTGGGCTCGCTCTTTGTGGTGCGCATGTTGGCGCCCTTTCTGATCAGCCCCATCGCCGGCGTGGCAGCCGACCGCTACAACCGCAAGTGGATTCTGATTATCACCGATCTGGTGCGCGCGGTGGTTGTCTTTGGCTTTCTGTTTGTGCGCGAGGCCGGCGATCTGTGGCTGCTTTACACGTTGACCGCTATCCAGCTTGGCGTCAGCGGCTTCTTCTTCCCCGCGCGTAACGCCATTCTGCCCGACATCGTAGCGCCGCGTGAGTTGGGGGCGGCCAATGCGCTCAGCTCGGCCACCTGGTCGGTCATGCTGGCGCTGGGGGCGGCGCTGGGCGGGCTTGTATCGGGCGCCTGGGGCATCCAGCCGGCGTTTGTCATCGATGGATTTACCTTTTTTGCCTCGGCTTGGTTTATCTGGCGCATTGTGCTGGCTCCACGCGCCGAACTGGCTGGCCCGAAAGACGCTAGGCGCGGCCTTGCGCCAATATGTGGACGGGCTGCGCTATCTGGGCCAGCGCGCCGACGTGCTGCTGATTACGCTGCACAAGGCGGTCAATGCGCTGATTCTTTCGTCCGGCTTCCAGGTCATCCAGGTGGCCATTGCGCAACAGATTTTTACATACGGCGAAGGCGGCGGCATTAGCCTGGGGCTGATGTTTGCGGTGGCGGGCGTGGGTACCGGCATTGGGCCGATTGTGGCGCGCTATTTTAGCGGCGATGACAACAAGCGGCTGCGCTGGTTTATTGTGCTGGGCTATATTATCGGCGGGCTGGGGCTGCTCTTTACGGCGCCGCTGCCCAATTTCGCCACGGTGCTCATCGGCACGGCGCTGCGCGGCGTTGGCGGCGGCATTATCTGGGTATTCTCTACGCAGCTATTGATGCAGCTTGTGCCGGGCCACGTGCGCGGGCGCGTCTTCGCCACCGGGTTTGCCTTCTTTAACCTGGCCAGCGCCGCCGCCGCCGCCGTCATTGGCGGCTTCGCTCGATTCGTCGCGCGGGCCCTGGCACCATCATCTGGTGGATGGCTGCCTTCAATGTGCCCACCGTGTTGTGGACGGCCTGGCTATTGGGTGGTCAACAGGGAGGGGCGGAACAGGCGACAGGTGTGGCAGAGTGATCTGTTGCGTGTTGCGTATTGCGTGAACTGGGCTTGTGGCGTGGTGGAAAGCGCGACGGGCTTTAATAGTGTGGGGATCTGGTTGACTGACAAATCTTATTTAACGAAGAGCGCCAAGAAGCCGCGAAGAACTACTCGGGTACCCTTGCGCCCCCTTCGCGCTCTTTGCGGTAGAAAGATTAAATTTGTCAGTCAAGCGGTGGGATCATATTTGGCACATCTTGGCGCCGGGGGCCAGGGGGAGGGGCGGCATATGTTATGCCTGCATGGTGAATATCACCCTACGAGGTTTGCATCTCACAGCCCCTTCATCACCGGAACCGGTACACGCAATACGCAACACGCAACAACTCAACGAACCAAGAAAGTTTGTATCCCGATCAAGCTAAACCAACTCAACCCCAAAGGAGCCAATCTTGACAACCGAAGTACGTTGGGAGCGCATGTTCCCGGATCAATTGGAGACGGCGCTGGCAGCTTGCCCGCTGATCTATTTGCCCTATGGGCTGTGCGAGCCGCATGGTCCGCAGAATGTCGTGGGGCTGGATGCGCTCAAGGCGCACGCCATTTGTTGTGCGGCGGCGCGGGCGCATGGCGGCCTTGTGGCCCCGCCGGATTATTGGCACATTCACGAAATCGGTCTTTATGCGTCGTGGGCGGCCGAGCGGGTGGGCGAGGTGCGCTCGTGGCTCAGCGCCATGCCGCCGTGGCAGCACTTTAAAAATGTCTGCTATCATCTGCGGGCGGTGGATGCGCTGGGCTTTCATGCCGCCATTTTGGTCACGGGGCATTATGGACCCAACTGGGAGGATTTGAAAACGCTGCTCACGATTTTGCAGCCCTACTTTGCCACGCGTCTCTGGCCTGCCCGATTTTGAGGCCAATCAACCCGGCTTTGACAACAACGGCAAATCGGGGGGCGACCATGCGGGCAAGCAATGGAAACGTCGCTGCTGTGGGCGCTGGAGCCGCAGTGTGTGGATATGTCGCGCATGCCGGTGGATGAGACGGGCGCGCCCCACTTTGCTATGGGGCCGGATGCGATCCAATCCGACCGCCGTATTGGCGAACGCATGGTGGCCGATGAGGTGCGCTGGCTGGGGCAGAAAGCCAGCGCATTATTGGACCAATATGCCGAAAATCCACCCGCCACGCGCCAACCGCTCACCTTTATGGACATCGAGCGCATTTGGGTGCAAGAGGTACAGCCGGTGCTGCCCGATTTCAAAACCATGAAATACCTGGAGCGCACGCCACCGCCGGAAGATTCGGTGTGGCGCGTGAATTATGCGATTCCGGGGGTGGGGGAGTATTGAGTATTGCGTGTTTCGTATTGCGTGTACTGGTTTACTTTATGAAGGGGCAGCGCGGAGCAACACGCGCTTAACACTGAATTTGCCAGCGGCCCCACCAGTTCCAAATCCGGTTCACGCACCACGCACTACGTTTTTCCACCTGAGTGACTTGTTACCAAACCAGAGACAAAACATGCACCTCATCGACATCATCAACCGCGACCCCCATCCCGCGCCCTGGGCCGAAGGCGACAACATCCCCTGGCACGAGCCTGAATTTAGCCGGCGCATGTTGGCCGAACATTTGACGCAGGCGCACAATGCGGCCAGCCGCCGCTTTGAGATTATTGATGCGCACGTGGCGTGGATGCACGCCGATCTGCTCAAGGAAAAACGCGCTCGTATTCTGGATTTGGGCTGCGGGCCGGGGCTGTATAGCAATCGACTGGCCCGACTGGGGCATCGCTGCGTGGGCATCGACTTTAGCCCGGCGTCGATTGAATACGCCCGCCAAACGGCGCTGGAGGAAGCGCTCGATTGTGTGTTTGTGCCGTCCGATTTGCGGCAGGCTGATTTTGGCGTGGGGTTCGATTTGGTGACGTTGATTTATGGAGAGCTGAATATTTTCCGGCCGGCAGATGCGCGCCATCTGCTGCGCAAAATGCAGCAGGCGCTTAAGCCGGGCGGTCTGCTGCTGCTGGAGCCGCATACATACGCGGCCGTGCGCAGCTTTGGCGACGCACCGGCGCGTTGGTCTTCATCGACGGGCGGGCTCTTTTCCGCCCAAGAGCATCTGGTGCTGACCGAAAGCATGTGGCAGCCCGATACGCAGACGACCACGCGCCGCCACTATGTGGTGGACGCGGTGAGCGGGCGCGTCACGCGCTATGCGCAGACCTTTCAGGCCTATACCATTGCCGAATATCGTGATTTGCTGACCGAATGCGGTTTTAGGACGGCCAATATGTTCCCTGCGCTGGGGGGAACGCCGCCAGGTCTCCAGCCCGACATCTTTGCCATTGTGGCGACGGCTTAGGCCATTGCAAATATTAAAATACGCCACCGGAGCGGATGGAATCCGTGGCTAACAACGCGAAGTGGCCTCAGCCACTAGCGGATTTATTTTCTGGCAATGGCCTTAGTCATCATCCATTGCGGGCATATTTCCCCGCTCGCCCTTCCACTCTGCCAGGTGCTCGCGTATGGTTGACGCGGCCTGCGTGGCAAAATCGACCACCGCCGCATAGGTGATATAGTCCGGCTCGATTTGCGGGTTATTCTGCGGGTCGTCATACCAATGGAGCGTGCGTTGCCGCCACGCGTCCACCTCTTGGGCGCTCACCAATTGCGCCGTGTCCACCGCGGTCGCGGCGGCCAGGTTTTGCCAGATTTGCGGTCGCCAAGCCAT
The DNA here is from genome assembly GCA_041391125.1 of Caldilineaceae bacterium. GTDB lineage: Bacteria > Chloroflexota > Anaerolineae > Caldilineales > Caldilineaceae > JACKBC01. Next base: position 35,104 of record JAWKON010000062.1, read on the forward strand.
GCGCCGATAGAGAAAAATGTCCACCTGATCCGCCTCGCGATAATAGAGCCGCGCCAGTTCTGCGTCGGACAGGTGGGTCACCCGTGCGCGAAATGGCCGAAAGAGCCCATCCAGCCACAGCCGATCCGCCATCACATGGGCGGCGTATCCCTCTATGAAATCGATGTGTTCGTCTTTGGCCCAATGTCGGGACAGAAAAGCTCGCACCAATGCCCAATATTCGGCATCGGTGGTCTGGCTATGTGGCTTGGTGAGAAGGTGGGTGTGATTTTTGTGGGAGCGATCCGTGTTGGGGCGGGCGTGGATGGCGTCGGGGGCAATGCTGCCGAGGATAAAGGGAGGTGATGGGTGACGGTCATCTAGCTTGTGCATCTCGACTGCCACCAGAAAGTGAACCATTGGCAGGGGCATAGCAATATTCCTAACTATTGCGAAAGTCAATTTCTACCGCCAAGAGCGCAAAAGTCCGCAAAGAAAATGTCCAGGAACTCTCCGCGAATCTTTGCGCTCTTTGGGGTAGTAAAAGTAGGTTCGCAACAAGTCTTAACTGGCGGCCGCCACTATCAGCGCCGCGCCACACTTGGCGCAGAAGCGATCATCCGCATTGACGCGCGCGCCGCACTGGCGACAGAAGCGATCTGGCGTCGCGTCTGCCTCTTTGGCAACCGCTTTCTTGGGTGATGCTTGCGGGGCTTTGCCATTTTTGTGCGCGATATGAACAACTTCACCATCCACGCGGCGTAATTGCAGGATTTCTTTCTCCAGCGCCTCTTCCAGTTCGGTCATCTCCGGCGCCACTTTGTCGATCTGGCGCATAAGGCCAATGGCCTGATGGCGCAGGCGCGTGTTGAGCAATTGGAAATCGGCGTCGCTGATTTTGCGGGTGTGCAGATCAAACTCCAGTTCCTTGATGGATTGGAGCACGGCATCTTTGCGCTGAATCAGATCGGCCAGCCGGCTCTCATCCAGATCGTCCACCATGACTTTGGCAGAGGGGAAAAAGAGCGGCCAGACCACAAAAGCCAGAGTGGGAATTGTAATGAGCAGGGCAATGAGAATGGTGGGCCAGATCATAGGGTTATGCCGTTTCCAGGGTTGGTGTGTAGACGGCAGCCGCGGACGGGCGGCGAGATGGATGGGGCCAGATACAAATAAACGTGCCCAGAATGAGCACCAGACCACCGATCCACATCCAAACCGTGAGCGGGTTGACAAAAATAGTAAAAGTGGCGCGGTCGCCATTGGCGGACCAGCTATTGATCACCACATAGAGATCTTCGGTGGGCAGCACCTTCAGACCCACTTCGCTGGTGGGGCGATCTGGCGTTTTGTCATACAGGTTGCGCTGCGGCGTAATCGCGCCCAAAACGCGCCCACTGCTGGCCCGCGTCACGGTAAAATCAGCGTGAATTTCCGTGCGGTTGCTCTGCCGGACCGCTTCTAGTCCATTATAGGTGAAGATGTATCCGGCCAGTTCGGTCCCCTGCCCTTGGTCGAGCGTGACGCTGGCGGTGGATTGATAAAACTCGTTGCCCACCACGGCCACGCCGATGAGCACAATGGCCAGATGCACAATATAGCCGCCGTAGCGCTGACCGTTGCGACGCAGCAAATTGTAAAGCGCCACGGCCGGATTATCGCCGCTGGTGGTGCGGCGGGCCTGCACGCCGCGCACAAATTCCTGCACAATGGTGGTAAATACAAAGAAACAGATGGCCAACCCCAACACCGGAATAATGCGCGGCGTCATCACATAGAGCCTCACCGCGCCCAGCAGCGTGATCAACAGCGGCCAGGTGAACTGCTTGCGCAGCCCCTCCATGCTGGTGCGCCGCCAGCCCAACAGCGGCCCCACCCCCATGAGCAGCAGCAGCAGCAAAAAGAGCGGCCCGTTCACTTTGTTGAACCAGGGCGCGGCTACACTGATGCGCTCACCGGTAATAATTTCGCTGAACATGGGGAAAAAGGTGCCCCATAACGTGGCAAAGGCAATCCCGGTAAAGAGCCAGTTATTGGCCAAAAAAGCAGCCTCGCGGCTGGTGGCCGATTCAATTTCATTGTCGCTGCGCAGCAGGGGCAGCCGGTCAAAGAGCAGCCACAAAAAGCCAAAGACGTTGAGGACCAAGAAAATCAGAAAAAAGATGCCAACATCGCTTTGGGCAAAGCTATGCACGCTGTTGATGATGCCGCTGCGCGTGGTGAAAGTGCCCAGGATGACCAGGAAATAGGTGAGCCAGATCAGCACGATATTCCACACCTTAAGGATGCCGCGGCGCTCCTGAATCAGAATGCTGTGCAAAAAGCCGGTAGCCGTGAGCCAGGGCAAAAAGCTGGCGTTTTCCACCGGGTCCCACGCCCAATAACCGCCCCACCCCAGCTCCATATAGGCCCACTGGCTGCCCATGAGGATGCCCGCCGACAGGAACACCCACGGCACCAGCGTCCAGCGCCGCACAATGCGCACCCACTCGACGCCCAGCTTTTTGCTCATGAGCGCGGCCACGGCAAAGGCAAACGGAATGGTCATGCCCACGTAGCCCAGATAGAGCATGACGGGATGGATCACCATCCAGTAATTTTGCAGCAGTGGCTCCAGCCCCTGGCCGTCGGCGGGGATCACGCCGAGCTGCTCAAAGGGGTTGACGGCAAAGACCAGCAGCACTAGAAAGAAGAGGCTGGTGGCCAGCATGATGCTGTTGACATAGGGCATGAGCGCCGTGTACTGGCGGCGATAGGTGGTGACCAGCGCCACGCTAAAAATGCTCAGAATCAGCGTCCAAAAGAGTAGGCTGCCGGCCTGACCACCCCACAGCGCCGCAAATTTGTAAAACGTGGGCAGCGCCCGCTCAGAGTGCCCCCACACATAATTGACCTGAAATTTGTCGGTCAGCAGAGCGTACCACAAAATGGCAGCTGCCATAGCGACCAACGTAGCCACCGCATACACGGCGTGAAAGCTGCTATCCACCAGCGCCACGTGCCGCCGCTGCCCGCCCACAAAGCCGGTGACGACCCCAAACGCAGCCAAAATTAGCGCTGCGACTAATAGAATGTATCCAATATCGAAGATCATATTTTTCTCCGGGGCAAAAACAGAAAGGGTGAAAGGGTGAAGGGGGGAAAGGGGGTGGATGACCACGTCACCCTTTCACCCTTTCACCCTTTCATTCTTCACGGTCGAATCGCATCCAACCGAGCGTTCAAAGCGCTTTCGCTTTGGATGGGGCCAATCACTGTAAAATCGATTTCCCCGTCGGGCGTGATGAAAAAGGTTTCCGGCACGCCGTTGATGCGGTAGCGGCGCGCAATGGTGCTTTGCAGATCGGGGCCGTTAGGATACGTGATGCCATATTCCGCCAAATAGGCTAGGGCGGCATGTTCCTGATCCAAATAGTCCAGGCCCAAAAAGACAATACCGTTGTCCTCCTCGCGCTGCGCCACTTCTTGCAGCAGCGCGGCTTCGGCGCGGCACGGGTCACACCAGCTCGCCCAAAAATTTAACACGACGCCTTTGCCTTTGAGATCGGCCAGGCGGATAGTTTCGCCATCAAAAGTGGTAAATTCAAAGTCGGGGGCCAGCCCAGCGGCGCGCTGTTCGGACGTGTTCTGGCGCATGAGGGCAATGGCCAAAATGGCCACAAAGGTGATCAGCACCATCATAATGAGCAGGCGTACCCAGGCGGGCCAGGTGTTGGCGGGCGCGGCTGTCTGCTCTAGCAGTTGGGCGGACGGGGCCTCAATGTTTCTGTCACTTGCGGGCAAAGCGGATGGCGGGGCTGGCGAGACAAGATTTTCGTTATTCATATTGGCGAAGCTCCTCATCTAACGCACGTTCGTATGAACCGGCTGGTTCTCCATTTTGAACGATGTGCGCATCATCCGGCAAGTTATGGACCAAATCATCAATGGGCGTAGACTCCATATCATCATCTTCCGCCCAATCGTCCTCCCAATCGGCGTCGGCGCCCTGTACGGCCAGCCGCTGCGAGAGCAGGCGCCGACTGCGGAAGAGCAATATGCCCGCCGCCCCCAGCAGAACCGCAAAGGGCACAATCCAGGCCAGCAGATTGAACCCTGCGCGCGGCGGCTCACCCAGCACTTGGGGGCCATATTGGGCCAGGAAATATTCCTTGATGCTTTCGGGGCTTTTGCCATCAGCGAGCTGAATGGCAATCTCCTGCCGCATCTGTTCGCACGCTTTGAGCTCACACGTATCCAACCGCACACCCGAACATAACGGACACCACAGATCTTGAGCGACTGCCTTGACCTCGGCATCGCTCACTTCACGCGCGCCCTGTGCCGAATTAGCGGACGGTGTGTTGGCGCTATCTTGGGCAAAAACAGGGCTCGCGCCGGGAATCCACGACAGAACACAGATAAGCGCGACACACAAAGGGATGGCCCCAAAGCGCCGTACAAGTGGGGGGAACGCTTGCATCTTATAAACGCCCCAATGGGTGGAATTGGTTTTTCTCATCATAGGTTTTCGCATACATCTATTTTGAAGATCTCCACAGACGTTTCGCGACCTTTCACCATTTGCGGACCAAGCGATATATATTGTACGGCATTATCATGGGCCAAGTCCAGATCTAGCTTTTCATAAGTTTCAGCGCTGATCAAAATATCCCCCGGCTCGCCAAATTCCTCCAGGCGTTTGGCCAAATTAACCGTATCGCCAATGGCCGTGAAATTCATGAGTTCAGGGGTGCCGATGTTGCCCACCACGGCTTCACCCGTGTGTATCCCCACCCGAATCTGCAAGCCATTTTCTTTGGCTTTGTTCCAGGTTGCCACCTTGCGATACATTTGAATCGCGCTCCTGACCGCATTAGCGGCATCATTGTCCGAATTGTGTGAGTTATAAAGCGCCATAAAGCCATCGCCCATAATCTTGTCCAAATACCCATTGTTGTCGGGTACGCTAGCGGTCACCAGCACTAAATATTCGTTGAGAATGCTCAGGACTTCATCGGGCGGCAGTTTGTGCGCCAGCGGCGTAAAATTGCAAAAGTCCATAAAGAGCACCGTTACCTGCTGGCGTTCGCCGCCCAATTCGGGCAGTTCGGGGTTTGAGAGCAATTCCTCGGCCAGGGTGGGCGTCATGTAAAGCTTGAAGACCTTGCGCAACTTGGCATGGGCGGCGTTGACCTCGGCCTGCAGCAGCAGATTGCGCTGGCGCAACCGCACTTTGTCCATCACGCGGCGGATATTAACGCGAATAGTTTTGAGCTTAAAGGGTTTGCTCAAATAGTCATCGGCGCCGGCCAGCATGGAGCGGACCGCCAACTGTTCCGACGTGAGCGCGCTGACCATGATCACCCCGGCAATGGCGTCTCGGCGGCGGATTTCCGACAGAACGGCCAGGCCGTCCATTTTGGGAATCACAATATCTAACAAGACGAGGTCGGGCTCTAGTTTTTCAAAGAGTTCAACCGCCTGCTCGCCGTCAACTGCTTCATGCACCTCGTGACCGTCTGCCTGCAAAATTTTGCGCACCAGTTGAATCGTGGCGGGCTCGTCGTCGACCAGAAGAATTTTCAACGATTCTCCAGCGTTCTGCGGGCTGGACGATGAGAGTATGGGAAATTCCATAACTTTCACCTAACACTTAACAATTAAAATAAACATCACAGAATTATACTATAGAGCAAATGATTCGTCATTAAAATCAGATGATCAAATGCAGGGCCGCGCGGCCCTGCAATCAGCTATACCCCATAATACGCTTATGAATTCTTCTAGTAAATAGTACTATTGGGCTAGTTGACCTGCACCTCAGAGCGTGATAGGATCCATGGGTTTTGGTACTTTGGTACTATTGCGGCAACCATCGGCGTATAGTATGATTCGTCTGTTGAATTCAATATTTGAATTCAATAACTGAATTGGCCATAAGCGATCTAGTCATGCCCAAAGAACCAAACCAGAATGTTGCAAACGAATTACAGCTTTTAGAGGCGCTGGCCGATACGCCGGAAACGTCCCAGGCGGATTTGGCCGCCCGCGTGGGTGTAGCCGTGGGGACGGTGAACTGGTATCTCAAGCGCTGGTCGCAAAAAGGCTATATCAAAATCCGGCGCATTGGGCGCTGGCAGTGGAGCTATCTGCTGACGCCGGAGGGGATGGCGCAGAAAGCGCGCCTGGCCAGCGCATATTTGGAAGCATCGCTGAGTCTGTATCGACAGATGCGGATGGAGCTGTGCGCCCTTTGCAGGAAGTACGGGTAGCTGGCCTCCATCAAGTCATACTGGACGATTCGGGAGAAATCGCCGAAATTTGTCGGTTGACCTGCCTGGAAATGGGGATCGAGATTGTGGCGGAGTTTCACAATTTACCCAAGTTGCTAATCAATGGTAGGCAAATCGAATTGGTGTGGCCGCCGTCGGAATAAGGCTTTTTTGAAAGCCACACTGGGGTTGATTGTAAGACACGCATGGATTCTCGACTATTGAAGTTTAGCAACTAGCGTTTCCAAACAAAGCCAAGGATAAAATAGGCGATTTTTATTTGTGCAATTTTGAATCATAAGGTTATACAAGTGAGAAACTGGCTCAAAATCCAGAACCAATTTGCCCATAGACAGCGTTCGCTCTATATTGCACTGCGCCATCTACGCGAAAAACTTTGGCTGGCTCCTGGAGTCGGTCAATATATGTATGCCACCCCGGAAATTGCCCAACTTGCGCAGATTATTCGCAACAGCGATTCTGCCTTGTTATCAAACAATACAAGCGGCCCTTCGATCCTGTTTTTCAGCTTTCGCGGCGGTTGGTCCACCAGCGTAACGCAGGATCTGGTAATGGCACAAGCTCTGCGCAGCCGGGGCGCTCGTCCATATATTGTAACTTGTGCCGCCCATTTGCCCGTTTGTGATATTGCCAATCGGCACGTTGCCCCTCCTATGCCGTGTGATTTTTGCGCTAATTATGTCCATAGAATGGCGCCGCAATTGAATTTGCCTTTGCTCGATCTCAATCGGTTTGTCTCAGTTGATGAGCGACTGCAATCGAGCGTCAGGTTTCCAGTTTATCCATACAGGAACGCAGCAATTTTGAAGTAGCAGATGTGCCGGTGGGGCAAATTAGTACAAATTTCTGTACCGCTTTTTGTTGCGCACGATTGACGATTCGCGATTTTCCCAGAATATATGGAAACGCTTTCTTATTAGCGGCGGCATTGTAACGTTGGGGTTGCAAAAGCTGTTGGCACAATCCAAACCAGATCTGTTATGGACCATGAATGGGCTCTTCTTTTCAGAGCAGATATTGCTACATTTAGCGCGCCAACAGCATATACCTTTTATTAATTATGAGACAGGTTTCTTCCCACAAACTTTGGTCATGGCGCGTAATCAGATTGCCAATCACTACAATTTGAATACCCACTGGAACGTCCATCGGTCGCGCCCACTGACGACTGGTCAGTTGGAGAAACTCGAAACCTATCTGAATAAACGACGCTTTGGAAAAGATGCCGTCATTAGCACTGTTTACTATCCAAAACTGGAAAATTCGCGAGATACTATTCACCATCAGCTCGGACTGGACGATCACAAACCCCTTGTGCTGCTGATGACCAATATTTTGTGGGATAGTGCGGCCCTTAATCGAAACACTGTTTTCAAAGATTTGGTCCATTGGCTTGAAACGACCATTCGGCATTTTATCGATCATCCCACCCACCAATTGATTGTGCGTATCCATCCGGCTGAAGTGGGGTTGGTGATGCGGGAGTCTCAGGAACCGATTCGCGCGGTTATTGCCGAGCGATTTCCCCAACTGCCGCCGCACATCAAGATCATTGACGCCACCAGCGACATTAGTTCCTACACGCTTATGGATATGGCCGATTATGGTCTGGTTTACACATCGACCACCGGACTCGAAATGACATTGTGGGGAAAACCAGTAGTCGTGGCCGGCGAAACGCATTACAGTGGAAAAGGGTTTACCTATGATCCAACCACGGTGCAGGAATATCTCGCCTGGCTGCAGGAGCCCACTAGATTAGCGCCGCCCACAGCCCAGCAGAGCGAACTAGCGCAGCGCTACGCCTATCTTTTTTTCTTTCGCATGACGATTCCATTTCCGTACTTGAGCACTCTAACACAGCGCCGAATTCGGTTTCACTTTGATCGACTGGAAAGCCTGGGCCCAGGTCAAGATGCCGCATTGGATAAACTTTGCCACACAATTTTGGCCAGTGATGAACGCGGCATGTTATTGGCGCCTGAGTTGCGAGCTTAACGGGGCAAAACAGAATGCGTTTAACAGCATTGCAATTTAATGGCTCAATGACTTTATCTTTGTATGTCAAAAATAGCATGATATGAGGCTTGTCTATATTACTCCTGGTTATACTCAGTCAAATCATCGTAAAGGACAATATTTAGCTGATAACGGGTTCGTGGTAAAGCAAGTTACCAGCAGCCAACAATACCACGCGTCCGTTCTCAAGACGCAGATTACGCCAAACCATGAATTACATCCTGTCCCCATCATCTGGCCGGGAAACCCGCATAAGGGATTTCTGTTATCGGGCCTGTCATGGGTTCGTACTTTTAAGCCGGACCTGATCGCCATTGAGCGCGATCCGGACACATTTATGGCGTTACAATTGGCCGCCATCCGGCGACTTTGGGCGCCCCAGGCCAAACTCGTCTTTCACTCGTGGCAGAATGTCGCGCGTCCTCTAAAAGTGCATGTACGTCTGGTGCTGGCGCAAACGCTGCGCGCGGCCGACTGTATTCTCTATGCCAACCTGGAAGGTGAGCAGATATTGCGTAGCTGGGGATATACGGGAGCCTTAATCAACCAGATCTGGATGGGTGTTGATACAACAATCTTCCAACCCCAAAATGATGCATCGCTTCGCCAACGGCTGATGCTTGCCGATAAGTTTGTCATTGGCTATGTGGGACGCCTGGCAGCCGAGAAAGGCATAGAAGATTTGCTGCACGCTTTACCGCATCTCCCCGACCAGGTGCATTGTGTTTTGTTGGGGCAGGGCGAAATGAAAAGCAGGCTAATACAGCAGGTGCAAGCACTGGGGATTGCGTCGCGTGTGCATTTTGTGGGAAACATCCCACATACAGAACTGGCCACATATCTTTCCATGATGAACGTCATGGTTTTGCCTTCACACACTACGACTGTCTGGAAAGAACAATTTGGCCGCGTGCTCATAGAGGCTATGGCGTGTGGTACGCCCGTCGTCGGCAGCGATTCAGGCGCCATACCAGAGGTGATTGGCAATGCCGGGCTTGTTTTCCCGGAGGGAGATGTGGGAGCACTTGTGGATTGTTTGCGTCAGCTCATCAATTCGACAGCAATACGCCAGCAGCTAGCGGCCAATGGGCTTTGCCGTGTCGAATCTGAGTTTGCGCAAAGTGAAGTAAGTCGGCGGGTTGCCCAGTGCTATAGTCAAATCATCCAGACCGGGCGACCTGAGCAAAAAAACATTTAATGTAGGCTTTGTTTGAGGATGATGCTTCATGGGCGACTAAAAGGATCGGTCTTGAAGCAAACACATTCCAGATTATTTCATGACGCAAAATGTGCAGCAGGCCATTGTACGCAATATCGGACATCGGGCTGTTGCTTCTTTGATAACAACCGTAGTAGGTTTTGCTCGCTCTGTTATTCTGGCGCAGCTCCTTGTGCCAAATGATTTTGGCACAATCACTTTTACTTTGTTCTTTACCAATTTAATTGGTTCTATTACCCAGTTCAGTTTGCGTCATGCCTTTATTCATCATGATACGCAAAATGAAGACGTGACTGCGGCCACGCTCTTCTTTGTCGATATAAGTATGGCGCTGGCGCGGGTGGGGTTGGCCGTTTTGCTCTATCCGGTGATGGGGTGGCTATATCCCAATTACCCCTTGTTGCCCAGGTTGCTCATCATATTTTTTGCGGCTTCCGTTTTGGGCGCCGCTACGGGCGCGCCGATTGCTATTTTGGAACGCCGGCTAGATTATCGCTATCTGGCGCGTTGGATATCACGGTTTCAATTCTGGTGACTGCGATTACGGTTGGCATGGCCTGGACCGGGTGGGGCATCTGGAGCCTGGTGGCCGAATTTGTACTGGCGCGGTTGATCCTGGTTGGCGTGCTCTTTGGGGTTAAGCCGCCCTGGCGTCTTCAGTGGCTCATTGATTGGAACTTTATTCGAGAATTTCGACGCTTTAGTCTGGCAATTTCCGGCACAAATTTGCTCGGTTTTTTACTCGATCGCTTTGATGATTTTTGGATTGGCAGCGCTTTGGGGGCTACATCCCTGGGGTTCTACAGCAAGGCATACGAATATGCTCAATATCCGCGACGCGTCCTGGCTGATCCCACCGTCAATGTGACGTTTCCGGCATTTGCACGGCTGCAACATGATCCGCAAGAACTGACGCAAGTTTTTACCCGCGCCACCGGATTGCTGATCCGTTCCGGTTGTCTGATTTCCGTCACGCTTTTTGTCATTGCGCCTGAATTTGTAGAATTTTTGTTGGGATCAAAATGGGCGCCCACTGTTCTCGTCTTCCGGCTTATGGTAGTCTACGCTATTTTTGATCCCCTTTTTTCCCTGCTATCAATGTTTTTGATTGCCATCGGTCGACCGGCAACGACAACCAAAACTCGGCTTTTTCAAGCACTCGTTTTTATGCCGGCCGTCGTTCTAATGGGCAAATGGTTTGACATCAATGGTGTGGCCGTGGCCGCCGATGTCATGATTATTGTGGGCTTTGGACAGCTTCTTTACCATGCACGCCAGTCTATTTCATTCTCGATCAGCAAAATCACCCTGGCTCCACTAACGATAATGGTGATCAGTGCAGCTTTTATGTGGCTGCTATCAACAACACCTTGGTTACCACAACTCGGGTGGCTGCGGCTTGTGGTGAAAGCCAGCATCACCGCTGGGCTTTACCTGAGCCTGCTTCTCTTGGTAGAGTTCAGAACCTATCTGTTATACGTGGCATACGCCAAACAAGTGCTTACGAAACGCCGCTGAAAGGCTTTTGGCAATGAGACAATGGATTCAGAAACAGATCCGCCCTTTTCCTCAGCTTTATGGGCAAATTCGCCGCGCAAAATACGCGCTTTGGCGCTATCCGCTCACGCGGCATCTGGTCAAGACACCCGGCGAATTGACGCAACTGGCCCAGATTGTAGCCAACAGCGATGCGGTCGATGTGAATCCACCGCTGGCGGATGGCCCCGCAATCCTAGTATTTGTACCTAGGGCATGGTCTGTACATGTGGCCCAGGATCTGCTGGTAGCCCAAGCGCTGCGGATGCGTGGGGCGCATATTCAGGTGTACACCTGTGGCACATCATTGCCCATTTGCAATATCGCCAATCATAATACCGCCCCTCCTATGCCCTGTTCCTTCTGCCAAACCTATATGCAGCGCATACTGGACACATTGGGCTTGCCCAGCAGCCGCTTGCGCGATTTTGTTACGCCGGCAGAAATGGCAGCCGTACAAAAAACGGTCAGCCAATTGAGTCCTGCCCAACTTGAACAGTTTGTAGATGATGGGCTGCCCGTCGGCGAATTGGTAAAACATTCAACACGTTGGTTCTTAACCAGCGGTGATATTGGCGATGATCCACTTTCGGTGCGCACCTATCGCCAATTTTTGGTCAGCGGCACAATGGTGGGGCGCGCTGTGCGCAAGCTGCTCGCGGCGGCCAAACCAGACATTATTTATATGTTAAATGGCCTTTTCTTCGAAGAACGCATCCTTATGTTTTTGGCCAAACAGCAGGGCGTCGAAGTTGTGACGCATGAAAATGGCTTTCAGCGCGATACCAAGGTCTTTGCTCACAATACAATTGCGCCATATTATGATACCTCGGTGGTTTGGCCCTATTATCGCCAGCAACCTTTAACCGCTGCCGAAGATCAGCAACTGAGCGATTACCTTTATCAACGTCAGCACGGTCAAAGCGACGTTGCGCGCTACTATCCAGACTTGATCAGCGATGAACAAAAGGTTATCGAAGCTCTTGGCTTGGATCGTCAACGTCCCATTGTAGCGGCGTTTACAAATATCCTGTGGGATAGCGCCGTGCTGGATCGCAATCATACCTTTGGCAATTTGGCCGAGTGGCTTACCGTTACAATCAACTATGCCCAGACGCATCCCACGCATCAGTTTGTCATTAGAATACACCCGGCAGAGATTCGATTGACATTGATGGAGACGCGGCAAAAAATCGGCGAATTTATTGCCACGAAATTCCCCGCATTGCCGCCCAATGTGCGGGTCGTTCCGCCAGAGAGCAGCCTCAGTTCTTATACGCTCATGCGGCTGTGCGATGCCGGTCTTGTCTACACCTCAACCGTCGGGTTGGAACTAATCCTGCAAAGCAAGCCCGTGATTATCTGTGGCGCAACCCACTATGCCGATCGCGGATTTGCCTATCACCCCACCAACAACGCCGAATATGTGGCGCTGCTCGACCAGATTCCTACTTTGGCTGCGCCAACTGCGCACGAATTGGAACTGGCGCGCCGTTATGCACATCTTTTCTTTTTCAAATTGATGATGCCATTCCCATTGATCAATACCTTGGAGCAAGGCCGCCTGCGTTTTAACCTAAATACGTTGTCCGATCTGAGATCTGGCGCAAACTCGGCCTTGGATCAAATCTGCGAAGGGATATTGGCCAAAAGGCCTTTTCTGGCCGGTCCCATCCCGCCCGCCGTTCACGAATTATATGCCCAAAGCCAACATGGTTGATGTGAGTGTAATCATCCCCACCTATAACCGCGCCCAATTTATTGGTGATGCTATTCGCAGCGTCCAGGAGCAAAAATATGCCACTAGTCGGCAACCAGAACTCGAAATCATCGTGGCTGACGATGGCTCCACAGATGACACGCCACAAGTTATAGCCGCATTCAGTAACCAGGTCACCTATCTGCCCTGCCCACACCGCGGACTGCCCGCCGCCGCGTAACGTCGCATTAACACAGGCGCGGCGAGTTCATCGCCTTTTTAGATTCAGACGATCTCTTTTTGCCCCTCAAATTAGACCGGCAATTGGCCGCCTTTGCGCGCCACCCGGAGGCGGGAGTTGTCTATTCAGACGGTGACTTTTTCCGCACGACGCCTGATCAGGTCGACGGTCACGTTCTAGACGGTCAGCCGACGCCGTCCGGTGACATATTTGGTGACCTGATTGCAGGGAACTTTCTGTTTTTGCAGACCGCGCTCATCCGCCGCCGCGCGCTGGAAGCGATAGGTTCGTTTGATGAAAACAGGCAGTTTTTCGCCGTGGAAGATTATGACCTCCTATTGCGGCTGGCTGCCCAATTTGAATTTATCTACGAGCCGGGGTCGGTAGCTGCTATCCGCCGCCATACCGGCAGCATTAGCCGGGATGTGATGGCGCATAAGCGGCGCATTTTGCAGGTGTTGACCAAGATGAAAAGCTGTTTTCCAGAATTAGCCAACCGCCACGCGGATGCATTTCACGAAGCGGCTGCGGGGCTAAATGGTGCGCTGGCCTGGGGCGAGCTGCGCAATCACGATCTGGCAGCCAGCCTATCGCACGCTTTACGTTGTTTAAACCACATGGCCCATGCACCCGGCCGCACTGTGCGCTGGGCAACAAACTGGCTGCAAAGTCGTCAGAAGCGCCACTCGGTACAGGCCTAATCCGCATGTCTCATTTTATTTTTGACGCCCGCACAGCGACTCCCCACTTTCCAGGCATCGGTCGTTACGTAAATGCCTTGCTAGACGCCATGCCGCCGTTGCTCCAAACGGATGAGACGCTCACTGTTTTGCAGGACAGTCATGCGGAACTTCAACAAACGGCGATTCTAAATCATACGCAGCTAAAGCTCATTTATCTCGCCGCCACCCCTTTTTCTTTGCGCCAACAGTGGGTCATTCCGGCATACATCCGGCGTCAAAAAAAGGCTTTCCCACCCGGACCTGGCCAGAGCAGCGGTGTATATCACAGCCCCTATTACCTCATGCCCTATTTTGCCCCCATGCCTACGGTTCTCACCTTTTACGATCTCATTCCGCTCTTTTTCCGGGTTATGTCTCTTTGCGCTTCCGGCTACTCTTCCGCTTCACCATGCGCATGGCGCTGCGCGCCAGCCAACACATTCTGTCTATATCTGAATCGGCAGCGCGATTTGACGGAACAGTTTGCCGTGGACCCGCAGCGCATCACCACCACGCCGCTGGCCCCGGACCCGTGCTTCCAACCACAGCCGCGGGCTGAAGTTGCACGCGTGTGGCAGAAATACGCGCTGCCGGCCAATTTCTTTTCTATTTTGGCATCAACAAGCCGCACAAAAATCTGCCCGCGCTCATCGATGCCTATGCCCAATGGCGCACCGCGTCCGCTTATCCGCTGGTCATTGCCGGCGCCTGGGATGAGCGCTATCCTGAAGCCAAGCAGGCGGCGGCGCAGAAAAACCTGGGCGACAGCGTCATCTTTTTGGGCCCTATCCCCGATGCCGATTTGCCAGCGCTCTACGCCGCCGCCACCGCCTTTATTTTCCCCAGCCGCTACGAGGGCTTTGGCCTGCCCGTGCTGGAAGCCATGGCCTGTGGAACGCCCGTGGCGTGCAGCAACACCTCCAGCCTGCCCGAAGTCGCCGGCGACGCCGCCCTGCTCTTTGCCCCGGACGATATAAACGCCATTGCCGGCGCGTTGACCCAACTCACGGACAGCTCAACGCGTCTGCGCCTGCGCGAGCGCGGTTTGCAACAAGCCGCCCGCTTCACCTGGCGGCGCACGGCTGAACAGACGTTAGCCGTCTATCGATCTCTCGCAGTGAAAACATGACAAGGTGACCGGGTGACACGGTGACTTCGGCAGGCTCAGTCACCTTGTCACCGTGTCACCTTGTCACCCTTTCACCTTGTCAAGAATTGCAACCACATGCGTGTCCTTCAAATCTACAAAGACTACGCCCCCGTCATGGGCGGCATTGAAAATCATATCAAAGTGTTGGCCGAAGGCTTGCAGCAGCACAATGTGGAAGCGCGCGTCCTGGTCACCAACACATCTGGCCGCACCGTCCACCAGGTGCTCGACGGCATCCCGGTAACCAAAACCGGCCGTCAGCTCAACATCTCCTCGGCGCCCATCAGCCTGGGCTTTTATCCGTGGCTCTGGCGGTTGGAAAAAGATGTGGATATTGCTCATTTGCACCTGCCCTATCCGCCGGGCGAATTGGGGCAACTGCTATTGGGGCGCAGCCAAAGCCTTGTGCTCACCTATCACAGCGACATTGTGCGCCAAAAGGTGTTGGGCGCGCTCTATGCGCCATTTTTGCGTCAAATATTACAGCGCGCCGATTTGATTGCGGTTTCCAATCCGGTTTATGTGCAATCTTCGCGCTTTCTGCAAAGAGTGGCGGACAAATGCCGGGTCATCCCGTTTGGCATCGACCTGGCGCACTTTGCCGCCACGCCGCCAATCCGCCAGCGCGCCGCCGAAATTCGACACATGTTTGACAACCGACCGCTGCTGCTTTTTGTGGGCCGGTTGCGCCACTACAAAGGCGTCAATGTCCTGTTGGAGGCCATGTGCAGCGAGGCCATCCGGCAGCTTGATGCTCGCCTGCTGGTTATCGGCATCGGCCCGCTGCAGGAGCAGTTGCAGCAGCAAGCCGCCGCCGCCGGTCTGCTGGAGCGGGTGCTCTTTGGCGGCGAATGGAGCGATGCGGACAAAATCGCCGCCTATCACGCCGCCGATCTCTTTGTATTGCCCTCCATCAACCGGGCGGAAACGTTGGGCATTGTGCAAATTGAAGCTATGGCCTGCGGTACGCCTGTGGTCAGCACCGAATTGGGCACGGGTACATCGTGGGTCAACCAGCACCAGCAGACCGGTCTGGTGGCGCCGCCCAACGATCCGGCAGCGCTGGCCCAGGCCATGGCCCAATTGCTTGGTGATGCCGAACGCCGCCGCGAAATGGGGCAAGCCGCCCACCGCCGCGCGCACGGTCTTTTTCCAAAGAGGCCATGACGCGCCAGGTCATTGAATTCTATCAGGAGGCGCTACAACTCACGCGGGCAAATATCGATTCATAATCAGCAGGTCGCAACGAGAAGAAATAGTGCCGGATTCACCAATCGAGACCGACGTCTGAATCGCCAACACCGTTGCGGTGCATTGAAAATAAAATTGATAGGTATAAAGGTTCACATATGGAAGCACTTGCGTTCCTTAATTGTCTTACCACCCTCATTCTCGCCGGCGTTCTTATCTCCTTCACAAGACGCATGGGCAGTCTCAAACAAGACTTGACCCAGCGCATTGAGCAACTGGAATCCCAATGGAACAGTCTCACTGACGCTATTCGGGAGCAATCGCCAAGCCTACTAAGTCGCATTGAGCAAGCACTCCCAGAAGTTGCCGAGCCAAGTGTAGAGCAGCCAACTGTCAGCCCAATACCCGTCGTTTCCGCTATCAGTACCGCTGAAATCCCGCGCCATCAGCGGACATCACCGAAACCCCTGCCACTACGCCGGCCATCGCTGAACCACCCGCCACCTCGCCACCCGCCACCTCGCCACCCGCCATCTCGCCACCCGCCACTCCCCTCCCTCCACTGCTCAACTGGTTTCTGCGCATCCATTTGATGGTGCAGATCGGCATTGTCATCCTCTTTATTGGGGTGGCCTTTCTGCTCAAATATGTGGCGGACCAGGGCTGGCTGTCGTTGGAGCTGCGCCACGTTCTGGTGACCCTCGGCGGCGCCGTGATGGCCGGCGTGGGTTGGCGGCTGCGCAGGCGTACCCGCAATTATGGGCTGGCGTTGCAGGGTGCGGGCATCGGCGTCATTTATATGACGGTCTTCTTCGCCTTTCGCATCTATGCGCTGCTGCCGGCGGGCATTGCCTTTAGTGCGCTGGCCATATTGGGGGCGACGTGCGCCGGGTTGGCCGTCATCAACAACGCTCGCATTCTGGCCTTTCTGGCCGTGATTGGCGCGTTTCTGGCTCCTTTTCTGGCCTCCACAGGCCAGGGCAGCCACGTGGCGCTCTTCAGCTATTATGCACTGGTCAATCTGGCAATTCTGGCGATTGCGTGGTTCAAGGCGTGGCGCAGCCTGAACTTAGCCGGTTTCTTTTTTACGCTGGCCGCTGGAATCGCCTGGGGCGCCTCCTCCTATGAACCCGCCCTCTTTAATAGTACCGAACCCTTTTTGATTCTCTTCTTTCTCTTTTATCTGGCCATTGCCATTCTCTATGCCGTGCGTCAACCCGCCACCGAAAGCCGCGGCGCCAACTTAATCGACACGACGCTGCTCTTTGGCAATCCGCTGAGCGCCTTTTCCTTGCAGGTTGCCGCCATGCAGCATATTGAAAAGGGCGCCGGCTGGAGCGCACTGGCGCTGGGCGTTCTCTATGTGGCGCTGGCGCTGCTCTTTATCCGCCGCCGCTCCGTCAAACATGAGTTCCAATATGCACTGCTGAGTGAGGCGCTGCTCTTTTTGGGCTTTTTCTTCGCCGCGCTCAGCGCACCGTTCTTGCTGGAGGCGCAGAGCGTGGCCGCCACCTGGGCCGTCTCGGGCGGCGCGTGGGTCTGGTTGGGCGCCCAGCGGCGGCGCATTTGGAATGTGTTGTGGGGCGGCCTAGTGCAACTCGGCGCGATGACGGCGCTAGGGGTTGCCGTTGTGGCGGGCATGGAGAGCACGCCCCCCTGGCTCAATCCACTCTACCTGGGCATCCTGCTCATTAGCGGGGCTGCCTTTGCCAGCGCTTTCTATATGGGTCGGCTGGCCCAGACGTTGGCAAAGAGCCTGCGCATGCTGATCTGGCTCTTCTCACTTTTCTTCCTGATTCTGGCGCTGGCCTGGTGGATGGGCGGCCATACGTGGCAGATCATCGATGCCAGCATGGCGGCGCCGGGCGAATGGCATCTGGACACGGACAAAGGCTGGCTGGTGAATCTGATTTTCTTTTATGCCGCTACGGCTCTGTTGGGGGAGGTGATTGGTCGCCGCCTCAACTGGCGGGCCCTGCGCCTCCCCATGTTGGGGCTGCTGCCGCTGCTCGTGGTGATGGCGGCAGCGCAGTTGCAGTTGACCGCACACCACTTTATGCTGCGCGGTTGGGCGGCCTGGTCATTGGCGCTGGCCGTGCTCTACCGGCTGCTCTATCGCTGGCGGCTGCCTGACGATGCGCCGGCGGGCTGGAACTGGCGCGATCTCTGGCACGCCGGTGCGCTGTGGCTAGCAGCATTTCTGCTCGTTTGGTTTGGGGCCTGGCAAGTGGACCAGTTTGACTCCGGTGACACGTGGGTGGTCTCCTGTGTGACAGTGCTCTGCGCGCTGTTTGGTCTGTTGGCCATGCAGTTGGCGCAACGCGGCCCGGCGTGGATTCGCCGCCAGCAGAATGGCTATTTGCGGCTGGGCGCGCCGCTCCTTTTCCTCTTTGCTCTGGGCTGGACGCTCTTGATCCACGTAGATGCCGACGGCGCCCATTGGCTGCTGCCTTACCTGCCGCTGCTCAATCCGCTGGATATGAGCACCCTACTGCTCTTTGGCGTGATCTTCCGATGGATTCGCCAGTTGCGGCTCGCGAGTGCGGCCGTCTTCTACTGGGCATAGGGGGCGTGCTGGCCTTCTTTGCCTTAAATCTGCTGTTGGCGCGCGCCGTGCATCATTTAACCGGCGTAGCGTTTGAGTTTGCCACGCTCTATGATTCGCCCATTTTTGGAACAGACTACGTACGCCATCTTATGGAGCGTGCTGGCGCTGGTCCTCATGTTCTGGGGCGTTCGCACGCGCACCGTGCCAGAGCGGCGGCGGCCGTTCTGGCGCTGACGAAGTCAAACTATTCCCGGTGGACTTGGTCCACGCCGGCGCCATTGAGCGCATCATCTCTTTTATGGGTGTGGGGCTGCTGATTACAGTGATTGCCTATTTGGCGCCGGCGCCGGTCAAGCGGGCGCAGATTGATGAGGCATATGGTCAAGAATAGGCGGATGTAGACAGGGGCGCCATAAGGTCATTGTAGAAAAATGGAATACACTACGGCGTGCTGCGTGTTGCGTGTACTGGTCGAGAAATTTGTTCGCTACGGCGAACTTATTTCGTTAACATAGCGCCAAAGGGTGAAAGCTTATTGACATAGACAAACAGCGAAAGGAAAAATAGAGCAGCTAAGGTTTACGATAACATATGCAGCACATTCAGTCATGGCTTGCCAATGGATTCAAGGCGTTCGGGTCGGCGATGATAGTTCAGTAGAAATTATACTTGCATCCAACCGGTGTTGAACGTCCGTCAAGTTGCGCTGACGCGTATAAAAAGCACAGGTTTTGTGCATACTTTTTGTAGCGATTAGCGTATTAAACAGTTGAGACGACGCAGAGGTAAAGCCAAATAATACGCTAGGCATTTCAAGTTAATATGAATTATCAATTGTTTTGCCTAAATTCCTGTGTTCTTAGCCGAACAAACCGTGGATGGGTTCGGTTTTGTCGTACCTTTTTGCATCATTCCGCTTCTTGCCCTCATCACTGCCTTTATTGCCAAACGTTTCAACACGCCCAAGCCTCCGGCCAAACGGCCCGCCGTCGTTATCTACATCCCCGCCGTCAAAACGAATCGATTGAGCATGTTACGCCGCAGAATGGACTTTCCACAACCAGCGGACAATCTGCATCCTGATGGCAACGAGCAGCAGTTGCTCTGGCTCAACAACCGAGCCTGCGCCAATTCGGCCCAGGAGGGCATCTGGCTGGGCTTAGCCGCCAGATGATAAAGAGTTTGGCAGGCGACCGCGATTTTTTTGGCGTCAAAACAAGGCGCCACAGGCAGACCGTTTCCCATCTGGCCATGCCACCCGCCGCCTTTGACATTCGTCGCTACCGCGGCCAAGGCACACTGCGACGACTTGATTGGCCGCGATGCGCAGGATCACAATCATCAATTTGAACGTGTGGCGGCGGCGGCTTTAGCGCGTGGGCCGCGCCCGGCAGCATCTTCTCCTATGCCAAGAGCCCCCTGAACACCCATGCCGCCTGGAACATCGATTTGGGGCCGGGTGAAGGTGGCATGCAAAACGGTCGCGGCCATCGCATGGGCATTATGGCGTTGGACGGCAACTATACCAATGCCGGCATCGCCATTGTGGCCGAAGACAACCCCAACACGCAGGTCGGCCCCTACGTCGCCACGGCCAATTATGCCGAAGCTGCGGACAAGCCGGATCATTACAACCAGTTTATTGTGGGTACGGTTTGGAGTGATGACAACGCCAATCAGCAATACGATCCGGGCGAAGGCGGGCGGCGTGACCGTGCGCCCGGCCAGCGGCGGCTTCTACGCGGTGACGGCAGAGAGTGGTGGTTACGCCATTCCGAAGGTAGAGGATGGGGAACATACGATTACCTTTGTGCGCTCCGCTACGGTGATATATTGTGCACCTACCGTGCAGATGGTTCGGTACAGGTGGATGTGCAGATCATAGTAGGGCGGGCTGCCTTCTCGACGCACTTTGTGCGTCTTTCCTGAGTCATTTTTGAGGAAGGTTGGTAGAAAAGGATGAACTTGCTGGTAAAGTGTTTGTAACGAGCAAAACGAACAACAAAGGACATCCTCGTCGAACAATACCAGAAAGGTGGAGAAAAGCCAGTCTTGCTGAGCGAGGTCGTGGGGCTTGGTGGTAGGCGAAGTGCCAGGAGGGGTACAAGCGGGCAAGAGCGGTCGAACCGGGTGCTGGTTAAGATGGGGAGCTGTTTGCGCTGGGGCGTCATACGATCACGCAGATGCTGTTGATGCTGGGGCTAACGGAGGAAGACTGGAGTGCATGGTACCGGGTCTTCAGCGAAGGGCGGTTTGCGGAAGAGGCGAGCAGTCGGGTGTTGCTGCGAGAGCAGTTGAGCGAGGTGTCGGCGAGCGAGCCGTTCGTGGTGGGGCTAGATGGCTTTCCGGTACCGCGGGAGAGTCAGACGATGCCGGGGACGGGGTGGATGCGCGGGTTGCGGACGGCCAAGTTCAGGCCGGGGATTCAGCGGGGGCAACGCTTTGTGGAAGGGTCGTGGCTGCCACCGATTGTCAAGGGCTACAGTCGGGCATTGCCGATCCGCAGCCTGCCGGCCTTTACGGCCAAGTCGGTGCCGTGTGCAGGGGTGGCGCCGTGTACAGAAGTGGCCGCGGGTCTGGCGTTGTTGGGCTGGATACGTGCCGAGATGGACAAAGCCGGCCGGTGTGAGCAAGCGTTGCTGAGTTTGCAGGATGGCAGCTACGATACGCTTGACTTTTGGGCCGGACTGCCTGCCCGCACCATCGCCGTGGCGCGCACGGCGCGCAACCGCGCCCTCTTCTACTTGCCGGCCGCCGATGCGCATGGCAATTGCAAATATGGCGAGAAAGCGCCCGCCCCCGCTGAATGGCTCCAGCAGCGCAAAGGCTTTCAGAAGCAAGACATCATGGTGCGCGGTCAGCGGCGCAGCGTGCGCTATCGCGTGGTCGGTCCCGTGGTGCGCGATGGTCAGCCCGACATCCCTTTGTTCTTGATTGTGGTCGGCGGCGGCAAGCGGCCCAAAGGTTCTCGGCGTAAGAACTACAAGCCCTGCTTCTTCTTGGTCTCCGCCGTCCTTATTAATGGCGTCTGGTCCTTGCCCCTCCCCATCGCCCACTTGCTGGCCTGGCTCTGGCAGCGCTGGGAGTTGGAAGTCGCTCACCGCCAGTTGAAGAGTGGCTTGGGGCTGGGCGAAAAGCAGTGCTGGAACGACAAGGCCACCGTCGCCACCGTTCAATGGTCCGTTTGGCTCTATGGCCTCGTTATGCTCGCCGCCTATCGCACCTGGGGCAACGATCCTGGCCCCAAGCCACCTGGCCTTTGGTGTTCCGCACCTAAACGTTGGAGTTCAACACCGCTCGGCGGGCCTTGCGCTGCGAACTCTGGCAATTGCTCCGACTTCCGGCCCACTTAACCTGGTCCCAACAAACTGGCTTGAAATCTGCCCTTGCCGACAACAATTTGCCAATGCCCTCTGGGTTCTACACGCTTTTGACCCCAAATCTTTTTTGGGGGCCTCAAAAAGCCAAACTCCAGGCCAGGGGGAGGGAGCGACAAAGTTCTACGGCAGGATCGGGATAGCCGTCGACTGCGCAGCGTCAGCCAGCGGAAGAGCATGTAGACAAATGCCGCCATCCCCAAAATTAAAAGCAGCGTGACGACGGCTTCGCCTGCGCTCGGCAACCAGTTGTAATACCAGCGATTGCCCGCTAAGCCGCGGGCGTCGTCCCAATCGGCAAAAAACGAAGGCAGCGTCAGGAAGCCCAGAAACATGGTCAGGCTGGCGAAGATGGCCGAGACGATGAGCGCCAACTCGTTGAGCCGCTGCGATTCGGCCTGAATGTAGAGATTGTGGTTGCGCTCCAGCAGGGCGTTGAGATCGGCCAGATTGGACTCGGTGTGCGCCAGAAAGAGCGGCACGTTAGTCTGCTGCATAAAGAGTTCAAACTTGCTCACGGCATAGCTGGCTTGGGCAATCAGGCTGGGCGTGGTGATGTTGCGCAGGTGGGCGGTGAGGCGGGCCAGATTGCTGGCGCGCAGATCATACTTGCGCAAGTAGTGGCGGTCCAAGCCATTTTGGCCGCGCAGATCAAGCAGCGCATCGGCCAAGTATTTGGCCGCGATCTGCTTGGTGAGTTGGGTCAGCAGCCGTGTCTCCACGCCAAACTCGATGCCGCGCAGCACGCTGTTCCAATAGTCGTTGTACGCGGTCTGACGCGAAGAAAAGACCAGATCGTGGCTGGGTCGGCGGTTGTACGGATAGATGATGGCGCAGCGGTCGGAGAGGATGCACATTTCGTCGGCCCAGGAAGATTTA
Organism: Caldilineaceae bacterium; assembly: GCA_041391125.1. Classification (GTDB taxonomy): domain Bacteria; phylum Chloroflexota; class Anaerolineae; order Caldilineales; family Caldilineaceae; genus JACKBC01. Next base: position 57,939 of record JAWKON010000062.1, read on the forward strand.
TCCCACCCACCGAGTTCGCGCAGATAATTGGGGCTGTGCGTGGGATAATAATAAGTGTTCTTGCCGTGCAGCAGCACCCCTTCCAACAGCCCGCATATGCTTTGGGCATGAACATCTTCGGTCAAGAGTTGGCGCGGCAGCAACACTTTGCGCCGGTGATCAGCCGCATCGATGATGCTCACCTCATCAAAATAGAAGAGCGTGTACTGGTCGCGCATCCCGCCCATGCTGTAATAGTCGGGCTGCGGCGTCAGCTCCAAGTCAAACGGATAGCCATTTTCGGTGCAGCGCAGCCGCCCGCCGCAGGCATCGATAAATTGCTGCACCACCTCCACCGCCATTTGCCAGAGCACCGGCGGATTCTCCTGTTCAATATCTACCAGCGCGTGGGCCGCCACCCAATCCATAAACTGGCGCACCGATAAAATGCGCCCTTCCTGTCCGGCGCCCAAAGCCTCCAGTTCGGCAATTTTCTGGCGAGCGCTCTCCATGTCGAAGTTGCCCTGCAAGCCCATGACATCGCGTGAAACGTCGATGAGCCGCTGCAAGCGCGGGTATTGGATTTTCAAAATAATGGTGATG
>JAWKON010000063.1:0-58183 GCA_041391125.1 Caldilineaceae bacterium
AGCAATCCTTTCGGCGCGATATTGAAATTGTGCCCACGCTGATGCGGCTGGAGAATGGCGCCGAAGTTGAGCGCACGGTGGGCTGGGACAAGGCAACGTGGCGGCGCATGACCGGCGTGGAATCGTTGGGCGAGGAACTGCCCGAGATGCGACCGGGCTGCGGCTCCAAAAGCGTGGAGCCGGGCATGGCCGCAAAGCTGGCCGTGCGCTTTGGCGATTCGCTGCTACGCGCCCGCCGCATTGAGCTGGCCAGCCTGGAAGATGAGATGGAGGCGTGCTACGAACGCGGCTGGAGCGATGGGCTGCCGCTGGTCCCGCCCACCGAAGAGCGCGTGCTAAACATGCTCACCGGAACCAGCCGCGCGCCATCAGAAATTGTGGGCGTGATCCCGCCCGACGGCGCCGCATGCACGGTGGAAAAAGTGGCCATCAATGCGGTGATGGCAGGCTGCAAACCCGAATATCTGCCGGTAGTGCTGGCGGCGGTGGAGGCGGCCTGCTTAGATGAATTTTGTATGCACGGGCTGCTGGCCACCACCTGGTTTTCCGGGCCGGTGGTCATTGTCAACGGACCGATTGCCAAAGCCATCGGCATGAACGCGGGCGTCAATGCGCTGGGGCAGGGCAACCGCGCCAATGCCACCATTGGCCGTGCGCTCCAACTCGTAATCCGCAACGTGGGCGGCGGGCGACCGGGCGGCGTGGATCGTTCGTGTCTGGGCAACCCAGGCAAATATACCTTCTGCTTTGCCGAACGCGAGGAAGATTCCCCCTGGGAATCGCTGGCCGTAGAGCGCGGCTTGTGGCCGGGCGACTCGGCGGTGACGCTCTTTGCGGGCGATGGCGTGCAGGGCATTTACGACCAGCGCTCGCGCACGCCGGCAGCGCTGACGCAAACCTTTGCCGAATGTTTGACCGCGGTGGCGCATCCGCGGGCCGTGCAGGCCTCCGACGCTATTCTGGTCATTTCACCCGAGCACGCCCGCGTCTATCGTGAGGCGGGCTGGTCTAAAGCGCGGCTGCGTCAAGAATTGGACGAGCGGCTCCTGCTGCCGGTAGACCAGGTGTGGACGCGGGCTGAGCGCGCCGGCGCTTCTACCGAACGCGTGGCCAAGTTTCGCCCCGGTGGGTTGCACATTGTCCATGCCGGCGGCAATGCCGGCATGTTCTCCGCCATTATCGGCGGCTGGGTGGCCAGCGGCGCCATGGGCAGCGTGGCGGTGACGCAAAAGATCGAGTGATTCTCTCTTTATTCACTTTGAGCGGATGCCAAATTAGGCAAATTAGTGCATATGTACTATATTGGTATCGTTTTAAGCGGCTGCTGTAAATGCAGAGGTTTTACTCGAGAGAATAGCCTCGTTTTCAGCATTTACGTCAGCCAAATGTCCTGAAGGTCCCCCGCGGCAAATGCTTTATTGCTTGTTTTGCACTTGGGACCGGAATCGTCACAGATTTCGTGATTCTATACACTATTTCGAAAGGGAGTAGAATTATGGCTAAAAAGAAGGCCTACAGCCACACCAATTCCAAAGGCAAAACCTATATCCTGCATTCCAAAGAGACTGTTCTGCGCAATGGCAACAAGCAGACCATCTACTTCTTCAAGAACGAAGAAGGCGAAGGCGCGCTGGCTGCTGTTCCCGAGGGCATGATGGTCTCTGAAACCAAAAATGGCATGCTTGTCTTGAAAAAGGCCAGCTAACTAGAACCCAATCTAGTCTGCCATGAAGGGCAACGGTCGAGGCCGTTGCCTTTTTTTATCGGATGTTAAACCCCCCAGCCTCCACTGCCATGAAGTTAAGCATTTGCGTGTCAAAGTAACCAGTTTGCAGTGGGCAGTTTTCAGAAGGCAGTTGCGAAGCGTTCGCTGAAAACTGCCCACTGATGACTGTTAACTGAATGGCAGTGAGGGGCAGGGAGGGGTTAGTAGTTACCGGGGAACATCATTATGGACAACTTCACACCGCTTGATCCGGAAGTTTATCAGCGCATCTGTTTGGTGGCGCAGCAGATTCCCGCCGGTCAGGTCGCCACCTATGGGCAAATTGCCGCCATCGCCGGCGGCTGCACGGCGCGCATGGTCGGTTTTGCCATGGCCGGTTTGCCGCCCGGTTCCCACGTGCCGTGGCCGCGTGTGATCAATGCGCAGGGCAAGATCAGCCCGCGCGGCAACGCTGGCAGCGTCGTCCGCCAGCGCGAGATATTGGAAGCCGAAGGCGTGCGCTTTAGCGAAGAGGGGAAAATTGACCTCAAACGCTTTCAATGGAGCGGACCCGATTGGGGCTGGCTGGTGGAGAACGGCCTCAAGCCGGAAGATGCGGCGGACATTGGCGGTTCGTGATACTCTGGAAATTGATGGTGATTTTGGCGATTTTCTGGTATACTGTAACGGTATTGCTGTATAGCTATATTGCTTTTCAGGGATAATACAGCAACACAGCAACACAGCAATACCGCTATCATTAACCAAAGCACTTCTTATTTCCAGCATAACTAAATCAACCAGGTATCAACCGTATGAGCAGAATTTTGCCGGTGGGCGTGGCGCAGCTTGGGCCCATTGCCCGTAACGAAAGTCGTCAATCGGTGGTGGCGCGCATGTTGGATTTGCTGGCGCAGGCCGATGAACGGGACTGCAAACTGGTGGTCTATCCCGAGCTGGCGCTGACTACCTTTTTCCCGCGCTGGTATATTGAAGACCAGGCCGAGGTGGATGCGTTTTTTGAGCGCGCCATGCCCAACCCCGATGTACAGCCTCTTTTTGATGAAGCGGCCCGCCGCGGTATTGGTTTTCATCTGCTATGCTGAGCTGTGCGAAGAAGGTGGGCAGGTCTACCGCTACAACACCGCCATTCTGGTTTCACCGGCCGGCGAAATCATCGGCAAATATCGCAAAATCTGGCTTGCCCGGCCACGCCGATAACCGGCCCGAAAAAGCGTTTCAGCATTTGGAAAAGCTCTATTTTGAAATTGGCACCTATGGCTTTCCAGTTTGGCGCGCTTGATGGCGTCATCGGCATGCATCTGCAATGACCGACGCTAATGGAAACGTATCGCGCCATGGGCTTGCAGGGGGTGGAGATGGTGGTGCTGGGTTATAATACGCCCGCCATCAGCCCAGATTCGCCGGAGATTCCCAACTTGCAGCTTTTTCACAACCATTTGAGCATGCAGGCTGGGGCGTATCAAAACGGCTGCTGGGCGGCGGCGGCGGCCAAAGCCGGCTGGGAAGAGGGGGTGGAGCACATTGGCGGCTCGTGCATTATTGCGCCCACTGGCCAAATTGTGGCGCAGGTTACACCGCCAGTTGACGAGCTGATCAGCTTAATGATCCGATCTCGGCAAACATTTTACGCAGACCAATTAATTTTGCCGCCCACCGTCGCATTATTGAGCATTACGGATTGATCACCGAGCGCACCGGCTATCTCCACCGGCGGAGTAGGAGGAGTAGGAGAAGAATTAGGTAGGCGGCAGGCTTATTCCCTAATCCCTACTCCCTAATTCCTACTCCCCAAAACCATCAGAAAGTCAGAGAGATCAATATTGTCAACATCGAACCCAAATATTTTGCCGGGCTGGAGGCGCCAAAGCGCCTGTTTTCCGGCATTGGGCGTGATGAGCGGATGCGTGTGCATCACTTTGCCAGCCAGCATGAGGTGTTTGCCGACGGCCAATTTGTGGCGGTTCATCAGGCGCCAAATGGGGCCGAGCAGGTGGTGGGGCAAGGTTCTGGCTTCTTTATCGATTTCGATTTGAAAATCCTGATCATACTTTTTTTGAAATCTGCGCCGAACTCTACTTTACCAATCATGACCCCAATGGCGCGCATTATTATGGCGCTGATATTAGCGTACACCCGGACTTTCGGCGGCGCGGCATTGGGCAGCAACTTTATGCCGCGCCAGAACTGGTGCGGCGCTATAACAGGAAAGGCATTGTGGCTGGCGGTATGATTCCCGGCTATGCCCAAAAAAATCTGAGATGAGCGCACATGAATATGTGGCGCGGGTGGTGACGGGCGAACTGTATGACGCCACGTTGACTTTTCAAATGCGCAATGGTTTTCGAGTGCGGCGTAATTAAGAATTACCTCGATCATCCGCCTACCACACTGGTCTACACTTATCGAGTGGGTGAATCCTGATTATCATTTGGGTGAGATTGAGGGGTGAAATCTGATGCAGATAGATCAACTATTCCATACGCTAAAATGCGCCCCCCTTGGGACGAGCACTTTTCTTGATGACGAGTATGCTCTTGATTGGTGCAGCTATGGGATTGATGCTTTATCCGCTGCTCGTGCAACCTTCAATTTTGCACTTTGCGCTTCTTGTTTTGGCCATTATCATCATCCCATTTTCCATCTCTTTTGGAGAATAGACGTTTTATACTTCTGGCTCTGTCAAGTATAAAAGGAAGCCGCATGACAAACGTAGAACGACCACTTCTTGCCATTACCATGTAGGCGATCCGGCCGGTGTCGGCCCGGAAGTGATTTTCGAAAGCCAGCCGCCATGCCGAGTTTTATGCCGAATGTCGCCCGCTGATCATTGGCGACGTGCGTATTTTGCGGCAGCGCTGAATGGACCAATTGCACCGATCTGATGACGCCGTGAATAGCGTGGCGCAGCCTGACAGCGCTATGAACCTGGTCGCCTTTGCGTGCTAGACCTGCACAATGCTGATCCAGCAGCAGATTCCACCTTGGCCAGGTCAAACCGGAGGCCGGGCGCGGCGGTGAATATATGTGTTCAAAGCGTGCGACATGACCATGGCGGGCGAAACGCAGGCGGCGCAGATGGCGCCGCTCAACAAAGAGGCTGGTGCTGGCCGGTTTTCACTATGCGGGTCACACCGAATTGTTGACCGGAACGCACGCGGGCGCAAAAGGTGAGCATGTTGCTGGTTGGGCCCAAACTGCGCGCGGTGCATGTGAGCACCCACGTGTCGCTGGAAGAGGCCATCCGCCAGGAGCCAGCGCGCAGAGGTGATCGATCTGGCGTTACGTTCGTGTCAGCGTTGGGGATTGAATCGCCGGGCATTGCGGTGGTTGGGCTCATCCGCACGCCAGTTAAAGTGCTCGGCGATCAGGAAGCGGCGTCAGTTGCGCCAGCCATTGTTGGCGGCGCGCGTCATGGTCTGAACGTGAGCGATCCCACATGCTGCCCGATACGATTTTCCTGCGCGGCACACGGTGAATATGATATTGTGGTGGCCATGTACCACGACCAGGGCCATATCCCCAGAAGCTGCTGGCTGGAGCCAGCGCGCGCTACCGTGAGCATGGGGTTGCCCATTATCCGTACGTCGGTGGATCACGGCACGGCGTTTGACATTGCGGGCAGGCACGGGGAAGGCGCGAGGAAAGCTTGCTGGCCGCGATGGATGTGGCGGTACAGATGGTGCGTGGGCCGGCGTTGGTCAACCGTCTACTGCCAGTTGATATACAATGTCATTAAGTTAAGGATTTTCGTGTCAAAGTAAAGAGGATCATGGCCAGTTCCAGGATGAACTTCCTCCAGACCGAATACTGGGCACTGATCACTGCGAACTTAACGACATTGAGTTGATATATCGCGGCTTAGCATAGATGAGGCATTCACGTCCATTTTACGCCGGAATGACAATTCGCATCTATGCTAGAGCCAAGTATAAAAGGAGAGATGGCCATGAAGCAATTCAGCGTCAATCCGCTGTTGTTTGTAATACGCTCATTGCTGCCGCTGCTGGCGGCGTGCGGCCCAGAGGAGACCGATATTCCCGCCGAAGTGCCGCCGGCTGAGATCACAATTATCACCGGCAACAATCCAACGCAAGTGGAAGAGGAGTTATTCCGCGCGCACTCGAGGAACTTATCCTGGGCGCTGGCGTTAAAACCACCAATTTTGGTCGCAATCCGCGCGCATATTTGGAGAGCGATACGCCGCCGGATGTGATGATCATGTGGACGGGCGACTGGTTCCTGGATCCGGTGCGTGACGGTTTAGCCGCCGATCTGACCGACCTCTGGGATCAGGCCAATCTGGCCGAAACGTACCCGGTCGGGCTGCGCAGGCTGACCGAATTTAACGGCAAGCAATATTTTATGCCGGTTGGCTATCAGTGGCGCGGCGTCTATTACAACCGGGAAGTGTTTGCTGAAAATGGTTTGCAGCCGCCCCAAACGTGGGAAGAATTTTTAGATGCATGTGAAACGCTGATTCTGAATGGCGTCTATCCTATTTCGCTGCCGCAGAACGCCCCCTGGAATACTTCGCTCTGGTTCGACTATTTAGACATGCGGCTGAATGGGGCGGCGTTTCATCGCGGGCTAATTGCGGGTGAAGAGTCATTTGTCGATGAACGGGTGCGCAATGTGTTCCTGACCTGGCAGATGCTCTTTGAAAAATCATACTTTCTGACAGATACCTCGATTACCAGCGAAATGGATGGTATGTCCGCGCTCTTCCGCAATGATCGCGAAATGAAGTTGACGCGCGAGAAAGCCGCTATGACGCTGACCGATGCGTTTGCGGCCAGCGATTTTCCCCAAGTCTTCCGGGATGAATTGGAATTTTTTCCGTTTCCCACCATTGATCCAAATGTGGCGCGCGGGGAGAGCGTTAACGCCATTGGGCATATTGTGCCGGCAAAAGCCTCAAATCCAGTGCAGGCGCTGGCCTTTTTACGCTATTTGGATTCAGCGACAGCGCGCCAATTGTTGACTTTGGCAGGCTGACGCTGGCGTTAACTATGCCCCCGCTTTGGGCGTGAGTGACGCCGCTGATCTGCCTGATAAAGCCCGTATGGGGTTGAAATTGTGAAAGTGCGCAGGACGTGAACAGCGCTCATATTTTGGGCCAGCCTACCGCAAGTGCGCAGATTGAAAGTGTAAGTTAAAGCCGATTCTTTGGCGCATGAAACCTGGCAAAGAAGTGGATATTGATGAATTACTGACCGATCTGGAGACCGTCGATTGAAGGCAGTAGAGGATGGGGATTATGCGGGGGAGCGATAGAAGAAACGGGACCAACAGATCTCATACTTTGGCTGTGCTTAGAAAAATAGTGATTGAAACTACCACGTGAATTTGGCGTCTGCAAAAGCAGACGCTGATTTGTTCACACGGTGCGCATATTCACCACCTGGGGTGTGTATGTCAAAATCGATTAACTTAATATTAAAAGTATTTTGTAATAAATCTCGGAATTGTTAATAAATGGGCTTGACAATCAAAAATCATCAATGTTATAATGAAAAATAGTTTACAAAAATAAACACGTATTTTTGTTTTCTCCCATTAAATCCTGCTATTCTTCTTGGTGTGATAACTTCAAAGAAACCACCGTTTCAAAGAATCTCCACCGAGCATTCCTATCAATTTACACTTAAAGTTTAAAACTTTGCTGTTAATCGAAAAACGGCGTCAAAATTATTACACAGCGTCCTGTATAGTTTTGCATCGATGATTTGGCTGCAAGTTTTTTATTCTTTGTTTCAATATAACTGAGGGTGACCTCTTCTGATATTTCACATTTTGCTATATTCTGTACCGTACGACCTGCTGCTGCTAACCATCAAATCACCACATTAAACTCTCCTTTCACACAGCTTGTCGTGCGTTTGCCTGATTACCGTTATGCCCTGCGAAGTCGGCTAACTTTTCCATATCGACAAAAGGTAGAATCAGCGGTCAACTGCTGCGCAAGCTCTACATGGAGTCAGATTTGCAGCTCTACTTTGCAGGTCTGTTTTTTGCCAAGTAGTGCTTCTTTTTTCCTTTTGGGCTTTATTCAGCAGATATAGCGGTGAGTCACAAAAAGACGACGAAAACGGTTTACGTGAAATACAAATCTTTATTGTTAAAGCTGTCGTATAATTAAGTACTCCCTTCACGGCACAATGTGTACAGGACGTTACTGTTTTCATCAGTGTGAAAGGTGTTTTTGCAATCTTCGCACTGAAGTTTTCCGCTTAATTGATAAAGCCTTTATAAGAGAAGTCAAATTTAATTGGTGACTTAATTGGTCGGAAGTATCAAAGAGAGTAGATGTAGGACAGAAATGTAAATGTAGTAGGTTGTGGAAAAGGGAGGCGCTGATTTGATCAGCGCCTGAAGAGACCAAGAACAAAACACGGGTAACGCGTTTATTGCGAGTAAGCGCATTACTGCCTATAGGGTTGTCTCATTAGAGGCAATCTATAGCGCCGTTTTGTCTCCGGTTACCTCCATTATATCACCTACGCAGGTTTCCACCAAAACTATCCTACCTCAAATCATTACATTTTGGACAGAATGGTTTTCAAAACTTACGCCGCCCAAACAGATTGGCGCTTTATTTCCGTGCAGCCCTGCTTGCCAGACCATTATACCAGAAAAAGATGAAGTGAAAATGAGTTAAACATGAAGCAATATTTCATGTGATTTACACTTTTTCTGCCGATGGCGCTATGTTTTCATGACGCACAATTAGGCTCCAAGATACTGCTAATCGCCATTCTAGGGTCTATTAACTAATAAAATGGGTCTCTTTCTGATAGAAAGCATCCGTCATTTTGATAGATTCATGGCCAAATTTGGCGGATGACACCCATTATACTGGTTATGACCACTGACAATATTGTCCCATAGTTCGTCCTGTCGATTCCCAACGGCAAATATTTGGCTTTTCTACGTTCACAATGTGAATTCGCTATGGACAGCATATGACGGAATTTGCAAGTCCTACCCGGGTATTCCGCCGATGCTGATATAGCTTTCAAAATATACAGAAGTTCCGTTCAAAAATTTTCAACACGAAGTTGTCCTGGTCAATGATGTTTTCACACGGAGGAATTCTGCTATGGTACGATGGTTGATTCAACTGAGTACACGGCTGCACTTTATTGTGGCCATCATCGCGGCCGTGGTGCTGGCGGTTGGCATTACGCAACTGCGCACCATGCCGGTTGATGTGTTTCCCGAGTTTAACCCCCCGCTTGTCGAAGTGCAGACCGAGGCGCTGGGCCTTTCGGCGGCCGAGGTCGAATCCCTGATCACCGTCCCCATGGAGGCGGACCTGCTCAACGGCGTTGCCTGGCTGGACCAGATCTATTCTGAGTCGGTGGCTGGTCTGGCGTCGATTCTCATGGTCTTTGAGCCGGGTACAGATGCCATTCAGGCGCGCCAGATGGTTCAAGAGCGCTTGACCCAAGCCCATGTGCTGCCCAATGTATCTAAGCCGCCCGTCATGTTGCAGCCGCTCTCATCCAACAGCCGCGTGATGATGGTGGGTCTCTCGTCGGATCAGTTGTCCATGATCGAGCTGGGCGTGCTGGCGCGCTGGAACATTAAGCCCCGCTTGATGGGCGTGCCGGGTGTGGCCAATGTAGCTGTCTGGGGCCATCGCGAGCGCCAGCTTCAGGTGCAGGTGGACCCCGCCGAGCTAAACGCACAGGGCGTTAAGCTTTTCGATGTGGTCGAAACAGCCGGTGAAGCGCTATGGGTTTCGCCGCTAACCTATCTGGAATCGTCCAAGCCGGGAACCGGCGGTTGGATCGACACCCCCAACCAGCGTCTCGGCATCCGTCATCTGCTGCCCATTGCATCGCCCGAGGACCTGGGCAAGGTGGCGATGGTGAACAATCCCGAGCTAACCCTGGCGGACGTATCGACTGTGGTTGAGGATCACCAGCCGCTGATTGGTGAAGCCATTGTCAATGGCGCGCCCGGTCTGCTGATGGTGATCGAGAAATTCCCGTCGGCCAACACGCTGGAAGTGACGGAAGCGTTGGAGGCCACCTTGAAGGACATGAGCCTGGGCTTGCCTGGCGTGAATATCGACACCACCGTCTTCCGCCCCGCCAATTATATTGACGCCATGATCGGCAATCTATCAACTTCGCTGATGGTCGGTCTGGCGCTGGCGCTGGTTGTGCTTTTCCTCTTCCTGTGGAACTGGCGCACCGCCATTGTGGCCCTGGTGACCATCCCGCTGTCGCTGATCGCGGCCGGTCTGGTGCTCTACTATCGGGGAGCCACGCTGAACGCCATGACGATTGCCGGTTTGGTCATGGCGCTGGGTGTCATTATTGACGACGTGGTGATCGATGTGGAAAACATTGCGCGCCACATGCGGCAGGCGCGCGCCAATGGCACAGAGGCGTCCCTTGTCAGCGCCATTCGCAGCGGTTCGCTGGAGATGCGCGGCTCGATAATTTACGCCACGCTGATTTTGTTGCTGGTGGTGCTGCCCGCCTTTTTCATTCAGGGGCTGACGGGTCTCTTCTTCCAGCCGCTGGTGGCCGCGTACGTAATCGCCATCCTCGCCTCGCTGGTGGTGGCGCTGGTGATTACACCGGGGCTGACGCTCTTCCTCATGTACCGGGGCAAAGCGCCGGCCACCGATTCGCCGCTCAACCGCGCCTTCCAGGGCGTTTATGGCGCCTTGGCCAGCCTGATTTCGGGACGCAGCGATGGCTTCGCTGGTGTTGGCCGGCTATCCTCATTATTGTGGGATTGGTCATGCTGCCATTCCTGTCGCCATCGTTTGTACCCTCGCTCAAGCAGACCAGCTTGCGCATCCAGTGGGACGCGGCGCCGGGCACTTCGCACGCCGCCATGGTGCGCACGGTTCAGCAAGCTAGCGCCGAGTTGGAAGCGCTGCCCGGTGTAAGCACCGTCAACGCGCACGTGGGTCGCGCTGAAACGGGTGACCAGAAGGTGGGCATCAATTCTGCCGAACTGTGGGTGAACTTGGCTCCAGCCGCCAATTACGATCAGACTGTGGCTGAAATCCGTAACGTTACCAACAGCTTCCCTGGCGTTTTCCGCAACGTGGAAAACTACATGCCGGACCGCACCGGCCAAGCTCTGTTGGGGCCAGCCGCCGATCTGGTGGTGCGCGTCTATGGTGTGGACCTGGATGGCATCAATGAAAAGGCCAAGGAAATTGCCGAGACGGTTGCCGCCGTGAATGGTGTGGCCGAAGCCCGCGCTGAAGAACAGGTGCTGGAGCCGCAGGTTGAAATTGAAGTGGATCTGGATGCGGCTGACCAGTTTGGCCTCAAGCCCGGCGACGTACGCCGCCAGGCTACGACCCTACTCTCTGGCCTTACGGTAGGCAGCCTTTTTGAAGAACAGAAAGTATTCGATGTAGTAGTTTGGAGCAAGCCTGAGCTGCGCGACAACCTGAGCGACGTGCATAACCTGCTGATCGACACGCCGGATGGCGGCCAGGTGCGTCTGGGTGATGTGGCTACGGTCACCATTGTGCCAACGCCAATCATCATCAAGCGCGATGCAGTGTCCCGCTTTATGGATATTGCGGTTACCCTCGCTGGACGTAACGCTGAGGCCGTCACAGCAGATATTAAAGAAAGTCTGCGCACCATTGAGTTCCCGCTCGAATATCGCGCTGAGATATTGGGTGAAAGTGTGGCCCAACAGCAGTCCCGCCAGCGCACGTTGGTCTTGCTCGTGGCCGCGCTCATCGGCATTTACCTGCTGATCCAAGCGGCGTTTGGCGGTTGGCGCTTGGCGCTGGCCGTGATGCTGGCGGTGGTGGCGGCGCTCTCGGGTGGTTTGGTGGGTGCGGTGTTGACCGGCGGTCTGACGCTGGGCGCGCTTTGGGCTGCTGGCCATTTTGGGCATCGCCGTGCGCAACAGCCTGGTTACGCTGCACCACGCCCAGCGGCTTGAACGCGGCGGCATGGAATTTGGACCGGAGCTGGTGACGCAGGCCGCCCGCGAACGCGCCGGCGTCATTTTGACCACGGCGCTGGTTACAGCGGCAGCCGTATTGCCGCTGATTCTCTTTGGCAGCATTGCCGGCCAGGAGCTTCTGAATACGTTGGCCATTGTGCTGCTGTGCGGTTTGGTTACCACTACGCTAGTCAATCTGCTGGTTATCCCGGCCGTATACGCGCAGTTCCGTCCCGAGGCGGATGTTGAGGACCTTTATCTGACAGGACAGGCCGCCATGGGCGCGGCTGATTAAGATGAACTACCCCCTCCCTAGCTCTCACTGCCATGAAGTTAACAGTCAGCAGTGGACAGTTATCAGTGAGCGCTTTGCAATTGCCTACTGCAAACTGCCCACTGCCAACTGGTTACTTTGACACGAAAATGCTTAACTTAATGGCAGTGTCCCTAGCTCTCCCCCTCACGGGGGAGGGGATGAATTGTCCCCTATTGCCGGATTGCATCTGCTGGGGGAGAGGCTAAGGCCATGTTGCCGAAATAAGTACGCCGTAACGGAAAAACTTTTCAACCGGTACACGCAACACGCAATACGTACAGCCAGCGTAATTATTTTTCTACAATGGCCAAAGGGAGCGGTCAACACAATCAATCTTTCACAGGAGGATTTAAAACATGCTTCACCGTAATCGTTACCTGATGTTCGTCCTGATTCTCATGCTGGCGGTGGCGCTGGCGGGTTGTGGTTCAGGTGCGTCTGGCTCCGCCGAGAAAATTTCGCCGGCTACCTCTGAAAATGGCACGGTTGTTTTGACCGAAAAAGCGGCCGAGCGGCTGCAGGTGGAGACGGCTGCTGTGCGTGAAGAGCAGATCGACGGCCAGACGCGGCTGGTGGTTCCCTATAGCGCGCTGATCTATGACAACAATGGCGGCACCTGGATCTACACCAGCCCAGACGCTTTGACCTATGTGCGCACTGAAGTTACTGTCGATTTCATTGAAGGCGATATGGTCGTTTTGACTGATGGCCCGGGCGTGGGTACGGAAGTAGCCACCGTGGCCGTGGCCGAACTGTATGGCACCGACACAGGAGTTGGCAAATGAGTGAACTACGCAGAATTGTCGAGCTAAGCTTACGCTATCGCTATCTGGTCTGCTTTATAGCGGTGCTGCTGCTCGTCTTTGGCGTGGCGCAAGTGCGCGGCATGCCGGTAGACGTGTTCCCCGAGTTTGCACCGCCCCAGGTAGAGATTCAGACGCCCTGCCTTGGCCTTTCCGCCGAAGAGGTAGAGGCGCTCGTAACGACCCCTTTGGAAGAAGCCTTTAACGGCCTGCCCGGCCTTAGCGTAATGCGCTCCAAGTCCGTGGAGCAGCTTTCATCCATCAAGCTGATCTTCGAACGCGGCACCGACTTAATGGAAGCGCGCCAGGCCTTGCAGGAGCGCTTGAGTCTGGTGGTGCCCACGCTGCCCACGTGGGCGGCGCCGCCGCACATGATGCCGCCGCTCTCCTCCACCGCCCGCACGGTGAAGGTCGGCATCAGCAGCGACACGCGTTCGGTGGAAGAGCTGTCCATGATCACCTACTGGACCATCCGCGAGCGCCTGCTGCGCGTGCCCGGCGTGGCCAACGTGGCCATTTGGGGCGAGCGCATTCAGATTCCCACCGTGCAGGTGGATCCAGCGCTTTTGGCCCAGCATGGACTGACCGTGGAACAGATTCTGCAAGCCACCTCCGACACGCTGGATTCAGGCATGGTGCAGTTTTCCAGCGGCGCCGTGGTCGGTACCGGCGGCTATCTGGATACGCCCAATCAGCGGCTGCCCATTCACTTTAAGCTGCCCATTGAATCAGCCGAGCAGCTCGGTGAAGTAGCCATTGGCAAAACTGGTGCTGATGGCACGCCATTGGTCATGAGCGATGTGGCTAATGTGGTGGATGATACCTGGCCCATGATCGGCGACGCCGTGATCGATGGCGGCGAAGGCTTGCTGCTGATTGTGGAGAAATTCCCGTGGGCCAACACGGTGGCCGTGACGCAAGGCGTCGAAGAGGCGTTTGATGAGATGCGGCCGGGGCTGCCGGGCATTGACATCGACACCACCATCTTCCGTCCGGCCACCTTTGTGGAAATGTCCATCGACAACCTGACCAATGCCATTCTGATTGGCGCCCTGTTGGTCATCGTGGTGCTGCTGCTCTTCCTCTACGAATGGCGCATTGCGCTGATCAGCGCCACCATTATTCCGCTGTCGCTCATGGCTACCATTATGGTGCTGCCGCTCTTTGGCGCTACCGTATCGACCATCAACGTCATGGTGCTGGCCGGGTTGGTAATCGCCGTGGGCGCCGTGGTGGATGACGCCATTGTGGATGTGGAAAACATTGTGCGCCGCATGCGCCAACAGCGGGCCGAAGGGATCGATGTACCCACCTCGCGCATTATTGTGGAGGCTTCGGTTGAGGTGCGCAACGCTATTATCTACGCCTCCATGATCGAAGCCGTGGCGCTCATGCCGGTCTTCTTCTTGCAGGGGCTTTCGGGCGCCTTCTTCCAGCCGCTGGCGTTGGCCTATGTCATTGCTGTGTTGGTATCCGGTCTGATCGCTCTGACCATCACGCCGGCGCTGAGCTTTATCCTGCTGCGCAACGCGCCGCTGGAAAAGCGCGAGTCGCCCATTATGCCCTGGCTGCATCGCACCTATGAGCGCATGTTGACGCCCATTGCCAAGGCGCCGGCCACGGCTTTCATCGCCTTTGCCGTGATTGTGGCGGCGGGTATTGGTATCTATCCGCGGCTGGGGCAGGAGTTGCTGCCGTCGTTTAAAGAGCGAGACTTCCTCATGCACTGGCTGACCAAGCCCGGCACGTCACATCCCGAAATGGTGCGCATCTCCCAGCTTGCCTGTCAAGAGCTGATGACCATTGACGGCGTACGCAACTGCGGTTCGCACATTGGGCAGGCGCTGCTGATGGACGAAGTGTATGGCGTCTACTTCGGCGAAAACTGGATCAGCGTCGATCCGTCGGTTGATTATGATGAGACGCTCCACAAGGTGCAAGCAATGGTGGATGGCTACCCCGGTCTCTATCGCGATGTGCAAACCTATTTGAAAGAGCGCATCCGCGAGGTGCTGACCGGTTCCAGCCACCCCATCGTCATCCGCATCTATGGCGAAGATATGAACGTTCTGCGGGAAAAAGCCGATGAAGTCAAGCTCAAGCTGGATGAGATTGCCGGTCTGAAGGATCAGCATGTTGAATTTCTGGTCGATGTGCCCCAAATCGACGTAAAGGTAGATCTAGTGAAAGCCCAGGCTTACGGCTTGAAACCAGGCGACGTGCGCCGCCGCGCCGGCTATTTGATGGCAGGCGAAGAAGCCGGCGACATCCACCTGGCCCATCGCACCTTTGACGTCAACATCTGGAGTACGTCTAACTATCGCGATAGCCTGAGTGATGTCTACAACTTGCCCATCGACACACCCGATGGCCGCCAGGTGGCGCTCTCTGAGATTGCCGATATCAATATCGTACCCACCGCTAATGGCATCAATCGTGAAAACCTGGCTCGCCGCATCAATGTAGATGCGGAACTGGAGGAGGGACACGATCTGGGCGTTGCCATTGCCGAGGTGGAACAGGCGCTACGCGAGGTCGAGTGGCCCATTGGCTACTACCCGCAACTGGTTGGTGAGTTTGCCGAGCGCCAGGCCGCTTCGCAAAACTTGCAGCGCATTGCCATTGTGTCGGCCATTCTGATCTTCCTGCTGCTCTACATCTCATTTGGCAGCGCCCGCATGGCGATCATGTCGTTCCTCAGCCTGCCGGCGGCGTTGGTGGGTGGCGTGATTGCCGCCTACTTCACCGGTGGCATTCTGTCGCTGGGTTCGCTGGTCGGTTTCCTTACCATTCTGGGGATTGCGGCCCGTAACGGCATTATGCTGATCAACCACTATCAGCATCTGGAAGAATTTGAGGGTGAACAATTTGGCTTCAACCTGATTATTCGCGGCGCCAAGGAACGCGTGTCGCCCATCTTGATGACCGGTTTGACCACCGGGCTGGCGCTGGTGCCGCTGGTGATTTCCGGCAACCTGCCCGGCCACGAGATCGAGCACCCCATGGCCATTGTGATTCTGGGCGGCCTGATCACCTCGACGCTGGTCAACCTGTTTATCGTGCCGGCGCTCTACATGATCTTTGGCAACCGGCATCTGACGCCGTCCGAGCCGGATGCGGGCATGGCGGCGGCGTAATCGTGAAGTAACCCGCAGTTTGTTATGAAATTCAGCGTGACCGGCATCAATGGCGATGCCGGTCATGTTGATGTGAGAAGTTGGAATGTCCGTTCATTTGAGGAGGGTATAATCGTCGATTACATTTGTGTCTGGTTTGATTATTCTAATTTTATTGTTGAGCCTGGCGGCTTGTGGCGGCAGCAGTGAAGGAGCACTGTCTCCGAGACTGGCTCCACAGAGGCCCAATGTGGCTGCCGAAGAGGAGCCGACAGAGGAACCAGCCGAGGAAGAAGCGGCGGCTGATGCGGGAGCGGCCCGACGAAGAAGGCTGCGGAGGAAGAGCCGCCGAGCCTGAAGAGGAATCTGCGGCCGCCGCCGATGCAGAGGCCTCTGCCGAAGAGGGTGGTGATGAGGGCGCCATTGAGCCCGGAATTTGCCGAGATGGACCCGGCCGAAATTTCACCAATTCACGGTCATCGACAACGAGTGGATGCCCACGCTGCCCGGTATGCACTGGGCCTATGAGGGGCGAGACCGTTGAGGATGGTGAAAGCGTCCCCCCACCGCATTGAGTTCACCGTCACCGATCTGACTAAGGAGATCGATGGGGTGAAAACGGTGGTGGCCTGGGTAGTGGATATTAGTGATGGCGAAGTGGTGGAGAGTGAGCTTT
Source organism: Caldilineaceae bacterium (assembly GCA_041391125.1). GTDB lineage: Bacteria > Chloroflexota > Anaerolineae > Caldilineales > Caldilineaceae > JACKBC01. Next base: position 16,580 of record JAWKON010000063.1, read on the forward strand.
CTTTCTATGCGCAGGATGATGATGGCGCGGTCTGGTATTTTGGCGAATATCCCGAGGAATATGAAGAGGGTGAATTGATTGCCGCACCTACCTGGATTTCTGGTCAGGAAGAGGCCAAAGCGGGCGTCAAAATGATCAAGGAACCCACACTGGACATGCCGGTCTATTACCAGGGCTGGGGACCAGCCGTGGAGTGGTCCGACTTTGGTAAGGTGGCCCGCATGGGTGAAGAAGTTTGCGTGGCCGTAGATTGCTACACCGATGTGCTGGTCATTGACGAATCGAGCCTGGGCGAAGAGGGCGCTTCGCAGCAGAAATTCTATGCCCGCGGCGTCGGCAACATAAGCGTCGAGTGGTCCGGCGAAGATAAATCCAAAGAGACGCTGGAAATGGTGGCCTTTGAAGCGCTGGATGCCGACGCCATGGCCGAAATTCACCAGCTGGCCATGGAACAAGAGGCGCGCGCCTACGAGAATAGCCCCGATGTATATGGGCAGACGGCGCCGATGGAGTAGCCTGGATTGATAGAAACCTATCCCAAATTGACAGATTGTATGCCCAATTTGGCCAGCTTTGCCGGGTAAAATAGAGCGGTACCTCTATTTTCTGCTGGCTCCACCTTTTTGTCCTGATTCGAAATACTACAACAGATTCGGAAAACAACAGGTTTCTATCTGTTTCTTTCGGAATCTGTTGTAGTGTCGCTTTAAAAATCACGGGAGCCACAATGTCTCCATCACCTCGTAAATCTATCTACAAACTATCGAAAGGAAAACCAATATGCTAAAAACGTTGCGCCTCCATTTTATCATCATTGGACTCATTCTCAGCCTGCTGCTGGCGGCCTGTGGCGGCGGCGATGACGAACCCGCGGCTCCGGAAGCCGGTGCGGCGGCTGAATCTGGCGCGGCGCCGGAAGCGGCGGCCAGTGAGGAAGAGGAAGAGGCTGGTGATTTGGCTGAGAAACACGAATTTGGCCTCACCGAAGAAGGGCTGCTGGACGCCATCGATCAGACGGAGCAACTGGTGGCCCAGTGCATGAAAGATGCCGGCTTCGAGTACATTGCCGTCGACGCCAACACCGTGCGCGAAAGCATGTCGGCAGACAAAGCCCTCCCCGGCATGAGCGAAGAGGAGTTCTACAACCAATACGGTCTGGGTATCTCCACGCTTTACACCGGCCAGGCGCCACAGCTTGCCGATGTTAGCACGCCTGCCAGCATGGGGTTGGGCGAACAGAACATTCAGATCTTCCAGAATCTTTCGCCAACCGATCAGGTGGCCTATAACCAGACCCTTTTTGGCGAACATGTGGATGCGCCGCTGGCGGTTGCCCTCGAACGCGAAGATTTCTCGCGCTCTGGCGGCTGTATCCTCACCGCGGTCAAACAGGTCTTCCCCGCCGACAACCTGGAAGTCACCTATGTCAACCCCAAAGATTTCGCCATCGACAACGACCCGCGCGTGCAGGAAGCTCTGAGCCAATACGCCACTTGTATGCAAGAGGCCGGCTTTGACATCGGCGCCCCCGAAGACATCCGCCCGCTCATCACCGAAAGCCTGGACGAAATCACCGGCGGCGCCCCCGTCGATTCCCTGTCCGCAGACGCCAAAGCCGCCCTGGCCGAACTGCAACAGCTTGAGATCGGCATGGCCGGCAAATCGTTCGAGTGTGAGAGCACCCACCTCGAACCGGTCAAGCAGCAGGTGGAAGACGAATTGTAAGCGTTAGGTAGCTATCAGCCGGTCAGCTAGTCAGTTATCAATGTCTTTAAGTTACGCGTTTGCGTGTCCAGCGTAGACGGTTTTCAGTGCTCAGTTATCAGGGTGAGTTCCGAACTGCCTACTGATAACTGAGCACTGAAAACTGCTAACTTAATGACATTGAGTCAGCTATAGGCTGGCTGACAAGCTGACCGGCTGGCAAGCTGATTGCTCAAGAAGTGAGGGAAATTATGCGTCGACAACGGCTCATTATGCTGTTTGGTGTGCTGGCGCTGGTGATTGTAGTGGCAGTTGGCAGTTGGATTGCGGCGCTCAACATCCAATCCCCTGCCGATATCGCCGCCAATACGGCGCCGCCCACCCCATCGATCATTCTCGTTCCCGTCGAGGAACGCACCTTATCATCCACCGTTGTGACCCGCGGCACGGCGCGCTTTGGCCTGCCGCAAGCCGTTTCCATTGTGCCATCCACGCTCAAGCCCGACCTGGGCGTGATCACCACGCTGCCGACGCGCAACACCCAAGTGAACGAAGGCGCGGTTTTGCTCACGGCCTCTGGGCGCCCCATCTTTGTCCTGCAAGGCGCCATCCCCACCTTTCGCGATCTCGGCCCCGGCGTCGTTGGCAATGATGTGCGCCAGCTCGAAGAAGCACTGGCGCGGTTGGGCTTCGACCCTGGTCCCGTCGACGGCATTTATGATGAGCTGACCGGAACCGCCGTGGCCAATTGGTACACCGCTGGCGGCTGGGAACCCTTTGGCCCCACCGCCGAGCAAACCGCCAATCTCAATGCGCTGGGGCGCGATTTGGCCGTGGCCCAAAATGAACTGACCGCGGCCGAGAATGCGGCCGCCACCGCCCCGCAAGCCGTGGAAGCCGCCCGCGCCAATGCCGAGAGCGCCAATCGGGTGGCCGCCGCCGAGGTGGCCAGCAAAACCATTGCCCGCGACCAACTGGCCGGCAACCCCAACTCGCCCGATCTGGTGGTGGCCAACGCCGAGCTGGCTGGGGCCCAGTCCGCCCAATCGGCCACCCAATTGGAAGGCGAAGTGGCCATCCAGGATGCCCTCAGCGCGCAAACCATTGCCGAGCGCGAGGTGACCATCGCCCGCGAATTGGTGGCCCAACTCACCGCCGAACTAGACGCCGCCCGCAGCCGCACCGGCATCCAGGTGCCGGCCGACGAGGTCGTCTTTATGCCCAGCACGCCCGTGCGCGTTGAACAGATCGAAGTGGGGGTGGGCGATGCCGCCGGTGGCCCCGTCATGACGCTGACCAACAACGAACTGACCATCGATTCATCGTTGACGCTCAACGAGGCGCCGCTGGTCCAACCCGGTATGACCGTGGCCATCGATGAACCGCAATTGGGGCTGGCCGCTACCGGTGTGGTGGACCGCGTGGCCACCACGCCCGGCACCGACGGCGTCGACGGCTTCCACGTGTATTACGCCACGCGCGTCCAAGATGTGGCGGCCAATCTGGAAGGCGCCTCGCTGCGTTTGACCATCGCCTATGAATCAACCAGCGGCGCGGTGATGACCGTGCCGGTCAGCGCGGTGTCGCTGACGCCTGAAGGCGCCGAACGTGTGCAGGTCTTTAATAATGGCGCCATCGAGTCAGTGCTGGTGCAGACCGGACTGTCGGCGGGCGGCTATGTGGCCGTGACCCCCATTGACGGCGCACTGGCGCCGGGGCAATCGGTCGTCGTGGGCTTCGAGAATCCATCATGAGTATGAACATCGCCCCCATGCTGGAACTCTCGGTGACCGCCGTGTCGCCTGAGATTGACATTGGCATTCGCGCCGACCGCGTCGAGATGATGTCGCAGACCGCGCGCGCGCCGCAGGTGATGAGTAAACTGGGCCACATCCGCTTGACCCCTGGCACGCGTGTGGTGATATCGAACAATGACTTTAGCATTGGCCGCGGCAGCGAGAACGATCTCTATATCCGCGACTTGCGCATCTCGCGTCAACACGCTCGCATTTTTAGCGGCGCGGGCGAGAGTTTTGCGCTGCACAATTTGAGTTCCTCCAATCCTACGGCCTTAAATGGTCAGAAATTAGAGGCCAACAAGCAGCGTCCCATGGCCAACTCGGGGCTGATTCAGTTGGCCGATATTGTCAATATTGAGTTCACCAACAGCGTTGGCACGGTGCAATTGCACACCATCCCGCGTGAAGTGGCGCTGGCCAAGCCCACCAATGTGCTCGATCTGCAGGGGGTGGGGCGGCAATTTGGCGAAGAGCAAGTTATCCATGCGCTCAAAGATGTGGATTTGAGTCTGGCGCCAGGTGAGTGGCTGTCGATCACCGGGCCATCGGGCGCCGGCAAGTCGACATTGTTGAATATCATCGGCTGTCTGGACCACCCCACCAGCGGCGCCTATTTGTTTGATGGCATCGACACCACCGGATTGACCGATCAGGAGCGGGCAGGGCTGCGCAGCCGGCGAATTGGCTTTGTCTTTCAATCGTTCCACCTGCTGCCGCACCGCTCGGTGCTGGAAAATGTGATGCTGGCCGAAGTCTACCGCCAGCAGAGCCTTACCGGGCGGCGCGAGCGGGCGCTGGCCGCATTAGAACGCGTGGGGCTGGGCAACCGCGTCAACTTCCGGCCCACCGAACTCTCGGGCGGCAGCGCCAAAGAGTGGCCATTGCGCGGGCGTTCATTGGCTATCCTAGTCTGCTGGTCTGTGATGAGCCGACCGGCAACCTGGATTCCAAAACCACCGAAGACATTCTCGATCTCTTTGAAACGCTCAATCAGGAAGGGTTGACCCTGGTCGTCGTGACCCACGAAGAAGATGTGGCCAAGCGAGCCAGCCGCCGCGTCCAAATCGTTGACGGTCAGCTCACCCATTTGACACCCGTAGCTAATGGCGCCAACAGCCAGAACGGAACCAATCGCGCGGCTGCGCCGGTCGTTCACGGCAACGTTGATGCTGTCCGCGGCGACCCCACGGCTAATCCGCGCGTTGGCGCGCCCGCCAGAGCGCCCGCCGCTGACAGGCGCCCGTCGGGGTCGCCAACCGGCGCCCCAACCCGCCCAGCGTCTAGTGGCCACCGGCCGTTTGGGCGGGCTGCTCGCTCGACTCAGCCGCTTCATCCCCACCCGCTGGCGACGCTCCCAAACCGCCCAGCAATGTTGAACTTTCGGGCATTACCGTGCGCGATCTGATGGACGAAGCCATTGCCGGCATGTTTGCCCGCCCCGGCCGCATGGTGCTAACCATGCTGGGCATCGTCATTGGGATTACGGCGCTGGTGGCCACCATTGGGCTGTCGCGCACGGCCAGCAATCGCATCACCACCCGCTTTGATGAGCTGGCCGCCACCGAGATCATCATCACCGGCAAATCGACGCTGGCGGGCGTAGACCCGCGCGCCATTCCATGGGATGCCTCGACGCGCCTACAGCGGCTCAATGGTGTAGTGGCGGCTGGTACATTGAGCGATGTGGATATTGGCGACGCCGTGATCAAAACGTCGTCGGTGAGCGATCCATATAAGATCTCGGTGCAGGCCGCTTCGCCGGGTCTGTTCAGCGCGGTCAAAGCCAAATTGCAGACCGGCCGCTATTTCGACCAGGGCCATTCCAATCGCATGGAAAAGGTGGCCGTGCTGGGGCCGCGCGCCGCCGAACGGCTGGGCATCATGGGAATGCAGCAACTGCCCGCCATCACCATCGGCGACCATGTCTATCTGATCATGGGCATTTTGAAAGACGTAGCCCGCCGGCCCGACATGCTGGGTTCCATTATTGTGCCCGAGGGCTCGGCGCGCAACAATTTTGGGCTGATTGGGCCGGAAACGGTGGTGGTGGAAACGCGCATTGGCGCCGCCCAATTGATTGGCAAACAAGCGCGCCCGGCGCTGCGGCCCGATGATACAGGCGCCTTGACCGTGCAAGTGGCGCCGGAACCGCAGCGCGTGCGCGATGCAGTGCAGAGCGATCTAAACGTGATGCTGCTCTTTCTGGGCGGCTTATCGCTGGTGGTGGGCGCCATCGGCATTGGCAATATTACGCTGGTGTCGGTCATCGAACGCACGGGGAAATCCGGGTTGCTGCCGCCATTGGCGCCACCCGTTCGCACATTGCCACCCAGTTTCTGTTGGAAAGCGCCTCCATGGGGCTGATCGGCGGCGTGCTGGGGTCGGGCATTGGGGTGCTGATTGTGGTGGCCGTTTCGGCCTACCAGGTGTGGACGCCCGTGTTGGATCCGGTGGCGCCGCTGGTGGCGCCGCTGGTGGGCGGCTTCATCGGGCTGGTGTCCGGCGTCTACCCGGCGCTGCGGGCGGCGCGGCTGGAGCCGGTGGAGGCGTTCCGCAATTAGTTGGCAAGATTAGGTTCACGCAAAGCCGCCAAGGCGCAAAGATTTTCGGTTCAACCGGATCTTATGTGGTTGAACCCGCCGAATGAATGGTCGCTGTGCGACTGTAACCAAGCGGCGTCTGCCAAAACAAACCGGCTTAAGCCGGTTTCCTAGCAGCCACCGGTTTTAATCGGTGGTATGCGCGTCAACCATGAGATCCCAAAGAGCCAGATTTTCGTAGGTCACTCTTGCAGAGTGACATGCTTCGATAGACGGAAGTTGTCACTCTGCAAGAGTGACCTACGAGTGATCTGATTTCGTTATCGGTCTTATGTTGCCAATACCTTCTTTGCGTCTCAGCGGCTTTGCGAGATTTTTACGGCAATTCTACCGTACCTCAAACACATACAACCGCGCCTCGGCGTCGCTGACCACGTAGAGGCGGCTGGTGGTGGGGTCAAAGGCGACGCCTTCGGCTTTTTCGATTTCTTGGGTGGACCGTTGCGGCGATAGGAGAGAGAGAGGCTTTCAACCACGCGATTGGCGGTCCAATCATAGAGGAAGAGGCGTTGGCCTTGATCGCTCACAATCCAGAAATTGCGGCGGGCGGCGTCATAAAAGAGACCTGAAAAATCGAGCTTGGCGTCGGACACGTCGTTATCGACAAAGCCGTTTTGGCGATTGAGGCGCCGGTGCGCCAGAATTTGGCTCAGGTCCGCCGAGAGTTCGATGAGGAGACCGGGCTCGCCTTCTTTCAGCACAAAAATGGTGTTGGCGTCGCTGTTCCAGGTCACGCCTTCCAGCCCTTTGTTTTTGGCGCTGTTGGCAAAATCGGCCGCCACCTGGCTGTATCCTTGCAGGTCAGCCAGCCGTTTCTGTTGCACCACTTTGTGCGTATTTATATCAATCAGAAAGAGTTCGTTGTTTTCTTCTTTGACGGTCAGCAAAAAGGCGCCGGTTGGGTCTAGCGTAATGCCTTCCAGCCCTTTGTCGGCAAAGTTGAACGACTGCGTCTTTTGCAATTTGCCTTGCAACGTCAACTGAAAAATCTTCTTTTCATCGTCGCTGACCGTCCACAACGCGTCGTCCGCCGCCGTCAACGTCAGCCCGGAAGGTTCGCGCAGACCTTCCTCTTTGTTTTTAATATCGAAGCGGTCGATGTACACTAGCTGCATACGCGACCTTGGCCCGCTGGGGGTACAGCCCGTCAGCAGCGCGAGCGCCGTCAGCAGTAGACCTATAAATTGAGAAGAGTTACGCATGATATTCCACCCATTAAGCCGTCTGCTTGTTTGCCTATTTGTCACTGTTTTTGGCGTTGGCCTGGTCAATCGCTGTGCGCCGCTCCAGCCGCTGCCAGAGGGGCTACGGTTAGAAAACTCGGTGAAAGAGTCCGGCGCCGATACATTGGCGGAAAACTTGCCGCCCACTTCCCCCATTGCCGCTGATTCCGAATTGAAAGTAGCCTTTATCGGCGACTCGGACGACGGGGAAGACTTTGTCCGCGTTATCCAGCTGATCAAAGCGGAGGGCGTCGATCTGGTGCTGCACCAGGGTGACTTTTCCTACGCCAATGGACCCACCGATGAATGGCTGACGGCGGTGGCGCAACTGGATGCCGCCATCCCCTATTTGGGCTCCGACGGCAACCACGACCATTGGGATCGCTATGTTTCATTTTTTGAGACGCAAGCCCAAAAACCGGGCGTCGAGCTGACCGCTGGTTCCATTGCGGACGGCAGCTATGCGGTAACGTACAAAGGGCTGCACATCCTCTTTAACCACGAGGGCGGGGACGCCCCCTTTAACCAACAGGTGCTGACGGACAGCCCACACATCTGGAAAATTTGTACCTGGCACCACAATCGGCGCGATTTCCAGCCTGGCAGCAAGGATGACGAAGTGACGCTGGAGAGCTATCAAGAATGCATCAACGGTGGTGCGCTGATCGCCACGGGTCACGAACATTCGTACAGCCGCAGCTATTCACTGCGCGATTTATCGGCTGCGCAGCACGGCGCCTATGGCCAGCCGGACGTCATGGAGTTGGAAATGGGGAATCCGGGCAGCAGCTTCTTCTTTGTGAGTGGGTTGGGTGGACGCAGCCTGCGCGATTATAGCGCCCGCCTGCATGATGATAATGGTTGGTGGGCGACCATCTTCACCGAAGATCGCTATTGCCGTCAGACCTGTACGGCCACCGATTTTTCCGCGCAGGACAAAAGCCAGGACATTCAGTCATATAAATTTACGTTCGGTGCACTCTTTATCGATTTCGGCGTGGATGATGACCCGTACAAAGGCCGCGGCTATTTCAAAACCATCGACGGCGATATTGTCGATGAATTCACCATTGTGGTCAAGCCTGAATCGACTGAGTAGAAAAAGACTCACGCAAAGGCGCCAAGTCGCAAACAATTCTTTGCGACTTGGCGCCTTTGTGTGAGTCTTGTGTTTTATCGCTTAATCACCCCCACAATTGCCAATAACACAATCGCTCCAATGGCGCCGGCGATGAGCGGGTCGGCCACATCGCCAACGTTAAGCACATCCAGCCCATTAAAGACAATGCCGCCGATCAGCCCGCCGATAATGCCAACCACAATGTTGCCGATCAGGCCCAACCCCTTGAGAACCTGGCCCGATATTGCCCCCAAAATTGCTCCCGCAATCAAGCAAAAAAGGGAATCAATACTGAGCAAGAATTCCATATATTCCATATTTTGAGTCCTTTAAAATGGGGCATGTTGGACGCCAAAAATTTTGAATGTTTAGAATTCTTTTTACGGCAAAAATCAGAGATGACCACAATGCACACCGAAATCACAAAATCCCACTTTGGATTGATTTTTTGTGCGTTCTGTGTTTTATGTGGCAATTCAAGCCTTTTTGCAGTAGACTCAAAATTCTTGCCGCCTAAGCAACCGCCCTACAGGTGATAAATTACAAATTGGTTGCCAATCTTACCCGGAATGTCGTGAATTTTCCTTGCTCGCTTTCTACTGATATGGCGCCGCCATGCGTTTCGGCAATGCTCTGCGCAATGGCCAGCCCCAGCCCACTGCCCGTTTTGCTGCGCGCACCGTCCACCCGATAAAAGCGGTCGAAGATGTGGGGCAAATGTTCCGGCGCAATGCCAATACCCGTGTCGCGTATGGTGACCATCAGTAACTGATCCGAACTTGAACGTGCGGTTACTGCTATCGAGCCCTGGTTTGTATACTTGATGGCGTTGTCCAACAGATTGATAAACAGCCGGATCAAGTCATCCCCATCGCCCGCTAGCAGCAGGCGCTCTGGCGGCAAGCCATAGACTATCCGCAGCCCCTTTTCATCGGCTAGGGGCCGCATCGAGTCAACTACATCTTGCAGCAGTAGCGCTAAATCTATTTCTTCAAACGTGGCCGGGCGCTGGAAAGGTTCTGCCGCACCAGATTCGGCCTGCGATTGAATCCCATATACCCCATTGCTGACCGGCCGATTGTGATCGGTGGCGTCAGCGCGGGCCAGATGCAGCAACCCTTCGGTTAGGGTGCGCATGTGTTTGGTTTCGTGGCTTAAGTCCTCCAGCGCCTGCGCATATTCGTCCGGCGCCCGGCGGCGGGCCAAGGTGCCGTCGATAATGGTCTGCATGGCGGAAAGGGGCGTGCGCAGTTCGTGCGAGGCATCGGCCGTAAATTGCTGTTCGCGCCGAAACCCATTATCCAGCCGCGACAACATTGAATCGAAGGTGGCCGCCAACCGCCCCACTTCATCTTCGCTGGCAGGCAGATTGAGCCGCGCCGAGAGCGACTGGGTGGAAATCTGGCGCGCGGTCTCCGTGATCTGGTTAATGGGGGCCAACGCACGTCCGGCCAGAAAATAGCCGCCGGCGCCCGCCGCCGCTGCAACGAGTGGACCGCCAATCAGCAGCGTGATCAGCAGCAGATTGAGCGTCGATTGGATGTTATTTAGATTTTGCGCCACCTGTAGCACACCCAAAACCTCGTTGCTCTCTATAATCTGCACATTATAAACACGCACCGGATCGTGGGTTTCGGCGTCTTCAATCGTCGTAAATTTGCCCGATTGAAAGGGTGCATAAAAATCGGCTGGCGGCGTGGGAAAGCCCCCATAGGGTCCATAGGCCTGCACCAAGCGCTGTTGCAGATCCCACGCCTGCATGCTAAAGCCGCGCTCGCGCAATTGTTCATACTCGGGATCTTGCGCCACATCATCAATTGAAACCAATTCGCCCCGCCCACCGTCGGCAATAATCTGCGCCGCCACCGAGCGCAGCGTATCGTCCACCACGGTGGTTAGGCTGCGTGACATGCTGGCATAGACAAAGAGGCTAAATATTACAAGAGCCGCCAGCAGCAGCCCCGCCGTCCACAAGGCAAAGCGCGCGCGCAATGTTTTCAAGCGCTTCATGCATTATCCCTTACTCGTAACTATTCGCCTGCAACTCCTCCCCCTTGAGAGGGAGGTCGGGGGAGTGTAACAGCTGAAGAGAGACCCTTACTCTTCGTATCCCTGGTCCGACAGGCGATACCCGGCCCCGCGCACAGTTTGGATCAATTTGGTCTCAAACGGGTCATCGATTTTGCGGCGCAAGTTGCGAATATAAACATCCACCACATTGGATTGATTATACACATCATAGTTCCAAACCGACTCGGCAATTTCCGTGCGCGTCAGCACGCAGTATGGCTCGCGCATCAGGCACTCCAGTACGGCAAATTCCTTAGAGGTCAGATTGATCACAGCACTGCCCCGCGTCACCACCCGCGTGCGCGGGTCTAGCGTCAGGTTGGCGAGCTTTAAGGTGGATGTTTTGGCGCTGTGGCGGCGCGCCAATGCGCGCAAGCGGGCTAACAACTCCTTCAGTTCAAAGGGCTTGACCAAATAATCATCGGCGCCGGCATCTAACCCTATAACACGGTCATCCACCGTGTCGCGCGCCGTCAGCATCAAAATCGCCGCCTGATTGCCTTGGCGTCGCAAGCGACGGCAGACCGTAATCCCGTCAATCTCGGGCAGCATCACGTCCAGCACAATCAGGTCAAAGCTAACCACCTCGGCCCATTCCAGCGCTTCCCGCCCATCCAGCGCTACGTCTACAGCATATCCTTGCTCTTGCAGCGCGCGCTTAAGATAGCTAGAAACATTGGGTTGATCTTCGACTATCAATACGCGCATTTTCGGCTTCCTTTCATTCTATACGGCAGCAATCTAATCGTCTCCTTTTGGGGGATAGCGTTTTGGGAATCGTGAATAGGGGGCGAGCGGCGTGCCGCTCCGATTCATCGTTCTAATTATCAGTAGACCGCAATCTAACGGCGCATAGACCTCCGGAAGGTGGCTACCTCCCGGAGGTCGGCTCTACGAGTGGCTATTGCGGTCTACTGATTATACAATATGTGCATACGCTGCGGTTATTCAAGGCACATGCACCACTTCAATCTGTTGTTGTTCAGCGCTCCTTGTATCGATTTCTATGGGCCAATCATCAATTTTTTCCGCCACCATCCAGATGCCTGTGCGCCCCTTGTGTTCAATCTCCGCCTGGGCTAGCTCTTGAAAGAACTGATAAACAATGGCTCCATTATTGGGATCGGCATACAGATACGGACTTTGGCTCGCTCTCTTGGTCATAAAATAGTGCCCAAGTTGCGTATTCAAGAGAAAGTAGTGGAGCACGATAATGGCAAACGCGAGATTGGCCCAGCCGTTAAAGCTCACCGCGTTTCCAACGTTGAAAGTATGGGCGAGTTCAACTCGCTCGCCTTGCGCCAAAAGATGCGGCGTCTGAACGCGCTGGCGCAGCAATGCATCGACCAGGCCGCCAAACAAAACGAGAAATGCCAGCGACTGGATATAAACGTAGCGCGGCGAGTGATCAATATTGCCGACCCGCGCGTATCCGCGATTAAGCACGCTCATAAAGGTCACGCTGAAAATGAAATAGACCGTGGCCACGATCAGCGGTCTGTATGCCCGACGCTTCCAAAATACCATGCCCGTGATGATGGCCAGAAACAGCACCCAATAGACAAAAAGAGACCACATATTCTGCTCGGCCCACATAAACAGCGGATGCCCAAAGGCCGCTCGAAAAGCCGTCTTGGCGGTGATGACCAGCGTCCACACGCCAGCTTTGGCCATTGTAAGACCAATATCCAGAGGGCCAAGATTGGTAAACATGCCATTTGGCTCCACGCCGATTATCTGATGTACAACAATATTGACGATGGTCAACGTATACAGGACCCTGCCCGGTTTGTCTTTAACCCATAGGTAAACCTGAAACGGTAAAACAAGCACGGTCAACGGATGCGACCAGACCAGCAGGTTCATAAGCAACCCATAGAGAAGGCCCCGAACGCGATTCGTTGGCACAGGCAGCACGGACATGAGTATGAGCAGCAAAAACGTGTTCCATATCGAGTAGTCCGTGTGCGACAACAGATGAAATTGGGCAATCGGCGCCAAGCAAAACAATACACAAACCACGGCCCGCGTCTGTTCCGCTGCCAAAATGGTACGATACCGTCGATTAAAGAACAGACTGTAAGCGGCCAGCGTGATCAGCAACGGCAGCCACGTCAAGACATAAGGAATGGTCCGCGTGGGAAAGCGAACCGCCACATAGCCAATCAGATTTGCAACCAGTGGAATATATCCTCCCTTCATCCGCCAAATTTCCGCAGCGCCGCGGTGCTGATAGAAGTGGGCAAAAACCTGGGCGCCGTCCTCAACTTGCAGCGCCGGCAACAGGAGCACCGCCGGCGCGCGTAGAAAGATGATCAGAAAGATCAAGCAGAGCAGCCCCAACCATTGCAGCATTCGTGTAGGCATTTTCATATCAATTCTATCCAGCGAATAGAACTCTATAGCCGCGCGTTGGACACCCAAACTTCACTCCACGTTTTTATGTTGACATCCAGAGAAAATTTTTTAGGCCACAGGTTTCACAAATTCTAAAGATTGCTCTCTGAGCAAAACCAAGATCGGCGTAAATCTGCGAAATCTGTGGTTAATAACTAGCCAATGTCGTTAAGTTAAGCAAATATCGGCTCTTAGGGATCTCATGTGGTTGACAAAGTCTAGCGGCGGTTGAGTAGGCTGCGGAGTTGGCAGCCGTATCGACACCATAGCGGGTCAACCACATGAGATCCTGTTGAACCCAAATATCTTGTCAAAGTAACCAGTTTTCAGTGCCCAGTTTTCAGTGTGTGTTGCGAGACTGACTACGGAAAACTGGGGACTGATGACAGCTAACTTAATGACATTGAATAACTAGTTCCGAAAGGCCTCCACCGGCTCCAACTGCGCGGCGCGTATCGCCGGATACGCACCGGAGACCAAACCAATGGTCCCGCCCAACAGCGGCGCCAGCAACGGGGCGGACGGATCCAGCACCGGCGTCCACAGTTGATACGCCGCCACCGCCACCACAATCAGCACACCCAGGCTGGCCCCGATGATGCCGCCAATAATGCCCAGCGTGGCGCTTTCCAGCAGAAACTGGGCCGCAATATGCGCCCGCGTGGCGCCGATGGCCCGCCGCAATCCGATCTCGCCAATGCGCTCCAGCACGGAAACCAGCGTCATGTTGCCGATGCCAATGGCGCCCACAATCAGCGACAGGCCGCCAAAGAGCAGAAACATGACGTTCAGATCGCTCTGTACCGCATCGCGCACCCGCTGCGGCTCGGGCGGAAATTCTACTTTGAGCAGCGCTGGGTCATCGGGGCGCAGGGCCAGCGGCGCCTGCTCCACAATCAGCGGTGTGGCTCCAATGCGCGTCTCGATCATCACCATGCTGGGGCCGGCCAACCCAAATTCGCGGCGCGCCGTTCCTTCGGGGATAATGACGGCGCTCAGCAGATCGGGCTGGCGGGCCACGCCGCGCAGGATGCCGATGACCAGATAAAGCTGGTCGCCAATGGCAATGGCCGGCAGTTGCGCCACGTTTGTAATGCCCAGCCGCTGCGCCGCAATTGGGCCCAGCACGGCCACGCGATCTGCGCGTAGCGATTGGCCCTCATCCAACAATCGCCCGCGCGTCAGCTCGGCGCGCACGGCGTCAAACAGCCCCGGCGATGCCGCCTGTACAGACATGCGAAACGCAGTTTGCCGCTGCGGGTCTTTCACCGGTGAGGCGCTGACCAGCAGATCGCCCACCGCCACTTCGCTCAGCGTACCGGCGGCGGCCACCCCGTTGAGCCGCAGGAGCCGCGCCGCCGCGTCCCACGGAATAACGGCGGGGTTGGCCTCCAGCGCCGCGGCCTGCGCCGTTACAATAATTTCGGTGGCCGCCAGCTCATCAAACTGGCTGATAATGCGGTTGCTGGCCGTGCGCGAAATGCCCAGCGTGGCCACCAGCGCTGTCAGCCCGATCACCACGCCCAGCACCGTTAGCATCATACGGCCAGGCCGGGCAAACATGCCGGCAATCGCCTCGTCCACCAGATCGCGCAACGCAATGCCCGAGCGGGTGATTTTGCCCGTTGGCGCCGCGGTAGAGCTGTCAGGTTTCTGAAAAACTGACGGCTCTTGTCCTGCCGCCTCGGTCAAGGCGCCATCCACAATGTGGACGCGGCGATGGGCGCGTTGGGCCACGTGCTCATCGTGGGTCACCACCAGCATAGTCAAACCTTGGCCATTGAGTTCGGCCAGCAGATCCAAAATGCTGTTGGTCGACTTGGAATCCAGGTTGCCGGTGGGCTCGTCGCAGAGCAGCAGGCTGGGCGAATCGACCAGCGCCCGCGCAATGGCCACTCGCTGGCGCTCACCGCCAGAGAGTGTGGTGGGCAAAAAGTCAACGCGGTGGCCCAGTCCCACTCGTTCCAGCGCCGCCAACGCCCGCGCCCGCCGCCCCTGGCGCGACTGCCGCCGGTAAACTTCGGCCAGCATCACATTTTCCAGCACCGAGCGATGGGGCAACAGGTGAAACGATTGAAAGACGAAGCCAATGTGGCGGCTGCGCAGCCCCGCGCGCTCCCAATCGCTCAGCGCCGCCGTGTCCACTCCCTCAAAAAGATACACGCCCTCGGTAGGCCGATCCAGGCAGCCCAAAATATTGAGCAATGTAGATTTGCCGGCGCCGGAGGGCCCGGTAATGGCCAGCCATTCGCCAGCCGCCACGCGCAGATTGATCCCATTGAGCGCCTGCACCACCGATGCTTGGCCAAACTGGCGGCTGACCTGGTTGAGTTCGAGAACGAAATCACTCTTCGCCATTTTCCACCCCGATCAGCACAAGCTGCCCGGCTGATAGTGTGCCTTCCAGCGGCGTAATTTCCACAAAGCCTTCGGCGGCCAGCCCCGGCTCCACGGCCACCGATGCGAGCGTGCCATTGTGGTCCACCTGAATGTGCGAGACGCCATCGGCGCTCATGGTGAGCGCGCTGATGGGCGCCACGACAACGGCGCTGCCGGTCGATTGGACAGGGATGGTCAAACGCAGCGAGAAGCCTTCCAGCTTGGCGTCGGTCTCATCCACGTGGGTTTCAAAATAGATATGAAAACCATCCACCCCATCGGTGCCGGGGACATCGGCCACGCGCGCCACCACGCCGGTAGCCGCGATGCCCAGTTCGCGCTCGTCGATCTGCACCGCCAGGCCGGGCTGCACCAGCGGCGCTTCATCCAGCGGCAGCGATGAATCGATGGAGAGCTGGTTGTTGGTCACCGTCAGCAGGGCGCCCTGCGCCGGATCGCCCACGGCGGCGTTAACCTGTTCGATACGCACCGGCAAGCTGGGCAAAAAGATCAGCTCATCGGCGGGGAACTGCACATCGATGGTCAGCCGGACCGCCGCCAATGCCTCTTGCAGCCGGGCCACCTGCGCTTCTGTGCGGGCAACGGCGCGCGCGGCCGCTTTTTGGGCGTTGAGTGCGATTTGGATCGCCGCCTCACCCTGTAATTTGGCCGCAGCGGCGGCGGCTTCCGCCAATGCGGCATTGCCGCTGTTTGGCGCAGCCGCGGCCTGCGCGGCCGATAGCGCGGCGGCGCTGTGAGCGGCTTCTATGGCCAGGGGCGCCGCCGCCAACTCATCTTGGGCGGCGGCCAGTTGGTCCTGCGCTAGCGCCAGTTCATCTTCCAATGTGCGCAGATGCGCACGCTGTTCCGCCGTGGATTCAAATGGGGGCCAACCTGCCGCCGCATACCAATCGGCCACCGCCGCGCTGGTGTCGGCATCAAATAGGCCATCCTCATCACCCGGCGCAAAACCCAGCCGCGCCAGCGCCTCTTCAAGCTGCTGCACGTCCCGTCCCTCTGTACCGGGCGTCAAATCGCGGAAGACCGGCGTTTCACCCAAGAATACAAAGACGGGCCGGCCCGAAGCGGACAGCAATACGTCTCCTTCCGTAATCTGTTCACCGCGGCTGGGTATTGTCGTAATGACGCCCGCCATGTTTTTAAGCCCGGATGGGGCCAACGACACCTCCTGTGGCAGCCCGTAGCGAGCCATGCCGCGCGTAACAATGTTCGATGAGAGCACTCGCTCTTCTAACGGCGCTAAAATGGGTGCTGGCGTGGGGCGCCATTAGCGCCGCCGCTTCCGGCGATTGAATCAGCGTGCCGGCCAGCCATCCTCCTACGGCCGCAATGACCAGGAACAGCACAACTGCTAATGTAATACCGCGTTTTTGACGCATTCTTGCCTCGTTGTTGGGGGAGTAGGGAGTAGGAATTAAGGAGTAGGGAGTAGGGAGCGGCGCAAGGCCTAATCCCTACTCCCTACTTCCTACTCCTTAATTCTGCCGCGCAAACAGTTCGCGCTCGACTTGACTTTCCACGGGGTCCAGAATGGTCTCTTCACACGTGATCACGGCGGCGGCTAGGGCCATCTCTTCGGTTTGCAGCGCTTTGAGAGCAGTGAGCGCGTCGGCGTCGAGAGATTCGATGGGCGCGCCGTTGGTGATTTCGAAGGTGCGGCGGCGCAGGTCCGGCTCGACCGCGCGCTCGCTATCGTAGTCAAAACCGGCGTCGTGCAGACAGTTGGAAAATTCGCCCAGGGCAGCCACCATGCGCGGATCTTTCTCGATGAGGGCGTCTTTGGGACTTAAGAACGATGTGCTCATCTGCTCTTGGGAAAAATTGGCCTCGATGGCCTGGCGCGTGCAGCCGCCCGTGCGTGAAAAGTCTTCCGTTTCTAGCGCCACGGCAAAAGTTGCATCGCTGTGGTCACCAAAGAGCGTGCGGTTATAGGCTGTCTGATCGGCGGCAGACAGATTGGCGAAGATCTGCACGTTCTGCTCACCCAGGCCGATCTGGGCGGGGATCATCAATTCGGCCAGTTGCGGCGGCGCGCCCGTGTAGAGGGTGGAAATGCCAAAGCCATAGTTGGCAATAAATTGGCGCTCGCCCATGCCCGGCAGCGACTTATCCGAAGTCATGCCGCGGCGCACGGTGTTGTAATCGACGGCCACATATTCAAAACCGGCATCGCTCATACATTGGGCTATGTCCGCTTCTACGGCTTCGATCTTCTCGACCAGCCCCTGCTTGCTCAGGCCAAATTCTTCCGTGCCAGGGACGGCGTCGGCGGCCGCTGCACTGCCGTTGCGCCCACTGCTGCACCCCGCCACAAAGAGCAGAATGAGCACAATGGCAATGAGTAGGCTGAGAAGCCCCCACAACATGCCCTTCCATAGACTCCAATGTTCAGCGACAATTTTCATATTTACATCCTTTCTCTAATGGCGTAACTATTCACCCCTCCCTGGCCCTCACTGCCATTAAGTTAACAGTGATCAGTGGGCAGTTTCCCGTAGGCAGTTGCGAAGCGCTCACTGCAAACTGCCGACGGCAAACTGCTTACTTTGACACGAAAATGCTTAACTTAATGGCAGTGTCCCTGACCCTCTCCTATAAGGGAGGGAATACGCCGCCGTAGGCGGCGAGTGAAGCGCCTCCCCTCAAGGGGGAGGCCGGGAGGGGGTCTATCTAAGGCCCTAATGGCTAAGAATCGTCTTCCTCATCGCCCATGTCAATCGAGCGGCGGCGGTACCAGTAGACGCCAGCCATAATGGCCATAATCGCCACGGGTTCGCCAATGGCATAGGGCAAGATGCCGCGCGGATTGGCGCTGACAAAACGTTCGACAGTCACGTGAATGCCGGGGCTGGTAAGCGGCTAGCTGGACACTTCAGCCGCGCCGGGAGCCGGGATCAGCACCAGATAGACCATGTAGTCGCCCTCCAGAATGGTGCTGAGTTCCCACTCCTGCTGGGCAGTTTCACCGGGCCCCAAGCTCTCCAGATATTGGGTGCGTTCCGGCGACCAATCTTCCGGGTCCACCACATCGCCCTCAGAGTCGAGATTGATAATGTTCATGGCCAGAATGAGCGGCACCGATGCGGCGCTATCTTGATTGGTTACCGTTGTGTTGAAGAATACTTTGTCACCGGTTTTGACCGCAGCGTACGTGGTGTCGATGGTGATTTCCAATGGCGGCGCCAAAATTTCCTGATTGGGCGCGCTGGCCAGGGGCGCCGCCAACGCGGCGGAATTCGCCCATGCGCTGGCTAGGAGCGCTAGAATCAGCGCGGCGGCCGAGCTGCGCTTCCAGGCGCGCCAGTTGAAAGGCACACCGCCATCCAGGCGCAACCGCGGCGCCGCATAAATAAACAACAAGATCAGGACGATGACAGCAAAAATAATGGGCGACCGCAGATAGAGCTGCATCTCGCTCACCGTTCGGTTGTTGACCAGGACTTTTTCCAGAAATTGGTCGGCGGCTTCCAGCGGATTGACGGCCTTGAGCCAGCGGCCCATAACGCCGGTTTGGGCTGTGCCGGGAAATTGTACCGGCAGCGCGCACAGCAGATAGACCACCAGGCTGATGCCCAAGCTGGTGCGGTTGGAGCTGGACCAGATGCTGGTGAGCATGCCAAACGCGGTAAACGCGGCTGAGAGCAGAATGCCCATGAGCGCGCCCCAGAATATAGCCGGACCAAAGACCGGGTCATCAGCGGCCAGCACGCGCAGGTAGGGAATAGTGATCAGCATGGTGACCGGCCAGGGCGAAATGGCCGCCAGATATTTGCCGGCCACAATCTGCACGCGGCTGGTGGGGGTCAGCAACAGCGCTTCCAACGTGGCCCGCTCGCGCTCGCCACTCAGGCTGTCGGCGCCAATGATGATGGCCATGAGCAGACCGACCGAGAGAGCGGTTTGGAGCGTGAGGAAGACCATTTCGTTGGCGGGCATCAGGTCCAGCTCGCTGTTGGCGGCCAGCACATAGCTGATGACGCCGACCAAAATGCTGTAGATGAGAATCAGCACCAACGCCTTGCCGCCCAGCCACAGGTCGGCCAGTTCGCGCACAAAAACGACCCACCAAGTGGGTGTACCCAAGCCCGCAGATGCGGCTCGCTTGCTCAGCATTTCGGGCTGTTTTTCTAACGGAAGTGTTGCGTCGCTCATTCCGCGTCCTCCTCTGTAAGTTGAAAGAATACATCCTGCAAACGGCCGCCCTCGGACTCAAAGCTGAGAATGGCAATGTCGGCGCGCACCAGCGTGTTGAGAATCTGCGCCTTGACCTCTTTTTCCATGTTTTTGGTAAATTCACCCGAACTGGTCAACTCAATGAGCAGCCAGTCGCCCGTGGCCGTAATGGGCGTGACCTTGACCACATTAGGCAGCGCCTGAATCACCTCGCGCGCCGTGGCCACAGAGTGCTCCGCCACCTGGACGCGCACCACGTTGTGCTGGCCGCGCTCGACGACTTCGCTCACTGTGCCCTGGGCTATAATGCGCCCGGTGCGCAGAATGACCACGTCGTCGCACACTTCTTCGATTTCAGGCAGATCGTGGCTGCACAGCACCACGCCCACGTTGCGCTCGCGCGCCACCCATTGCACCAGCGCAAGCAGCTCCTGCTGCCCGCGTGGATCCAGCCCCAGGGTTGGCTCATCAAAAAAGACCACCACGGGGTCATTGACCAGTGAACGGGCAATCCCCAGGCGCTGCCTCATGCCGCGGCTGTAAGAGCCGATGAGCGATTTGGCGCGCTTTTCCAGCCCCACCGCCTTGAGCAGCTCCATGCCATAACTCTTGGCGTCGGCCTTGCTGCGGCCATACATTTGGCCAAAAAAGGTCAAGCATTCAATGCCGGTCATCTGTTTGGCAAAGCCCAGGCTTTCAGGCAGCACACCAATTTTGCGCCGGATCTCGCGCGGGTGGCCCGAGCTGATGCCGTCGACGTAGAATTGGCCGGAGGTCGGTTCCAGGATGGTGGTTAAAATGCGGATGGCGGTGGTTTTGCCGGCGCCATTAGGACCCAGAAAACCCAGAATGTGGCCGGCCTGCAATGAAAACGACAAATTGCGCAGCGCCGCTCTGGGGCCGTACGCCTTGTGCAGCGCCTCCGCCACCAAGATCGGTTTGGCGGCGGCGCCATTGGGAGAGATGGATTGTTCACTCATAGGTTGTTTTTCTCACACTATAGTCAGTACATCGCCAATGTCATTAAGTTAAGCGTTTGCGTGTCCATGGTAGACAGTTTTCAGTGCGCACTATTCAGTGCGCAGTATTCAGTGTGAGTTGCGAAGTGATTACTGCTAACTGAGCACTGAATACTGCTAATTTAATGACATCGAGTACACCGCAACCGTGTTGGCGGTTCGGGCGTCGGTCTCGATTGGGGAATCCAGCCTAATCTCTTACCGTTGCGACCTACTGATAATTTTCGTACACAGTTTGGGAAAAGACGCGCAATGTATGGCAACATGTGTATGCAGTATAGGCAATCGCCATGAAGTCGCCATGAAACATATATGAAGTATCTTTCATGTAAAAAAGCACAAAAAAAATCGGCAGCATTTCGCTGCCGATTTTTTTTGTGCTTTACGCAAGAATGTCGATTAATTTGCCTGGAACGACACGTCTTCACCCGTAACGGTCAGGCTGTAGGTAACTGGGCCAGCATTGAGCCCGCTGGGTTCTACGACGATATAGTAGGTGCCGCCCTTGACAAAGCTGCCGGTCCAGAAGAGGTCGGCTTTCAGATCGGCGTTCTCGGTCCCGCGGCCCACCGGGTCATAGCTCATGCCCTGTTGCCACAAGCGCAGTTCGGCGGGGGTCAGCACCTGGAACGCGAGTCCGCTGTCTGGCTGCACATCGGCGCGGATCTGGATGCTGTGACCATCGCCGCCGTCATAGAAAGCATACCACTGCTTTTGACCGGGTTGAATTTGCATGGTGTCGCCCACGGGAGCTAATGCCAAATCAGCGCTGGAGCCGGTCATCACGGCCATCTGCTCTGTCATGCTCATAGCAGGTTCGGCGGCTGGCTGACTTTGTGCAACTGCCGGCGTCGTAGCGGCAGGGGCGGCTTGCGGCGCCTCTACCTGCGCAGTTGGGAATGAAACGTCATCGCCGTTGATGCTGAGCGAGTATTGGCTGTCGCCAAAGTTGCGGCTCGTCACCACCACATAATAGGTGCCCGAGCTGACGAAGCTGCCGGTCCAGTAGAGGTCATCACCCAGGTCGGCATTTTTGGTGCCGGCGCCCACCGGGTCAAATTTCTCACCATTGGCCCATTTGTTGACCTGTTGCGGCGTCAGCACTTCAAAAAAGGCGCGGTCGCCGGGCGTCACCTTCATGCGCACGGAAATGCTCGACTGGTCGCCCTCATCGCGGAAGGCATACCACTGCTTTTCGCCATTAGCCAGTTGCACCCAACCATCGGCGGGGGCCATGGCCGTACCCGGTCCGCTGCCGGCGCCGCCAGCGTCATTAGCGGCCAGCGCCGCACCCGCGCTAAAAACGGCCATGACGCCAACCATCAGCAGCGCCAGCCAGACTTTGGCAAAATGTTTGTTTGCTATCTTGTTCATAGACTTTGTTCTCCTTGGTGGAATTGAGACCCCTCCCACCTCCCCTTTCCTTCGACATACTCAGGAACCGAGGGAGGAGCTTTGATTCCCTTCCCTCATAGAGAGGGCTAGGGAGGGGTAAGAATCACTTTAAGTTGTTACAAAGTCTATTTTACATTTTAACGGTCGCTGGCGGATCGAGAATGATACTCATCTTGCTTGGGGACTTTGCACGGCGCAAGTGGGTAAAATTACTCACGCCGGGTGCAGCTCGGCAAGGCCCTCGCGCAGGGCGAAGAGGGCGGCCTGCGTGCGGTTGGCCAAGTGCAGCTTGCCCAGAATATTGCCAATGTGGTTGCCCACGGTGCGCTCGCCAATGACCAGATGGTCGGCAATTTCGTGGTTGGTCAGCCCGCGCGCCACCAGCTTGAGCACATCCAGCTCGCGCTCGGTGAGCGGGTCGGCGGTGGGCGGCAGATCGGCGGGGTGGTTCAGCTCTTGAATCACCTTGAGCGCCACCGCCGGGTCGAGCATGGATTTGCCGGCATGAATGTCGCGCACGGCCTGCAAAAGCTGTGCGGGCGAGGTGTCCTTGAGCAGATAGCCGGCGGCGCCAGCTTTGAGCGCCGGGAAGATTTTGTCATCTTCGGCAAAGCTGGTGATCACCAGAATGCGCGCCCGCGGATTTTCCTGCTTGATCTGCGTAATAGCGGTTAGCCCATCCTGTCGCGGCATGACCAGATCAAGCAGGATCACGTCGGGCCGCAGCGCGCGCGCCTTGAGCACCGCCTCGATGCCATCTGCGGCCTCGCCCACAACGCTCATCTCCGGCTCGCTGGCGATCAACGTTTGCAAACCGCGCCGCACAATGGCATGGTCGTCTACAATTAATATGCGGATTTTGTTGGGTATTTTGTCAATCATAGTGGGTTTCTGAAAAAGATAATCACAAAATGTTGGCACTGGTTTCAAGTTGCACAACCGGAAGCCGCACCCGTACCTTTGTGCCCGCGCTGGGTGTGGATTCGAGTTGGAAAGCGCCCTGTAAATTTTGCGCCCGTTCACTCATGCTGCGCAACCCCATACCGCCGTGGCCGTTGAGCTGGGTCGGGTCAAAGCCGCAGCCGTTGTCGGACACTTCCAGCTCAATATAGGAAGCACCTGCACAAATGGAATCCGTCCCCTTTTGCGGGGCGCTTCGTAATGCTGTGTCCAACGAAGCCGGCAGATAGCGATGATTGGGTGCATTCAAAGCAATTTGCGGTTCGCTAGCGCCATTCACCACCTGCAGGCGCACCGTCACTTCGCTGGCGCTGGCATGTTTGAGCGTGTTGGTCAGCGCCTCTTGCGCAATGCGATAGAGGCAATCCTCCAGCGGCAGCGGTAGATCGATCAGTTCCTGCGCCACCAGGCGGGCGTGGATGCCGGCGCGCCGCTCCACCGCCTCCAGCCGCTGATGCAGCGCACCCAACAGCCCCTCTTTTTCCAGATCGGGCGGACGCAATTCGTAGATCAGCAGGCGCATCTCTTTGAGCGCCTGCTGGCCCAGCCGACCCAGCTCGGTCATGGGCTCCACCACATCTTGGAGCGCACCGCTGTGGGCCTGCCGTCGCCACCCTTCGGCCAGCAGCGTTAAACTGTAAAGCGATTGGGTGACCGAGTCGTGCAGCTCACGGGCCAGACGGCTGCGTTCTTCCAAGGCGGCCAATTGCTGCGCCTGGCTATAGAGCTGGGCGTTTTCGATGGCGATGGCGGCCTGGGCGCCAATGGCGCTGAGCAATTCAATGTCCTGGGCGCTAAATTCGCGATAACCGTAGGTGGCAATAAAGAGGGTGCCGACCAGCTTTTCTTTGGCAAACAGCGGCACGCTGGCCAACGAATGCAGCCCGGCCGCCCGCGCCGTTACGCCACTGATGTGCTCGTCGGCGTCCACATCGCGAATCACCAGTGGTGCGCCCGTGGCGGCCACGCGCCCATTGAGCCCTTCACCCATATCCAGCTCGCCGATTTCAGGCAGATACGCAGCAGAAAAGCCGTGCTGCACGGCCAGCTTGAGCCGCCCGGTTGACGGTTCCAACAAGTAGATGCCGCCCGAGTCGAGATGCAAAACTTGGAGCGTTTGGGCCAGGGTCTGCTCCAGCGTATAGTCCAAATCGAGCGAACGGTTGACCACGTTGGCAATGTCGTTGAGCGCCGCCAATTCGCGGGTGCGCTCGGCCACGCGCTGCTCTAAGTTGGCGTATGAGGATCGCAGTTGGGCCGACATATGGTTAAATTGATGGGCCAAGGTTTCAATTTCATCGCCGGTGCGCGCCACGATGGTGTGGTTAAATTTGCCGCCCGCTACTGCTTGTGTGGCCTCGATCAGCTCGTTGATGGGCTGCGTGATGCGGCGCAAAAAGGCGATAAATAGGAGGGGCGCTACGACGCCCAATAGCACCAGCAACCCCAGAAATTGGGTAAAATAGCGCATGTCGCCGGCCAGCGCCGACCAGCTCGTTTCAGTCACCAAGGCCCACGGCGTACCCGGCACCGGCGCAAAGCCCGCCACCGTAGATTCGCCATAGCCCTCGTTCAGCCGAATGGAGCCCACGCGCTGCGCACCATTGTCCAGATTCAGCACGCGCTGCACCACCGCCCGTGCGCCCACATTCTGGCCAATTTGTGCCGGATCAGAATGATAGAGCACGCGTCCGTGCCCGTCGACCAGCATGGCGCTGCCATGTTTTTCAATGCGCAGCCGCACAATGTCCCCATAAAAGGTGCTGACGCTGGTCTGCCCCAGCTTGAACATGCCCACCAAGGCGCCGCTCAATTCGCCCTGGGCGCCAAAGACCGGCACCGCCACCGCAATGGCGTGCGCCCCATCGGCGCCATCGGCCACTGTGTCCGAAACGGTGAGCCCCGGCGTCCGCAAAAGTTGGCGAAAGTAGGCGCGGTCCGACCAATCCTGGCCGATCATGGGGGGCTGATTGGCTGAAGCGGCTACCACCTCGCCTCGCGAATCGAGCAAAATCAAGCCGGCATCGAAAAGCACCAATCGTTTGGCCGCCGACGCCAGCGCGCTGCGCTGAACGGCGGGCTCAACGCTGGCCATATTAGCCGACCGCGCTTCGCTTTCGAGCAGGTCTCCATATTCGGTAACAGACGCGCCCAATTGGGCGGCCGCCAACCGCGTCAACTCTTCGTCGCGTTCCAGCAGGAGCCGTTCGATCGCTTTTTGATAGGCCAGAAAGGAGATGAGCGCGGCGGCCAGCAGCAGCAGGGCAGCCGGTACAAAGGCCCATAAAATTAACTTGGCGCGCAGGCCAAGGCGAAAAGGAAAATGCATAAGCGTCATCCAGCTAACATACGCAACCGCTGGCTGTTTTGGATTTTGCGGCAAACTTCAATCATCTGGCTGACCGGCGCCTGCCCCAGAATAAAAATCGATTCCCAGGCCTCGGCGGCGCGGCGCTGGGCATCTGCCATATCGGCGGCGATCTCGACGGTGACGGAATAGCCCTTCATCTGCCCATCGGCAAAAGCGGCTATATCGGCGGCGGTCACTTTGTTGGATAGTTGGTTGCGCACAAATTCAATCCACGCGGGCACCAGCGAAGCGCGCGCCGGTTGCAGATAGTTGGCTTGCGCCATGGCCAACCCATACTCTGCACTGGTCAAGAATTGCATGAGTTCCCAGGCCGCATCCGGATGCTCTGTGCCTTGATAAATGCCATAGCCATCGGTGGTGGCCAGGGTGACGCGGCGCTGGGGCCCCGTGGGAAAGGGGGCCACGCCCACGCGGAAATTGGCGTAGGTCAGAATCTCTTTGAGCGCCCAAGAGCCTTCTTCGATTATGGCCACGCGCTGATTGATAAAGGCGCTGCGCGTCGACATGTTTTGCACATCAATATAGGTGGCCATGCTCTGGTCGGTCCAAATCCGTTCGTGTAGCCAGCGCATGGCGGCCAGGGCCGCCGGTTCACCCATGGTGCAATCGAGCGGATCAGCGGGATTGATCAGATGGCCGCCCCAACTGTTGACGTGCATTTGAATGCGATCCCAGGCGATGTCCACCATGCTGCCGCGGCGCGGTGGGGTATCATCTTGGGCCGCCGGCTGCGTTAACTGCTGCATGGCGTCCAAATAGGTTTCATACGTCCAGTCGGCGTTGGGGTAGGCGATGCCGGCCGCGTCAAAAAGGTCTCGGTTAAAATAGAGCGCCACCGCGCCGTGATATTTGGGCAATCCAAACTGATGACCATCGGGTAGAAAGAGCGAGCGATATTGGGCCGGATCCCAGTCGGCAATGGTGGCCTGATCGATGTGGGCGCTGACAAAGGGACGCAAGTCCAGCGTATAGCCTTTTTGCGCCCAGATCGGAAAATAAGTGCAGCAGCCCTGAAACAGGTCGGGCGCAGTGCCGGCGGCCATGTCGGTCAACATGGTGTCGGCCACATTTTCCGGGTCGGGTGTAAAAAAGACACGTATATCGGGATGCCGCGCGTGAAACTTAGCCAGCATCTCCTGCGCCATGGCTGGAAACCAGTCAGTCCGCCAATCTTGATACACAAGTTGGATCGGCTCGCGTGTGGGCCTGGCGTCATGTTGAAGCACAGGGGGGGTACAGGCAGCGCCAATGGTTAACGTCAGGCCGGCGGCGGCTAAATTGGCCGCGCACAAGGATAAAAAGTCGCGCCGTGAGAGGCGAGGTTCGCGTTGTGGGTAAATCAGTTCAGCATCTTGAACAGGCCGATGCAGCATTGGGTGAGGGAATGGGTCCATGACGGCCTTTAGTTTGAATATAGGTCACATAGTGATACTGTACAGTACGCAAAGTGGTCCAAAAGGTTGCTTACGGGCCTTTATGAGTATACAAAAAATCGGCGTGCTATGCATGTGCTCATAAACACATTTGTAGAAAGCTCATTAAAACTTCATATTTTGGTGAACTTTATGAAGGCCAACGGGAGGCAAAATATCGCCGGATGATTCGCTTTGGATTCCGGCATTATTTTTGCGGTGAGGTTGCGTAGAACAGTTGATGCGAGTATGCTATGATGGTGAACTTTGCGCGCAAGCATCTGCTGTTATTTGCGGGGCGCATCAAATATCATTAAAAAAGGAGAACCACATGGCTTTCAAGATTGCAACTCCCCATATTCGTTTTGCCAGCCCAGGGCCCCAGCCCAACGGGTTGCAGGCCGCGCCGGATGGACTCTGGTGCATTGATCAGGTGGACAACAAGATTTATCGGCAGGATTTTGAGACGGGCCAGGTGCTATTTGAGGCGGAGACTGATACGGTGCACTCCAGCGGCATTACGTTGGGCGGTGGTTATATGTGGATTGCCTCGACCTATGAGTCGAAGATCGCCAAACTGGACCCGGCCACGGGCCAAACTGTGGCCAAATATGACTCACCCGGCTCCGGCGTGGTGGCCTGGCGCGAAGATGCGGTCGACGCCCAATCCACCGGTGCGCATGGGCTGGAGTGGCGCGGAGGGCTGCTCTATGTGGCTTCGCCGCCGTCGCAGATGATTCACGTGATGAACCCGGAAAATTGGACGGAAGTCAACCGCTTTCCCAGTGGTGGCTTGCGCGTGCACGGCATTGCCTGGGGGCCGCGCGGACGGCTGTGGGTGTCGGATACCTCGTCGGGAACGGTGCAACTGATGGAGACGGAGCACGGGCGTATCTTTGAAACTATCCGCGTGGAAGCGCCCGCCGAGGTCCACGGCATGACAATTCACGAGGGCGTTCTCTGGTATTGCGACGCTCATTCGCAGCAGATTGGCTGCTTGGTTGTTTAAAAAATTGTACCTGTTCAGCTGCAGCCTGAGCCTGTCGAAGGCGGAGGCGGGCTTCGACAGGCTCAGCCCTCGAGAGCCTGAATAGGTACAATTAAAAAGGGGATGCCGTATGGCATCCCCTTTTTTACTCGCACTTTTGTTACTGCCCGCGGTTCGGGTCAAGCAACCAGGTCACCAGTGCATCAAGCTCTTCAGGCGTCATTTTGGTCGCCAAATCCTGCGGCATGAGATTGGCCAAAAAGCCCTCATTCACAAAGGCATTGGGCGTCACAATGCTGTTGTGCACATAGGTTGTGGCGTCTTCACCGGGCACTTTGTTGCCGGCCACTTCCCATAGGTTCCCCAGGTTTGGCCCAACCAAATGGGTCACATCTGGATCTTGCCGGGCATTGAGATCATGGCAGCCAACACACGCCAACTCCACAAACAGTTTGTCCGGTGAGCGGGGACCTGCGGTCTCCGTGACAGCTTGTGTTTCCGAGATACCTACAGTTTCCGTAATGCCCGCCTCTGCCGCGCGGACGCCTTCCCAACCCGTATCCACGCCTTGGAAGGGCTGCCACGGGTCTTCTTCGTCCGTCTGCTCCAGAGCCGATTCTTCCCAGTTCAAGATATAGTTGGCCAGCGCATCAATCTGATCATCGCGCAGCGGGCCACCATAGGCGCGGCTCCAGGTAGCCATTCTTTGTGCCCATTGGGAATTCACCTTGCTGGGGCGACCGGCGGCCACGGTCAGCATCACATAAGACTTCTGCGAGCCGGTGTAGCCCAGGTCGTTCAAACGATGGGTGAACCAATATTTGCTGTTGAGCGCTGGCGCCACGTTGGTCGTACCTTGACCGTGATCACCATGACAGGGGCGCAGTTGCTGGCAAAAAGAGCGGCGCCTTTTTCAATGCTGCGGCCATCCCAGTTGGCGGCCTGCGCTTCCATGCGCGGCACTTCGGTAGCAATAATACCGCCCAGCACAACCAGCGTAATCACGACAGACAGAATGCCGATAGCTATTTTGGCGACGGGCGACTTAATGTATAATTAATGATAGAGTGGCTTATGCATGTGCCGTCTTTACTCCAGTCCAAGTAGGTTTTTCATTGAGCCCAGTAAGCCGCCATCATCCGCCAGGCGTGCAAGGAAGCTCATATCGCGGCGGCTATACTGCTCCCAGTAAAGGGAGTCTTCGTGCAGCCAGAAGCTGCGCACAAACTTGTCCGGTATACCCTCGCCGGACAAATAGTTGATCTCCCAGTCCAGCCGTTTCAGATGTGGTTGATCCTGAACCACGTGCAAAATACCATAGACGGTATTAAAATTGGCGTCGCGCTCCTGCTGCTTGTGAATGCCCGCTTCAAATTCGTGCAAAACTTCGGTAAATTCTGGATCTGCCGCTGCATCAAATTTATCGAGCGGTACAACGCCAGAATCGAGCAACTTTTGCGCCTCTTCTTCGCCGATGTAGCGCACAAGCGTCTCCGTGTCAACGGTCAGGAAATTGCCATTGGGCAGATGTTTGTAACCCACTTCGCGCACCAGACCGGCGCCTTCCTCCGGCATAATCTCCTGTACAACCTCAATGGGCGGCGCGCCTTGCACAGCGTACTGCGGCGTGCCCATATAGCTCCAAATAATCATCACGGTACCGGCTATGACGCCGCTGATAATCGCCACCCGGCGATCCTTAATGCGCCGGCTGGGGTTGGGATCCAGGTAGGGAATCCCCATAAGCAGAACCAGCAAAACGCCAGGCAAAAGCACGCCCGAAATAAATTTGTCCGAAATCTTGAGCAGCCCTTGCAGCCAATAGAAGTACCAGGGCGCTACCGTATGCAGCGGCGTGGATTGCGGATTGGCTATCGATTCGAGCGGCGCCTGGAAATATGTGGCCACCCACACGACCATGAGCGCCGTAAAGGCCAGCAAAAACGAAGTTTCATCCAGGAAAACATCGGGCAAGAAGTAGACGCGGCGGTCAGCCGGCACCTTTTTGGCGCTGTCCTCGCCAATCTCTTCTTCCTGCGCCGGCAGGCTAATGCCGTAGAGCACCACTTTGTAATAGTGGACAAAGAAGAAAAGGAAGAGCAGCAGCGGGAGGAAAAGTACGTGCAGCAGATAGAAGCGCAGCAGACCGCTGGAACCGATGTCCGGCGCACCACGCGCCAACAGGTTCACCGTGTCGCCCACCACCTTGGGCGGAATGGCCTCCGCCATAGAGGTGCCGATGGTCACAGCCCACAGCGCCAACTGATCCCACGGCAGCAGGTAGCCGGAGAAGCTGAGGAAAAGCGTCATCACCAGCAGGAGCACGCCCGTAAACCAGGTAAACTGGCGCGGCGGTTTATAGCTGCCCGTTAGATAGGCGCGCACCATATGGGCCGTCACAATCGCCACCATCATCTCGGCCCCTAAGCGATGTACGTCGCGCATAAATTGGCCCAGCGGCACATTGCTCAACAGGCGGATCATGTCCGTGTAGGCGCGCTCTGGCGTGGGCGCATACCAGATCATGAGAATGGCGCCGGTGATCGTTTCCACAATAAATAGATAGGTGGAAAGCAACCCCAAACGGAATGTGTGCGTAAAGCGCGTGACGCTCTCATGGTAATAAGACGGTTTGATGTGCAGCAAAAATGAGTCGGAATGGGGGCGCAGACGCGGGTTGGGGCGGCCTGGCGGCTCACCGCGCAACATCTTGCGAAATTCACCCGCACTAATGCCTGCCGTAATGCGGGTGAATGTGTCGTCTGCAAGATCCAGAATTGTATTGAAGAAGCCCTTATTTTGGGTTTCTGGTTGGACTGCCATAAGGTTACGCTCTCCTGAATTTTTGGATCAAATTTAGGCAATGATGCGGCGGGCGGGTGACTCTGAAGCTGGGGGGCCGGTAATCTTCTTGCCTGTATCAACCACAACTTCACCATCAGCTTCACTGAGATCAAACGAGTCTAGCGAACGCGGAGCTGGTCCTTCAATATAGAAACCGTCGTGGGTGTATTTGGAACCATGACAGGGACATTCAAAGCGCCAGTTGGCCGGCTCCCACTTGTACAAACAGCCCAGATGGGGGCAAACCATGTAGAGGGCCTTTTTGCTGCCGTCCTCAACCTCCACCATCCAGAACTTGCCGTCTGGATTGCCTTTGGGGGCATCTTCATGGGTGGGCCAATTTGTGTCGTTGACAAAGAACTTGCCGCCAAATTCACCAGCCTTGAAGCGCGGATACATAAAGACATACATGCCCAGCCCCGTCTCGGCCAAAACCAGCGCCGTAGCCGCGCCCCAGGCATAGGTCAGAAACTCGCGGCGCGTATATTCCTGCTGCAAAGCGGCTTCGGGGTCTTCTTCCGAGCGACCCTGCAGCACCGGCGGCGGCGCCACCGGCGCGCCTGCGCTGGCGCCATTAGATGGCGCGCCAGTGGATGCGGCGCCATTCACGCTTTCGACAGCCTCAACCGCTGCATCTGCAGCCGAATCCACATCTGGTTCTGGCGCGGTTTCCTCTGCAACAGTTTCCTCCGCGGCAGACGCAGGGGCGTCGCTGGCTGCTGCCGTCATTTCGGCCGCTGGCTCGGCCGCGTCAACTGATTCCGCCGCGGCAGAGGACTCCGCCACAGCTACGGTCTCGGGAGCAGCCGCGGCTTCCGGCTCGGGTTCTTCGGCTGCTTCGGCCGCCCGTGCTTTGGCCGAAGCCTGCATTTTTGCTTTTAATGCTGCAATGCGATCCGCACCGCTTAGATTTTCCAAATTTTCCGCCATCGTGATCTGGACTCCTTTAGGCAGTTTTTGTGATCCGAAGGTAACAAATCCTCATAAAAAAGGACAGAGGTTTCCTGATAAAAGCTATCGGCAAATATAGCACAATTGGTTTTGATTGTCCAATTTATCACAAATAACGGGAGCCTTTCCCTTGGGGATGAGATGCGCTCCTTCCCGTAAGAGGCCGCCCCCACGTTTGTGTGCGCCACTGGCCTATTTGCCCCTTCCGGCAAGGATGTGGCTCCATTGGGGAAAACATCCACAAAGGGCTGTTTACCATTTCCGGCGACGGACAGCATTGTACTAAATTTCACAAGCGATGTCTATTTTGCATCACAAACAATAACATTGCTAATTACGACTCTTTTCGCTCGCGCCTTCATGGGGTATACTCATTTCCCAAGCAATGCAAAACCACAATACGCAACCGACAATACGCAACCGACAATACGCAACCGGAGAGTCCCATGCAGCACACCATTGCGCTTGAAACAATTGGCCCACAGGGAACGGAGATGGCCCATGCCGTGGAAAAGTGCGTCCACTGCGGCTTTTGCCTTTCGGTCTGTCCCACATACAAAGTGCTGGGCGAAGAGATGGATTCGCCGCGCGGCCGC
The DNA here is from genome assembly GCA_041391125.1 of Caldilineaceae bacterium. Lineage (GTDB taxonomy): Bacteria > Chloroflexota > Anaerolineae > Caldilineales > Caldilineaceae > JACKBC01. The sequence goes on from JAWKON010000063.1 coordinate 48,602, forward strand.
ATCTATTTGATGAAAGAGCAGCTCGAAGGCAACCTGCCGCTGGATGAAATGACGCCCTTTGTGGACCGCTGTCTGGGCTGCATGGCGTGCGTCACCGCCTGTCCATCCGGTGTGGAATATGGCGAATTGCTCACGCCTTTCCGCGCCCGCGCTGAACAAGAGCGCAGTCGGAACCCCTTGGACCAGTTGACGCGCCTCATGGTGCGCGAAACGCTGCCCTATCCCGGCCGTTTTCGGATGGCTGCCACCCTGGGCAAAGTGGCCAAACCGCTCAAGGCGCTGCTGCCCGCCCCATTGGGCAACATGCTCGATCTGCTGCCGGATGCACTGCCGACGCACCATTCACTGCCCGAAATTGTCCCCGCAGTGGGCGAACGACGGGCGCGCGTGGCGCTGTTGACAGGCTGCGTGCAGCAGGCGCTGGCCCCGCAGATCAACCGGGCCACGCTGAAAGTGCTGGCCCAAAACGGTGTGGAGGTGCTGATTCGGGGCGCAGGGCTGCTGTGGTTCGCTGGCCATGCATGGGAAGAAGCGCAGGCGCTGCGGCTGGCCCGCCACAATCTGGATCAATTTATGACGCTGCTGTTGCGGCAGATGTGGATGCCGTGATCGCAATGCGGCGGGCTGCGGCTCCGGCATGAAGGAGTATGGGCTACTCTTTGAGGCACGGTGCATGAAAGCGCGCCAAACTGCTTTGCCAGCAAAGTGCGGGACATCAGCGTTTTTCTGCCGGACTTGGCATGAGGCCACTCCGCCCGCTGCCCGAGCCGCTGACCATCGCCTATCACGATGCCTGTCATTTGGCCCATGCCCAGCGCGTCACCATCCAGCCGCGCCAGCTTTTGCACGCCATTCCCAACGTCACGCTAGTGCCCATTCCCGAAGGCGAACTCTGCTGTGGCTCGGCCGGCACGTACAATTTGGAGCAGCCCGATCTGGCCCGCCAGATCGGCGAACGCAAAGCGCGCCACATCATCTCCACCGGCGCCGACGCCGTAGCCACCGGCAACATCGGCTGCATGACGCAGATTCAAACGCACTTGGCCGCGCTCGGCAATCCGCTACCCATTTGGCACACGGTGGAAGTGCTGGCGCAGGCGGTGGGGGAGTAGGAAATGGGGATTGGGGATCAGGGATTAGGGAGTGGGGATCGCCGTACCCCTATCCCCAACCCCCAATCCCCAGCCCCCATAAAAGGAAATAAAACCATGACCGACATAACCATAGCTGTTGTTCCCGTGGCCGGGATTGGCAAGCGCCTGCTGCCGGCCACAAAGTCGCAGCCCAAAGAGATGCTGCCGGTGGGGCGCAAGCCGGCGGTGCAATATGTGGTGGATGAGCTGACCCGCGTGGGCATGGAGCGGCTCCTCTTTATTACCGGGCCGGGCAAGACTTCGATTGAGAATCATTTCGACATCGACGCCGAGCTGATCCAGGTGCTGCGCGAGACGGGCGAGGAGCTGCTGGCGGAGCTGAGCTTTGAGCGCACGCCCATCCAATATTTTTACCGGCAGCGCCAACTGTTGGGGCTGGGGTATGCGGTGTCGTGCGCCCAGCCCTTTCGTGGGTGAGCAGCCGTTTGTGGTGGCGCTGGGAGATTCGATTATTGGGCTGAATGCGCAGAGCGACGTTGTGCGCCGCATGAGCCATTGCTTTGTGGAGAAACGGGCGGATGCCGTCATCGCCTTTGAGGAGGTGCCGCGCGCCGAGATTCGGCACTATGGCGTGGCCGCCCCCAAAACCGATGGCGACATTTTTGAGCTGGCCGACGTAATCGAAAAGCCCGCCACCGAGGATGCGCCCAGCAATCTGGCCATTGCGGCGCGCTACGTTTTTCGCCCGTCATTTTCGACGCCCTGGCGCAAATTCAGCCCGGATCCGGTGGCGAAATTGAATTGACCGACGCCATTCGGCTGGTGATCCAGAATGGTGGCAAAGTTTACGGTCTGCGATTGCACCCCTACGAACGGCGCTACGACATTGGCACTTTTGAAACCTATTTCCAAGCCTTTGTGGAATTCGCCCTGGCCGACGAAAGATACGGCGCAGCGCTGCGGGAGCATCTGGAGCATCTGTTAAAAGGTGGCAAGGTACCAGAGTTGCAAGGTTGCAGGGCGGCAAAGTTGTAAAGCGATCCTTTTTGTGGCCCTGCGCTGTAACCTTGTCCCCTGCAACTCTGCCGCCCTGCAACCCTGCAACTTTGGAGTCAATGTTTATGGAAATTATTCGCAAACGCACCTATGCCCGCGCCGGCCTGCTGGGCAACCGTCGGATGGCTATAACGGCGCCACGATTTCGGTGACAGTGCGCAATTATTGGGCCGAGGTGGTGCTCTATGAGTGGGACTCGGTGGACATTGTGCTGGCCGAAAATGACCGCGCCCGCTTTCGTTCGGTCTATGATTTGGCCAAAGATGTGCAGCTTCACGGCTACTATGGCGGCATCCGGCTGGTCAAGGCCACGATTAAGCGCTTTGTGGAATATTGCCAGGCGCAGGATATTACGCTGCACGAGCGCAATTTCTCCGTGCGCTACGATACCAATATTCACGCGGTTGGGCATGGCCGGCTCCAGCGCGATTATTGTCTCCACCCTACGCTGTCTCATGACCTATTATGACGTGCAAATGCCGCTAGAAATTCAGCCCACCTTTGTGCTGTCGGTCGAGCTGGAGTTGGGCATTACCGGCGGCTTGCAGGACCGCGTGATCCAGTGTTACGAGGGCGTGGTCTTTATGGATTTTGCCCAGGAGCAGGAGCGCACCATCCACGGCTTGCGCTGTTTTCGCTACGAGCCGCTGGACCCGGCGCTGCTGCCCGCGCTCTATATGGCCTATCACAACGCGCTGAGCGAGCCGACCGAACTTTTCCACAACGACATCCGCGGCCGCTACGATCGCGGCGACCAGGCGGTGATTGGCGCCATGGATGCCTGCGCTGCGCTGGCGCGCGCCGGGCGCGCGGCGATCTTAAGCCGCGATGGACAAAAGTTGAGCCAGCTGATCAACGACAATTTTAAAGTGCGCCGCGGCATCTATAACTTGCCATCGTGGCAAGTGGAGATGGTGGAGACGGCGCAGCGCTGTGGCGCCAGCGCTAAGTTTGCCGGTTCGGGCGGGGCGATTATTGGCGTTTATGAAGGCGAGGAGATGTTTCAGGAATTGGTGCAGGCGCTGGGGGCGATTGGGTCGCGGACGTTTAAGCCGGTGGTGGGGAAGACGGTAGAGGAGTAGAGGTGAAAGGGTGAAAGGGTGAAAAGGGTGAAAGGGTGAAGGGTGAAAGGGGATGTCGCGGTGACTGAATTGCCGGAGATAAAAGAGTATTTGGCGGGCAAGCCGGGGGCGGTGGAGGAGTATCCGTTTGGGCCGACGGCGCTGGTTTATAAGGTGGGCGGCAAGATGTTTGCGCTGGTTTCAGAAGATGAGCGACCGTTGCGCGTCAATTTGAAGTGCGAACCGGCATTGGCCATTGCGCAGCGTGAGATGTACGATGCAGTGCTGCCTGGCTATCATATGAACAAGCGCCACTGGAATACGGTGGTGCTGGACGGCACGATCCCTGCCGACGAGGTGCGCGCCATGATGGATGATTCGTATCGGCTGGTGCTCAAAGGATTGGGTAAGCCGGCGGGAACGGCTGCGGCTGCCGGAACCCGGTTGAAGGGCGTGTACGGTTTGGGCGTAAAGACCAGATCTACCGACCATTTTCATCCGCACCGAGCGCGTGGCATAAACGCAAACGGCGGCGGCAGGGGATTGCCCCAATCAAAGTGGCGGCAATAGTAGGTCACTTCCTCTTTGGCAACCCCCAACTCCTCCAGCAAAATCCGAATCGGCCCGCCGTGCGACACAATGGCAATGGGGCCGTCATCGGCGCTTTCGCCGCAGAGCCGCTCCCAAAAGGGCCACAGTCGCGCCAGCACATCCGCGTCCTTTTCGCCGTGCGCCCATTCGGCCAGAAATTCCTCAGTTTCCATCTCAATGCCCGAGGTTTCCGACGCAATTTGCGCGGTCATCTGCGTGCGCAGCAGCGGGCTGGCGTAGATCTGCTGCACGCCGACCGATTGCAGAAATTCGCCCAGTTGGGCGGCCTCTTTTTCGCCTTCCGGTAAAATGGGCGGCCCCGGCGCAATGTCATAGCGGATGCCGGTGGCGCGGTTGGGCGTGGCGTGGCGGGCCAGGTAGATGGTGATGGCGGGTTGAGAGATAAGCTGCGACATTATAGTCCAATCGTGTTGAAATTTGAAATGGCTCGTAAGAACCCATCGACGGGTACGAGTTGGGGCGAATAGAACGGTTTTGTCTAGGCGGTGTTGTTGCCGCCCCAACTCATACCCCTACATGCTACCCAACAGACATTGACTACAGGCCAGGGTGTAAAGTACCACATCCGTGCATCCAATGTCCGTGGGAAAACTTGCAATTGAATTGTACAGTTTACACTTAGAAAATGGAACGCGGATTTGGCGGATAAGATGGATGCACGCTGATTTTTCACAAAAGAACGATTCTTTGTGATCTGGTGGGGAACGATCCGCTTTGGTTTCGATACGCCCCCAAACTGCCGGGGCTACTCAACCGCCGCTACCCCCAAGTGCTCAGAGAACCCAAAAGAAATCAGTGAAAATCCGCCAAATCTGTGCAATCTGTGTTCCATTCCGCTTACGCAATCACCTGCTCAATCACCTGGCTATAATCGGCGATGTTGCGGTTGCGCAGCACAATGGCGTCGCGCAGCTCCACGTGGTTGCCGATGCAGCAGCCCGCTTCCAGATAGACATTGGGACCGACCACGCAATTTTCGCCAATGGTGACGCCGTCGTCAAAGTGCAGTGGTCCAATCAGTTGCGTGTTGGAGCCGACTTTGGCGGGCTGGGCGCGCAGACGGCCATTTTCCTGGGCCAGATAGTGCTGATTCAAAAAGAGCAGATCGGCCGCATTGGTCAACTGCAAGCGCGTCGGCGTGAAGACGCCCGCAATAGAGCCTTCGCTCTCGATGAGCATTTGGATGGCGTCCTGCAGCTCGTATTCGCCCCGTTTGGAGGGCTGCACCCGCGGCAGATAGGTGAGCAGTTTGGTCGAGAAAAGATAGAGCGGCAGGCTGGCAATGTTGGATGGCTCTTCGCCCGGCGCCGGTTTCTCCACAATGCCATAAACGCGGCCATCGCGCACATCCACCACGCCGGATTTGCGCAGTTGCTCCGGCCCCACCTCCATGAGGCTGAGCGTGGCGTGGACTTGCTGGCGGCGGTGGGTTTGAATCAGTTCGGCAACGTGTTCTGGCGGCGTCAAATTGTCACAGGCAGAGAGGATGAAATCTTCGTGAATAAAGGGGGCGGCCAAGCTCAAGGCGTGGGCCATACCCAACCGCTCCTGTTGGACTGCAAAGCGCACCTGTACATTGGCGGGCAGATGGGCGGGATTGGTAAAATAGCACCGGATGTCGTCGTCATCCGGGCTGATAATCATGGTAAAGTCGCAGATGCCGTTGGCAATGAGCGTGTCGAGTACGCGGGCGACAATGGGTTTGCCGGCCACCGGCGCCATCGCTTTGGTGCGCGTGGCCGTAATTGGATACAGCCGTGCTGCCTTTGCCCGCAGCCAAAATAACTCCTTGCATGAAATTCCTCACTATATATTTGTACACCGCATACGGTGTTGGCGATGCAGGCGTCGGTCTCGATTGGTGAAATCCGCCTATATCTTCTCGTTGCGATCTACTGATACTGAGCTGGCTGCGAAACAGCGCTTTAATCGAAATAACGTTGACGCATGACCAATCGTAACCTGGAATCGGCGCTCGCAGATGCCGTGTGTTCCAGACAGTCTGTCGGAGAGATGTAGTAGAATTGTACGCAGATTTACGCTGATGAACAGGATTTAGGCGACCAATACATAAATCCGCGAAAATCCGTCAAATCCGCGTACAAAATTTATATCTCTAAAAGGCGCCCATGAAAAACGTATACAGAGTAAGACGCGTACCGAGCCAATACGTCGCGGGGAATTTCAATTTGCCAGAGCCCACCGTAAAGTACGATTTGGGTGCAGGAGTAGGCGCAAACATTATCCAATCACCGCCAGGGGTGCTTGTCCATTCCAAACGCGTTGTAAGTTCTCAAAGATAAATTGGCCGCGCCGCCGCCAGGTGTCGTAGGTGATGCCGGCGCTGTGCGGCGTAAAGAGCACATTCTCCATTTGCAGCAGCGGGTTGTCCGGCGCCGGCGGCTCCTTTTCCAACACATCCAGCGCGGCGCCGGCAATTTGGCCCTTTTGCAGCGCCTGGATCAGCGCGGCTTCGTCGATGACCGGGCCGCGGCAGGTGTTGACCACAATCGCATTGGGCTTCATGCGCGCAAACTGGGCGTGGCTCAAAATGCCGCGCGTCTCGGCATTGAGCGGCGTGTGCAGCGTGATCAGGTCCGCCTCCGCTGTCAGTTCGTCCAGCGTGACGCGGGTCACGTTGAGCGCCTGCTCCACCTCCGCCAAGGGGGGATAGGCGTCGTAATAGATCACGCGGGCGCCCCAGCCTTGCAGACGCCGCGCCACCTTTTGGCCGATATTGCCCATGCCGATAATGCCCACGGTTTTGCCGTCAATGGTGTAGGTGCAAACGCCGGTGTCGATGGCGCGCCAACCGTTGTTGCGCACATTCACGTCCAGCTCGCGGAAGCGGCGATAGACGGCCAGCATCATGGCAATGGTGTGTTCGGCCACGTCGATGGAATTGGCGCCGCCGTTGTTGGCAATCGGCACGCCCAGTTCCTGGCAGAGCGCCAGGTTCATCTGGTCAAAACCGGCGCTTACAAGCTGGATCAGCTTGAGCTGCGGCATAGCGCGCAGCACGTTGTCCGAGAGGCGGCTGGGAAACAAAATCAGAAAGTCGGCGTCATGTACGCGCTCGATCAGCTCGGTCTCGCTCAAATTGGCCGGATGCACGCTGGTTTCAAAACCGGGCGGCGCGTCTTGCACAATCAAGCTGGGAACTGGCTCGGCGTAGGACGTGATGAAATGAACATTCGGCATAATTTTATCTTCTCCCAATGTAAGCGATAATGGTGTGACAAATAGTTGTCAACTTTATATGTCAACTTGTGATAATATGTTTGATTTTGACCAATAGAGAATGATCGATGAATCAGTCTCAATTGTCAATTATTCCCTGCAACGTAACAAGGAAAGTGTTAAGTTGCAGGGGGCCCTCTTCCCCCTTGGCGTACGATGTGCGCCGTCCCCCGTGGTGGCCACTTGTGGTGACGAGGGGCCAGGGGGAAGAGAAGCCCTCATCCAAATAACAACAACCACAAGGAGGAACCGCAATGACTATTTTATTAGAGGAGATGACCCGCGATCAGATTGCCGAGCTGGCGCCCAGTGCTTTGGCCGTGCTCCCCACGGCCTCGATTGAGCAGCACGGTCCGCACATGCCGGTGGTGACCGATACGCTGCTCTGCGGCACGGTGGCGCGGCGGGCGGCAGAGAAGGCGGCTGGCCAGACGCCTGTCGTGGTGACGCCGGTACTCTGGTGCGGCAATTCGCACCACCATCGCCCGTTTGCCGGCGTGCTTTCGTTGAGCAGCCCCAATTACATGGCGGCAGTGACGGATGTGCTGGAGGGGTTGATGTTGAGCGGATTCCGCAAGCTGCTGGTGCTCAACGGGCACGGCGGCAACACGGATTCTAATGCGGTGGTAGGACTCGATTTCGCCAACCGGCTAGGACATCCGGTCTCGATTGCCACGGCGGCCTATTGGGATATTGCGCGGCCCGTGCTGGTGGAGAAGGGGCTTATGCCCAGCAATATGATTCCAGGCCACGCCGGGCGTTTTGAAACATCGATGGTGATGGCGCTGCGGCCCGATCTGGTCAATGCCGACGGGCTGGAGAAGACGCGCACAACGCAAAAGAGCGGCAGCGGTCTGTTTGCGCCGCTGGTGGGAGCCACGGTGCAGGTACACGGCGCCTGGGCCGCTGGGCCCGGTTACACCGACGAGCCCTTTGCCGCTTCAGCCGAGGAAGGCAACCGGCTGCTGGAGGTGGTGGTGGAGCAGGTGGCGAATTTGATGGTGACGTTTGGTCAGAGTTAATGGGGAAGTGGACAAGCCAAATTGTAAATGGTGAATGGTGAATGGTGAATTATGAATGGTAAATGAAGGGGACCGTGTAGCCGGCCTCGTTTACCGTTCACCGTTAATCATTTACCATTTACAATTTTCCTCTCCTCTCAGCCACTCTCGACCAATTGCGTTTCTTCGACCTCTTTGACTGGGATGAGCAGCGAAGCGGCGATGGAAACGGCTAGCGCGAGCATGATGATGCCCAGCGAGGCGCCAATGGAGATATGATAAAATTCCTCGATGAGCATTTTGACACCCACAAAAACCAGAATAAAGGCCAGCCCCAGCTTGAGGAAGCGGAATTTGTCCAGCACGCTGGCCAGCAGAAAGTAGAGCGCGCGCAGCCCTAAAATGGCCAGAATGTTGGATGAATAGGCCAGGAAGGAATCGCTGGTTACGGCCAGTACAGCGGGGATGGAATCAAAGGCAAAGACCAGATCGACAATGTTGATCACGATCAGCACCATAAAGAGGGGCGTGGCCAGCCAGCGCCCCCCTTCTTTGACAAAGAAGTTCGCGCCTCGATAATCGGGCGTCACGGGCAGAATGCGCCGCGTAATGCGCATGGCCCAGCTATTTTCTAAGTCAATTGAATCCTCGTCATCCTGGTAAAACATGCGGGCGCCGGTATAAACCAGAAATAGACCAAAGAGCCACATAAGCCATTCAAAGCGATGGACCAGATAGAAGCCCACCGTAATAAAGGCCCCGCGCATGATCAACGCCGCCAGCACGCCCCAGAAAAGCACCCGGTGCTGATATTTGGCCGGTACGCCAAAAAAGAGAAAGACCACAATAAACACAAAAATGTTGTCGACGCTGAGGGCTTTTTCTACTACATAGGCGGTTAAAAATTCCAGCGCCGGGCGCGAACCGGCCCAAAAATAGATGCCGCTGCAAAAGAGCAGCGACACCACAATCCAGAAGCCGCTCCAAAAAGCGGCCTCTTTGGTTTTAATTTCGTGGGCGTCATGCTGCAAGACCAGCAGGTCTACCAGCAGCATAATGATCACAACCACATTAAACGCGATCCAGCCCCAAATATGTACTTCCATCTTACTTTACGCACCTTCCATCACCTTACGCAACTCTTCGCCGTTCTGCTTGAACCACTGGTATAGCACAAACAGATCTGTGCCAATACTAAAATGGCGCACGCCCAAATCCAAATAATAGCGCGCCTGATCGGGCGAACCAATTTCGGCGCGCGGCTGCACGCCATATTTGAGCGCCGTTTCGATCACGCGCTTCTCGGTGGCTTTGATTTCCGGGTTGCCGCGCTGACCGGCCAGGCCCACGCTCATGCTGTAATCCGCCCCGCCCCACTGGATCATATCCAGACCGGGCAGCGCCATGATCTCTTCCAGCACATCCACGGCGCCCTTTTTCTCAATCATGAGCATGACCACCGTGTCGCGCAGCGCATCTACATATTCAACACCGCCGCCGTAGCCCATGTACGAATGG